>JAWKIE010000010.1:0-121270 GCA_041394485.1 Microthrixaceae bacterium
GGCCACCACCACCCCGCCCGAACCCGGGCGCGCCCGCAACGCCCGCACCAGCCAGATCGCGGCAAAGCCCACCCCGGCGATCAGCGACCGCCAGGTGGCCATCGTCACCGGGTTGACGCCGCGGTCGGACAGGCCGTTGGCCACCGGCCCGATCAGCCCCCACAGAACCGCGGCGCCCAGCACCGCCAGGGCGCCCCACGCCTCCCGCCCGAGGCGGGGGGAACCGCCGGGCGTTCGGGAATCGCGGGCTGCCGGCCGGCTCACTCCTCGCCGGTCGCCGTCTGCTTCGCCCAGGGGTAGTCGGCCTTGCCGGTGGGCGAGCGAACCACCTCGTCGACGAGCACCAGCCGTCGCGGCACCTTGTAGCCGGCGATCGACGAGCGTGCGTGGTCCTGGAGGTCCTCCAGCGTCGGCTCGGCGCCCTGCGTGGGCGCGACGACGGCCACGACCGTCTCGCCCCAGCGCTCGTCGGGCACGCCGACGACCACCGTGTCGAACACGTCCGGATGGGTCTTCAGCGCCGCCTCGACCTCCTCGGGAAACACCTTCTCCCCGCCGGTGTTGATGCTGACCGACCCCCGCCCCAGCACCGTGATCGAGCCGTCGGGCTCAACGGTCGCCTGGTCGCCGGTCAACGCCCAGCGCTTGCCGGCGACCTCGACGAAGGTCTCGGCCGACTTCCGGGGGTCGCCGTAGTAGCGCAGCGGCATGCGCCCGGTTCGGGCCACCCTGCCCGTGTTGCCGGATCCCGGCTCGACCGGTTGGAGGTTCTCGTCGAGCACGCAGGTGACCTCGGGGTCGAGCACGAACCTGGTGCCGGAGCCGGCATCGTCGCCCGGCATCAGCCGCTGGGTGCCCTGGGCGCCGGTCTCCGAGCTGCCGTAACCGTCGGCGATGATGATGTTGGGCAGGATCTGCTGAAGCCGCGTCTTGTTGTTCGGGTTCAGCGGCGCCCCGCCGGAGGACACGGTGAACAGCGACGGCACGTCGAAGGGACCCTCGGCGTCCCAGGCGTCCAACAGGGGGCGGGCCATCGCATCGCCGATCAGGATCAGGATGTTGACGCCCTCGGCGGCCACCCGACGCCACACCTCGGCGCCGTCGAAGCTGCCCGGCAACAGCACCACCCGACCCCCGCAGAGCCACCACGACATCGAGGTCCACTGGGCGGCCGCATGGATCAGCGGCGCGCACGCCATCGTGACCACCGCATCGTCGAGGATGCGCTCGGTCAGGTCCTCCGGAGTCGACACCGGGCCCTGCATGCGCATGGGGTCGCCACCCCCGATGCAGGCGAAGAACGCGTCCTCCATGCGCCATTCCACCCCCTTGGGCATGCCGGTCGTGCCACCGGTGTACATCAGGTAGATGTCGTCACCGCTGCGGGGCCCGAAGTCCCGCTCGGTCGAGGCCTCGCCGACCGCGTCGTCGTAGTTCCGGGCGCCGAAGGAGGCCGGAACGACCGTGGGCGCCTCGGCGGCCGGATCGAGGTCGTCGACCACCAGGCTGAGGCGCAGGTCGTCCAGCTCGGGGGCCACCGCAGCCATCGCGTCGGCAAACCGGCGATGGAACACGACGGCCACGGCGTCGCCGTCGCGCAGCAGGTGCGACAGCTCGGCGGCGACGTAGCGGTAGTTGACGTTGAGCGGCACCGCCCGGATCTTGAAGGCCGCCAGCATCGTCTCGACGTACTCGGAGGAGTTCTGCAGGTAGCAGGCGACGTGGTCGCCGGGGCCGACGCCCGCGTCGAGCAGCACGTGGGCGAGGGCGTTGGCCCGCTCCTCGATCGTGCGGTAGCTCACCCGCTGGTCGCCCACCACCAGCGCCTCGCGATCGGGGTACCGGTCGGTGGTCAGTTCCCACAGGTCGGCCAGGTTCCATGGCACCTGGGACGCATCGGTGGTCAGGCGGTTCTCGGTCATCGGTTCCCCCGGTCGGTGGCCGCACGGTGGTCGGCCGGCGTCCTGCACGATAGATGCTCGGGAATCGGCCCATCCCAACCATCGAAACTTCGCGCTGTTCTAGGGTGAGCGCCCATGGGCATGCCAACGGAGATCGGGATCATCGACACCATGGTCGGGTTTCCCTCCCCCGACCGAAGCCAGGTGTACAAGTTCATCCAGCCGCACCTGCGCGACGAGGAGTCGAAGAGCTTCACGATGCCGGCGGCCTACATGTTCAAGGACATCCCGCCCGAGATCGACCCCGAGGCCGACCCGGTGGCCGTCGTGTTGATGAACATGGACGCCCACGGCGTGGAGCGGGCGATGATCAACGTGGCCAAGGACGACCGCGAGGCGCCGCGGCGGGCACTTCGGGACTTCCCCGAGCGGTTCATTCCGTGCGCCGAGCTGGACCCCAACGGCGGCATGGACACGGTGCGCCACCTCGAACGCCTCGTCGCCGAGTTTGGCGTTCGGGCGGTGACGACCACCCCGTTCGCCTACCGGGTGGCGATCAACGACGCCCGCTACTACCCGCTGTACGCCAAGTGCGTCGAGCTGGACCTGCCGATCTTCGTCACCGCCGGCGTGCCGGGCCCGAGGGTACCGATGGCCGCCCAGAAGGTGGAGCTGATCGACGAGGTCTGCTGGTTCTTCCCCGAGCTGAAGTTCGTCATGCGCCACGGCGCCGAACCGTGGGAGGCGCTGGCGGTCAAGCTGATGTTGAAGTGGCCCAACCTGTACTACTCGACGTCGGCCTTCGCCCCGAAGTACTACCCGCAGGCGATCATCGACTACGCCAACTCCCGGGGCGGCGACAAGATCATCTACGCCGGGTACTTCCCGGCAGGCCTCACCTACGACCGCATCTTCTCGGAGCTGCCGAACGTCGGATTCAATGACGACGTCTGGCCGAGGTTTCTCCGCACCAACGCCGAGCGCGTGCTGGGGTTGGACGCCTGAGCGTGCCGGGGCCCCACGCGCTCAGTGGGCGTCGATGAAGTCCCAGGCCACCTCGGTGGCGTCCATCGCCGTCGCCGGTGTTGCGGGCCAGGGATGGGGTGCATCGGCGATGATCGTGTAACGGGTGGTCGCCTTGGAACAGCTCCAGGTGGTGGAGCGCAGGGCGCCGCTGGTCCGAGTGGTCCCGGACCCCGAGCATCCTCGAGCGGTCCTCCAGGTGCTCAGCGACGAGTCCATCGACCGAAAGTCGACCCCGGCGAGGCTCTTCGGTCCCACGCCCCCGTCGATCGGATGGTTCTCGTCGGCGTCACCGTGGATCGCCAGGAGGGAGGTGCCCGAGGCGGTGGCGCAACCCTGGGTGCCCTCGAAGGATCCGGCCACCGGCACGTACACCGATGCCAGCGCCGGTGCCTCGCAGGCGACCCGCCAGGCCAGCATGGCCCCGTTGGAATGGCCGACGATCGCCACCTTGCCGATCGACGGCGTGCGCGACCGCAGCTCGACGATCAACGAGGCGATCGAGCCGACATCGTCCACCCGATCGCGCTGGGCCGGGCCGCAACAGCGCCCGGCGTTCCAGGTGCGAATCGACGAGCCGAGCGCCGACGGCAGGCTCAGCCCGTCGGGCGCGGCAAACACAAAGCCCTGCTCGTTGGCCAGCTCGGGGAACTTCGTGGCCGAGGCGAACTGCGAGCCGCTTCCCAAGCCGCCGTGCAGCCCGATCACCAGCGTGACCGACCCGGCGGGCGCCTGTCGGGCGGCCGCCGGCATCGTCAGCCGGTACGTGCGTTGGGTGCCCTGAACGGTCAGCGTCTGTGTGGTCGTGCCCGTCGGCAACGGCGGGGGCGCCGTCGAGCACCCGCAGCCGGCGGCCAACAACGACAACGCCGCCACCGCAGCGAACAGTCGAATCTGCGGTGTGCTCATGTGGTCGCCCCCGGGTCAGTCGGTTTCGACCAAGCGTAGGTCGACCGGCTCGGTCGTGTCGGCCGACGACGGGGCGTCGATGCGCGACGCGGTGTGCAGGCACGCCTCGGTGAGCTTCGGGCCGAAGCTGTCCATCGCCGGCGCGAGGTGGCCCTCGTCGTAGCGCACGAACTCGGCGGTGGGGATCAGCATGGCGGTTCGGGCCTGCTCGATGGGACGCACCGCCCGGTCGCGGGTCGTGACCAGCACGGTGGTGGGCACGTCGCACTCCTTGATCCAGCGACGGGAGTCGAAGTTGGCGATTGCGGTGCCCGCCTCGAGCACCATGCGCCAATCGTGACGGCGCATCTCCTCGGACGCCCACCGCTGGAACGTGCTGGGGCGTTCGCCGCTGGGAGCCACCGGGATCATCCGGCGGACGGCCTTGGGCAGGCCCCAGGTGAGCCGGAGCGGACCGGCGAGCGCCGACACCGCGCCCACCAGCACGATCTGCTGGCGCAGGCCCGGCACCAGCCAGGTTCCGGTCGCCGCCAGCACCAGGCCCGACACCAGCTCGGGATGGCGTCTCCAGAGCAGCTGGGCCACCGGACCGCCCATCGAGTAGCCGACGGCGATCACCGGGCCGCAGTCCAGCTCGCGGATCAGCGCGGCGGTGTCGTCGGCGCAGTCCGCCAGCCGGAACCGCCGCCACGAGCGGATCCCCCGGCCGTGACCGCGGAGGTCCGGAGCCACGATGCTGAAGTGCTTGGACAGCTCGTCGAAGGCCTTGAAGTAGTTCATGCCGCCGCTGGCGGTCCACCCGTGCAACAGCATGACGGTGGGGGCACCGGGCGGGCCCTCGATCCGCCGAAAGAAGGTGGTGCCCCGGCCGGGCAGCCCCATGCGTTCACCCCAGGGCAGCCCGAGTTGGTTGTGTTCGGCCGCCTCGTCGATCTCGTCCCGGCGGCCGGCGGTCGCCGCGGTGTCCGACGCCGACTCGATGCTGGTGACTCGTCCCTTGGTACCCACGGCCAACCCTCCGGAGATCGACGGCAGCCGGATCGTCAGGGGGTTCGTGGCGGCATGCCGAGTGTGACGGACAACCCTAGATCACGAACGGGTTTCGCCGTCGTCGGCTGGGACCCCGTGGGTAGGTCCGCCCAGCGGGCCACCACCACCGCCGAGCCCGATGCCCACCGCCGCGAATGCGGTTCAGTCCGGCAGCAACTGCACGACGGTTCGCCCCAGCTTGCGCTGGACCTCGTCGCCCTCGGTCAGCCCGGAGATCCACCCCACCAGAGCGGCCAGCCACACGTCGAAGATCGTGTCGGCCACATCGATCGACTCGGCCGTCGGTTCGGCACCCATCGCCGTGACGATCAGGTGGCGCATCGCGTCGGTGACCGTCTGCACCACCTCGGCCACCTCGTCGTTGCCCGAGACCAGCGCCCGGATCTGCGCGCTCGACACCTTCGGCTGGGTCATCAGCGCGCGGTTGGCACGACCGAGCACGTTGAGCACCCGCGCTGCGGCGGTGTCGCCGATCGCCGGCCGCCGTTCGAGGTGCTCCGCCAGCGCACCCACCTCGGACTCCATCACCGAGGCCAGCAGGTGCTCCTTGGACGGGAAGTACCGATACAGCGTGCCGATCGCCACCTCCGCCCGGGCCGCCACGTCACGCATCTGGACGCCGTCGAAGCCACCCTCCGCCGCCAGTGCCGAGCTGGCGCGCAGCATCCGCAGGCGACGGGCGTCCTGTGCGGCCGTGAGCGAGGATCCGGAGTGCTTCACCCTTCGGTCGCCTCGTGGGGCAGCGCCCAGGCCGCCGGCTCGCCGGCCGCCTCGATGAGGGCGTCCAGCCGATCGAGGGCCACCGCCACCGGCCGGATCGCCGGGGCGTCGCCCCCGGCGGACGCCACGTAGTCCCGCTCGGTGGCGCGGGCGTGCTCGTCGGCCTCCACCGGGGGTGCGTCGGGCGACCAGGCCTGCACGGCCACGCCCACGCCGAGCCGCCCGCCCAGCGCCAGCACCTCGGCCTCCACCTCGTCCGCCGGGCCGTCGCCGCGCGGGACACCCGAGCGAACCCCGAGGGCCGGACGGCCGGCCAGGCGGGCCATCAGGGCGCCGGCGGCGGCGAAGCCGGGCAGCGGCGTCGGCGAAACGACCACCGAGCCGGGCACCGCCGTGGGGAAGGCGCGCCCCACCCAGAACCCGGCCAGGTCCGCGTCGAGCACCGCCACCCCGTCGTCGGGTGCCGCGCCCGCCAGGTGGAGGGCCGCACGCGGCGCCGACAGCGGGGTGTCGTTGCGCTCGTAGGCCGGGCCGATCACCGCGGCCAGCGCGTCGTAGAGCGGCGGTCGGTCGGCGGGGCCGTCCGCCGGCGCCGTCCATCCCTCCGCCGCCACCGCCAGTTGGCGCGGGTCGATCTCGACGACGTTGCCCGTCGGCGGGTCGGTCAGCTCGCCCTCGGCGACGCCGGTCAGGATGACGACGTGGGCGGTGTCCACCCCACCCAGCTCGGCGTCGCGCGCCTGCAACCCGATCGTTCCGGCGTGGTACGGGCTGTTCCACCGAAACACGCCCTTGGCCGCCACGGTGTTGAGCACCGGAACACCCAGGCGTTCGGCAAAGCCGGCGAGGGCCGCTCCCGAGCCCGACCGCACGACCCCGGCACCGGCGATCACCGCCAGCCGGGCGCCCTTCAGCGAGGACCCCAGCTGGTAGGCCACCTGCCGCTCGGGCTCGGCGCCGACCGACAGCTCCGCTGGGATGTCCTGGCCCAGATCGAGGTCCAGGTGGAGCGCGGTGGTGGCGGGCATCGTCGTGTCGATCGCCGCCAGCGTGTCGAGCAGTTCCTCCGGCGAGCCCACCGTCTGGGGGAAGGCGGTGCCACCGGGCATCGACGACAGGTGCAACAGCTGCCCGGCGAGGACCGCCACGCCGAGGCCGCCGTTGACCGCGCCGTCGGCATCGGCCAGCAGCACGGCCAGGTCGGGATCGTCCACCTCGACGTGTGGCAGGCCGCCCTCGCCGAGGCCCAGGTCCAGCCCGACGGTTCGGCGCACCCCCAGGGCGGCCAGGGATCCCGCCAGCGCCGTGCGCAGCGTCGGTTCACTCATGCGGGCCGGATTCGGGCTCGATCAGCGCGTCGAGGGCCAACTCGACGGCGCCAACCAGGCTGGGGTCGAGGTCGGAAAAGCTGCTCACCGATGCGAGGATACGACGCCAGCCCTCCTGGGGCGTGCCCCAGCCGAGCCGGCGACAGATCCCGGTCTTCCAATCCTCCCCCTTGGGCACCTCCGGCCACGACCCGATGCCCACCGCCTTCGGCCGCACGCACTGCCACACGTCGACGTAGGGGTGGCCGACGATCGTCACCCAGGGCGAGGCGTCGCTTCGCTGACGCTCGGTCTGGTGCCACTCCTTGGTCCCGGGCACCAGATGGTCGACCAGGACCGCCAGTTTGGCGTGACGCCCCGGGCCGAACTCGGCGACCGCGGCGTCGAGGTCGTCGATGCCGCCCAGCGGTTCGACGACGATGGCGGCATCGCGCAGGTCGTCGCCCCAGACCCGCTCGAGCAGCCGGGCATCGTGGTCGCCCTCGACCCACAGCCGGTTGGCCCGCGCCACCTTGGCCCCGGTGTCGGGAGCGGCGATCGACCCCGAGGCGGTGCGTCGGGGCCCGTCGGGGCTGCGCGTGCGGGCGACGCCGGTGAGCGTGAAGGTCTCGCCGTGCATCGAGAATCCGCCGGGCAGGTTGGTCACCCGTCGTGTGCTCCCGCCCCGCAGGCGTAGCACCACCCAGTCGCGGTGCCACTTGTCGACCGTGCCCCTGGCGCCGGTGGCGGTGCACCACCTCGTCGTCGGCGCCCACCTCCCGTCGGGGCGGGCCGGCGGCGATCGGGTCGTTGCGCGGGTCGAGCACGTCGCCGGGCACCGGTGCGGTGGTGGGTCGGGGTCGTCGGGCCATGGCGCCAAGGTAGAAGAACCGACGCCCCGACCGGCGCACCCGCGGCGGGATGGAGGGGCCGACATGCGGCACGGCCGAGTAGGGCCTGCTGCGTCCCACCGAGTCGGCCTCGGGCCGTCACCGTCGTCAGGTCAGCCCGTCAGCCCGTGACTCCGTCACCCGTGTGTGGTCACCCGGTCGGCTCGTCCGGCTCGTCCGGCGGCCGATCGTCCGGCAGCCACTCGAGCACCCGTCGCGGAAACGGGATCTCGATCCCCTCGGCCGCATAGGCCGCCAGGATCGCCTCGATCATGGCGTTGCGCACCAGCCACATCGATGCCTCCGCCGGGCTGTGCCAGGCCATGACGGTGAGGTTGATGCTCGACCCTCCGAACTCGAAGGCCCGGGCAACGGGCGGCGGCTCGGGAAAGACGTCGTCGAGCTCGCGCACGGCCGCCTCGGCCACCCGACAGGCGTGGGACACGTCGGTGCCGAAGGCCACGCCCACGACGACGTCGGTGCGGCGCCGACCCTCCGAGGTCACGTTGACGATCGCGCTGTTCAGCACCTCGCTGTTGGGCAGGTAGGCGAGCTCGCCGGTGAACTGCCGGATGACCGTGCTGCGCGCCGACACGTCGACCACCCGGCCGGCGACGTCGTTGCTGCGGATCTCGTCGCCGACCACAAACGGGCGCCTCGAGTAGATGATCACGCCGGCGATCACGTTCTCCAACACGCCCTGAAGCGCCAACGCCAGGACGATGCCGCCGATACCCAGGGCACCGATCAACGGGCCGATGGCCACGCCGAGGCTGCCGAGGGACCAGACGATGCCGACGAGCACCAGCGAGTAGGTCACCAGGCGACCGACCAGCATGGTGGTGCCGTCGCCGGCCTGGCTCCGGTCCAGCGCCGAGCGCACCCAGCGCCCCAGGATCAGGCCGCCGACGACAAAGCCCACCAGCAGCACCCCGGCGTAGATCCAATCCACCCACTGGACCCCGCCCAGGTCCACCGCCTCGCCGATGGCGTCGGGATCGGGGCTGTCCTGTTGCGGCACGAGGGCCAGGGTCACCCGTGCTGCGATTGGTTGGATCATGGGTCCTTTCGGGCGGAGCGAACGGCCTCAGCCGGCGGTGCGTGCCCGCCGGCAACCCGCCGGCCGGCTCAGTAACGCAGGCCCGGGGCGCGGGTGCCGAAGATGTCGACGCCCAACTGGTTACCCAGTTTGGTCGCGTCCCAACGCTTTTTCTTGTTGTTCAGCGTCGGACCGTCGGTCCAGCCCTTCATCCAGATGATGTTTTCGGCGACGGCCCGGATCACCTGGCCGTTGACGTGGGCGGCCTCGTCGGAGGCCAGCCAGGCCACCAGCGGCGACGACACCGACGGGTCCATGGGATTCCACTCGCCCTCGGGCACGTCGTTGGCCTCGATCACGTCGGGCGCGCCGGGCATGGTGGCGGTGATCCGGGTGGCGGCGGCCGGGCCGACGCAGTTGACGGTGACGCCCATCTTGGCGAGCTCCAGGCTGAGCGTCTGGGTCATGCCCGCGATGCCCGCCTTGGCGGTGGCGTAGTTGCTCTGCCCGAAGTTGCCGACAAGACCCGCACCCGAGGTGGTGTTGATGATGCGGCCGCCCACCGGCGCACCCGTGGCCTTGTTCCGCTCCCGCCAGTGAACCGCGGCGTGCTTGGACGGCGCCCACGCGCCCTTGAGGTGCACGGCGATCACCGAGTCGAAGTCGGCCTCGTCCATGTTCCAGATCGCCGAGTCGCGCACGATGCCCGCGTTGTTCACCAGGATGTCGAGCTGCCCGAACGTGTCGACCGCCTGGGCCACCATGTCGCCGGCCGCCGCGTAGTCGGCCACGTTGGCGTAGTTGGCGGCCGCCTCGCCGCCACGTTCGGTGATCAGCGCCACCGTGTCGTCGGCGGCCTTGCCGGTGCCCTCGCCGTGCACCGAGCTGCCCAGGTCGTTCACCAACACCTTGGCGCCGTGCTTGGCCAACTCGAGTGCGTGGCCACGGCCGATGCCCTGACCCGCTCCGGTCACCACCGCAACCCTGCCATCCAACATGCCCATACGTGTGCTCCCTCTCGACGAAATCTGACGGTCCGTCAGATTCTAGGTTGAGCGCCCCGGGCCGCTACATCTGCCGGAGGCTGGGTCAGAGCCGCCGCAGGCTGGGTTAGAGCCGCCGGAGGCTGGGTTAGAGCCGCCGGAGGCGGACACGCTCGACGCGATGGTGTCGGCCCTTCTCCAGGATCACGTCGGCGCGCTCCCGGGTGGGCAGGATGTTCTCGGCCAGGTTGGCCCCGTTGATGTCCCGCCAGATGCGCCGTGCGGTGGCGTCCGCCTGCTCGTCGTCCAGCGTGGCGTAGGTGGTGAAGTAGCTGTCCGAGGTCTGGAAGACGGTCTCGCGCAGCTTGAAGAACCGCTCGACGTACCACTGCTCCACCAGCTCCTCCGGAGCATCCACATACAGCGACGAGTCGAAGAAATCGGACACGAACACCACGGGCGTGCCCCGCTCCACCGTGGGCGCCTGCAGCACGTTGAGTCCTTCGACGATGACGATGTCGGGGTCCTCGATCACCTGGGTCTCGCCCGGCACGATGTCGTAGCTGACGTGGCTGTAGGTGGGCGTGCTCACCGACCGCCGCCCGCTCTTCAGCCGGCCGAGCACGTCGATCAGCGCCGCCCGGTCGTAGCTCTCGGGGAAGCCCTTTCGTTCCATCAGCCCACGCTCGGCCAGGACGGCGTTGGGGTGGAGGAAGTTGTCGGTGGTGATCAGCGCCACCTTCGGGTGGTTCTCCCAGCGCTTCAGCAGGGCCGCCAGCACGCGGGCGGTGGTCGACTTGCCCACCGCCACCGACCCGGCCACGCCGAGCAGGTAGGGCACCTTCGTCTCCGGTGCGCCGAGAAACCGGTCGGTCGCCCGAAACAGCGCCTGCGATGCGCTCACCCGCAGGTTCAACAGCCGGGACACCGGCAGGTACACCTCCTCGACCTCGCGCAGGTCGAGACGGTCGTTGATGCCCCGCAGGTCGGCGACGTCGTCCTCGCCCAACGTCAGCGGTGTGGACGCCCGCAGCCCGCTCCAGGTCTCCCGGTCGAAACTGCGGTAGCGGGACTGGTGGTTGATCGCAGGACCCGGGGTCATCGACGCTCGATGAGCAATCAGCGAGCCAACCAGGCGTCCCCGGCGGCGAACTCGGCCTCGAGCTGCTTCTCCAGTTCCCCCTTGGAGGCCTTGGCGATCTTGTCACCGATCAGCGGGACCTTCACCGACACGTCGATCTCGATCGAGTAGTGCGTCGTGCCGTCGTCGTTGGCGGTCACCAGCGTGATGCCCTTGGTCCGTTGCGGTACGCCGTCCATCTCGACGACGAAGTGCCCCCCGTAGGTGCCGTCGCCCTTGTCCTCCCACACGTCGTCGGTGGTGACGGTGGGGCTGGAGGGCAGGACCTTCTTGGCGATCGACGGCACGTCGATGTCGGTGATGCGCCGGATCACCATGCGCAGGCGATCGTCGGAGGACTCCTCCTCGAGCACCTCCACCTCGCGGTGGCCCATCGCCTCGAACTTGGCGACGTGGGCGGCCGGGTCGGAGAACATCGCCCACACCTCATCAATCGGATGGTCGAAATCGTGGGTCATCGTCATCTTCACGGTGCAGTGCTCCTGACCCCGCCGGGTGGGTGTGGTGTCGTGGGACACCACGGATCGTAGGTCACCGGGTCCGACGTCCGGGGATCGACGGTCGGTGATTGAGGACCCTCGGGTGCGGGTACCCCGGCCCCATGAGCACCGCAGGACCAAACACCGACACCGCAACCTCCGCCTCCACCTCGGCGTCCAGCAACCAACGGATCGCCGGCGTGGCCGACCACGAAGACGTCGTGGCATCCACCCGGGCATCGGAGAAGTCGCTGGAGGACTCGCCCCAGAGCGTGGCGGTCAACACCTACCGCACCGACGGCGCCTTCGTGATCGTGGCGCCGGTGCCGGAGTCCGCCCGGATGACGTGCACATCGAGTTGCGGGAGTCCTCGCTTCGCTTCTGGACCCACGTGCGCTCGGAGCCCACTCGGGACTACGACCTGCACGAGTGGCATTACGGCGGCTACGAGCGCATGCTGGAGGTACCGGACGGCTTCGGCGCCTCCGTCGTCGCCAGCCTGGGCAACGGACAGCTGGCCATCAGCGTGGCGGCGGGCGAGTTCACCGGCGACGTCGACATCGTCGCCTCCCCGCCGGCTAGTCACCGGGTCGCCGTGCCCGCCCGTGCGACCGCCGCCGGGCGGGCACGGCACCGCATCGCATCGCATGCGCACCGCTCCGCACCGCACCGCACCGGGCGCACCTGCACCGGGGACGTGAGCGCTTGGGTCACTCAGCGCCGGGGGCGATCGGCTGCTCAGCGAACCGCGATCGGCGCCACCGGGGTGGAGGTGGCACCCACCAGCGGCTCCGGCACCGCCGTCAACTGCGCCGACGCCGGGCGATCGGGGTGCGCGTCGCAGTGGTCGGCCAGCGGCTCCAGGTTCCAGTTCTGGCCCTGCACCAACCCCAGGTCCCGAAGGCACAGCAGGTGGACCGCCAGCAGGTCGTCCCAGTTGCCGGTCTCCGGCGGGAACACCTCGTGGCTGTAGGTGTCGCTGAAGACGGCAGCCAGATCGTGGGCCGCAAACCACTCCACGCAGCTCACGCCCACGCCGGGCAACTGCCAGTTCTCGCCCACCGCATAGCGCCGACGGTCGCCGTTCAGGTAGTGGCGCACGTCGCCGGTGCGGATCAACAGCACATCACCCGGCTCGGGCGCCACCCCGGCGCTCGATGCAGGCGTCCAGCACGTCGGCGGTGACCGCCTGGCCGGGCTCCATCCAGTCGATCCCCAGCGTGCGGGGCACGTCGGCGAGGATCGCCCGGGTGCTGATCGGCCGAAGCTGCTCGGCCCCGCACCACGTGGCCCCCGATGCCGCGCCGATCGTGTCGGTCGACCGGTTGTTGTAGAGCAGGTCGTCGTAGGCGACGTGCGACAGGGCATCGATGTGGGTGCCGGCGGAGGTCGACATCGTCAGCTGATCGTCGCAGCCGGTCCAGATGCCGGGGGCCATGGGATCGCGCTCGTTCATCGTGGTGAAGGTCAACACGGCGTTCAGTCGCCCCGCGGGTTGGCCCACCTGGACGCCCTTCCCCTCGCCCAACAGCGGCAGCGCCAGCGGCAGCGCCGTGCCATCGACCACGCAGGCGGCCCCCCGGCGTGCCGCCTCGGGCGTCAGCAGGTTGCCGGTGCCGGCCTGGTCGTCATCGCCCCACCGGCCCCAGTTGGAGACCCGCTCGGCCAACTCTCGCAGCTCTTCGGAAAAGGCCATCCGGCTCGTCCCCCGGTCCCCGGCTCAGCCCGACACCGAGAGCACACCGCGCGCCAACTTGCCCTCGTGCAGCTCGTCGAGGGCCCGGTTGAACTCCTCGAGCGGGTAGGTGGCGCTGACCAACTCGTCCAGCTTGAGGCGGCCGGCCTGGTAGAGGCGGACCAGCATCGGGATGTCGTAGGCGGGTCGCGACGAGCCGTAGCGGCAGCCGGTGATCGACTTGTCGTTGTACATCGTGTTGACCACGAAGGTGGCCTCGGCCCCCATCTTGGGCACGCCGACCATCACGGTCGTACCGCCGAAGTCCAACATGTCGGTCGACTGCCGGATCAGCGCCGTGGAGCCCACGCACTCGAAGACGTAGTCGACGCCGTTGGGGCGGATCTCCTTGATCGCCTCCACCAGGTCGACGCCCTCGCCGGCGCAGATGAAGTGGGTGGCGCCGAACTCGCGCGCCAACTGTTCCTTGGCCGGGTTGGTGTCGACGGCGATGATCGGGAGCGCATCCGATAACGCGAGGCCCTGCACGACGTTGAGGCCGATGCCGCCGACGCCGATGACCACGGCCGACTCGCCGTGGCTGACCTTGGCGCGGTTGATCACGGCACCAACGCCGGTGATCACCCCGCATCCGACGAGGGAGGCCGAGCTCAGCGGCATGTCCTTGGGGATCGAGATGGCGGACGTCGCCTTCACCACCGTCTCCTCGACGAACACCGAGGTGTTGGCAAACTGGAACGCCTTCTGTCCACCGACGGTGAAGGGACGACCCAGTCGCCCGGCGTTGGCCCGGCAGAAGGTGGGCTTGCCGCGTGCGCACTCGCCGCAGACACCACAGTTGCCCAGCGTGCTCAACACGACGTGATCGCCCTCGGCCAGCGTGGTCACGTCGGGGGCCACACCGACGACGACACCCGCGCCCTCGTGGCCCAACACCACCGGCGGCGGAAACTGGATCGTGCCGTCGATCACCGAGACATCGCTGTGGCACAGGCCTGCCGCCTCGATCCGCACCCGGACCTCGCCCGGTCGCAGGTCCCGCAACTCGATGTCGTCGCGGACCGACGCCTCGCTGCCGTCGAACACGATGCCCTTCATAGAACCACTGCCCTTCCTCTGCGCGGCGCCCGCGCTCGCAGCGGCGCCCCGGCGTTTGTGACGATGCGTCAGAAACTAACCGGTGGCGCCCAGCGGCGGGTCCGAGCCGCTCCGTGGCCATGCCGCAGGAACCCTTGGTCGACGAACGAGAGTTCGATAGGGTCCCCCCTCCATGCCTGCACCAGCCATCGAGACCAGCCAGCTCAGACGCACCTTCGATGGCAAGCCCGCCGTCGACGGCGTCGACCTCAGCGTCGAGGAGGGCGAGATCTACGGGTTCCTTGGGCCCAACGGAGCCGGCAAGTCCACCACGGTGCGCATGCTGTGCACGCTCCTCCAGCCCACCGACGGAGCGGCCCGCGTCCTGGGTCACGACGTGGTGACCAACCCCAACGAGGTGCGGTTCAACATCGGCGTCGCCCTGCAGGAGGCCGGCCTGGACGAGCGTCAGACCGGACGGGAGATCCTCGACATCCAGGGTCGCCTCTACGGCCTGAACCGATCGGAGATCGATCGGCGCATCGACGACATCATCGGCTTCATCGACCTGGGTGAGGCGTTCGACCAGCGCGTCGGCACCTACTCGGGCGGCATGAAGCGCCGCCTCGACCTGGCGGCCTCGTTGGTGCACAACCCTCGCGTGCTGTTTCTCGACGAGCCGACCACCGGCCTCGATCCGATCAGCCGCCGGAAGGTGTGGGACGAGGTCCGCCATCTCAACGAGGAGCTGGGCATGACCGTCTTCCTCACCACGCAGTATCTCGAGGAGGCCGACGAGTTGGCCGGGCGGGTGGGCATCATCAGCCACGGCAGGCTGGCGGTCGAAGACACCCCGGCGGCGTTGAAGCGTCAGCTGGGCAACGACCTGATCGTCGTCGAGGTGGCCGACGAGGACCTGGAACCCGCCACGAAGGCGCTGGCCGACGTTGACGGCAGCGAGGGCGTCGAGGTGCGGGGCCACGAGTTGCTGGTGGGCACCCCCGACGGGGCGGGGCTGCTCAGCCCGGTCGCCCTGGCGCTGGGCGCAGCCGGCCTCAAGGTGCTCAGCCTGACGCTGCGCACCCCGACCCTCGACGACGTGTTCGTGTCGGTCACCGGCGAACGCCTGGCAGCCGACGACGAACCGGGTACCGACGACGACACCGCCGAGGAGCACCAGTGAACGCAGCCACCGAGACCACCTCCTCCGGCGCCACCGGAGCAGGTCGGGCCGCCTCCGACGGCATCACCGCCCGGCCCGCCGGGTTCTTCAGCGACATGACCACGGTGGCCCGCCGGGCCATTCGCAGCCTGCCACGGGAACCGGAGGCGATCATCCCGGCGATCATCGTGCCGGTGTTCTTCTTCTTCGTGAACGTCGGATCGCTGGAGAAGCTGGCCCAGAGCAGCGGCAGCGTCGCCGACTTCAAGGCCTTCCAGCTGCCGGTGGCCATCATCTTCGCCGTCACCGGCGTGTCGCGGGCATCCGCCCTGGTCACCGACATCCAGGACGGCTATTTCGACCGGCTGTTGGTCACGCCGGTGAGGCGCCCGGCGCTGTTGCTGGGCTTGATGATCGCCGACTTCGTCCTGGTGATCACCCTCAGCGTGGGCGTCACGGCGCTGGCGATGGCGTTGGGCGTGCGCTTCGAAACCGGCCTCGCCGGCATGGCGTTGTTCCTGCTGCTGGCAGGCGCCTGGGGTGTCGCCTTCACCGGATTCCCCTACACGATCGCTTTGCGCACCGGAAACCCGGGCGCCGTCGCCTCCAGCTTTCTGTTGTTCTTCCCGTTCGCCTTCCTGACGACCTCGTTTCTTCCCCAGGATCAGTTGAGCGGCTGGCTGTCGACCGCGGCCACCTACAACCCGGTCACCTACCTGCTCGAGGGGCTGAGAGCCATCGTGTCCGAGGGATGGGACTGGACGGCGATCGGCAAGGGCGCCGCCGCGGTGGCCGGGCTTGGGCTGATCACCTTCACGATGGCGTTTCGTTCGCTCGGTGCCCGGGTGTCCAACGACTAGACGCGACCGCCACGGGTGTGCCGCGCGCCACGCGGGGTACGGTAGGTCGCGGGACGCCACCCGAACGGTCGGAGGAACGATGACCCAGCGCTCGACAATCGCCCGCACCCGCCTGTCCGCCCTGATCGGCGTCGCGGCACTGCTGTTGCCGGTCACGGCCGCCAATGCCGGAGCGGCACCGACCGCACCCGGCCAGGACGCAGGGCCCACCCAGAACGCAGAGCCGACCCAGGACGACCTCAAGCTCAACGAGCTGCAGTTCCTCGGAAGCCACAACAGCTACCACCTGCCCCCGCTCAAGGGGCTCTACGACTTCGCCAAGACCGTGGCGCCGGCCGGGCTGAACCCCGACCAGTTGCTCTACGAGCACGCTCCGCTGCCCGATCAGTTCTCCGCACAGGGGATCCGCCAGATCGAGCTCGACGTGTCCGCCGATCCCGACGGTGGCCGGTTCGCCTCCCCGGCGGCCAACATCCTGACCAACGTTCCGCCCTACAGCGACGACTACGAGGCCTGGAACCCGCCCGAGCTCGACGAGCCGGGCACCAAGGTGATCCACATCCCCGACTTCGACATGCGCACCACCTGCGTGCTGCTCACCCAGTGCCTCACGCAGATTCGGGACTGGTCCAAGGCGCACCCCGGCCACCTTCCCATCGCCGTGCTGATCGAGGCCAAGGACGAGGTCATCGAGGGCGACTTCCCGATCGACCTGGTGGCGCCGCTGCCCTACACCGCCGACCGGCTGGACGCCCTGGACGCCGAGATTCGGACCGTGTTCGAGGAAAACGAGATCTTCACGCCCGACGACCTGCGCGGCAACGCGGACACCCTCGACGAGGTGGTGACCGGGCCGGGATGGCCCTCGATGTCGGTGCTCCGCGGCCAGACGATGTTCCTCATGGACAACGGCGGCGCCATCGCCGAGCGGTACAGGGACGGCCATCCGGCGTTGGAGGGTCGCGTGATGTTCACATCGGGCACGCCCGGCGATCCGGACGCTGCGTTCATCAAGCTGAACAATCCGATCACCCAGGGCGCCGACATCACCGATGCGGTCGAGGCGGGCTACGTCGTGCGTACCCGGGCCGACGAGCCGATCGATCAGGCCCAGTCGGGTGACACCACCATGCAGGAGGCGGCGTTCGCCTCCGGAGCACAGTGGGTGTCCACCGACTACCCGGTGGCGGGCCTCACCAACCTGCTCGACGACTACGGCCTGCCCTTCGCCGACTACTCCGCGCCGTTGCCGCCCAACGAGGCACCGGCCGCACTCCGCTCGGCCTCGCTGCGCAACGCCGAAGCCGACGGGCCGGATCGGGTGGCACGCTGCAACCCGGTGAGCGCACCCGACTACTGCTACACGTTGGCGATCACCGAACCCGATCCGCCGACCACGCCGACGACCACGGTGCCCGGTTCCCCGTCCGATCCGGATGCACCCCCGGGCGGCTCCGACCCGAATTCCGGCGGTTCCGACGGCAGTGACCCCAACGGCAGCGACCCCAACGGCAGCGACTCCAACGGCACCGACCCGAGCGGTGACGGTGCGGGTGGCGGCGGGGCTGCAACGCCGCTGTCGCCCAGCTTCACCGGCTGAACGTTCCACCCTCGGGTGAACCGGCCGGTGGCCGGGCCCTAGACACCGATGGCCATGAGGACCCAACGGACCACCATGCCCGCCACCACCGAGGCGATCAGGTTTCGTGTCCGCCAGGCGGCGAGCCCGGCGGCCACCACGCCGGCCAACTCCGGTGCGCCAACCGTCGGTGCGTTGGGCCCCCACAGGTCGGTCGCCACCAGCGCCGACAACACCGCGGGCCCGACGTTGCGGAGCGCCTTCGATACCAGCTCGGGCGGGGTGCGGTCGGCCAGCGCCAGGATGAACACGCTGCGAAACACGTAGCTGCCAATCCCCACCACCACGATCGCGAGCAGCGTCATCGCTCCAGCCCTCCGTGGCCCCGGTCGGCGAGCGTGCCCGCCACCACCCCGACCAGCCCTCCGGCCAGCAGGCCCAGGCTGTTGGGGAGACCCGCAAACAGCCAGGCCGCCGCACCACCGCCAACCGCCGCCACCACGGCCGGCCATCGGTTGAGCGCCACGACCACCAGGCCCAGGAACATCAGCGGCACCGCAAAGTCGAGGCCCCACGACTCCGGAACCAGCGGACCCAGCAGGATGCCGAGCGCCACCGTCGTCTGCCAGAACGTCCAGAACACCGCGCCCGAGGTCAGGTAGAAGCGGCGCCAATCGTCGGCGTCGTCCTCCAACGGCTCGGTCAACGCAAACTGTTGGTCGATCAGCACGTACGGCGCCAGCCAGCGAAACCACCGGGGCTGGTCGGCGAACCGGGGCGACAGGGCCGCTGAGTACATCAGGTGGCGGGAGTTGACCGCCAGCGCCGCGCCCATGGCACTCAGCGGGGCGCCTCCGGCGGCCAGGATGGTCACCAGGGTGAGCTGGCTGGCCCCGCCGAAGATGATCCACGAGCTCGACCAACCCAGCAGGTTGTTGATCGACGACTCACCGATGGCCACGCCGAGCACCATGGCGAACGGAATCGCCGGGACGAACAGCGAGACCGATCCCACCAGGGCCCGGCGGATCGGGGACGGGGTGGGTGGGTGCGCTGCGTCCGGGGGCGGAGTGTGTCGAGCCGAAGCGTCCGGGGACGCAGCCCTCGGGCTTGAGGTGCTCGGGGGCGGGGTGTTTGGGGACGCCCCCGATTCATCGACCACAGCGGGCACTCTACGACGGCGCCCCAGTATGAAAGAGCCGAATTCACCGTGGGCCTACCACCGCCCTCGGTTGCGGTCGGCGTCCCTGCAAGGTCGGGTTCGAGACGATGTCTCGGGCGACCCGAAGAACCTCGGGTCAGGCGACGGCGATCGGTCCACGGGTGCCGGTGACGGTCCAACCGCCGCCGGGCCACTGCACCAGCGTGAAGGTCGCAAACAGCCCACACACGTTGCCGCAGTACATGTTGACCTTGATGTCGACGCCGGTTGGAGTGGTGACCACCGCACCGACCTGGATCGACGCTTCGCCATCCAGCACCTTGCTGGTGGAGACCTCGACGTCGCCAAGGTCGGCCAGCTCCGAGACGATCGCCGCCTTGGTTGCAGCGCTGAGGCTCGTGCCGTCCGCCCGCTTGGGATCGACGACCACGCGGCTGAACGGATTGCCCCCACCACCGAAGGTGTTGTCCTGGGCGATCACGTGACGGATCGCCGCCACCGTGGGGTCGGTGTGAACCGCGGGCGACGCGGCCGAGCATGCGCATCCGGCCACCAGCGCCATCACCGACAGCAGGCCGATCAGCGAGGTCATCGAGGTGCGCCGTCGAGCTGTGCTCGCGTTGCCAAGACGTGTGGTCATGGGTCCTCCCCCACGAACACGATACACCCGGCCGTCAAGGCCGCCGCTGGACGGACGGCGGGGTCGGAACGCCGCCCGCGTCGGGCCGGCGGCCGCTGCGTGCACCGAGCCCGACTGCAGGCGACGGCGTCACCCTCCGAAGACTCCCCACGTGTCAGGGCACGAACTCGCCGTGACGCTGCGACCAGAGGACCTCGCCGGTTGGCGTGGTCCAACGGAACATCCCGCAGGGGCGGCCCTGGCCGTCGAGGTCGGGAACCATGTCCCAGCCCCTGCGATGGCTGACCTCATGATGATGGGTGCAGAGCAGGCACAGGTTGCCCAAGTCGCTTCGGCCACCGTCGGACCAGTGGATGCCGTGGTGCACCTGGGTCCAACCGATGGGGACGTCGCAGCCGGGGAACACGCAGCCACCGTCACGCAACCTCAACGCCCGCCGCTGGGCCGGGGTGGCGACGCGCACCGCGCGCCCCATCTGGAGAATCTCGTGGGCGGAGTCGGTGACGAACGTGTGGATGACGGGATTGCACAACAGCCGCCAGAGGTTGCCGTCGGCAAGACGGGCCGCACCGGCGAGCACGTCCCCGTTGGCCGAGGATCCGTCGGAACCACCGGCGGGAGGATTCAGGGGCGCTCGGCCGGTTGGCCCGGCCCTCCGCCTCGCCGGGCGAGTCGTGGTCGCCATGGTGGTCCGGGTCGGCACCGTGTACGTCGACGTTCTTGTCGGCACCGTGGACGTCGCCGCACCGTGGACGCCATCGCCTTGCCCGTCGCCGCCGTGCTTGTCGCCGCCGTGGACGCCATCGCCTTGCTCGTCGCCGCCGTGCTTGTCGCCGCCGTGCTTGTCGCCGCCGCACACGCCATTTTCCGCTTCGCCGTGCGTGCCGTGGCCGTGCTTGTCGCCGCCGCAATCCCCGTGACCGTCCGGCTCGACGCCGTGGGGCTCGGAATCGCGGTGCGTCGGGCGGTCGCACCTCGGCGCTTGATCGCCGTGGAGCCTGGGCTCAGCAGACTCGGTGCCACCGGGGACCGGGGCGGCCTCGACGTCCAGGTTGAGGTGGGTCTCAGGCGCACCGCCCTCGCCCGACGACCCGCGGCGCAGCAGCTCCAGCAGCGCCCTGGCCCGAAGCACGGTCCGGGTGGGCACCGGCAGGTCGGGTGTCAGGTTCGCGTCGCGACGGGCCTGCCGGTACAGGCGATCGGTGTGGGCCTCCACCAACTGCCGGAGTTCCTCGGCGGTCGACCCGGTGAACGTTCCCTTCAGATCGACGAGGCCGTCGAGGGTCTCGGAGAGAAACAGCTGGTCGTCACGTTCGACCAGCGGCTCGGGCCCATCGGTATCCAACAACGCGCACACGGCGCCGAGCTCCCGGCGCCACGACCCGAACCGCCGCCCGGCCACCCGCTCCAGCAGCTCGTCCTGGAGGTCGACCAACGCCTCCTCGATGCGCTCGTTGGACGCTCGGACCAACGCCGCGCAGTAGGAGTGATCGATCTCGCCCGCGCCAGGGCCGCTGCGAACTTCCCGAAGGTGGAATCCAGCTTGGCGGCCACCCGGGTGGTCTCCGCCGCCGCTCGTCCCGGCACGCCCTGCGAGCGGCTCAACCAACCGGCGGTACGCTCGCCCCGACGTTTGGTGGACGACTCGAGGTCCTCCAGCCGGGCGATCATCGCCGACTCGGCCGCTGCGAGGAACCGCCGGGCCATGCCGATGGCCTCGACCGCCTCCATCAGGTCGGCGGGGTCCACCCCCGTGCGGCCGTCGACCTCATCGTCACCGACCTCGGCGGCGTCGGCATCACCGGCGGCGTCAACGTCGGCGGCGTCAACCTCGGCGGCGGCAACGTCGGCGCCCTGCCCGGTGTCGGCGGCGCCACCCGGCGTCATCTCCTGCGTTGCCGCCCGCAGGCGTGGCGTCGGCGGCATCAACCTCGTTGCCGTCGACCGAACTGGTCGGCCGGGCCCAGGGCTCGGCCGAAGTACCGCGCTCCACCAACAGACGGGCGGCATCGGCCACCGTGCCGGCGAGCAGGCTGACCGGCACCCGCAGCTCCCGGTTGGGGTCGCGACGCGAGTCGGCCTCGGCGAGGCGGACACCGAGGTCGGTCGCACCGGAGGCGTCGATGAAGTCGAACATGCCCCCAGTATGAGGAGGTGCTGTGACAATAAGGCCGGTGCCGAGCATCGATCCGCGATGGTCTTATCCTGCCGACGGCCGCATGCCGGGCGGGTGGGGCACGTGGGGCTTGCGGGCCGGTCGCGAGGCGGCGGGGGCGGCCAGGCATGCGAGGCAGCCGGGGCCGGCTGCGAGGCCAGAGGGGCAGGCGGGGCAGGCCAGGTATGCGAGCGGGCCGGCGCGAGGCGCAGGCAGGGGCAGGCGGGCCCGGCCTACGGCTCGAAGTCGAGGCCCAGCATCTCGATGGCGTTGCCCCGCATCAGCTTGCGGATCACGTCGGCTGGGAGGTGCCCCATCAGCTTCTCGGCCGTCTCCTTTGAGTGCGGCCAGGTGGAGTCGGAATGGGGGTAGTCGGTCTCGAAGCAGATGTTGTTGACCCCGACCTTCTCCAGGTTGTCCAGGCCGTAGACGTCGTCGAAGAAGCAACCGTAGATCTGCCGGTAGTAGTAGGTGGAAGGCGGCTCGGGCACCTTGTCACCGAACCCGCCCCAGGCCCGGTTCTCCTCCCAAACGTTGTCCGCCCGCTCGAGGATGTAGGGGATCCAGCCGATCTGGCCCTCGGAGTAGGCGAGCTTCAACGTGGGCATCCGCTCCAACCAGCCGGAGAACAGCCAATCGGCCATCGACGACATCGCATTGCCGAAGGTCAGCGTCGAACCGACCGCGGCCGGCGCGTCGGCCGAGGTGGACGGCATCTTCGACGACGATCCGATGTGCATGTTGATGACCGTGCCGGTCTCCTCACACGCACGGAAGAACGGCTCCCAGTAGTCGGTGTGAATCGAGGGCAGGTTGAGGTAGGGCGGGATCTCCGAAAAGCACACGGCGCGCACACCGCGCTCGGCGTTGCGTCGGACCTCGGCTGCGGCCAGGTCGGCGTCCCACAGGTGGGTGATCGTCAGCGGGATCAGCCGCCCCTCGCTACCGGCACACCACTCCTCGACCATCCAGTCGTTGTAGGCCTTCACGCAGAGATCGGACAGCTCCTTGTCGTCGGCCTCCATGAACGTCTGCCCGCAGAAGCGCGGAAACGAGGGGAAGCACATCTGCGCCTCGGTGTGGTTCATGTCCATGTCGGCCAGGCGGGCCACCGGGTCGTAGCAGCCGTCGCGCATCTCCTCGTAGGTGATGCCGGTGACCTTCACCTCTTCACGGTCGAAGCCGGCGGCGGCCGACAGACGGGTCTGCGGCACCCGGAGGTCCTCGTAGAGCCACCAGTCGCACAGCTCGCCGTCCTCGTCGGGTTCGTAGGAGAACACGCCCCCGACGAAGTTCATCTTGCCCCGCTCCTGGATGGCGCGAGGACCCACGTCGCGATACTTGGCGGGCAGTCGGCTCTGCCAAACATCGGCCGGTTCTATGACGTGGTCGTCGATCGAGATGATCTTCGGGATGTCCATGCCCACAGCCTAACGCTCGAATCTGACGGTGTGTCAGAAGCGCGAATCGGGCCCCGAAAAGGCCTACGTGCCGCCCTTGAGATCCAGTCCGGCGGCCGATCGGGTGGCGCCCGCTCGACCGCCAACCCGGCGTCGTGCTGGCTCGACCTGGCGGCTGCGGCGAAGATGCCCTTGGACATCAACGACAGCTCGGAGTCCCGCCGGCGCTGATAGAGATCCGCTCGCACCTCGTGGGTGTCGACGTCGTCGGGTCGCGCCCTCGACGCCAACTCGACCAGCTCGCAGGCCAGCCGGAAATCGCCCTCGTCCGCCAGCTCCCTGGCCCGGTCCAACACCGGCTCGACCCCGCCGGCCAACGCCAACACCTCCGCACCGACCGCGGCCCGGGAGGGCGGCTTGAGCGACGCGGCGTTGCCGTCCCACCATCCACCGAAGCGACGCCAGATGTTGCGCACCACAAACTCGGGCTCGTCGTAGGTGGGCGTCAGGTACGGCTTCTCCAACGCCTCGTCGGGCACCCTGACCTCGGCGACGATCTGTTCGAGTTCCATTCCGGCGTTCATGCGCTCGAGCACCCCGGCCACCAGGCCCTCCAGCACGGTGGCGGCCTCGTCGAGCACCATCGCGATGCGGTCGGCCCCGGCGATCGGCAGGCCGTGGGCGGGCACGAACAGCTCGGGCCGCAGCGCCGCCATCTTCCGCAACGCCGCCGCCCACTCGTCGGCGTAGCGCTGCACCTTCTGGGGGTTGCCGGCGTTGGGGAACACCCAGATGAACAGGTCGCCGGGAAACAGCATCCGCGCCTCGGGGAACCAGGCCCACGTGTGATCGTCGGTCTCGCCGCGGTCGTGGTGCAGCTCAAAGGCACGATCACCGACCCGAACGCCGGTCGCCTCGGCATAGGTGGTCGTCGGCCAGGCGACGTCCTCCGGCAGAAATCGGGCGTTGCCGCCCACACCCAAACCGGCGGAAGGGCTGATGCCGCCGAACTGCCTGGCGTTGATCGCCAGGTTCCAGCCGTTGGTGCGCTCGTATCGGGCCATGCGCTCGGGCACCGCCTCGTGGCCGATCACCCGCGGGGCGCGGTGGCCGCGCTTCCGCCCGTCGGCCAACAACGCCCCCGACCCTCCGACGTGGTCGGCGTGGCCGTGCGTATAGACCACGGTGTCCACCGGGTCGGTCGACCAGGCCCGCAGCGCCTCGGTGACCGCTCGCCCGGTGAAGGCGCCCGACGTGTCGAAGACCACCAGGCCGTCACCGGAGTCGACCGCCACCGAGTGGCTGAACGACTCGACGAGCGCCACCCCGTCGGCCAGCTCGGAGAGCTCGTTGGTGACCCGGTTGGGCGCATCGCCGGCGCCGGTGTCGATGATGCGATTGGACAGCTCGATCGGGTGCTCGGACATGGTCTCCCCTGGTTCGCGACCTGCGCGACGGCCGATGGTCAGGGCCGATCCTGCCGGCCTGCCACCGACTGTGCACCGACTGGCGAGCCCCGTGGCCGACCCGTCGCCGGCCCCTACCCGAGCAGGGGGCCGAGCACCGGATCCACCTGCGGGTTCGGCAGCAGGCTTCCACCGTCGACCACCAGGTTCTGACCGGTGATGTAGGACGAGTCGTCGGAGAGCAGGAAGGCGATCACCCGGGCCACCTCCTCGGCGGACCCCACCCGCCCCAGCGGGGTGGCCGCCGACAGGGTGTCCTCGATGCCGGGCAGCTCCAGCAACATGCGGTTGAGCGGCGTGGCCACAAAGCCGGGCGACACGCAGTTCACCCGCACCTCCGGCGCCGCCTCCATCGCCGCCGACCGGGTGAGGCTGATCAGCCCGGCCTTGGCGGCCGAATACGGGGCCTCGCCCAGCGTGGGCCGAACCCCCGAGGCCGACGCCACGTTGACCACCGACCCGCGACCGGTGGGAGCCGAGCGAAGGTGCGGCAACGCGGCGGCGAGCACCCGATAGGCCCCGGTGAGGTTGACCGCGATCAGCCGGTCGAGGTCCCGGTCGGAGTAGTCCTCGAGGCGGGCGAGCGAACCGGTGCCCGCGTTGTTCACCAGATGGTCGAGCCCACCGATGGCCTCGGCGGCCTCCTCGACCCCGGAGCGGACGGCGTCCGCATCGGCCACGTTGGCGACGACCGCACGGGGCGTCCAGCGTGCCCGCAACCCGTTCCAGGGCGTCGCGGTCACGGTCGAGCAGCGCCAGACGCGCCCCGTCGGCGTGCAGCAGTCGGGCGGTGGTCTCGCCGATGCCCGACGCCGCCCCGGTGATCAGCACCCGGGCCCCCACAAAGCGGCGCGGCTCAGCCATCCGCGCCGTCTCCGTCCTCGCCGTGCCCGTCGTGCCCGCCGTCGTCGTCACCGTCCCCGTCGCCGTCTCCGGGCCGCGATCGTCGATGACGACGGTCGGCTCGTCGGTGATCACCCAGACCAGCCGCTGGCGGTCCAACAGCTTCGCCTCGTCGGGGGCGATCAGCTCGGCGTACGCCGGCTCGGCCGTGAACGCCCAGAGGTCGTCGGGCGAGTCGAAGTGCTGCACCGTGACGCCATCGCAGTGCTCCGTGCCCGACATCGGGCCCTCGGCGTGCCGGCGATGTTGCTCGTATCGGCGGATGTGCCGGGCGAGTTCCGGCGTGTTGGCGATCAACGGGCCGTGCCCACCCAACCAGTGCTCGAGGAACTCCTCGTGGGTCGTTCCGGAACGTCGGGTGAGAAACGCAAAGAGCTGCACCATGCACCGAGCTTGCCAGAGCCGGGGCGACGGCGGTGCTGGTTCCGGCGCGATGGGTACGCTGCAGCCATGGCTGACCATTCGGTGCCCCGTGACCAGTTGCGCAAGATCAAGCTCTTCGAAGGTTGTTCCCCGGAGGAGCTGGATCGGATCGATCAGTTGTCCGACACCCTCGACGTGGCGGCCGGATCGGTGCTGGCACAGGAGGGACACCTCGGCAAGGAGTTCGTCGTGATCGTGTCGGGGTCGGCGACGATCAGCCGCGAGGGCAAGGAGCTGGCCACGATCGGGGCCGGCGACTACTTCGGCGAGATCGCCCTGCTCGACGGAATCGCCCGCACCGCCACGGTCACCGCCGCCGAGGACTCCACGTTGGAGGTGCTCGACCGCCGGGCGTTCAAGACCCTGCTCGACGAGTTCCCCGCCATGGCCCGCACGATGCTGACCGGCCTGACGCACCGCATCGCCGAGCTGTCCGACGAAAACCAACAGCTTCGGAGCCGGCTCCGTCACCCCACCGAGGGCGGGGCCTGACCAACGAGCGGCCCCAGCGTTGCCGGCCTGAGCCGAACGGCCTGACCCGAACGGCCCGCTTCCGAACTCGTCGCCCGGGCGGTTCAGGTTGGGCACCCATCGTGCCGAAGGAGCTGGCGTGAGCGCAGCCCCACGCCTGGCCGAGGCCGAGGTCCCGGTCGACCCCGTCCAAGGGTTGGATGAACTTCCGTACGGCTTCATCGCGGTCGGATTCGACCTCACGATCTCCTACGCCTCACACGGCGCGCACGAGCTCTTGGGCTATGAGCCGGGGGACCTCGTGGGCCGATCGGCCGTCGACCGCCTGGACCCCGACGACTTCGATCGCATCCTGGGGCTGTTCGAGCAGCTGACCGACGACGCCGACCGGCGCCGCACCGAACCCTCGTCGGCCCGCCACGTCGAGCTGTCGCTGCGCTTGCTCGACGGCCACGACCGCTGGTTGTCGATCGGCGCCACCGGACGGCTGCTCGACCGGGAGGGGCCGTTCTTCCTGATGCTCCGACCCAACCAGGTGGACCGCTCGATGGGCGAGCTGGTGCGTGGCATGGCGCTCGGACACAGCACCTCGGAACTGGTCGAGATCGTGACCAACCTGGTGCGAGCGCAGTTCCCCGGTCGGGACGCATGGGTGGTCAGCCGGCTGGATGCGTCGGTGCCGCTGGCGCGGGGCACCACCGCGCTGCCACCCTCGATCGCCGTCGCCGCAGCGACCGCCGGCGCGCCGGTGCGCTCGTTCAAAGCGGGCGGCTCGGGCCAGGGCGGCTACTGGGCGGTGGCGATCGACGACGCCGGCGGTCATCGGGTGGGTGCATTGGTCGTGTCGGCACCGCCCGGCGAGCTGCATCCCACGCCCTACGACGTCGACATCCTCCAGCAGGACGCGCAGGTGGCGTCGCTGGTGTTGCGCCGCGAGATCGACGAGCTGGCGCTGCAGCTGGCGATGTCGACCGATCAGCTGACCGGCGCCGACAACCGGGGGTCGTTTCAGGCGGCGGTGGCCGACCTCGGGCCCGACAGCCTGGAGGTGGCCGTGCTGTACGTCGACCTCGACCGCTTCAAGGCGATCAACGACCGCTTCGGGCACGCCTGCGGCGACCGGGTGCTGCGCAACACGGTGGAGCGGATCCGGGCGTCGATCCGCTCGGAGGACCTCCTGGCCCGCCTGGGAGGCGACGAGTTCGCCGTGCTGTGCCGCCGGATCGATCACGACGACGCCCAGCAGCTGCTTCGGCGGGTTCGGGCGTCGCTGAACGACCGGGCGCATCCCGGCGAACGGCACGGCGATGCGCCGGCCGGGGCCCCGGTCGGGTGTGGCGCCAGCGTCGGCATGGCCACCGCCACCAGCCCGAGCGAGCTGAACGATCTGATCGAGCGGGCCGACGCCGCGATGTACGCGGTGAAGCACGCCGACTTCGCGGGCGGGTAGGGGCGGCGGCTCAGGCGTCGGTCGAGCCGGTCACCGCGGCCAACAGCAGCCGTGCGACCGAATCGAGCAGTGCGGCGTCGGAGATGTCGGCCGCCGCAAAGACCTCGCGTTGGATGGCGACGTTCACCAGCATGGTCACCGCCACCGACGCCATCGCCCAGGGGTCCCCTGCGTCGGAGCGATCCGACCCGTCGCCGCCGCCGTTGGCCTGGGCCTGCTTGGCGAGCTCGGTCGAAAACGTGGCCAGCAGCTCCTTGCGCGCGGCGCGCAGCCGCCCCTCGCCCTCGGCCGCCTTCAGGTCGATCACCGACATCAGCGGGCGGTTGGCGTCCCAGAACTCGAGAAACCCCGCCACCAGGGCGCGCACCGAATCGTGGGCGTCGTCGCCCACCCAGGCGGTGTCGGCCAGCAGCTCGTTCAACCGGGTGGCGCCCTCGGCGGCCATCACCCCGGCCAGTTCGGCGATCGCCGCATCGACGTCGGTGAAGTACTGGTAGAAGGTGGCCGGCGACGTCCCGGCCTCGCGAGCGAGGTCCACCACCTTCAGGTCCCGATACGACGCAGAACCGAGCATGGTGCGGGTGCATTCGAGCAGCCGTTGCCGGGTGGCCTGACCCCGGCGGCCGGGCACCCGACCATCGGAGGCTCGCGTGCTCACGAGGTGGAGCCCATGCTGGCCGCCGCCTGCTCCCGAAGCTTGAACTTCATCACCTTGCCGCCCGCGTTGAACGGGAGCTCGTCGACCGACTCGACGTGGCGCGGCACCTTGAAGTTGGCCAGATGCTCCCGACACCAGCCGATCAGCCCGGCGTCGTCGACCTCGGCGCCGGAGGCCGGAACGACGAACGCGTAGCCCACCTCGCCCAGGCGATCGTCGGGCACCCCGATCACGGCCGCTTGGGCGACGTCGGGGTGGATCAGCAGCTGCCGCTCGATCTCGGCCGGGTAGGCGTTGAACCCGCCGACGATGAACATGTCCTTCAGGCGGTCGGTGATCGCCAGGTAGCCGTCGGGGTTGAGCACGCCGATGTCGCCGGTGGCCAGCCAGCCGTCGGCATCGATCGCCTCGGCGGTGGCCTCCGGATCGTCCAGGTACCCGGTCATGACGTTGTAGCCGCGGATGCGCACCTCGCCCGGCACGCCGGGCTCGGTCGTGGCGCCGTGCTCGTCGAACGTGGCCACCTCGACGCCGGGAATCGCCCGGCCGGAGGTGGTGGCGATCGTCACCGGGTCGTCGCCGTCGCGGCACATCGTGGCGATGCCGCACGCCTCGGTCAGCCCGTAGCCGGTGATCACCGTCTCGAATCCCAGCGTGTCGCCCATCGCCTCGATCAGCTCGACCGGCACCGACGCCGCGCCGGTCACCGCCAGGCGAAGGCTCGCCAGCGCCTCGGTATCGAGGTCGGGGTGGTTGAGGATGCTCTGGTACAGCGCCGGGGGCCCGGGCAGCATCGAGATCCGCTCGGCGGCCACCCGCTCCATGACCCGGTTCACGTCGAAGACCGGCTCGGGGTAGATCGGCGAGCCGACGGTCATCGCGGCGATGATGCCCGCCTTGTAGCCGAACGCGTGGAAGAACGGGCTGACGACGAGGTAGCGGTCGTTGTGGGTGAGGCCCACCACCTCGGCCCAGGCCGCATAGGCCCGCACCACCTGGCCGTGGGTGCACACCGCACCCTTGGGGCGTCCGGTGGTGCCCGAGGTGAACAGGATGTCCGAGGGGCTGTCCGGGCCCAGGGCGGCGACCCGTGCGTCGACCTCCTCGGCGGGGGTCCGCCCGGCGTGCTCGAGAAACGCCTCCAGGCCGACGGCGTCGTGGCCCTCCGCCGGCGGGGCGTCGCTGCGAAGCACCACCACGGTCTCGGTGACGGCCGGGCGCCGCTCCCCCAGCATCGCCAGGTAGTCGGTGCCCAGGAACTCGCCGACGGTGAACAGCAGCCGGGCCCGGGATCGCTCCAACAGGTCGGCGGCCTCCTCGCCCCGGTACCTCGTGTTGATCGGAACCAACACCGCGCCCGCCGAGTGCAGGCCGAGCACCGCAACCACCCATTCCCAGCAGTTGGGCGCCCAGATCGCCACCCGGTCGCCCGGCTCGATGCCGTGGGCGATGACGGCGCGGGCCAATTCGCGTGCCCGTTCGGCCAGCTGCGACCAGGTCAGCCGCGTGTCGCCGTCGAGCACGCCCGGGTCGGAGCCGTACCTCGATGCCACCTGGGCCAACAGCGCCGGGGTGGTGTGGACGGCCATCGTCGGGTCGGTGCGATCATCTGACACGGCGTCAGATCGTAGTGGCACCGATGGCGGCGGCGAGCTGGTCAGAAGATCGCGTCGGCGATCCGCACCAGCAACCACAGGCTGAGCAGCATCGCCGCCACCGTGATCGCCGTCAGCGCCACGACGACGGCGGCGGAGATCCCGACCACCGCCATCGACGACCGACGGGTGGTCTTCGGATCGGCCAGGTCGGCCTTCAGGAGGCGCACGTTCTTGGCGTTGGACTTCCAGACGAAGTCGAACGCGTCGCCGACGAACGGCACGACGCCGACCATCGACTCGAACAGGACGTTGCCCACCATGCGCACGACCGTGGGCACCGACACGCCCTGGCCGACCGCGCTCAGGATGATCACCGTCGAGGCCACCAGGCCCGCTCCGTCGCCGAGCCCCGGCACCATGCCGATGGCGCCGTCGAGGCCCACCCGCTTGTTGATCACCGGGATGTGGAACCAGTCGTCGAGCACCCACGCCAGGCCCTCGACAAACGGCGGCACCGACCCCTCGGGGGCCCCGTCGTCGGCCGAGCCGCCCCCGGGAGGTGTGACGCGGCCTCCCGCCGGGATCACCTCGTCGGGTTCCAGCACCTGGTCGGAATCGTCGCCCACCGCTCCAGTCTGGCCCACGGCGTGCCGATGGAGGACGGTGGCCATCACGTCGCACTCGGTCGGGTCTGCTCCCGACGCCCGGCAACGGCCGGCCAGCGGCGCCCCGTCGACCGGTCCGAGCGGCCGGGTGGGGTCCGACGCACACCAGCTCCCGGCGCCGAGGCCAGGGCCGTCGCAGGCGGCGTCGAGCATCGGCACGCGCAGCTCGGTCGCCGTCGCCGCGCTGGTCGGGGCGGCGGTGGTGTGGTGGTTTCACACCCGGTCCTGGTACGGGCCCGACGAGGGCGCGTACTCCTACGTGGCCGGACGGCTGCTCGACGGCGCCCGGCTGAACGGCCCGGCACCGACCGACGTCCAGGACATCCACCTGGGCTACGTCAACCACCTCAACGCCGCGGTTCGGGCGGTGCTGGGCGACCAGCTGGTGCGACTTCGCTGGCCGCTGGTGGTGCTCGGCGGGATCATCGCTGCGGCCGGGGCCTGGCTGTTGCGGCAACGGGGGCCGATCCTGGCCACCACCGCCGGAGTGAGCGCTGCGGCGATCTCGATCCCGTTGTTCTACAACCCGTCCGCCCACTGGTACGTCCTCGCCTTGGCCGCCGTGCTGGCCGTGCTGCTGTCGAGCGAGGCGGTGCAGCGGCCGCTGCGGGCCGGTCGGGCGCCATCGACGAGGACGATGCTGGCCGTGGGCGCCCTGCTCGGGTTGGCGATCGGGCTTCGCCAGCTCAGCGGGGTCCACGTGTCCTCGCCACCGTCGGGGTGCTGTGGGCGAGCAGCGGGTCCGAGGAGCGCTCGCAGAATCGGCCGAACCCGCTCAACGTCGTCGCCGGGATCGGTGCGGCGGCGGTGATCGTCGGCTACCTCCTCACCCGAACCAACGCGGTCTCCTGGCCGCTCTACGCCGTCGGCCCGATGGCCGTGCTGGTGCTGACGTCGGCACGCTCGACCCTCAACCCACGGCAGACGCTTCGGATCGGCGCCGGATTGGCCGCGGGAACGCTGGCTGCGCTCGCCCCCTGGTCGTCGGCCACGCCGCACGGGGTTCGCTGGGTTCCTGGTTTGGCGACACCGTCGGCGCGGCGGGCGGGCTGACCTCCAACGGGTGGGTGTCGGCGCAGTCCACCGTGAACCTGGTGTCGTTGTCGATCCAGCGACTCGTGACCGCCACCGCCCCTGGGCAGCTGCTCGGTGGGGCGTTCTGGCTCTGCATGTGTCTGCTGGGGCCGGTGCTCGGTGCACGGGTGGCCTGGTCCCTGGTGCGACGGCCCGACCGTGCGCTGCCACCGGTGACCGTCGTGGCCGTCTTTACCACGCTGATCACCGCGCACTACCAGGTGCCGGTGTACGTGGCCTTCAGCGCGGGACTGGCCCTGATCGGGCACCTCGCGCTGGGCGACGATCCCGCGCCTCGATCCGAGGCCCGCCCACTCGCGACTCGTGCGGCTGCGTGGCTGCTGCCGTCCATCCTGCTGGCGGGGTCGTTGCTGGGTCAGGCGGGCGAAGGGCCCACCCGAACCCTCTCCGAAACCCTGTCGGGCGAGCGTCAGGCGCTCACCGCCGATCCCGCCCTGGGCACGGGCCTGCGGCTGCCACCCGACGAGGCGGAGGACTACCGCGCCGTGCTCGACGCCATCGACCGGCACGTCGATCCGGGCGGGTCGTTTCTGGCCCTGCCGTCCAACCCGGAGCTGTACGACCTCAGCGCACGCCGGAGCCCGTTCCGATGGTGGAACGCCTCCTTCGGGCTCTCCTCGGCGGCCGACCGCCGCGCCGCCATCGCCGAGGTTCGGCGCCACCCGCCGCCGCTGGTGGTGCTCCGGCCCGACGACAAGTACCTCACCGACGACGTGCGGCCGCTGGTCGACGAGATCACCGATGACTACCGGCGGATCGACACGATCGGCGAGTGGGAACTGTGGGTGCCCAACCCCTGAGCCCCGCGGCCGGACCCCGCTATCGCCCGACGAAGCGCAGCACGACGAACACCACACCCGCCACGCCGACCAGGCGCCGCCACGGGTTGACCCCCCGGACCACCTCGTCGACGGCCCACCAGGTGAGCGCCCCGGTGGACACCCACCAGAGCACGTCGGCCAACCGCCCGTCGGCGGGCACCAGCCACCGGCCAACCGTGGCTGCGATGAAGATCCACAGCGGCGGGTTGGGTGCCTGGGCGATCGTGATCCCGCCGGTCTCCCGGTTGCGGAACCACCAGCCCGGCGAGGCGGGCGACGACTCGATCCGGGGCGAGGACTCGCTGTTGGGCGCGGGCATGCGTCGCAGCCTCACGCGCCGCACGCAACCTGCCAGGCCATGGCCCCGATGGGCCGGCCCGTGCGACTACTCCCGGGGCTTCCCGAGCGCACCGGCCTCGCGCAGGGCGGCGACCTTGGCGTCGTCGTAGCCCAGCACCTCGGTGAGGATCTCGTCGTTGTGCTGGCCGACGGTGGGCGCCTTGGTCGGCACGGGGAGGTCCTCGCCCACCAGGTGGATCGCCGAACCGATCATGTCGGCGCCGTGCTCCTCGTGGCCCAGCAGCGGGAACCGGTCCTGGAACTGGGCGTCGTCGGCGACGGTCTTGGGCGTGTTCACGGGGCAGATCGGCGTGTTCACCTCGTCGGCGAACTCCAACCATTCCTGGGTGGTCTTCGAGCCGAAGATCTCCACCAGCTCCCGCTGCAACTCCCGGTTGCCACGGGCGTGGTCGCCGTACTGACTGCCCGGCCACTTCTCGTAGAGGTCCATGCGGTCCACCCCGGCGCAGAAGTTCTTCCAGAACTCCTGCTCGGACGACATGAACAGCACCATGCCGTCGGAGGAGTCGTAGAACTGGTAGCGAACACCGCCGAGCATGCCCGCCGTGCCGGGCTCGCGTCGCTCGTAGTCGTCCGACGGGTTGCCGGTGACGACGTCCTCGGGGCGCTCGTAGGCCTTGTAGGTCTCGATGCGCAGCCAGTCCATGGCGACTGCGGCGTCGCTCTGGGCGATGTCGAGGTAGGTGGGCTCGCCGGAGGCCCGCGCCCGGATGATGCCGGCGAGGATGCCGAAGGCGGCGAACAGCGGCCCGGAGTGCATACCCACCGACGCGTGCTCGTCGATCCGGGGGAAGCCCTCCTCGTCACGTCCGGGGCTGATCAGACCGCCCCAGGCGTCGTAGGCGATGCCGTGGCTCGGCAGGTCCTTGTACGGGCCGGTCATGCCGTAGCCCGAGATCGTGCAGAACACGATCGAGGGGTTGATCTCCTTGAGGTCGTCGAAACCCAGACCCCGGCGGGCGAGCGCACCCGGCCGCATCGCCTCGACCACCGCGTCGGCGTCGCGCACCAGGTCCTTGTACACCTCGACGCCCTCGGGCGTGCGCAGGTCGAGGGTGATCGACCGCTTGCCCCGGCTGATGTGGTGGTGCAGCAGCGAGTCGCCCTCGATGATCGGCCACGTCATGCGGCGGATGTAGTCGCCCGCCGGGCTTTCCACCTTGATCACCTCGGCGCCGAGGTCGGCCAGGTGCGTGCCGACCGCACCCGGGCCGAGGAGCGAACTCTCGATGATGCGGACGCCGGCCAGGGGCTTGGCGATTTCGGCCACGGTGACTCCTTGGTTGGGCTGGATGCGTGCCGGGGCACACGGCCGGGAGCAACCGCTCGCACGACCTGACGGACCGTCAGAAACTAGCTGCCCGCACCGGTCTCGTGTACTCCGACGGCCCGAGAAGCCCATCGGAGTGGCGGCGGCACCAAACGCCTTGTGGCCATCGACCGCCACGGCGACAATGGCCGGGTGATTGGACGCCCCTACGAGCCCGACCGCGATCGCGAGGCGGTGATTCGTCAGTGGCGGGAGGCCGGTTGGATCGATTACTCCGATGCCCACGCCACGGCCCTGGCCGACGTGTTTGCCGTCGGCGACGCCGTGGTTGCCGAGGCGCGGGTCACCGACGGCTCGGCAGGCACCGCAACCGGCTCGGCCGAGTGCGCCCTCCACCGTTCGTCCGGCTCGCTGCGCTACGGCGTCGGCGACCGAGCCACCGACCTGCCCCTGTCCTTGATCACCGCCGTCACCACCAGCCACGTGGCCCGTCGGCAGGGCCTGGCCGCGTCGTTGATCGCCTCGGCGCTCGGCGACGCTGCGGCCCACGGCGCAGCAGTGGCCACGCTGGGCATCTTCGATCAGGGCTACTACGAGCGCTTCGGCTTCGGCACCGGCGCCGACGAACACGTCGTCTCGTTCGATCCGGCCACCTTGGACGTGCCCGTGCCCGACCGGGCGCCGGTGCGCATCGGAGCGGGGAACCATCGTGAGGTCTACGACCTGTTGCTGCGCCGCCTTCGCGGCCACGGCTCGGTCGTGCTGGACCTCCCCGAGCTGATCGCCGCCGACCTCGCCCTGCTCGACCGGCCCGTCGGGCTGGGGTTCCGGGCCGAGGACGGCCGGCTCACCCACTGCCTGATCGGCACCGCCGAGGCCCACCACGGTCCGCTGAACGTCGAGTGGCTCATCCACGAGGAACCCCACCAGCTGGAGGAGCTGCTTGGGTTGCTCAAGTCGCTCGGCGACCAGTATCGCTCGGTCACCATCGCTCACGAGCCGCCCGGGGTTCAGCTGCAGGCCCTGCTGGCCGAGCCGCTGCGCCAGCTGAGCCTGGCCAACCTCGGAGCGGCCGCCCGCCCGTTGCACACGTCGTGGTCCAAGGTGCAGTGGCGCATCCTCGACCTGGCCGCCTGCATCGAGGCGTGCACCATGCCGGGGGTGGACCTGACCTTCGGCCTTCGACTGCACGACCCACTGGCCGACCGGTCGTCGGCGCCGTGGACGGGGCTCGGCGGCGACTACACCGTCCACCTCGGGGAGCGCTCCGGGGTCGATGCAGGGCCGCCCTCCGGCTCCACCCCCGTGCTCGAGGCCTCGGTTGGGGCGTTCACCAGGCTGTGGCTGGGTGTCCGTCCGGCCACCGGGCTGACGATCACCGACGCCCTCGCCGGACCGCCCGAGCTGATCGCCGGCCTGGACGCCGCATTCGGTCTGCCGCCACCACTGCCCGACTGGCCCTTCTGAGCGACCCTCCCACCCCCGAGGAACGCTGCTGGGCGAGGTGTGGAGCTGTGCCGGTCGATCTCACCGGCACACCTCCACACCCGCACCTCCGCACCCCCACACCCGGCATCACCCGCAGCCGCGTCGCGCCTCCTGGTCCCGATCAACCGGACAGATGGCGCCGGAACTGACGGACGCCGCTGTCGAGCACCCAGTCGTGGCCGAATCGGGCGACCGGGCGGGCGCTCAACGTGACCACCTTCAACACGGGGTTGTGCGGCGACAGCGCCGAGCGCAGCCGCAGCTCGCAGCCCGGCGCCTCGGCGGCCGGCGCCTCCGTCGCCACCTTCCCGGGCGCGTCGACGGCGCTCAGCTCGGCCCACCCCTCGATGTCGCCGTCCACCTCCGCCCGGACGAACTCGGTCGGGACCACCTCGGTCAGCGTGACCGAGAACGTCAGGCGGTAGGGCAGCGGCGGGCTGACCTCACAGGACCAGCGCTCGCCCTCCGCAAACGAGGTGCCGTCGAAGTCGGCCAGCCACGGCCACCACCGCCGGTACCGTCCCACCTCGGTGAGCGCGTCCCACATCTCGGCCCGCGGCCGGTCGAAGCGAAACGACCGGTCGGAACGGAGCAGCATCGGTCCATCGTGTCAGGCGTCGGCCGGCCGCCCCGCCCACGGCGTCGGTCTGGGTGGGATAGGGCACGGAAACCGAGCCCGATCCCACCCGGACGCCGATCTCGACCCTCTGGGTGGAGTTGGTCTCGGTGGGTCCACCCGTGCCGGATGGCCGATAGCGTCGGAGGCGTGGGACGGGCGGAGCGACAGGTGGAAGCGGCGGTCGACGGCGCCCCGGACGCGGGCGCGTCGCTGTTGCAGGCCGTCGCCGACGCCACCACGTCGGAGGACCGGGCGGCGCTGCTCGACCCGCTGGCCCGGGCGGCCGGCGATTCGGGCCGGGCGCTGGAGTTGCTGCTGACCGCCGTCCACCGGGAGCACCTGGCCCGGCCGGCGATTCACCGGCTGATCATCGACCACCACGACGCCGAGGAGGTGGAACAGGACGTGCTGATCGCGGTCGCCCGCTCGATCGGCGGGTATCGCGGCGACGCCAGGTTCACCACCTGGCTCGGCTCGATCGCCCGCAACGTCGCCATCGACTCGCTCCGCCGACGCAAGCAACAGCTCTCCCTCGACGACGCCGGGCCGTTGGGTGCCTCCGCCCAGGTGTCGTCGATGATCGCCAACCGGCAGATCCTCCGGTCGGCCATCGAGAACCTCGAACCCCGGTACCGGCACCCCGTCGTACTCCGCGACGTCGAGCAGCTGCCCTATGCCGAGATCGCCGAGCGGCTTGGGCTGAAGCTGAACACGACCAGGTCCCGTATCGCCCGTGGCCGGGCTCTGCTGGCCGCGTCGCTGGGCCCGGAGGAGCCGGTCGGCGGCCACCCCAACCACGACCACCCCAACCACGGCCACCCCAACCGCGACCACCCCGACGAAGATGGCTGAGGCGCCCGGCTCCGACATCGGCCCCTACCGCATCGTCGCGCCGATCGGCAGCGGCGGGTTCGCCACGGTGTACCGGGCCCGCGATCATCGCCTCGACGCCGAGGTGGCGCTGAAGGTGCTGGCGGAGAACCACAGCCTCAACCCCGACATCCGGGAGCGCTTCCTCGCCGAGGCCCGTCTTCTGCGGCGCATCGACAGCCGCCACATCGTCGGGATCCTCGACATCGGCGAGACCGACCGCCTTCAGCCCTACCTGGTGCTCGAGTTTGCCGAGCGCGGCGATCTGCACCGACGGGTGGAGGAGGCCCGTGGGGCGGGCCGGACGATCTCGACCGACGACGTGCACAGGGTCGCCCACGACCTTGCCGACGCGCTCCGGGCGGTCCACGCCGAGGACGTCGTCCACCGAGACGTCAGCCCGAACAACCTGCTGATCAAGGTGACCTCGCCTTCCGAGGAGACCCCCGGGTTGCTCGGACCCGACGAGCGGCTGGTGCTGACCGACCTGGGCTTCGCCAAGGATCTCGCCGCCCATTCCGGGCTGACGATGGGTGGCGGCACCGCCTGGTTCTGCGCCCCCGAACAGCGCAACGGGGCCGATCGGGTGGATCGTCGCGCCGACGTGTACGCCGCCAGCGCAGTGATCGCCTGGCTGAGCGCCGAGGCGACCATCGGCGACCTGCCCAAGACCGGGGTGGCCCGCCACCTGCGCCGGGTGGGCGTCGAGGCCCGCCTGGCCGAGGTGCTCGGGCGGGGGCTCTCGCATCGGCCGATCGGCCGACACGACGACATCGACCGATGGCTGACGGCCGTGACCGAGGCCCTCGAACCTGCGACGCCCGCCGGCGATGCAGCGGCCCGTCCCAACGACGGGGGCGAGGGGACGGGTGACGAGCGATCCGGTGGCGATCGGTCGGGCGTCGGCCGGAGCCTGGGCCCTCCCCGCCGGCGACTGGTGGCGGCCCTGCTGGCCCTGGGGTTGCTGGTGGGGGCGGCGCTCGGAGCGGGCGCGACCTGGTGGCAGACGCGGCCCGACGGGCCGGTGGAGACGACGCTTGCGGACGGACGGGTTCGGGTCTCCGACGAACGCGGCACGCTGGCCGCCGCCGTCTTCGGGCCCGCGCGGCTGACCGTCGGCGAGCCCGCCACCTTCGAGGCCGGCGCCTCCGGCGGCACCTCGGTGGCCTGGGTCGACCCGGCCGGTGACGTCGTCGCCGGCGAGGACCGCCTGGTGATCACCCCCACCAGCGCCGGATCGCTCACCGTGGGACTGATCGTGGGCGGCGACGGCGTCCCGCCCCTGCTGATCGAGCGCACGATCACGGTGACCGAGCCGGGCGATTGAGATTTCTTTGGTCGGCGCGCAACTTTCCCGGCGGCGACGACGACAGAACCACCACAACATCGACCACACCAACCTTCGAGGAGCACACCGTGCCAACGATCAACCTGCAACGACCGGCGATCGCCCTGGGGGCGATCCTCTGCCTCATCACCGCCGGATGCGGCAACGACCCCGGCTCGGCCGAGGCGATCACCGAGCCGGGCATTCAGCAGTCGGCCGAACCCAACGACCCCACCCCCGTCGACGAGGCCGCACCCGACGACACCTCCACCACGACCCCGCCGACCACGGACACGGAAGCAACCGGGGACGAGCCTGGCGACACCACGGACCCGACGACCGATTCCGACGGCGACGCCTCCGACGAACGCGCCGAGCCGGTGGCCTCGATGGATCTCGAGCGCTCCAGTCCCGGCGGCAAGCCGGTGTCGATTCGGGTCGACCTGCTGGAGCTGCGTCGCAACGACAGCTCGGTGTCGATGAGCTTCGAGGTGCACAACCTCAGCGCCGAGTCGTTCTTCATCGGCACCGCGCTCGGTGAGGGGCCCACCGACCGGAACTCGGTGGCCGGGGTCAGCCTGGTCGACCTCGCCAACGACAAGCGCTACCTGACCCTGGTCGACGCCAACGGCGAGTGCGTCTGCACCGCCAGCACCGGCGAGATCTTCAGCGTCCCCAAGCAGGGGGCGCTGACCCTTCAGGCATCGTTCCCGGCTCCTCCGAAGGACGTCACCACGGTGGACGTCGACCTGCGCGGCTTCGGTGTGATCCCCTCGGTCACCATCGAGGCGTCATGAGGATCGCCCGCAACGTCTCCCATCCCCTCACTTCGTTCGCCGTGGCGGCGCTGATCGGCCTCGCCGGACCGGCGACGATCTCGGCGGCGGGCGCCTCCCCCACACAGGACGACGACGCCACCGTCTCGTCCGAGGACCGGATCATCGACCTCGTCCGCGAGGACCGCACGCTGGACCTCGAGCGTCGCGTGGTGCCCTTCGACGGTCGCAGCGAACGCGTCGAGGGCAACGACGTCACCGTGCTGCTCGACTCGGACGTGTTGTTCGAGTTCGACGAGGCGACCCTGTCCCCGACCGCGGCTCGGACCCTGGCGGATCTCAGCGAGGAGATGAACGAGACGATGGCCGGCGACACGGTCACCATCGTCGGCCACACCGACGCCAAGGGCGAGGACGCCTACAACCAGACGCTCTCCGAGGAGCGGGCGGCCACCGTCCGCAAGGCGCTGGAGGGTTCGCTCGAGTCGTCCCCGACCTTCGCCGTCGAGGGGCGTGGCGCCACCGAGCCGGTCGCCGACAACGAGTTGCCCGACGGCTCGGACAATCCGGAGGGCCGACGCCGCAACCGGCGGGTGGAGATCACCTATGAGGCCAAACCGCCCGAGGAGGGCTGAGACCGCACCGTGGGCGACCGCAGCGGCGGCCGGGTTACAGCAACCAGGCGCCGTCGGAGCGCCGCCGCCTCCACCCGGCGGCGGCCGACGTGCCGCCGTCGAGGTGGATGGTGGAGCCGGTGATGAAGCGGGCCATGTCGGACGCCAGGAAGATCACGGCGGCCGCCGCGTCGTCGGGGGTTCCGGAGTCGGGCCACGGGTGGGGCGAGTAGTTGTCGTCGGCCAGCGCCCCGGCCTCGTCGGCCAGGGCGTCGTCGCCGGGGGTCGGAATCATGTCGGGGGCGACCGCATTCACCCGGATCCGCCGGTCGGCCAGCTCGAGGGCGAGGGTGCGGGTGAGGTTCTCGACGGCCGCCTTCATCGCCGAGTAGATCGCAAACCCCGGGCCGGCTCGGTGGCCCTCGATCGAGGTGACCGACACGATCGAACCGCCGGGCACCAGGTGGGGCACGCAGCTGCGGATCAGGTGCGTGACCTGCGTGAAGTTCTCGGCGATCAGCGCCGCCTCACCCCCGGGGCTGACGTCGAGGAACGGCGCAAAAAACCCGCCGCCCGCATTGTTGACCAGCACGTCGAGGCCGTCGGTGCGCGCCATCGCCTCCTCCAGCACCGCGTCGACGGCGTCGCGGTTGCGGACGTCGCACACCCCGGTCAGGCACGATCGCCCGAGCGACTCGACCCCGTCGCGCAGGCTGGTGACGCCGAGCTCGTCGCGGTCGATCGCCACGACGTTGGCGCCGAAGCGGGCCGCCCCGAGCGCGATCGCCCGGCCCAACCCGCGGGCGGCGCCGGTGACGAGCACCCATCGGTCGTCCAGCCGGGCCCACTCCGGGCCGAAGGCCTCGTCGGGTTCGTCCAGGATGGCGGTCATCCGGCTACTGGTCCTCGCTCGGGCGGCGCCGGGTGATCATCGTTCGGCGGCCTCGTCCTCGATGCCCGGCATCGCCAGCAGGCCGGATGCGGCGGCCAGCGCCTCGGCCATGCCGGAGGCCCGCTCGGCCACCGCTGCCAGGTAGTGCTCGGCCACGTGATGCTGACCGGGCAGCGGCGGGTTGCCCAGCGAGCGCACCAGCGTGGTGGGGTCGCCCTCGACCGAGATCAGGTCGGGTTCGGGCAGCATCGGCACCGGGCGCCAGAGGTCGACCGGCTTCTTGCGCTTGTTGCGGCGGCGGTTGTTCTTCGATCGGTTCGCCATCAGCGGCCTCCCGGGCGGGGTTTAGAGCTCATCGACGTCGTCCTCGGTCAGCAGCGTGTCGTCCTCGAGGCCCAGTGCGGTTCGCAGCTGGTCGCCGTTGAGGTCGGACAGCGAGGACGACTTGGGCAGCACCAGGTTGGCGATGTGCCGCTTGCCGGCCACCACCTCCTCGACCCGCTCGTCGACGGTGCCCGGGCACACGAGGCGGTGCGAGATGACCGTTTTGGTCTGCCCGATGCGCCACGCCCGGTCGCGGGCCTGGTCCTCGACGGCGGGGTTCCACCAGCGGTCGTAGAGCACGACGTGGTTGGCGGCGGTCAGGTTGAGGCCGGTGCCGCCCGCCTTCAGCGACAACACGAGTGCGCCAGGGCCCTCGCCCTCCTGGAACTCCTTGACCAACCGGTCCCTGGCGCCACGGGCCAGCGAGCCGTCGTAGGAGGCGATCTTCACGCCGGTCGTCTCGGTGAGGTACTCGGCCAGGCGCCTGCCCCACGAGGCGAAGTGGGTGAAGATCAGCACCCGCTCGCCCGAGGCGAACACCGTGTCGATGATCTCCTCCAGGCGGGCCAGCTTGCCGGATCGCCCGGCGAGGGGTTGGTCGTCGCCCTGGTAGGCGGCCGGGTGGTTGCAGATCTGTTTCAGCGCGGTGATCGCCGCCAGGACCGCGCCCTTCTTGGGCTCGCCCCCCACCTCGGAGCTGTCGGCCACCAGCGAGTCGAGCACCGCCTGATACAGGCCGATCTGCTCCTTGGTCATCGCGCAGTGGTCGAGCTCGTCGATGCGGTCCGGGAGCTCCTTGGCCACCTCGGGTTCGGCCTTGGTTCGGCGGAACACCAGCACGCCGTTGAGGGCCCGCAGTGCGGCCTCGGCCTCGCCGGAGAGGCCGGCGATGAACTCGGGGCGGGTGCCGACCAGGCCGGGATTGCAGAAGTCGAGGATGGCCCAGAGGTCGCCGAGACCGTTCTCGATCGGGGTGCCGGTCAGGGCGATGCGGCTGCGGGCGTCGAGCCGACGCAGCTGCTGCGAGGTCTCGTTGGCCGGGTTCTTGATCGCCTGCGCCTCGTCGAGCACCACCTTGTCCCAGGTGTGGTCCTCGAGGAGGGCGACGTCCCGCACGGCGGTGCCGTAGGTGGTCAGGATCACGTCGTTGTTGCGCACGGCCCGCTTGAACGCGGCGCCCTGGGCCCGGTTGGCGCCGTGGTGCACCACGACCGACAGGCCGGGCGTGAACTTGCGGGCCTCGGCGGCCCAGTTGCCCACCACCGCCGGCGGGGCGATCACCAGCGACGGGCCCTCGGCGTCGGGGTCGGCCAGATGGGCCAGCAGCGTCGGGGTCTTGCCCAGGCCCATGTCGAGCGCCAGGCATCCGCCGAGGTCGACCGCGTCGAGGAATCCCAGCCAGGCCAGCGCCTCGGCCTGGTAGGCGCGCAGCTCGCCCTCGAAACCCTCGGGCCGGGAATCCGGGGAGGGCAGGTTGCGGGCCTGGGCGAGCAGCTCCCCCGCCCAGCTCTCGCCCTCGACCGACACCCCACCGGCCAGCGACACGCTGTCGAGGCCCACCGATGCCCGCAGGATCTCGGCGCCGGTCATCTGGGTGCGGGCGGATCGCTCGGCCAGGGCGGCGGCGGCCTCCTTGAGGTCCACCTTGTCGAGCTCCACCCACTTGCCGTGGCTCTGCACCAGCGGCCGAGCCTGCGTGGCCAGACGGGCGATCTCCTCGGCGGTCAGCTCGACGTCGTCGAACAGTGCGGACCAGGACACGTTGGAGAGCTGGTTGGCGCCGACCACCGTGTCGCCGGTGGGCTCGGTGAAGAGCCGTAGCGCCGGCGACGGCTTGCGGCGCGACAGGGCGGGCAGGCGCAGGTCGTAGCCGGCGGCGGCGAGGCTGGGGCCGCCGTTGCTCATCAGCTCCCAGGCCTCCTCGGTGGACAGATACACCTGGCCACGTCGCATCGCCCCCGGGCGCAACAGCGCCGGCAGGATGCGCTCCAGCCGGTTGAGTTCGTCGGCCAGGGCCTTGGTGCCGGGTCGATCGGTCAGCGCCAGCTCGATCGGCATCAGGTTGCCCTCCGCCCCGGGGCCCAGCACGGTGAGGAACCAGGCATCGGAGGAGTCGGGCGGGTCGAGCTGCACGACCAACCGGGTGCGGTTGGAACCGGTGACCGACTTGGACCAGCGGTCGAGGCGCTTGGACACCTCGGCGCCGGCGGAGATGGGCGCCTCGAAGGGTGAGCCGTCCAACCGGGTGAGAAACGCTTCGGCCACGCCCGATGCGTTGCGCACCTGGGGCGGCGGGGCCGGCAGCTCGATGCGCGACGACGCCTCACGCACGATGGCGTCGGTCACCGCCCGCAGCACCGAGAGCGTGACCGACCGGGCGTCCGCCCGCTTCAGCAGGATCACCGCCTCGGGCATCGCCTGGGCCATGCCGTCGAGATCGATCTGGTCGAGCAGCGCCGGAACCCACCGGACCGACATGTCCATCAGGCCGCCGCGCTCGCGTTTGTCGCCCTGAAGGGTCGGGACGATCGCTCCGGTGGCGACCTGTCGCACAGCGGCGACCGCCACCCGGCCGAGCCAGGCCACGCTGGATCCGACCCCGTCGCGTCCCAGACCGCCGCCGACGGCGACCAGCCACCCGAGCGACTCCTCGACCGGGATGGCCAACGCCGCACCGGTGGCGCCGTTGGGCAACGACACGTCGCGGTGCACGGTCCAGCCGACCGCAGGGCCGCCGATGCGTTCCAGGAGGTCGGCCAGCCCGTCGTTGTCGGCCGGAAGCGTGCTCGGGCCGGCGGCCCACACGACGATCTGTCCGCCGTCCCAGGAGGCCTGCAGCCGCACCTCACCCGGGGGGTCGGCCTCCACCAGCGCGTCGCTGAGGTCGCCGGGCGACAGCAGGCGGTCGTAGGCCCCCTCGAGCCGGGTCAGCTCCGCCTCCATGTCGGCGACCACCCGACCCCGTTCGGGCCCGCGCAGCTTGCGGACGCGGTCGAGTGCCTCCTCGGTGTCGTCGATCAGCACCTCCAGCTGGCGTCGCCACAGCAGCGGGTCGCGTTCGAGCAGCATCAGATCGGTGTCGGTGGCGACGCCGTCGGCGGCCGCCCACGCGGCGGCCTCGAGGGCAGGACTCAGGTGGTTCATCCCGGTGAGGGTTCTCCTTCGAACAACGGACGTACCCGCCCGTCTGGGGGCAGAACGTCACAACATCGGAAGTGCTCAGGTTGGGCGGTGCCGGCCAGTCCCTCGGCCGCTCCGTCCGGTTGGAGTTTCCGGAGACCCCAGCGTAGCGGCCGGCGGGGACGATGCGCAGCCGATCCCCGATCGCCCGGCGGGATCGCCCGCCGGCGACTAGACCAACCGCCCCACCCGATGCCCGTCGGCGATCGCCTGATCCGCCCACCGTGCGGCGACGGCGTCGCCCACCGCGTGAACCTCCAGGTCGGGCCGGGCCACGGCCAACTCGGCGACGAGCGCGTCCACCGGCCGGGCCGATGAGCGCACCACCAGGGTGGTCACGTCCTCGAGGGTGTGGGTCGTGTCGTCCAGCCGGTCGACGAGCCCGACCGTCAGGCCGCCGTCCGAGGCCCGGGCCGCTTCGACCGAGGCGACCGTCCGCTGCGCCAGGACCGCCGCTCCGGCCCGACGAGCCCGACGAAGGAGGTGCCGGCGGGTGTCGGGATCGGCTGCGTCCGGACCGGCCAGGGGTGAGACGACCGTGACGTCCACCCCGGCCCCGCCGAGCAGCTCGGCGAGCCCGAACGCCTCGACGAACCCCACCAGGTCGGCGATCACCACCTTGGCGCCGAGCGCCCGGGGTCCGTCCGCCAGCACGTTGGTCAACGCCGATTCGTGGTCGACGACACCGGGACCGTCCGCCCCGACGATCGGCGGGTGCCACGCAACCTCGGTCCGTGCGTCGCCGATCGCACCCGTGGCGACGACGACCGCATCGGGCTCCAGCGCCACCACCGACCCCGCCGTGGCGGTCACGCCGGTGCGCACCTCGACCCCCCGTCGACGACATTCGCCGAGCCGGCAGGCCACGAATTCGGCCAGCTCCCCCCGGCCGGGCAGGCTCGCCGCCGCGCGGAGACGCCCCCCGACCTGCGGCTCGCGCTCGAGCAGCGTCACGCGGTGCCCCTGGGCGGCGGCCACCCAGGCGGCCTCCAGACCGGCGGGGCCACCGCCGACGACGACCACCCGCCGGGCCAGCGGCGCCTTGAACATCGTGCCCGTCCCGAGTAGCGCCTCCCGACCGACCGCGGGATTGGTCGCACAGGTCAACGGCTCGCCGCGCACCAGGTTGCCCGAACAGCTCTCGTTGCATCCCGTGCAGCGGCGGATGGCGTCGCCCTCGCCGTCCCGGTCCCTGGCCACCCAGTGGGAGTCCGCAATCAGCGGGCGCACCAGGCGGACGCCGTCGGCGGCGCCGGACCCGAGCACCCCGGCCGCCTCGCCCGGCGTGACGTGCCGACCCCCGGCCAGCACCGGCACCTCAGCCCCGCCCACCTCGCGCACCCGTGCCCGGACCGCCGAGGCGAGCGCCACCACCGCGCCCGTGTCGGCATACAGCGAGGGCGCCACCAGGCTCGAGGCGGGCCACCCGGTGACCTCGACGAAGTCGATCAGGCCGTCGCCGGCCAGCGCCGCGGCGGCCTCGGCCCAGCCGGCCCGTCCCAACCCACCCCGGCCAAGGTGCTCGTCCCCGCCGATCGACACCCCGACGGCCAGACGATCGCCCGCCGCACCGCGAACCGCCGCCAGCACGTCACGCACCATCCGCAGACGACCGTCGAGGTCGCCGCCGGTGATCATCGACCCGTGCAACAGGCCCTCCCCGGCCAGATCGACCTCGACGCCGTCCAACCCCGCTGCGCCCGCGTGGCGGGCGGCGCGTCCGAAGTGACGGACCAGGTCCTCGACGCCATCGGGGCCGAGCCGACGCGACCCGTCGGGGCCGAGCCGACGCGGCCCTTCGGGGCCAAGCCGACGCGGCCCTTCGGGGCCAGGCTGACGCGGCCCTTCGGGCCGATGGGCAACCTGGCCGAACGACACCGCCGGGCGCTTGCTCCAACCGCCGGACACGGTGGGCCCCCCGTGCGCCAGCTGCACCATGGCGAGGGCGCCGTGCTCGTGCACCGCGTTGGCGAGCAGCGACCATCCTCCGATGACCCGTCGATCCCAGGCGATCGGCGTGTTCGGGGCCATCGCCGCCGAGTCCGGGTGCACCGCCAGCGGGCCGCAGACGACCGTGCCCACGCCCCCGGCGGCGCGCTCGGCCAGGTAGCGGACCATCCGTGGTCCGACCAGGCCGGGTTCACCGTAGGTGTCCGACGGTTCGGCGAACAGCGTGTGATGGGCGCCGAAGACCACCCGGTTGGGGGCGGTGACCGGCCCCAACCGCAGCGGTCGGTGCAGGGCGTCGTGGGGACCCGGGGCCGTCGGCGCCGTCGGTGTCGGGTCGGGATCGGGCGGGGCGGGTGGCATCACTCCAGCGTGGCAAACGCGCACCCGGTGGTGGGACGGGACCGGCGTGACCCCGCCCCGGCCACCACAGACGGTACGATTCACCGGTGTTTCAACATGGCCGCACCCCCCTCGGTGCCGGCGGGTATCGGCTGCGGGGCCGCCACGCCGGCTTCGCCACGTCGGCGCTGTTCGCCGCCGTCCTGTTGATCGCAGCGGCGTGCTCGGGCACGACCTCGGCCGATGTGACCGCCGCCGGCGAGGACCCGGATCCGCCGGCGTCAGGGGCGACACCGACCACCGAGGGTGGCGCAACCGACGCCGCCAACATCGACCTCGATCCGCTCAAGCCCTGCCTGGACACGTTGAGCGTGGAGGAGAAGGTCGGCCAGCTGCTGTGGGTGATGACCTCCACCCCGGTGAACGTCGCCGACGACGCGGCGGCCGGAAAGATCGGCGGCGTGGGCGCACTCGAGGACCAGGGCAGCGACATCGCCGGTCAGATCGAGGTGATCAAGGACGGCCCCCGAATCCCGATGACGATCGCCTCCGACGAGGAGGGCGGCACGGTGCAGCGGCTGGACCAGGTGATCGAGCCGTTGCCGTCGGCACGCGACACCACCCAGAAGCTGTCCACCTCCCAGACCCAGGAGATGTGGTCCAACTACTCCGCCGACATGGTCGAACTCGGGTTCAACGCCAACTTCGCACCGGTGCTCGACGTCGGGTTCGGCCCGGCGCTGAAAAGCCGTTCGTACGCGTTGGACCCCGAGGTGGTGTCCGACTTCGCCACCGCTGCGGCCGAGGGGATGACCGAGGGCGGGATCACGCCGATCGCCAAACACTTCCCCGGCATCGGCTACGCATCGGCCGACCCGCACGGCGAGCTGGTGCAGGTCAGCAACCTCAGCGAGTTGCAACGACGCGAGTTCCTGCCGTTCCGCGCCGCCATCGACGCGGGCGTGCCGGCGATCATGACCACCCATGCGGTGATCCCCGACGTGACCGAGGGCGAGCCGGTGTCGATGTCGCCGGCCGGCGTGGCGCTGCTGCGCGACGACCTGGGCTTCTCCGGCCTGATCGTGACCGACTCGCTGATCATGGGGGCCATTGCCGACGAACGGTCCCAGAGCGAGGCGGCCGTGCAGGCGCTGGTGGCCGGCAACGACGTGGCGCTGATCGCCGGGGCCCAGAACGTGGACGAGGTGCATTCCGCCATGGTGGCCGCGGTCGCCGGCGGCACCCTGACCGAGGAACGGCTCGACGAGTCGGTCAACCGGGTGCTCGACTTCAAGCAGGTCACCGGCAGCTGTGCGGCGGGCGACGAGCAGCCCTCGGCCTCCACCACGGCGGCCCCGACCACCACCGCGGCCACCGGCACCACGCTGCTCGAACGGGATCCGGTCGCCGGCGGCGATCCCACCGGCTGAGTACCGGCTGACGGCTCAGTTCACCTGCCGGTCGCGACCCTCCCAGTACGGGGCCCGCAGCTTGAACTTCTGGAGCTTGCCGGTGGCGGTCCGCACCAGCTCGTCCCGGAACTCGATCGACTTGGGACACTTGTAGCCCGCCAACCGGCCCCTGGTGTGGGCGATCAGTTCGTCCTCGGTGAGCGTCGAGCCCTCGGTGCGCACCACGAGCGCCCGAACCTCCTCACCCCACCGCTCCGACGGCACCCCGATGACCGCCACCTCGGCCACCTCGGGGTGGCTGAACACGGCGTCCTCCACCTCGATCGACGACACGTTCTCGCCGCCGGAGATGATCACGTCCTTCTTGCGGTCGGAGATGGCGACGAACCCGTCGGTGTAGGTGCCGCCGTCGCCGGTGTGGAACCAGCCGTCGACGATCGCCGACGCCGTGGCATCGGGCTGCTGCCAGTAGCCGTCCATGACGTGGTTGCCCCGGGCCAACACCTCGCCGTGGGCGTCGGCGGCCACCCGGATCCCGATCGTGGGCGACCCGGCGGCGGCCAGCCTGACGGCCCGCTCCGACGGGTCGAGGTCGTCCCACTCGGAACGGCAACGGTTCATCGTCAGCAGCGGCGCGGTCTCGGTCAGCCCGTAGATCTGGATGAACTCCCAGCCGAGCTCGGCCTCCACCCGCTCGATCGTCGTGGTCGGCGGCGGCGCACCGGCCACGATCACCCGCATCGTGCCGCGGCCGGGCACCGGATCGAAGTCGGGCGCCGCGTCGAGCGCCGCGGCCACCACGGCCGGCGCCGCGCAGGCGAAGCTCACCCCGTGGCGGTCGATGCGTCGCAGGATCTCGGCCCCGTCCACCTTGCGGAGCACCACCTGGGTGACGCCCATGCCGAGCGCCGCGTAGACCATGCCCCAGCCGTTGCAGTGGAACATCGGCAGCGTGTGCAGGTAGACGTCGCGCTCGTTGACCCCGGCGTGCCACCCGAAGGTGGAGGCGTTCAGCCACAGCGCCCGGTGGGTCTGCTCCACCCCCTTGGGCCGGGCGGTGGTGCCCGAGGTGTAGTTGATCGTGGCGGTGGCGTCCTCGTCGGGAACCCAGGGCGTGGGCTCGCCGTCGGTCAGAAACCAGTCGACGTCGCTCTCGGCCCCCAGCTCCACCTTGTGCGGGACCTCCAGGTCGGCGACCGTGTCGGCCAACTCCGGGTCGTACATCAGCACCGAGGCCCCGCAGTGCTCGACGATGTAGGCCACCTCCACCGGGCTGAGCCGGAAGTTGATCGGCACGTAAATGCGCCCCCAGCCGGACACGCCGAAGAACCCGCACGCCAGCCGGGCGGAGTTCTGCGACAGGATCGCCACCCGCTCCCCCACGCCGACACCCAGGGCGTCGAGGTGGGCGGCCTGGTTGCGGGCGCGGCGGGCGAACTCGGCGCCGGTGACCTCGCCCCACGACCGGGCCGGTTGGTCGGGTTCGTCGACAAACACCACCCGGTCGGGAAACACCGCCTCGGCCCGATCGAGAAAGTCGATGACGCTCAGGTCAACCTTCATGGTGCCCTCCCCCGGCCCTTCGGCCGTCCCCTCACGTGTCCGGGCGTCGTCCCCGGCCCGCCGCCACGGTACCGCCCGGGCGGGCCGCCGGTCCGCCCGACGGGCACCTGACGGGTCGTCAGATCGTGCGGTTAGGGTGACGGCGTGAGCGACTACGAGACCCTGCTGGTGACGACCTCCAACCGGGTGGCCACCCTCACCCTCAACCGGCCGGACCGCTACAACGCCTTCGACGCCACGATGTTGGAGGAGTTGCCTCGGGCCTGGGCCCGGCTGCGCGACGACGACGAGGTGCGGGCGGTCGTGCTCACCGGCGCCGGCGAGGCCGCCTTCTGTACCGGCATCGACCGCGACGCGGTGCCCACGAGCGAGGGCGAGTACACCTTCGATCCCTACACGTACCGGGATCCCGGCGAGGCGCTGGGGCCCAAGACCCACGGCATGTGGAAGCCGGTGATCGCCGCGGTCAACGGCATGGCCTGCGGCGGGGCGTTCTACCTGCTGGGCGAGGTCGAGTTCCTGATCGCCGCCGAGGGCGCCACCTTCTTCGATCCCCACGTGACCTACGGGATGGCGGCGGTGCTCGAGCCCACGTTGCTCGCCCCCCGGATGCCGTTTGGCGACCTGATGCGCATGATGTTGCTGGGCGCCCACGAGCGGCTGTCCGCGGCCCGGGCGCTGGAGGTCGGCCTGGTCAGCGAGGTGACGCCCGCCGATCGGCTGGCCGAGCGCGCCCGGTGGGCGGCCGAGGCGATCGCCTCGCAGCCCGCCGACGCCGTCATGGCCACGGTGCGCAACCTCTGGATGGCCCAGGAGCTGTCGCGCCGTCAGGCGCTGGACCTGGGGGGCTTTCTGCTGGCAGCCGGCAACTCGGCGGAGGCGCTCGCCGAGGGCCAGGAGTTTTTCGCCTCCGGCAGGCGAGTGAAGCCCAACGTCCGCTAGGCCGGTGACCCACACCCCGCCTCCCCGGCAGCGGTCGGCGCCGATCACCGCTCCGGCGATCAGCCTGGCCGCCACCCTGGCCGAGGCCGCCCGTCGGTTCGGCGATGCTCCGGCCGTCGTCCGTTGGGACGGCGAGGCGTTGGGCTACGAGTCGTGGTGGGCCGGCGCCCGAGCGCTGGCGGGTTGGATGGCCCGTCGCGGCGTGGGGGAGGGGGACCGGGTGGCGCTGGTGCTGCCCTCCGGGCTGGAGTACCTCATCGCCTACGCCGCGGCGTCGGCCCTCGGGGCGGTGACCGCCGGGGTGAACCCGTCGCTGGCGCCGGCCGAGCGGGGCGCGCTGGTCGAGCTGGTCGATCCTGCGCTGGTGCTGGTCGATCCCGGCCTCGCCGAGTCGATCTCCGGGGATCGTTCCGTGGAGTTGGTCTCGCCCTGCGAGCCCGGCCGGGCCCCGTGTGCCGACCTGCTCGAGGACGACGGGCCCGGCTCGTGGGGACCCGTCGCGGACGCCCCGACGCCCCGCCCGGATCGAACGGCGGCGCTCGTGTTCACCTCGGGCACCACCGGCCTGCCCAAGGCGGCCCGGTTCACCGAGGGTGCGTTGGCGGCTATCGCCCGACTGGACCTGGGCGACTCCGCCGACCGGTGGGGCGGCGCCGGGCCGATGTTCGTCTCCACCCAGTTCGCCCACGTCGGGCTGATGACCAAGCTGTGTTGGTACCTGCGCAGCGGCGCCCGGCTGCACCTGGTCGACCGCTGGCGGGCCGACACCGTGCTGAGGCTGGTCGCCGAGCAGTCGATGGCCGCGATCGGCGCGGTGGCGCCCCAGGTGGCACTGATGTTGCGCTCACCGCTGATCGACTCGCTCGACCTGTCGGCGATGCGGCTGCTGATCGTGGGTGGCGCCGCCAGCCCGACCCCCCTGGTCAGCGAGGCGCGCCGCCGCTTCGGCGCCGGGTACACGATTCGGTACTCCTCCACCGAGACCGGCGGGTGCGGCCTGGCCACCCCGCCGTGGCCCGAGCGGGACGGCGACGACGCCACGATCGGCCGCCCGCGGCCCGGCATCGAGGCCTCGATCCGCGACGTCGACGGCACCGAGGTGCCCGACGGGACGCTCGGGGAACTGTGGATCCGCACGCCGAGTGCCATGGCCGGGTACTGGGAGGCCCCCGAGGCGACCGCCGCCGCGCTGAGCGACGGGTGGGTGCGCACCGGCGACCTGGCCACCCGCGAGCGCTCCGAACCCGACCGTCCGGGCCGCTACCGGCTGGCCGGACGACGGGGCGACATGTACATCCGCGGCGGCTACAACGTGTTTCCCGCCGAGGTGGAGGCCGCCCTGGCCGATCATCCGGGCGTCGCCCAGGTGGCGGTCGTCCCCAGGGCCGACGACGTGATGGGCGAGGTGGGCGTGGCGGTGGTGGTGCCCCGCCCCGGCGTCGAGGCCCCCGACCTGGAATCGCTTCGTCGCCACGGGGCGCGGGTGATCGCCCGCCACAAGTTGCCCGAGGCGCTGGCCGTGCGCTCCAGCCTGCCGCTGGGGGCCACCGGCAAGATCGACCGTCGAGGCCTCACCGCCCAGGTTCAACTCGAGGACGAACCCGGGGAAGGCGGCGAAGTTGGCACGCCCGGAGCCGGCGCAGCAGGCTCGCAGCCATGACGTCGACCGGTTCCGATCCGCAGCTGGAGGGGATCGAGCGGGTGCTCGCCGTGTTCGCCCACCCCGACGACATCGACTTCGGCGCTGCGGGCACGATCGCCCGCTGGGCGGCCGCGGGCGTTGAGGTGACCTACTGCGTGGTCACCGACGGCGAGGCGGGAGGGCTCGACGACGAGCCCGACCGGGTGCGGGTGGCCAACAAGCGCCGCTTCGAACAGGAGCGCGCGGCCACCCACGTCGGCGTCGGCACGCTGGAGTTTCTCGGCTATCGGGACTGCGCCGTCGAGCCCACCCTGGCCCTGCGCCGCGACCTCACCCGGGTGATCCGCACCTACCGCCCCCAGCGGATCATCACCCAGAGCCCCGAACGGCGGTGGGACCGCATCGGTCCCAGCCACCCCGACCATCTCGCCACGGGCGAGGCCACCATGCGGGCGGTGTTTCCAGATGCCCGCACCAAGTTCGCCCACCCGGAGTTGGCGGCGATGGGCCTCGAGCCGTGGGCGGTGCCCGAGGTGTGGTTGATGGTGGGCCGGAACCCCGACGCCTACGTCGACATCACCGACACCCTCGACGCCAAGCTGGCGGCGCTGTCGTGCCACGAGAGCCAGCACCCGGAGCAGACCGAGTTGCACCGGATGGTGCGCGGCTTCCTGGCGGCCAACGCGGCCGACGGCGGGATGCCCGAAGGCCGCTACGCCGAAGCCTTCCAACGCATCGACACCGCGTAGCGGCGACGGCACCGCGAAGCGGCGACGGCACCGCCGCCATAAACCCAACCGGTCGCGGGTCGCGCGACCCTGGATTCCGGCCGATGGCTGCCGACAGGCTGAGGGTGATGGCTGTCTTGATTCCCGTGGTGCTCGTCGCGTCGCTGATCGCCGGTTGGGCGGTCACGGTGCCGCTGCACCGGTTTCGTGAGGACGACGACGGCGAGGGCTACGCCGTGGCGTGCCCGGCCGCCTGCGACGAGTGCGGCACCGAGGTCGAGCCCTCCGACGTGGTGCCGTTCAGGTCGTGGTTCGGCGACGGTCGCGCCTGCTCCAACTGCGGCACCCCGCGCGGCTGGAGCTGGATCGCGCCGCAGGTGCTCCTGCCGGTGCTGGCGCTGATCACCACGGTGGCGATGGGGCCGATCAAGTCGTTGCCCGCCTACCTCGTGCTGGTCGTCGTGTTGGTGATGGCGGCCATCATCGACCTCCGCACCATGCTGATTCCCCGCCAGCTGATCTGGGCCGGGCTCGCCGCCGGGCTGGCGATCATGGTGGCGATCTCGTTGTGGATCGGCGACTGGGGCCACCTGCTCGGCGCGCTGGTGGGTGCGGTCGGCTACTTCGGCTTCCTCTTCCTGACCTGGCTGATCAGCCCACGCGGCATGGGCTTCGGCGACGTTCGGCTGGGCGCCGTCATGGGTCTGTACCTCGGCTGGATCTCGTGGCCACTGATCCTGATCGCGTTGATCCTCGGCTCGCTCGTCAACGTCGTGCAGGGTCTGGCGATCAACGGCATCTCCGGTCGGAAGGTGCCGATCCCGTTCGGTCCCGCGCTGGCGATGGGTGCCCTCGTCACCATCTGGGCCCACGAGCCCATCCTCAACCTGCTGATGGGCAACGCCTGACCGCTCGGGCCGGAGGTCAGTCCTCGGCGGCGTCCCCCGAATCGGCGGTGGCCGCCGGCGCTTCCGCGGCCGGCGAGTTCACCGGGGCCTCGACCGCCGGTCCCGAGGCGTCCCGGCCGTTGGTCGGGTCCAGCGGGGTGCCGGCGGGTGCCGCCGACTCCCCGATCGCCCACGTCTCGACGATGTCGTCCACCGCTGCGTCGGTCACCAGGCGGCTGCAGTCGATCGTGAGGTGCACGCCGTCGCCCTGCCGGCAGTCGATCTGCGATCCGTCCTCCAACGTCAGGTAGTCGGCGTAGCCGCCGTCGGGCCCCGAGGTCAGCTCCGGGCCGTCGATCAGGGTCACCCACGGTCGCTTTGCCGCCGACGCGGTGACCTCCTCGTTCATCGTCGTCAGCGACCCCTGGAGTTTCGAGGACGCCACCTTGGGCTGGAGCACCCAGAACAGCCGTCGGTTGTCGGCGCGAAGGCCGTCGAACAGCTCGTCGATGCGTCGGCGGTACTCGGTGCGCCACTCGTCGGTGCCGGGCCGGGCCACGACGTTGCCCGCCGGATCGGTCAGCTCCTGGCCGTCGTTGCCGCCGATCATCATCACCAGCGCCTCGGGCTTGACGTTCTGGGCGATCTCGGCGAACCGGGCGGGCCAGTTGTAGTAGTCGGGGCGCGACAGCCCGGAGGAGATCTTGTACTCGTAGGTCACGTCCAGGGTGGGATCGTCGACCGCGGCGGCCTCGAGCAGTTGCCCCAGGGGTTGGCCCATCGAGTCGCCCGCCACGTGCACCTCCAGGGGGACGTCGGCGGTCACCTCCCGCAGCGGGGGCGTCAGGTCCTCGGGGGGCGTGGCGGGCAGGTTGAAGTCCACCTGCTGGTCGACCGGGTCGTGCACCTCTCGGCCGAGCGCCGCGCCGATGGCGTCGGCTGGCCGGTTGAGCGACAGCAGGTTGGACACCCGGTCGACGCCGTTGGCCATCGGCAGCGTCACCGTTCGCACCGGGCCGATGTCCATCGCCCGGACGGTGCGCACCAGATCGCCCGACGTCAGCAGCAGAAAGAGCATGAGCGCGATCACGTAGCTCAGCCAGGCCGACTGATACGGGACGCCCAGCCTGATGCGTCCGCCGGACGGCGAATCGCTCAGCCGAACCCGACGCAGGCCGTGGCGAACGCGGGTGGCGGGTCGGTTCCGGGTTGGTGCCGGCCGGGGGGTCGGGGCCCGCCGCGGTGCCTCATCGTGCGGGTCGGCCCAGTCGTCGGGCTCGGCCCAGTCGTCGGGCTCGGCCCGGTGGCGGGGAGCCACCCGGTACTCGGCGGCGGCCGCCTCGTCGTCGGGGGCCCCATACTCCGGGGCGTAGGCGTAGGAGTCCTCGACGGCGTACTCGTGGTCCACGTGCCCACCGTCCGACCGCCGGGAGCGTGATCGTCGTGGTCGGGTGGGGATGGCCATGGAGTCCTCCGCAGCGGGCGGTGCCGCTCGCGTCATCGATCAACCGCCCGCGGCTGCGGGGGTCGCCGAACTCCAATGGAGATGTTAGGGCCGACGGACTCGCCGGCGTGGGATGCCGTTCCGTGGCGGTTGCTGGCCGCCTCGGCGCAGGGGAGGCCGCCCGACGCTTCGGGGCGGCGGGCCGCTCAGCTGTGGTCGCGCAGGTAGCGGATCAGGTCGGTCGACGTGACGATGCCGGCCAGATGCCCGGTGGCGTCGACCACCACCACCGAGTGGTGATCGCCGTCGGCCAACCGGTCGGCGGCGTCGTGCACCGTGGCGTCGAGGCCCAGGGTGTCCAGCTCGTCGGTCATCGCGTCGTCGATGGTGAACTGATGGTCCAGCATCGTGCGCATCATGCGGTCGGACGGGTCCTCGATGTCGTAGACCAACGCCAGCACGTCGCCCGCCGAAATCATGCCGATCGGTCGCTGGCCGTCCATCACCGGCAGGTGGTGGATGTCGCGGCTCTGGAACAGGTCGTACACCTCGGAGACCGCCTGGGAGCGGTCGACGGTGATCACCTCGTCGGTCATCACCTCGACGATGGACGGTGCAGCAGGATCGGCCATCACCCCAGCGTACGCTGGCCGCCCAACCCACGGTGCAACCCCAGGAGTCCCGATGAGCCGAACCGCGTCCACCATGCTGCCGCTGGGAACCCCGCTCCCCGACTTCGAGCTGCCGAGGCCCGACGGCACCACCTGGAGCACCTCGTCGATTGCGGATCCGCCGGGCGTCCTGGTGATGTTCATCTGCAACCACTGCCCGTTTGTCGTGCACATCGGCCGCGAGCTGGGGCTGCTCACCCAGCGGTGGGCCGCACGTGGGCTGGAGGTGGTCGGCATCAACTCCAACGACACCGAGGCCTATCCGGCCGACGCGCCGGACAAGATGGGCCCGACCGCCCGCTCGTTCGGGTGGGACTTCCCGTACCTCGTCGATGCGGACGGCGCCGTGGCCACCGCCTTCCGCGCCGCCTGCACCCCCGACTTCTACCTGTTCGGCTCCGACGGGGCCCTTGCCTACCGTGGGCGTTTCGACGGCGCACGGCCCGGCACCGACACGCCGGTGACCGGGCAGGACCTGCGGGCGGCCGTCAACGCCGTGTTCGACGGAATCCCCGCCCCAACCGAGCAGCTGCCGTCGATGGGCTGCAACATCAAGTGGGCACCGGGCCGCGAGCCCGAGTGGTTTGGCTAGGGTCGCAGGGGAACGCCCGGAGCGTTCCGCCGACGCCGACATTCAGGGGGATATGTGAGCGACACCGCCGCCGCCAACGACACCACCGAGCTGGAGGTCGTGGACCAACCCGACCGGGGCCGCTACGAGTTGCTGCGCAACGGCACGATGATCGGGTATGCCGACTACTCGCTTCGCGGCGACGAGATCACGATCCCGCACGTGGAGACCGACGCCGCGCAGCGCGGGCAGGGCCTCGGGTCCCGGTTGATGGACGGGGTGATCGCCGACGTGGTCGATCGCAATCTCACCGTGGTGCCGGTGTGCCCGTTTGCCGCCGCCTACCTGCACGAGCACCCGGACCCGGCGTACCTGATCGCCGATAGCCGCCCACCCTGCCCTCCGCTAGCGAAAGCACGTCGGGCCCGCACGTTGACCCACGTGCCGACCATGGTCAACACGACAAACGCCATCCCCGGCGCTCACCGCGGCGAAGTCGCGTGCCGCCAGATCGGAGTCGATCAGGCGACCCAACCCGGCGGCGCCGACGACGCCGACGGCGATCGTCTCGCGCATCGTCACCTCCCAGCGGTAGAGGCCCAGCGAGATCAGCCGGCTCGCGCCCACCGGCAGCGAGCCGTAGGCCAACGAGGCGAGTCGTCCGGCGCCCGTGACCTCGATGGCCTCACGCGGGCGTGGATCCTCCTCCTCGAGGGTCTCGGCGTAGAGCCGGCCCAACACCCCCACGTTGTAGACCGCCAACGCCACCACACCGGGCCAGATCCCAGGAAACAGCACGAGCGCGGCCAGGAACGCCCACACGGGGGGCGGAACGGCGCGGGCGAGCAACAGCAGGGTTCGCACCGCCCACGACCCGGCCGTCGAGGTGGCGCGGGCCAGCGGTTGGCGCCGCTGGGCACGGTCGGCGCTCCGTGCCGCCGGCACGGCCGCCGCCAGGGCGACCGCCGCGGCGATCGCGATCGCCAGCACCGACATCGCCAAGGTGTCCAGCGACGCACCGACGATGCCCGACCAGCCCGACGGTCCCAGGTGGGGTGGGAGCATCTCCCCGACGACGCCCCTGGCAAGGGTCAGGCGGCGGGCGTCCCACAGGATCGGCACGTCGAGTTCGGTCACCCACCAGGCCACCGGCACCGCGGCGAGGGCTCCGAGCACGGCCACCGTCAGCACCGGGTCCCGGCGATCCGCCCGGCGGGGGCGCGCAGCGACCGCCGGCGTCGGGGGGACCGGCACCGTGACGTCCCCACAGCGCGCCGAGGTGCCGCCCTGGCGTCTCCGGATCAGCGACGACAGTGCGTCGGCCAGGCCGGACAGCACCATCAGAGCGGCGATCAGCGTCCACATCTCGTCGTAGTTCAGGCTCTGAAAGCTGGCGCTGAGCTGAAACCCGAGCCCGCCGACGCCGACGATGCCCAGGATGGCCGCCGAGCGGATCGCGCATTCGAACCGGTAGAAGGAATAGGACAGCAGCGCGCCCGACACGTCGGGGGCGATGCCCCAGCTCAGCGCCCGCAGCCGCCCGGTCCCCGCGGCGCGCAACGCCTCGTAGGGGGCGGGGTCCGCCTCGTCGATCGTCTCGGCAAACACCGTGGCCGTCACCGCACCGAAGGGCACCCCGATGGCGAGCACCGCCACCACCGGCGCCGGGCCGTACACCTGCACCAACACCAACGCCCACAACACCTCGTGCAGCGACCGGGGGACCAGCGCCGCCAGCTTGGCGACCCCCCAGGCCCATCGCCGCCGCAGCCGGGCCGTCGCTGTTGGCGGGGCGTCCAGTTCCCAGACCCGCTCGCTGAGCAACGGCGCACCCAGCAGCCCGAGGCACACGCTGAGCGCGGTGCCGAGGACGGCGAACCCCAGCGTGGTGAGCGCCGACCGCGCGGTCAGCTCCAAGAACCCGGTCGAGATCGCCGGATCGGCGATCGCGGTCACGAACCGCCACAGCGACGGAGCGCCGTCCCCGTTGACGATGTCGCCGGTCAGACCGGCTCGGATCGCCGCCCAGGCCAGCACGATCGCGGCGACGAGACCCCACCGGCGGCCGGCGGTGAACCGAACACCACCGATCGGCGTCCGCTCGACCGCCGGGGCCACGGAGCTCAACCTCGACCCGCGGCCCGCACGGCGTCCGCCCCGATCACCGGCGCAGCCCGGCCTCGTCGCCGGCGGGTGCCGCTCCGTAGAGCCGGTCGAGGTCGGCGTCGGTCAGGTCGGCGACCGGACGGTCGAACCTCACCCGACCCTCCCCGATGCCGATCGCCCGGTCGCAGTAGCGGCGGGCCAGCTCCGGGTTGTGCAGGCTGACGATGGTGGTCGTTTCGTCCCCGCCGGCAGCGACCAGCGCCCCGAGCACCACGCGGGCCAGTTCGGGATCGACGCTGCTGACCGGCTCGTCGGCCAAGATCAGCGGGGGCGCACGAAGCAGGACTCGTGCGACCGCAACCCGCTGGAGTTGCCCGCCCGACAGGGCGTCGGTGCGCTGCCGGGCCAGCCCGGTGAGGGCGACGGAGTCGAGCACCTCCTCCACCCGGGGGCCGGGACGGCTGCGAAGCAGCGAGGCCAGCGCACGGGGCAGCGACCAGGTGCCGAGCAGCCCCGCCTCGACGTTGTGCACCACCCGCAGCGAGCCCGGCAGATCGCCGCTCTGAAACACGACGCCCAGGCGCGAGCGGGCGCGCCGAAGCCGACGGGGGGACGCACCGTCGATCCGGTCACCCCCGACCCACACCTCACCCGCCGACGGTCGGACCAGACCGCACAACAGCCGCAGCAGGGTCGACTTGCCGGCACCCGACGGGCCGAGGAGCGCGACGCGCTCCCCGGCCCGCACCGTCAGGTCCACCTCGGACAGTGCGGGAAGGCCGCCGTAGTGCACGCTGACCGACCGGAGACCGGCCGCGACTGCGGCCGGGTCCGGTCCGTCACCCGGCTCGGTGTGGGCCGGGCTCAGCGCAGGACCCCGATCTTCTCCCCCACCTCTCGGATGGCCTCGTAGTTGGAGGCCTCGGTGGGGATGAAGCCCTCGGCCCCGAACGCCTCCAGGATGCGCTCCTGCTCCGGAGTCGAGCCGTCGATGCCGAGAAACGCCTGGGTGAGCGCCTCGGTGAACCCGTCGCCGTGCTCGGCGTCCAGGTCGGGCTGGGCCACCCAGTGGTAGTCGTAGTACTCGGGCGTGCGGAAGATCTCGACCACCTTGGAGTCGTCGAGGGTGCCGTCCTCCGCGGCGGAGTCCCACACCTGCGAGTTCAGGGCCCCCACCTCGTAGGTGCCGGCGGTGACCAGCTCGATGGTGGCGTCGTGGGAGCCGGAGAACCCGGGCTGTCCCTTCAGGTCCTCCTCGACGTCCACCCCGGCCTGGTCCAGGAAGTACTGCGGCATCAACCGGCCCGACGTGGAGCTCTCCGAACCGAACGTCAGGCTGTGGCCGGCGATCTCGGAGAGCCCGTCGACGTCGTCGATCTCCCCGAGGTCCGAGTCGGGCGCCGCGATGAACACCGAGGTGAACTTCTCGTCGATGTCGCGCTGGGCGATCGGCACCGAGCCGTCCACCGCCTCCTGGGCCTGGACGCCGGTGAGACCTCCAAACCACACCAGGTCGAGATCGCCGGTGGTGAACCCGGCCAGGGCGCCGTCGTAGTCGGTCACCGGCACGTACTCGACGTCGATGCCGGGCAACTGCTCCTCGAGGTAGGCGGAGACGTCGTCGAACTGGCGCTGGAGCACCTCGGGGTCCTGGTCGGGAATCGCCCCGATCGTGATCGAACCGGTGAGCTCGCCCTCACCGCCGGACGCATCATCCGTGGTCTCATCGCCGTTGGAGCAGGATGCTCCCAGGAGCGCACACGCCGCCAGCGCGGCGACGAGCAGTCGGGTCGGTCGGCGCGTCGAACGCCGTTCCTGAATCGTGTTGGTCATAGTGCTGCTTTCTCTTGTTGGACGGGGAGGTTGGTGCTCGCGCGACGCCGAGACCGGGACACCGGTCGGCGCTGACGAGCGCGGGGGGATGGGGACGGCTTGGGCTCACTCGCCCGACTCGGAGCACCGAGCGTGGCCCGACCCGACAGAACCGGGAACCCGGCCGCGCGACTACGCCGGCAGGCGGCCGAACCCGAAGCCGGAGGTGATTGCCGATGCCGACCGACCGGTCGGCGGGGTCGCCGGGAGTCAACGGATGCCAAGGCTCGCATCCGTTCCGGGCGGGCGGCCCTCCACCGGGGCGATCGATTGCTCGATGAGCGCTACCTGGGGCACGAACCGCCTCTGTCCGATGTCGTCGTGTGCAACCCCGGCAAGAACCCACCTTCGCAGGCCCGGGGAAGGCCGACCCTAACGCGGCGAGCGGGACCGTTCGGCGGGATCCTGCCGGTAGAAGCCGCGGAGCAGTTCGTAGAGCTCGGGCCGATCGGCGGCCAACTCGGCGCCTCGGGTGAAGAACACCTCGGTGACCACGGCGAAGAACTCGCCGGCGTTCACCGAGGCGTAGGACCGCAACAGGTGCGACCCCTCCCCCCGGCCGACCGCCTCGTATTCGGCCGTGAAGACGCTCACCCAGCGCTCGGCGACCGCCGGGTCGCTCAACGGCGGCGTGCCGTCGACCACGCCGTCGAGCAGATCCAACTTGTGGGCGAACTCGTGGAACACGACGTTGTGGCCGCGGTCGGGGTGGCGCGCCTCCCGGGTGACCGAGTTCCAGGTGATCATCACCGGACCCCGCAGGCTGGTCTCCCCGGACAGGGTCACCGGGCCGTCGCTGACCAGTCCCGGCACAAAGGAGAACTCGCGCCCCTCGACCCGAACCTCCTTGGGCGCCACCAGAATCGACCCCACCCGGTCGTAGGCGCCGATGCCCAGCTCCAGTACCAGCAGGGCGGCGTGCCCGGCGATCACCACCTTCATCTCGTCGGTCACCGTCACCCCGGCGGTGCCCTCCCACCGTTTGCCGTAGATCAGCGCCAGGGTCAGCTGCTCCAGCCGGTCACGTTCGTCGTCCGACAGCTGCGGCCACGGCGCCAGGCACGACTCGAGCACGCTCCGCCACTGCTCCGGAAACTCGACGGGCTCGCGTCGGGCCCGCCACCACTCCCGCAGCCCCATCAACGCCGCTGCTCATGGTGGACGGACGCTGCTGCGGGAGGCATCCGGCAACCGTAGGCGTGCCGGTCCGGTGGGAGGTGGCGGGCGCCGTTCACCCGGCGATCGCCCGCAGCGGCGGCTCAGGCGTCGTCGTCGTCGAAGGTCAGCGGTTCGAGATCGAGATCGGACATGGCCCGAAACCCCTCGTCGGGTTGGTGCCGGCTCACCAGCACCGCCGCCAACCAGGTGGTCAGCGGCACCGACGCCACCAGTCCGATCGAACCGGTGAGCGTGCGAACCACCTCGGTGGCGATCGCCTCCGAGGTGACCACGCGCCCGATCGTCTGATCCGACTGGATGAAGAGCAACAGCAGGGCCAGCGACGAACCTGCGTAGGCCAACACCAACGTGTTGACCGTGGAGGCGATGTGATCGCGGCCGATCCGGATCGCCCGGCGGTACAGCTCGCGCCATCCCAGGTCGGGGTCGGCCCGCCACAGCTCCAGCACCGAGGACGCCTGGGTCACCGTCATGTCGTCCAGGGCGCCCAGCGCACCGATGAGCACGCCCGCCAACAACAGACCCGAGAACGACAGGTCGGCCCCAAACGCCTGCACGACCAGCGCGTCGTCGCCGACCACGCCGCTGAGCGAGGTGGCGCCGACAAAGACCAACGAGAGCAGCGCGACGATCGCAAGCGAACCGAGGGTGCCCAGCAGTGCCACGTGCGTGAGAGGGTTGAACCCATGGGCCAAATACAGCGCCGAGAATGCGATCGTCGACGCACCCACCAGGCCCACCCACAGAGGGCTGTTGCCCACCAGGATCGAGGGCAGCACGAAACCCATGAGCACGGCGATGCTGATGCCCAGCCCGACCAGCGACGCCAGACCCCGCCAGCGCCCCAGCGTGATCACCGCGACGACGAACAGTGCGAGGAGCGCCAGCATGGGCCGCCCCCGCTCCCGTGCTTCGATCGAGTAGTAGACCCCGGGATCGAACGCCTCGAGGCACGCCGGCGCCGCCGCCGCCGACAGGTCCCGGCACTGCGGAGGCGGGAAGTAGCCGAGCACCACCTGCTGACCCGGCTTGAACTCCGCCACCGCATTGTTGTCGGTGAGCGGCAGGCTGGTTTCGGTGCCCTCCTGCGGGCCGCCGAGCAGCTTCAGGCGGAGGTCCTCGCACTGCAGTTCCGACTCCTCGCCCTCGAAGTCGGGCGAGTCGGCCGCCGGGTCGGACGGGTCGATCTGCACCGGGCACGGCTGGGCCTCGACGTCGATCACCTCGGCGTTGAAGCGAACCTCGGGCACGCCGAACGCGGTGATGTCGGGCAATTCGAGGCCACGGGGCCACAACACCGCCAGGCCGACCACCGTCGCCAAGGCGATGCCGCCGATCGCCGCCAGCAGGCGACGACGGATCTCGCCGGGCACCTCCAAGCGACCGGGTTCGACAGCGTGCGAATGGCCAGAACCCATCGAGGCAACCCTATCCGGACGGGCTCGGCCCCCGGAGTGGGGTCAGAACTGAAAATAGATTGAACCCCAGTCGACTTACCCAAAGGCTCGGATGTGACGGTGCCTGGGTGGACTTGCTCAAGGCTGCCGCGGCGTCATGAGAGGCTGCCGGAAGTGGCGATCCGACTGCGGATCGTGACTGCTCAGCCCGAGGTCGTCGACTCATGCGTTGGTGAGTACTTGGCCGACCAGGAACTCGCGGGGCTTCGCCCTGTGACCCGCTACCAGCACCACACGCTGCTGGGACGATTGTCCCGACACACTCAGACCCACGCAGCTCCGAGACGCTACACCTGACCAGCTCCGTGACTTCCTGCTTCGCACGAAGGCCAACGGTCAGCCGCTCAGCCAAGGCACACGCGCCGGGGAAGCATCCTGGCTCCGCTCCTATTTCGGGTGGCTCCACCGAACCGGCTCTACGCGCCGACAACCCCACCGAACACCTCCGAGACCGAAACACCCACGACGACTCCCCCGCCCAATCGGAGAACCAGACCTCGAAATGGCCATCGCCCTCGCACACCTGCGAATGAGAGCATGGCTCCGCCTTGCGGCCTACTCCGGGCTCCGAGCCGCCGAAATCTCAATGCTCCGAGGCGAGAACGTGCTGTTGGCCCAACACCTGATCGTGATCGCTGAAGGCAAAGGCGGACGACCAGGCGTGGTCCCCGCCCACCCATCGGTCCTCCGATCGCTCACCGACTGGGGACTCCCCCAAACAGGATGGGTGTTCCCCCACACCTACAACCACGACGAGCCGATCAAGGCATGGTCCGTCTCCCACAAGGCCGCCGCCTACTCCGATCCTGTGGGATCGACGCCACCATCCACCAACTCCGACACCGCTTCGCCACCGCCGTCTACCAAACCTCCGGCCGAGACCTCCGCACCACCCAAGAACTCCTCCGCCACGCCACCCCCGTCAGCACCGCCATCTACACCTGGGTCGACCCAGCCGACGCCACCCAAGCCGTCAACGCGCTCTAACAGAGCCCGAACCGGCAGACAGGGGCCAGAACCCTGGGCCGATGCCATGCACCCAGCGGCTTCCGGTGGCGGCCTGGCTTCTCAGCGCGTGAACGTTATGGGGCACGCGAGGGTGACGAAGACCGACGTATAACGCCGGCTATGCGGCGCGAAGTGCACGTTCGGTGCTCGGGACTATGCGCTGGCGCTCTGCCCTAGGGGCCGGTAGCGAATGCTTCGCTATCTCGCGCGGCTTGTGTGCGATCGGCGCGCTGTTCTTCTGAGCGCCTGTTCGTTGTCCTTCGCTACGTGCGTCGTTCATTGCCGAGTGCGAGATCGGCGATACGGATCAATCGCTCGAAATAGTCGCGGGCGTCGGGCGGTATAAGTGGAATCGACCGTTTCAGCTCATCCCGGGATCGCTTCAACCGCTCTCCGACGGAGCGGTCGCGTGGTGCGCCGTTGGCGATCCCCATTGACCAACCAAAAAGGTCGGCATCGATCATGACCGGGTCGACTTCTCCGTAGTCGGTCCCCTTCTCGATGCTGGCAGGGAACGGACTTGAGCGATGGCGATTCAGCACTTGAACGAAGTCGTCCATCCCGTCGCCAGTACGAGCCCAGTTCACGGGCCCCGAAACCTCACGGTCTTCAGGTAGCATGCCTCGTTCTCGGAAGACCAACGCCGCTGAGATCGCCCGCTCTCTAAGCCGATGCCATTCAGGCAATGACTGCACGAAGGCCACGGTCGGGAAGTCCTGGCCAATCGCATCAGCAGCGGCGTCCCAGACCGGCTGGAACAGATTGATCTCGCGTAGCTCTGCCGGAGAGAACACGCTCAGATCGTCAACGGGAGCCCTAGGTGGCGGGGGAACCGAGTCCTCCCATAGGTCGATCACTTCGTAGGGCACGTTGACGAACGGCACTCGTTTCTCGTAGTCCACTTGCGCCTCGTAGGACGAGACAAAGTCGAAGTACTCAATGATCCTGTTCCGGATCCGCTGGCTGACGATGCGCCGCGATGGGGCCGGATCTTCCATCAACACAGACTGGCCGACGCGGACTTCTCCGCCAAGTGCATTCAATTCGTCGACCAGTTGATGGCTGGTCGCAGCCGGGGTTCCTGCCGCTAAATGGCCTGGAGGCCGCTCAGAACGCTTAGACCGATGTCTGCTCACCCCGCGCGCTATTCGGCAATACCGCTCATTCGGCCCAGATGGGGCAGCGTCCAGGGCCGCTCATATCGCTCGCCCGGAATCACCATCCGGTAGCGGAAGCGACCGCACAGTTCGAAGCCTCTTTGTGTCAAGCCCTCGATTCTGGAGGGTTGGGGGCGCGTTGAAGCAGATCCTCTGGCGTGTGGAGTTTGGTGGTCGTAGCGTGGTTGTTGGGTCCGGGAAGTGACTTGTCCGAAGAGCCGGCCGTTCAGGATGTTGAGCCGGTCACGCTGGACTGAAGAGTCGTTCCTGGGTGTCCTCCCGGGCCCACTCTTGTCAGCTCGAGATCCGTTTGGCGTCGGCGACGAGCGAACGGTAGACGGCGTTGGAGATCTGTCGTTTCAGCGCCCGGATTGCTTCCTTGATGTTCTTGCCCTCGGCTCGTTTCCGGTCGTAGTAGACCCGTCCTTGGCACGGTTGACGGAGCTGGGTGACGGCCGCGATGTGGATCGCGTAGTTGAGGTGCCGGTTGCCGCGCTGGTTCAGCCGGTGTCGCCGGTTCTCGCCTGATGACGCCTCGACGGGGGCGGTTGCGTTGTAGCTGGCGAAGTGCGCGGAGGACGCGAACCGGTCGATGTTGCCGACGTGTCCAATAATGATTGCTGCGTTGACCACACCGATCCCGCGGATGTCTGTCAGGGACGTGTCAGTCGCAGCGACCGCCGAGCGAAGCCGCTTCAGCGATGTCTTTCGTTGGGTTTCGTAGTGGGCGATATCGGCTACGAACTCGTGGGCGACCGCGACACGGAGTTCCAGAACCCGGCTGGTGATCTCGACCTGGTCGAGGACCTCGTTTGCCCTGTTCACAGTCATTTGCTTCGCTACGCCGCCTGGTGACAGGTCCGTCAGCAGCGCATGCAACCGGCATACGGTCTTGTTTTTGGCGCGGCCCAGGTCTCGGTGTCGTTTCGCCAGCAGCTTCAAAGCTTGCGCGTGATCGTCGGCTCTCACGCGGCCCAGGCCGGTGTGACGCAGCGCAGCGATCGCAACCGACCGGGCGTCGTTGGGGTCGTTCTTCTGGCCCTTCCCCGAGCCCAGCAGCCTTGTTCGTGTCGACAGCACCGGCGGCACATCCACCACGGTTTCGCCGGCAGCGACGAGCTGTTGGGCAAGGAGATATCCGAGGCCGCGTGCGGACTCGATTGCCCATACCCGGTCGGGGAACGGCGTCGCCCAACACCGCAGCTGGTCGGTCTGTGCCGCGGATGCTCGAACTCGCAACTCGGCGAGCGAGGTCTCGGTGTTGTCGATCGCAACTGCGGTGTGTGACGCCTTGTGCGGATCGATGCCAATCATGGTTGCCATAGGAAATGCTCCTTGTCTCGGTGATGGGAACCGAGGTGGGCACTCCTGATTTGGGTTCGATTGAGCTCGCGCCTCTTTCGAGCCACACCCCGGATAAGAACACCAGCCAGCAGACAATTCGAACTAAAGTCAACCCGAAGGCGACAGGCCCTAGATAGAGCCCACCGGCCGGCATCCTGAACGCTACGACGAACGCCGCAACGCCACACCAGTCTCAATCAGGCCCTTCCCGAACGCCGCATAACCCCGACTGAAGGCGCCTGGAAGCGGTGCATTCCGCATGGGTCGGGCTGCGGGAAAGCGTGCAGCGACGGCGTCTCCCGATGCGCCTTCCCTCCGGCACCGATTAGGTCTACCGTTCGGCAACCTGGTGCACCTGCCGGCCCTGATGCGTGGAGAATTGCCATGGTCGAACTCGAAGGTCCCCCCGACGGTGCCGCGTGCTTGCTCGTATCGTTGCCCGGCTTGTGCTCGCGATGAACGGTTCGGAACATGGGGAGGCTCAGGGTGCCGTTGACTCCCCGGTGGAGGGTGAGGCAGGCCCGGACGCCCATCGAGGTTGTGCCACAACATTGGGCAACGTCATCGCCGTATTCCTCTTGGCCAGCTGGGCTTTCGACTTCGCCTGGCGGTTGTGGATCCGAAGCCCCATGGACGAGATTGCGTTCGGCCTGACCGGACTACCGTTCGCCGTGATCGTCAGCTGGTGGATCTCCCCCGTATTTCGGAGGACCACCAGAAACCTCGGCCGGAAGCTCAGCGGAAAGACCACTGACCGAGCCGAAGGCAGCTACGGCCAGTCCCACAGCTCGACCGAATCGTAGGAGGGGCGATCGGGTGCCACCCGACGTTCCATAGGTGCTCCCGGACCCACCACATATCGACGCGAGACAGGGGGGTCGACACGCGGAGGCTCTGTTCGCCCGAAGTCTGACCCAACCATTCAGCGTGCTGGCGGGTGTAAGGGTTGTGATGAAGGTACATGGACCACATGTGCACGTCGTCGGTGAGCCAACGTGCAGGAGGTGCACATCGAATCTGGGCAACGTTCCTCGGTTGAGGCGCTCTTCCGAGACGAGTTCCAGCGGCTCGTTCGTAGCTTGGCCCTCGTTGACGGTGTCGAGCAGGCCACCGACGCCGTGCAGGAGGCGTTCATTCAGGCCGACCGCAAGTGGCGGCGGGTGGGTTCGCTGGAAGACCCGACGCGCTGGGTTCGGCGGGTGGCTCTCAACCGCCTGTTGAACGGTCGCCGAGACTCTCGCCGTCGCACCGAGATCCTGGCTGCGGTCCGTCCGGTGGACGAGACCGGGCTCGACCCGCTGGACCTCGACCTGATGGACGGCATCCGCGAGTTGCCCCGGCAACAGCGCTTGGCAGTGTGCCTCCACTACCTCGGCGGCTACTCCCTCGCCGAGGTGGCCGAGGACCTCGATCTTGCACCCGGAACGGTCAAGTCCCACCTTCACGACGCCCGCAAGGCCCTACGACGCACCCTGGTGGTGGCCGACGATGTCTGAACCACACGATCAAGACGCACACGGATCTGACAGCGATGTCCCCGACGAACTCCCTGGCGATAGCCCGCCGTTCTCGGCCGACGAGCTGACACGGTTGGATCGTCTAGCACCGATTGTTGACGTCGACGCCGCTCACCGGGCGTTCGCTCGACATGTTGAGCGACGGGCCCGACGGCAGCGCACGGGAGGGTCGCTGGCAGCCGCCGCAGTGCTCATCGCCGGTGGGGTGGGTGTGGCGACACTGCTCGATGGGCGAGACCTGGGCCAGAGACCGTCGTGGCGAGTGAGCCACCGAGCCCTACGCCGCGTCCGACCATCGCCGAACGCCCCGCGCCGGACCCCGACACGGCTGACCCAACGGCCACCCATGGTGTCGAAGCGCATGGGTTGGATGTGCAACTGGTCGCCCCGACATCGGCAAAGGTGGGCACCCGCATGGAGGTGACCGTGGTCGTCACCAACGTGTCCGACGAGCCACTTGCTGTGGAAACGCCCACCAGTTGCGATCAGCCAGTGGCGGTAGGCGTGCGCCAGGCCGGATCCGATGGGTTCCCGGAGCGTGGCTCGTTCAGGTTCGGTGAAGAGCCGTACCCTGAAGTCGTCGGGCCAGGGCACGATGGAACGGCGAGCTGGCTCTCCTCAGTGAGACCTTGCTTTATGTCGTTCCCGACCCGAGTCTCGCCGGTCGACCGAAAGGTTCACATTGGGTTCGGGAACAAGACTGCGTCGGCAACGCCGACCGGTTCCGGGTCGCCGAGCCGGGCGACTCGTTGTCCAGCAACCTGGTGATCGACCTCGGGTGGGGCATCGACGCCATCCCCCCCGATCTGGAGGTCGCCGTGGCCACCGGCAAGGTCCAGCCCGAGAGAGCCGCGGGGGCGCTTCGCGACGCTCCCCGGGTGGTGGCGTCGGCTCCGTTCGAGCTCAAGGACGATCCGCTGCGCGGCCACCATCGGTGCGGCGCTCAGCGTTGACGGGGGTTGCCGTCGGCCCCGGACTGATGGCCTGGACCGATGAAACGCGGCACTTCGGGTCGGATGGAACCCGGTTTGTCTGGAACATGGACCTGACTTGGTGGCATGGCCAATGGCAGCTGATGGTCGAGCCGACGCAGGTTCTCGACCAAACCACCGACGACTTCCTTCGGATCCGATGGGATGCAGCCAGCCGTCGGTGGTGGACGTTCGGCGGATCCACTTCCCCGATGGCATCGGGAGCCACGACCCGGGTGCACCAGCGGACACCCCGCCGGACGAAGTGCTGTATCAGGCCGACTGAGCAGGCTCGAGACAGAGAGCCGACGTTGACCGCCAGCTCCTACGACAACCTCTCCCAGCATCTTCACCGCCGAGGTCATCACCACCATCCCGCCACGTCGGGTTGCCCGAGCGGCATGATCAGCAAAGCCAATTTCCTGCTATTTTCCCACGTGAATTCTTCTAGTTTTTGCTAAAATTGAAAGTAGATGAAGGGGGCCACGCCCTGCGGGCCGAGCACATCCACCAGGGCCAGCAGCAACCCGAATGCCAGGGCCTGGGCCAGCGGCGCCCAGCGGGAGAAGCCCACCTCGAGCGTGTCGCCGACCTTGGTGGGCAGGTACTGCGCTGCGAGCGCCGAAGCGATCACCAAGAGCACCATCGGAGTCACCAGCATCTGGCCACCGGTCCACCCGGTGAACAGTCGGGCGAGCACGGCGAAACCGTCACCCAACGTCGGCGCCCGGAAGAACACCCAGCCGACGCAGACGAACGCAAACACCAACGCCCGCTTGACGACCAGCGGCCGGCCGGTGCGGGCCGGCCGATCGTCCTCCAGCTCGGCACGCAGCCGACGCCACTCGTCGTCGAACGGGATCTCGTCGGTGCGTCGACGCCGACGACGTCGGCCGCCACCCAGCGGCGGCTCATCGAAGCCCGGCCCGACCTCGTCGTGGCCGACCGGCCCTCGACCGGCGGCCCGGTCGAGCTCCTCCACCCGAAGGCCGGAGGTGTCGTAGGTGGGCCGCACCCGTTCGGTGCCGCCGAACTCGCGTCGAGCACCGGTCGTCTCCGCACTCCGGAGGTCCACCGTGCCCCCCGCCTCGTCGTGAACGGGGACGTAGCCGAGTTCGTCGTAGGCGGCGTTCTCGGCCGCCAACGCCTTCACTGCGGCCCGCCGCTCCGCCCACGCCATCCGCATGCCGCCGAACAGCGGCATCCCGGCCTCGCGCCGATCGTTCAGCCAGCGCTCCCCGGCCAGGCCGAAGCCCTGATACAACCCCCACACGATGAACGTGCCGCTGGCGCCGTGCCACAGCCCGCCCAACGCCATCGTGAGGACCAGGTTGCGATATCGACGGGCCTTGCTGCCCTGGTTGCCCCCCAACGGGATGTACAGATAGTCGAGCAGCCAACGCGACAGCGTCATGTGCCAGCGTCGCCAAAAGTCCTGAATGCTGGCCGACGCATAGGGACGGTCGAAGTTGTCGGGAAAGTGGAAACCCAGCAGGAGCGCCACACCGATGGCGATATCGGTGTAGCCGGAAAAGTCGGCGTAGATCTGAATTGCATACGCCAGGATGGCGACGAAGACGGTCATGGCGCCATACCCACCCGGCGCGGCAAACACCGGGTCGACGAGTTCGGCCATGAACGAGGCGACGACCACCTTTTTGATCAGCCCTCGGCTGATGAGACGAACCGCCCGGGCCACATCCACCCCGTCGGGGTTTCGACGATGGTGCAATTCGGGCATGAATTCGCTCGTGCGCACAATGGGACCGGCCACCAGCTGGGGGAAGAAGGCCAGGTAGAGCCCGACGTCGAGCAGCGAATAGGTGCGCTCGTCGCCTCGAAACACGTCGACGACGTAGCTGATGCCTTGAAACGTGAAGAAGCTGATGGCCACCGGCAGCGCCACGGTCCTGACCATCCCGTGAGGTTCCAGCCCAAATGGTGACAGAAGACGCACCAGCGACTCGCTGAAAAACTCGTAGTACTTGAAATAGCCGAGCGTGCCCAGGTTGGCCACCAGGCCGACGATCAGCCAGGCCCGCCTCGCGGCGCCGGCCCGTGGCTCCATCGCCTTGGCCACCAGGAAGTTGACCGCGCTGGCACCGGCGATCAGCCCCAGGAACCGCCAGTCCCACGCCCCGTAGAACACGTAGCTCGCCGCGAGCATGAACAGTTTCCAGGCTCGGGGTCGATCGTTGAGCCGCCAGGAGACTCCGAGCACGACCACAAAGAACAGTGCGAAGCTCATGGTTGGGAAGAGCACGGTCGCGCGCCTCTCTGCTGTACGGCTCCGCCCGCATACCCAGCCCGATCAGTCAACCACACGGACTTCGACGATCGGCGGATTTGCGCCGGTCACCGAACATTCTTCCGGCGAACCTTCTTCGGTCTATCTGTCAGACCCTTTCATCCACCTCGACCACATGTCGGCAAGTGGTTTCCGGCGGGTGGTGGTAGGTAATTCACCCTATGTGACACGTCGAGGCGACGTGTCATCAACAATTCCTCAAGAAAGATGGCATTCAAAGTGCAATATCGCCCCTCTCGTTCTAGAGTTGCTGCATGGCAACAAACTCGCAGACGAAAACCGCACCCAATCCTGAAGATGTGGTGCGGCAGTACCTCAACTACCTGAGCGATCCGTCCTCGGTCATCGACCACGACCGGGTGGCGGAGATTCAGGATCAACTGAACGCAAGCGACGACCAGATCGAACGGCTCCGTTTGGAATCAGAGTTGGATCGTGCCCGCAGCACCGACGGCGACGATGTGGCCAAACGGTTCATCTCTGTAGCCAAGCGCTTTGCCGATGAAGAGAACATCACCGCCGATGCGTTTCGTCGTCAGGGCGTTCCCGCCGACGTGCTGGCGCAGGCGGGCTTTGGCAGCAGGGGGGCCAAGGCCGCCACCGTCCGCTCCCAGCGGGTCAACGCCGCCACGGTCTCCACCCACGTGCTGGGTCGCAGCGGCAAGTGGACCTACAACGACATCGAGACCGCCACCGGGGCCAGCATCGGAACCGTGCGCAAGGTCGTCGACGACCTCGTTGCCGCCAAGAAGGTGAAGTCGCTGGGACCCGACCCCGACCACGCCAGCCGAGGCCGGGCGCCCAACCTGTTCACCACCGCCTGAGACGCCCCACCAGGGCCCCGAACGACAAGAACCCCCGGACCATCGGTCCGGGGGTTCTTTCATGTCCGGAGACATCTCCACGGTGGAGGTGATGGGAATCGAACCCACGACCTCGTCGTTGCGAACGACGCGCTCTAGCCAACTGAGCTACACCCCCGTGATTGGGGTCGCATCACACTACCGGTTGAACCGGAGGTGGTTACCAGCCGACCGACCGACGGAGTGGTTGATCGGCCCACTCGTCGAAGTAGTCACCCTCGGCCTCGTCGACCGGGTACTCGTCGTAGCGGTCGTAGGCGTCCTCGACGTAGGCCACGTCGGCGTACCGTTCGTCGTAGTAGGCGGACTCGGAGGACCGGTCGAGGTAGCCGGCCACGGCGTTGCCCGGGCGGGCGTCATCGAGGTAGTAGACCTCGCCGACCGCGCCGGCGGCCGGCGCCGGGGCCTGTTGCTGGAGGTAGGAGGGGCGGTTCGCAACCGGGTTGCGGCGTGCCGCCCGCTGGGCCCGGTGCACCTGCGAGGCACGCTGGTTCTGCGCCCTGACGGCGAGCAGGTAGACGTAGCCGATCAACAGGATGTCGAGCGAGGCGTGGATGACCCACAAGGTTCCACCCATGATGACGCCGCCCATGAACGTGACGACACACAGCACCATCAGTGCAAACAACACCAGGGCCCGTCGCTGTTGGGCCTGCGTGCGGTTCATTGCGGGTGCGACGCCCGATCGGGGCGCGCCGAGCGCCGGCATGGCGCCGCCCGTACCCCGGCCGACCGGGCGGCTGACCGAACGAAGGCCGGAAGGACGACGCGCGGTGGTCTGGCGGTACATCCGCACCAGATCGGGAGTGAGCACGAGTGCCCACACCACTGCCAATCCCAACAACACCAGCACCGTAGGGTTCCTCACGTGATCCCTGTACTCCTGGACTCTGCCCACGGTAGGAACCGGGGGACGCTGGATGGTGGATACCGGCGCCAATCGGGGGGCGTCGGGGGGTGAATCGACCCAGCCCTCAGGACGGGATCGTTTCGTTACGACCACGAACTGTAACACGGTCGGCATGCAAACGCCACGGTTGCCGGCCGACCAGGCCGACGTCAACGTCGGTGCGTGACCGGGTCGCGCCGGGCGTGAACTCTTCAATGCTCACAAGGAACTTCAGGTGAGAAGCTCATTCACCGGCGAGTCCGACCTTGCGGCGTCAGGTGAGGAGGCCAACGTTCCAAGGTCGCGGAGTGCAGTCGCACGCGGTCGTTCCGTGGCGGACGCCGTGGCTCAAGGTAACGTTCGTGTGACGAATTCCACCCGCGAAACTCTCAGCGGTCGAACGACTCCTGGGGGTCGGAATCGCCAGTCGAAGCGATCCCACCCTGTGCGTCAACCTCACGACGGTAAGTGCCCGAACGGCCACCCGTCTTCTCCCACAGCGTGATCTCACCGAGCGACATCGCCCGATCGACCGACTTACACATGTCGTAGATCGTGAGGCACGACACCGAGACGGCCGTGAGCGCCTCCATCTCCACCCCGGTCCGGTCGACCGTCTCCACCTGAGCCTCGACCTCGACCCAGGAGTCGTCGATGCGAAAGTTGATGAAGATGCCACCGATGCCGACCGGATGACACAACGGAATCAGATCGCTGGTTCGCTTGGCCGCCTGAATACCCGCAACCCTGGCCACGGCCAGCACGTCGCCCTTCGACACCTCGCCCCGAGCGATCAATGCGGTCGTTTCGGCCGCCATGAAGACACGCCCGCGGGCCAGCGCCCTGCGGGCGGTGACCTCCTTCTGGGTGACGTCGACCATGCGAGCCCGGCCCAGCGGATCGAGATGGGTGAGGGGTTGTTCGACCATGGGGGGCGAGGCTAGCCCTCCCAACGTCGGAGACCCCGGGGAGCTCCGGCCGGGACCGGGGCGCTCAGCCGCCGATCTGACTCATCGACCGCGACGGGCGGATGAAGTTGACCTGCCCGATCGCGTGGCCCGCCCACTTGTCGTGCACGCAGCCCTCGATGGCGGCCGCCAGCTCGTCGTCGGTGGCGCCGGAGCGGATCAACGCACGGAGGTCGGTCTCGGTCACCGCAAAAAGGCAGTTTCGAAGCTTGCCGTCGGCGGTGAGTCGAACTCGATCGCAGCTGCCACAGAACGGCTCGGTGACCGAGGCGATCACCCCGAGGTGGGCGCTTCCCGGCGCTCCCCCACCGTCGACGTAGGCGAACCGGTCGGCGGGCGCATGCCCGCGTTGGGCCGGTTCGAGCGGAAACACCGCGCCGATCCGTTCAACGATGTCGGCCTGGCTCATCACCGCGCTGCGCTGCCAGGCCTGATCGGCGTCCAACGGCATGAACTCGATGAAGCGCACCTCAGCCCCCTCGTCCCGACCGAAGCGGGCGAAGTCGACCAACTCGTCGTCGTTCACCCCCGCCATGGCCACCACGTTGAGCTTCACCGGGTCGAGCCCCGCTGCCTTGGCGGCCCGAATGCCCTCGAGGACGGCGGGCAGCGAGTCGCGCCGGGTCATCTCGACAAACCGATCCGGCCGGAGCGTGTCGAGCGAGACGTTGATGCGCCGCAGGCCGGCGTCGGCCAGCGCGGAGGCGATGAGCGCCAGGGTGGCGCCGTTGGTGGTCAGCGCCAGGTCGGCGTCGAGGCGCGCCAGCCGTGACACCAGGCGGGGCAGGTGGGCGCGTACGGTCGGCTCACCGCCGGTGAGACGGATCGAGTCGAAGCCGTAACGGCCGACCATCAGGGAGGCGATGCGCTCGATCTCCTCGAAGGTCAGCACCTCGTCGCGGGGTAGCCACTCCATGCCCTCGGCGGGCATGCAGTAGGTACAGCGAAAGTTGCAGCGATCGGTCACCGAGATGCGGAGATCCCGGTGAACCCGCCCGAAGGTGTCGGTCAGCTGCTTCACCGCCCGCAGGCTAATCCGCCCGGTGGTGTCGCCCCCCTCAGGGCAGCAACAGCACGACGACCTGCTCGCCGGCCTCGATGCCGACCCCACCCCGCTGCACCGCCAGGCCGTTGGCTAGCGCCATCGTCGACAGCTGATGGCTGCCCTGCGAGCCGGCGGTGCGTGCGGTCCAGGTGCCGTCGTGGTCGTGGTCCACCCGAACCCGCACGAAGTGGGTTTTGTCGTCGCCCTCGCCCGCGGCCCGGCCGGGGAGCGCATCGGCCAGCGTGGCCCGCACCCGGTCGACCGGGTCGTCGTGTCGACCCGCCAGCCGGGCGATCAGCGGAGCGGCGAACAACAACAGCGACACGTGGGACGACACCGGATTGCCCGGCAGGCCCACCACCGGGGTGGTGCCGATCACCCCGGCGGCCAGGGGCTTGGCCGGCTTGATCGCCACCTGCATCCAGCGCATTTCGCCCAGGCGCCCCAGGATCACCTTCACCAGGTCGGCCTCGCCCATGGAGACACCGCCGGAGCTGAGCACGAGGTCACAGCTCTCGGCGCCACGCCGGAGCACCGACTCGATCTTCACCTCGTCATCGGGGACCCACCCCAGATCCACCGGATCGGCACCCAGACGGGCGACCGCGGCCAGCAGGCCGGGCCGGTTGGAGTCGCGAAGCTCGCCGCTTCGGAGCGGACGATCGTCGGTGACCAACTCGTCGCCGGTGGAGACCACGCCCACCCGGGGCCGGCGGACGACCGACAAGCCGGCCCGGCCCACCGAGGTGGCCACGCCCACCCCGGCCGGGGTCATCAGGGTGCCGGCGGGCAACACGTACTGGCCGGCGGTGACGTCCTCGCCGGCACGACGGATGAACTGCCCAACCGGTACGGCCTGGTGCAGCCTGACCCGATCGCCAAGGTCGTCGGAGCGCTCGACCATCTCGACCGCGTCGACCCCGGACGGGATGGGCGCGCCGGTCATGATGCGGACCGCCTCGCCGGGCCCCACCGCCAGCCGCTCGTCGGCGACGCCGGCGAGGCGGCGGCCGACCACCCGAAGCGTGACGCCGGCCTCGGTGGCGTCGGCCGACCGCACCCCCCAGCCGTCCATCGCCGAGTTGTCGTCGCCGGGCACCGCCTCGGCCGCCACGATGTCGGCGGCCAACACCAGGCCGTCGGAGTCGGCCACCGGAACCTCGATCGTCTCCACCGGGCTGCCCAGCCCCAGCACGAAGCTGCGGGCCTCCTCCAGTGGAATCACATCAGGCCTCGCTCGGCGACCAGCTTGGCCAGAAACGTCGAGAACTCGGGGCCGAGGTCGTCGCGCTCGAGGGTCAGCTCCACCGTGGCCCGAAGGAAGTCGAGCTTCTTGCCGATGTCGTAACGCCCGGAATCGAACACCATGCCGTGCATCGGCTCGACTCCGAGCAGGCGATCCATCGCGTCGGTCAGCTGGATCTCGCCCCCGACCCCGGGCTGGGCATCGTCGAGGAACTCGAAGATGCGGGGGGTGAACAGGTACCGGCCCACGACCGCCAGGTCCGAGGGGGCGTCCTCGGGTGCCGGCTTCTCGACCACGCCTCGGAACTCGACCACGTTGCCGTCCCGATCGCCGGGTTCGGCGCAGCCGTACAGCGAGATGTCCTCGTGGGGCACCTCCTTCAGGGCGATCACCGACCCGCCGGTCGAGGCGTGCAGGTCCATCATCTCGGAGATCAGGGGCGGCCGGTGGGTCATGATGTCGTCGCCCAACATCACTACGAACGGGTGATCGCCGACGTGCTTGCGGGCGACCGACACCGCGTGACCCAGCCCCAGCGGCTCGCCCTGGCGGACGAAGTGGATGTCGGCCAGGTCCGCCAGGTTGACCACCTCGCCCAGTTCGTCCATCTTGCCCTTGGCCTCGAGCATGTACTCCAGCTCGAAGTTGCGGTCGAAGTGGTCCTCCAGGCTGCGCTTGTTGCGGCCGGTGATGATCAGAATGTCGTCGATTCCGGCGGCGACCGCCTCCTCGACCACGTATTGAATCGCCGGACGGTCGACCACCGGCAGCATCTCCTTGGGCTGCGCCTTGGTCGCCGGGAGGAAGCGTGTGCCGAGGCCGGCTGCGGGAATGACCGCTTTGGTGACGGAAACGGAGGAGGCTGAGCTCATGCTGCCAGCCTAGGGCCGCGCTGAGGACGATCGGACCCCCGCTTTGGGGAAGGCGCCTGCCGCCGGTATCGTTGGCACTCGACTGTTGAGAGTGCCAACGGCCCTGGAGTGCTGATGCCCATCTACGAATATCGATGCCGGGATTGCGACGAGGAGCTTGAGGTTCGCCAAGCGTTCACCGACGATCCCCTGACCGAATGCCCCGCGTGCTCGGGCGACCTGCGCAAGCTGTTCTCCACCCCCGGCATCGCGTTCAAGGGTTCGGGCTTCTACAAGACCGACAGCCGCAGCGGCGGATCCGGTTCCTCGGGGTCGGCTTCGTCGACCACGAAGTCCGATACCGGCGGGTCGGACAGCACCTCGGCCGGCTCGGACTCGAAGTCGGACTCGTCGAGCTCCAACGGTTCGGGTTCCACGGGCGGCTCGTCGTCGGAGGGCTCGTCGACGACCCCGGCGAAGAAGCCGGCCTCGACCGCCGCCTCGTCGTCGGCCGACTGAGCAAACCGACGAGGCGTGGCAGACTGACCCCATGGCCAAACGCAAGCGGCGTCGTACCCGGCGCGTGTCCACACCCCCGCCGTCGCCACCGATCGAGGCCGGGCTGATCAGCCCACGCCGCTCGGTGCCCACCGGCATCGGTCGCCCCGAGTACGCGGCCGACGGCCAACCGTTCCAGCCGGGCCGGCCGTTCGATCCGAACCCCCGAGGAACTCGACCGCATGCGCGTGTCGGGCCGCCTGGCCGCCGAGGTCCTCAATGAGGTGTGCGGGGCCGTCGAGGTGGGCATCACCACCGACGAGCTCGACCGGATCGGGCACGAGGCCGCTGTCGCACGGGACTGCTACCCGAGCCCCTTGAACTACCGGGGCTTCCCGAAGTCGCTGTGCACCTCGATCAACGAGGTGATCTGCCACGGCATCCCCGACAGCCGCCGGTTGGCCGACGGCGACATCATCAACATCGACGTCACCGTCTTTCACGACGGCGTCCACGGCGACACCAGCTGCACGGTGCTGGTCGGCGACGTCGACGAGGACAGCCGCCGCCTGGTGCGGGTGACCCGTTCGGCCATGCATGCGGGCATCAACGCCGTCCGGCCGGGCGGACGGGTCAACGACATCGGCAAGGCCATCGAGGCCGAGATCGACCGCCACGGCGGCCGATTCGGCATCGTCCGGGAGTTCATCGGCCACGGCATCGGCGACCAGTTCCACACCAGCCTGCAGATTCCCCACTACTTCGACCCACGGGCCACCACCGAGTTCAAGCCCGGCATGACCTTCACGATCGAACCGATGATCACCATCGGCCCGGCCGAGGTCTGGATGTGGGACGACGAATGGACCGCCCTCACCGTCAGCGGGCAGCGCACCGCGCAGTTCGAGCACACGATGGTGGTCACCGACAGCGGCGTCGAGCTGCTCACCGTGCCCGCCGACGGCCCGCCCGCCGAGGAACGCTTCGCCGAGTCGGAGGCCACCGCCACCGCCTGATCGTCCGGCCCTCAGCCGGGCCTCGCATGTTCGGGGGTACCGACCCACTCCTCCAGGCGATCCAGGTCGCAGTTTCGTGGCACCACCACCAACAGCACGTCGTGTGCGGACAACCTCGTGTCGCCGCGTGCGACCAAGGTTTGGCTCGCCCGGTTGATCACCGACACCCGGGCGCCGCCCGGCGGTGGGGCGTCGCGCAGGGTGGTCGAGTCCACGCGTGAGCCCGGGGGGATCGTGATCTCGACCAGGTCGGCGTCGAGGGCGTCCACCGGCACGATCTCCGGTCGAACGCTCACCTGCTCGTCGGCGACGACCCCCAGCCGGCGCGCCACTGCGCCGACCGACGGCGCCTGCACCGCCACCGACAGGACGACGACCACAAAGGCGACGTCGAAGATCAGGCGCCCGTCCGGGTGCGCGGCGGTGAACGGGATCGTTGCCAGCACCACTGGAACCGCACCCCGCAGGCCGGCCCACGACACGACCGCCATCTGCCGCACCGGCGTGCGCCACCATCCCAACGCCGCCAGCACCGCCAGCGGACGGGCGACGAGCACCAGCGTGGCCGCCACGACAACCGCCAGGCCGAGGTTGGCGACCAGGTTGCTGGGGAACACCAGCACCCCCAACAGGAGGAACAGCACCCCCTGCGCCGTCGCCGCCAGGCCCTCGTGAAAATACAGGACCCCGCGAACCGTCCGACGCGCGCCCGCGATCCCGACGCCGGTCAGATAGACGGCGAGAAATCCGGAGCCGCCGATGGCCGCGGCCGCACCGTAGGAGACGCCGGCGATGGCCAGTGTGACGACGCCCAGCGACGACGTGGGGCTTCCCGCCAGCCGCTCGACCGCCCATCGACCGACGGCGCCCACGACGAGCCCCACCACGAGCCCGGCCCCGAGTTGAACCGTGAGAAATCGGAGCCAATCGACCGGTCCCGGATCCGCCGACCACACCTCGACCATGCCGACGGTGAGCAACACGGCGACGGGATCGTTCATGCCCGACTCGAGCTGGAGCAGCCGCTGCGTCCGACGTGGCAACGGTTCGGAGCGGAGGGCGGCGAAGACCGCCGCCGCGTCGGTCGACGCAACCACCGAACCCAACAACCAGGCGGTCACCGCATCGAGGTCCATCGCCAGCCAGGCCACGAGTGCCACCACCGACGCGGAGACGACCACGCCCACGGTGGCGAGCAGGCCGGCGGGTACGCCGACATGGCGGAAGGCGGCCGGGTCGGTACCCAACCCGCCCTCGAAGAGGATGATGACGAGGGCGACCGCTGCGATGTTCTGCGCCAGCGCCGCGTCGCCAAATCGGATCAGCGCCAGCCCGTCGTCGGCGACGAGCATGCCGAGACCCAGGAACAGCAACAGGCTGGGAACCCGGTACCGGGACGCGACACCGCTGGCCAACACCCCCACCAACAACAGGGCACCGGTCAGCAGCACCCACGGGTCAACCGAGAATCCCGACCCCATCAGCGCACCCCCCGTGCGCCGACCACACGGCGCGGCAACCTACCGCCCAGTGGTGGACCAGTGCCAGGGTTCGCCGGGCAGGTTGTGGAAGCCGTACCGGGCGGCGTTGGCCTTCAGCCAGTTGTAGCCGGAGCTGCCGTAGCGAAGCGCCGAGCCGCCCATCGTGAAGTCGATCGCCAGGCCCCGCTCGTGCTGGGACGTGCCGGGAATGGCGGTCGGCGGCCGGCACGAGGAGGCGGGCGCCTGGTAGATCGCATAGCTGGACGAACCGCAGTTGTTGCGGCGCACCCGAACCTGATCGGCGGGGTCGCGGAATCCGCCGCCGCCGAAGTTGATGCCCGCAGCGCTCGCCGCACCCAGCAGGCTGGACAGGTTGCCGGCGATCGAGCGGTGCACCCGGATGCCGCCGACGCTGACGATGTTGCCGCTGCCGGAGATGGCCGCCGGGGTGCCACCCGACGCCGCCGGTGCGGCCGCGCTGCTGCCGCCGCCGCCACCGCCGCTACTGCTGGAGGAGGACGCCTGTGCGGCTGCGGCTTTTTGCGCCTCGGCCGCCGCGCTCAGTTCGGCGGCCTGTTTCAGCTTGGCGGCCTCGAGCGCTGCGATCTTCGCCTTGCGCTGCTCTTCGGCCTTCTTCAGCTGTGCGGTCAAGGCCAACTGCTGTTGCACCAGTTCGGTGGACAGCTCCTCGTCCGCCTCGGCGAGGCCCTCGGCCTCGGCCGACGCCGAGGCGATGCGGTTGGCAACCGCCTCCTGGAAGTCCAGTTGCTCGGCCTGTGCCGCCTGCAGCTTGGCCAACCGGGACGACACCTCGGCCCGGCGTTCCTGTGCCCGCTCGGTTGCCGATGCGGCGCTCTCCTGGGCCGCTCCCAGGTCCTGTTCGGTGGCCCGAAGGTCCTCCACCTGGGATCGGTCGTTGCCGGCGACGAGGTTGAGGTAGGTGCGCCGGGTCATCAGCTGGGTGGGGTCGGACTGGTCCGAGGCCGCCCCGAAGCTGTGGGCCGGCATGGTGACGAAGGCCTCCGCCGCCCGGTCGGCGACGTCCTCACGAAGCTGGCCCAGCTTGTCGCCCGCATCCTTGGCCCGCTGCTCGGCCTCCTTGGCCTGACGTTCGGCGTCCTGTACCCCGTTCTGGGCCTCCAGCAGCAGGTCCTGCTGGGAGCTCACGTTCTGGTTGAGGTCGGACAGCGCCGCCGACACCTTGTCGTCGTCCGCCTTCAACGCATCGATCTGGGCCGCCTTGGAGGCGCGCTGGGCGCGCACCTCCTCGCGCTCGGCCGCCAGGCGCTGTGCCTCGGAGGCCGGATCGCTCTGGGTCGGCGCCGCACCTGCCGGTGCCGCCGGCAGCGACACCGCCGCCGTGGCGACGAGCAGTGCGACGACCATGGGAATCTTGGGGGTGAGCGTTCGCATCACACCTCGGGGGGTTGGGGTGACTGACAGTGGCCGATGAGTCACTCTGTGGCGGCTGTTGGGGGAGCAGCACTGGTCCCTCGAGCCACAGCATGACGAATCTCGCGATTTCGTTACGGTTCTGTAACGGTATCGCATGGTCTCGGTCATGTCAGCTCTTTCGCGGAGAACTTCCACCAGTGTGACGCTTTGCACCCCCGTCGGCGGTGGACCACCCGCGGGTCGCGCGACCCGATGACACACGTTGGTGTGGTTTCTACGGTGACCCCGTGAGCTGGATCCGTTCGCTGCCGACCACCCTGCCCGAGCACCCGTTGGCCGACCTGGCGCACCTGCTGCGGCGCCAACGGACCCCCCAGGTGTTGATGGCCATCGCCCTGGCAGCGACCAGCGCCGGCCTGGTGCTGCGCTCCGAGGCCCGTGCCGTCGCCGCCGAGACCCGGTGGGGGGAACGCTCCACCGTCGTCGTCGCCGCAACCGACCTCCCGGCGGGCACGCCGCTGGACCCCGGGCGGGTGCGGCTCCGCCAACTGCCCGAGGCCACGCTGGCCGACGACGTCCTCGACGAGGCGACCTGGGTACGCCTGACCGGCGAGGGCGTCGCTCCGACCCTGGACCGCAACGTCGCCCGGGACGAACCGGTGCGGGCCGGCGCTCGTCGGCGACGGCGCACCCGGGGCGGGAGCCGACTCGGTGGTGGCCTTTCCTGCGGGAACGCTGGCCCCCCGGCTGGAGCCGGGCGACCGGGTGCGTGTGGTCGCCGGCAACACCCTTGGCGACGACCTCGTGTCCACCCGCATCGGGTCGGCCGCACGCGGGGTGGTCGTCGGTCCGCCTCCCGGCGACCTCGACGACGGCACCACCGGCGCGGGGCCCGGCCTCCCAGCCGGGTCGGACGGGTGGATCGCCTGGGTGGCCGTTCCCCCGGCCGACGCCGACGAGGTGGCCCGTATCGCCCTGTCGGGGTCGGTCGCCCTGGTGCTCGACGCGCCCTGAAGCCGTACGTCGACGCCGGGTAGGCGGCCGGACCTACGCCCCGCCCAGCGACACGTCCTCGATCACCACCCAGGGCATCGACGACCCCGAGGGCAGGCGCTCGAGCTCGCCGCCGATGGCGCTCACCCCGCCCAACAGCCGCTGGATGGTGGAGGCCAGCGTGATCTCGCGCACCGGCTCGGCCACCTCGCCGTTGCGGATCATCAGCCCGTCGGCCCCCACCGAGAAGTCACCCGACGTGGGGTTCACGCCCGAGTGCAGCCCGGTGAAGGTGTTGACGAGTAGCGCCTCGGCCAGCGGCGCCCGCAGCCCCTCGGGCGAGCCCTCGCCCGGCTCCATCGCCAGGGCGACCGCCCCGGCGCCCGGCAACGACCTGCTGCCCCGCACCGCACAGGCGTTGGAGGTGGTCCCCAGCCGGTTTGCCGTCGTGCAGTTGAGCAGGAAGCCGCTCAGCGTGCCGGCCGAGATCAGCTCGTTGCGACGGCAGGCCAGGCCCTCGCCGTCGAACTCCTCGGCGCCCAGGCCGGCGGAGTCGGTCGGATCATCCACCAGGGTGACCATCGACGCCGCCACCGTCTCGCCGAGCCGCTCGGCGAACGGCGACCGACCCTTGACGACCGCCTCGCCGGACAGCATCCCGGCGACGATGCCCCACAGCGTGGCGGCCAGCCGGGGCTCGAGCACGATCGGCATGCGACCGCTCGTCGGCTGGACCGCTCCCAGCAGTCGGGTGGCCCGCTCCACACCGTCGGCGGCGATCTCGGCCAGGTCGAGCAGGGCCGGGTCGCGGGTGGCGTCCCAGCCGACGCCGATCTGGGTCTCGCCGTCGGCCACCACCAGCGGTTGTGTGGCCGCCGAGCAGTGCGAGCCCGACGAGGCCACGTCGATGCCCTCGGTGGATGCCAGTGCGCTCGACCCCCATCCGTCGGAGTAGCTCGCCACCCGCACCCCGGTCACCCGGTCGTCGAGCTCGGTGGTGCGGCGTTCCAGCTCGAGCGCCCGGGCCACCTTGTCCTCCACCGGGATCGACGCCACCAGGTTGTTGCGCAGCGCCGGTTGTTCGACCGCCTCGACCCCGTCGGGCCGGGCGAGTGCCAGATGCGGATCCACCTCGGCGAAGGCCACGTTCTCGCGGGCCTGGGCCAGCGTCTCGGCCACGACGTCGTCGGCCAGTGATCCGGCGTGCGCAAAACCCACGCGCCCGTCGACGACCACGCGGATGCCCAGCGACGCGGTCACCGAGGCGGTCAGCGACTCGACCTCGCCGCCGTGCACCTTGACCGAGGTTCCCTCGTTGCGGGCCGCCACCACCTCGACGTACTCGCCGGCCCCGGCCTGGTCGCGCACCCGGCCGCACAGCTCGCGGAGCTCGGCCTCGGTGGCGTGCGCCGCCGCGCCGCCGTCGCCGGTGTTGGCACTCATGCGCCCGCCAGGCTGAGCGACTCGATCGCCAGGGTCACCCCGGACGCATCGATGGGGAACCAGGTCTCGTCGTCGCCCACCGACAGCACCTCGGTCAGCATGCGTTGCAACGTGGACGCCACGATCGCCTCCCTGATCGGCTCGGCCACCTCGCCGTTGCGGAGCAACAGACCCTCGACGCCACAGCTGAAGTCGCCCGAGGTGGGGTTGACGCCCGAGTGCAGCCCGGACACCTCGGTGACCAGCAGCCCGTCGCCGACGGCGGCGAGCACGTCGTCCCTGGCGGTGGCGCCGGGCAGCATGCGCACCGCACGGGGGCCGACGCTGAGCGAGGACCCCGAACGGATCGCCGACCCGGTGGAACCGCCGCCGAGCACCGCCCCGGTCACCGAGTTGTGCAGGAATCCGGCCAGGGTTCCGCCGGAGATCAGATCGACCCGGCGACAGGCCAGGCCCTCGTCGTCGGTCAGCGAGGCGCCGGGGGCACGGGGGTCGGTCGGGTCGTCGAGCAGCGTCACCAGCGGTGAGGCCACCACCTCACCCAGCCGGTCGGCGAACGGGGTGCGGCCCTTGCGCACCTCCTCGCCCGACAGCATCTCGGCGATCACCCCGAGGAACTGGGCGGTCACCCAGGGGTCGAGCACGACGTTCACCTTGCCGCTCGGCGGCTTGGTGGCACCCAGCAGGCGGACCGATCGGGCCACCGCCTCGGCGGCGGTCAGCTCCACCGACAGCTCCTGGCCGGTTCGGCCGACGGCAAACCCGAAGCCGGTCTGGGTCTCGGCCCCGTCGGAGGCCATGGCGTACACCGACAGCCCGGCGCCGCTCTCCCGTTGTGCGGCGCGGATGCCCGCTGTGTTGGCCACCGCGGAGACGACCACCGAGTCGCCGTAGTCGGCGCCCTCCACCCCGCACATGCGGCGGTCGCCGCCCATGACCGCGGCCTCGAGGGCCAGTGCGATCTCGGCCTTGTCCTCGACGCTGAGCGACTCGATCCGGCGGTCGTAGAGCTCGAGGTCGGGCGGCGCCACCCCGTCGGGGCCCGCTACGGCCGCCACCGGGTCGACGCCGGCGTCGGCGGCGTTGACGCGCGCCTCGGCCAGCAACTCCTCGAGCGCCTCCGGGCCGGTCATCGTGGCGGTGGCCACCCCGCTTCGCCCGTCGACGATCACCCGCACGAGCGCTCCCTCGGAGCGCGCCGACGACAACGACTCGATCTCGCCGCTGTAGGCGCGTACCTCGGTGTCGAGCGAGGCGCCGATGCTGATCTCGATCTGCTCGCCGGGCCTGGCGGCGGCCACCACCGCATCGGCCCGGTTGAGCAGTTCCTCGGGGTCGTCGAGCCGGGCGATGTCCGAGCCGGGCGGGTTGGTGCCGGCGCTCACGCGGCGGTGCCGCCGACGGTCAGCCCGCCCACACGAAGCGTGGGGACCCCGTCGCCCACCGGCACACCCTGGCCGTCCTTGCCGCAGGTGCCCGGGGAGCCCATGGCGAAGTCGTTGCCGACCGCGTCGATCGATGCCAGGGCGGACGGACCGTTGCCGATCAGGTTGCCGTCGCGCAGCGGCTCGGTGATCTTGCCGTCCTCGATCAGGTAGGCCTCGGTCATGCCGAAGACGAAGTCGCCGGTGGCGGTGTTCACCTGCCCACCGCCCAGGTGGGCGATGTAGACCCCCGAGGGGGTGTCGGCCACGATGTCGTCGGGGTTGGACTCGCCGCCGACCAGGTAGGTGTTGGTCATTCGCACCATCGGCAGGTGCTGGTAGCTCTGGCGGCGCCCGTTGCCGGAGCTGGCCCGACCCTCCTTGCGGGCCCGAAGCAGGTCCCACATGAAGTCGGTGAGCACACCGTCCTCGATCAGCACGTTGCGCTGGGCGGGTCGCCCCTCGTCGTCGATGGCGAACGCGCCCCACTCACCGCCCATCGTGCCGTCGTCGACCAGGGTGACCAGCGGCGAGGCCACCTGCTCGCCCACCCGACCGGCGAAGACCGACGCCGACTTGCCCACCAGGTCGGCCTCCAACCCGTGACCGCAGGCCTCGTGGAACATGACGCCGCCTCCGCCCGGGCCGATGACCACGGTGCGGGTGCCCGACGGGGCCGGCCGGGCGTCCAGCTTGGTGATCGCCCGGCGCCGCCCGCTCGGCCAGCTCCTCGACGCTGTGCTCGTCGAACAACTCGAAGCCCACGGTGTGGCCGATGCTCTCGCGTCCGGTCTGCAGCCCGGTGTCGCCGGTGGCCACCGCCGATACCGAAAACAGCGTGCGCACCTGATCGTCGGAGGCCAACACCCCGTCGGAGTTGGCCACCTGGATGCGGCGCCGGGTGTCGCCGTAGCGGGCCGACACCTGGCTGATCGACGAGCCGGCCGCCCGAGCGGCCTGGTCGGCCCGGCCGAGCAGCTCCACCTTGGCGCTGGTGGCCACGTCGCCGGGGAACAGGCGCACGACCGACGGGTTGGCTGCCTCCACCGGCGTCAGCTCCACCATCGTGGTGCCGCCCTTCCCGTCGCGGGCCGCTGCCGCAGCGGTGCGGGCGGCCGCCGACAGGCCCTCGGGCGTCAGGTCGGTCGTGTGGGCGAACCCGGTCGACTCCCCGACGACCACCCGGATGCCGGCACCGCGGTCGCGGCCGGTGGCCACGTCCTCCACCCGACCGTCGTCGAGCACCGCCGAGGTGGACCGCCGATCCTCCACGAACACCTCGGCAAACTCGGCGCCGCCGGACAGGCCGGTCGCCAGGACCTCGGACATGGTGGATTGGTCAATCACAGGTGCTGCTCTCGGTTGGTACTCGGGCGGTGCGGACCGGCCAATCTACCGCCCCACCCCTCGGACGCCCCAGCCCCCGATCGCCCGACGCGCCGGGCGATCGGGGTGCAACCTCGGTGGGCGCCGCAGCGCGGCACTAGCCTTCCCCGTTCACAGCACGCGGGCCCCACCGGCCCTCAGGGAGCGCCCATGGGAATCTCACCCGGACTTCACGGCGAGATCGAGATCACGGTCACCGAGCAGGACACGGCCAAGTCGCTGGGGTCCGGCGAGGTGGCGGTGTTGGGCACCCCACGGGTGCTGGCGCTGTGCGAGGCCGCCTCGCTGGCGGCGTTGGCCGACGCGATGGACCCGGGCACCACCACGGTGGGCATGCGGGTGCAACTGGAACACATCGCCCCGTCCGCCATCGGTGCGATCGTCAAGGCCGAGTCCAACCTGGAGAAGGTGGAGGGCCGGCGCCTGACCTTCACCGTGTCCGCCCACGAGGACGGCCGCCTGGTGGCAGCCGGCAAGGTCACCCGGGTGGTCGTCACCACCGAGGACTTTCTCGGCAGGCTCGACTGATGTCGGTCGGCGTCGCCGACCTGAACACGCCCGCGCTACTGATCGACACCGGGGTGCTCGAGACCAACCTGTCCGAGATGGACGCCGTGCTGCCGGGCACCCGCCTTCGACCCCACGTGAAGGCCGCCAAGTGCACCGCGTTGGCCCGCCATCTGGCCGACCAGGGCCACACCTCCTTCTGTGCCGCCACCCCGCGGGAGATCGAGGGCCTGGTCGCGGCCGGCCTCACCGACGACCTGCTCCTGGCCAACGAAACGCTCGACGCCGGGCGCCTGGGCGCCCTGGCCGACCGGGCCAACGTCTGCGTGGCGGTCGATTCCGAGGCCACGATCCGGGCCGCCGCCGGCGGAGGGGTCCGCTCGGTGCTGATCGACGTCAACGTGGGGATGCCTCGCTGCGGCTGCGATCCGGCCGAGGCGGGCGCGCTGGCCGACCTGGCCCGGTCGATCGGCCTCGACGTTCGTGGGGTGATGGGCTACGAGGGTCACCTGATGATGGTGAAGGACCGGGTCGCCCAGGCCGAGCAGGTCGCCGACGCGATGGCGATGCTGACCTCGGCGGCCGGGGACGTCGGCGGGAACGTGATCTCCGGCGGAGGCACCGGCACGTTCGATCTCAACACGGCCTGCACCGAGATCCAGGCGGGGTCCTATGCGCTGATGGACACCGACTACGACAAGCTGGGCCTGCCCTTCTCCAAGGCGCTGTCGGTGCTGGCCACGGTGGTGTCGGTCAACGCCGGAGGGTGGATCGTCGCCGACGCCGGGCTCAAGGCGTTCGGCATGGACCACGGCGACCCCGCCTGGGACGATGGCGAGGTGTTCTACTGCTCCGACGAACACATCGTGCTGTTGCCCGCCCGTCCGGCGCTGGAGGGTGGGCGATCGGGTTCGGCTCTGGCCCGCCCACGTCGACCCCACCGTCGCTCGCCACGAGCGCTACCACCTGGTCGACGGCGACGAGGTGGTCGACACCTGGGCGATCGACCTGCGCCACTGGTAGGTCACGCCCCGGGGCCCGATCGGGCCGAGTCGCCAGGTGGCCCTCACCGACGACGGCAGCGTGGCCGTGGCCCCCGTGCGGTGCGACTGGACCGGGTGCGACCCCGGGGAGTGGACGGCGATTGCGCCGGGCGCTTGGGGTCGCAGTTGCCGTCGGGGGTTGGCATCCCTCCGCAGCACACCGAGCGCCTCCACGTCCTGCGTCAACTTGGCCGGGCTGACGGCCTCCACCTCCGCCTACCGAGCCGAGATCTGCGATCGCAGTGCCGCCGCCTGGACCTCTGCGGATGATCAGGGTGCCGACCCCGTGGATGCTGGCAGTACCCTCGGCCGGATCGCCGGACATCCCCCCACCGACCCCCACCCCTCGCCCGGGGCGTTGCGGCGTGCGCTCGGCAGCACCTGGCTGCGCGTGGCGCTCAGCGTCGTCATCCTGGGGCTGCTCATCTGGCAGCTGCCCGACGTGTCGGGCGACGACCTCGTGCCGACCTGGACCGCCGCCACCCCGTGGTGGATCGGTGCGGCGCTGGCACTGCACGCCGGAGCGCTCTCGTTGCAGGCGCTCCGCTGGGAACGGGTGCTGACGCTGTTCGATCAGCCGCTGCCGATGCGCCGGCTGCTGTCGATGACCTGGGCCGGTCAGTTCGTCTCGAACGTGTTGCCGACCGCCTTCGGCGGCGACGTCGTGCGCATCGCCCGCTCCACACCCGACCTGGACAACGTGGGCACCGCCTTCGCCTCGATCACGCTGGAGCGCCTCACCGGCTGGGTCGTCCTCCCCGTGATCTCGCTGGTGGCCCTGGCGCTCCACCCGTCGCTGCTGTCCGCCGGCACCCCCACCGCACTGGCGCTGGCGATCGACGTCGGCACGCTGGTGGCGCTGGCCTCCCTGCTGGCCGCCGCCGGGCACGCCGCGGTGGGGCGCATGGCGGTGGCGCGCGCGGCCGACGGCGCTGCGCCGACGGGCTGGCGGGGCCTGCTCTTCGGCATCCACCGGGGTGTGGTGGCGGCCCGACGTCACCCGGCCCGTGCGGCCACCGTGCTGGGCGCCGGGTTGGCCTTTCAGGTGGTCCTCTGCGCCTCGGTGTGGGCCGAGGGCCACATCGTCGGCATCGAGGGCCTGGGCCCGGTCGTCGTGTTGGCCTTGTTCCCGCCGGTGGCGATCGCACAGAACCTGCCGATCGGGCTGGGCGGGCTCGGCGTGCGCGAGGGGGCCTTCGTCGTCCTGCTCGGCGCCGTCGGCACCCCGGACGGTCAAGCGATCGCCCTCGGTCTCGTGCACTACCTGACCACGGTGGTCGTCTCGGCGCTGGGGGCGCCCGCCTTCGCCGCCGGCCACCGTCCGACGGCGACGCGATCGGCCGACGGGGCGACGTCCCCGGAGCACCTCGCTGAGTAGGCTCGGGTCGTCGATCGGTGAGCGCCCCGGCCTGGATGCGCTCTCTCAGTGGAGGTGACCAGCGTGTTGCTGGAACAGATGACGGGACCCAAGGACGTTCGCAAACTGGACGATGAGCAGCTGGCGCAGCTGGCGGAGGAGATCCGGACCTTCATCGTCGACTCGGTGAACGCCAGCCCCAGCGGCGGCCACCTGGGCTCCAACCTGGGTGCGGTCGAGCTCACCTTGGCCCTGCACCGCAGCTTTCACTCGCCCCACGACCTGATCCTGTGGGACACCGGCCACCAGGCGTACGTGCACAAGCTCCTCACCGGCCGCCGCGAGGAGTTCGCCACCCTGCGCGAGGCCGGGGGCATGTCCGGCTACCCCAGCCGCGCCGAGTCGGATCACGACTTCATCGAGAACTCCCACGCGTCCACCGTGCTGTCCTACGCACAGGGCATGGCGACCGCGCTCGAACTGGGCGACGGCCCGAAGCGCCACGTCGTCGCCGTGATCGGCGACGGGGCGATGACCGGAGGCATGGCCTTCGAGGGCCTGAACAACATCGGCAACAGCGGCCGCCGGGTGATCACGATCCTCAACGACAACGGCCGCAGCTACGCGCCCACCGCCTCCCGTCTGGGCGACAGCCTGGTCAAGCTGCGGGCCAACCCGATCTACCGGCGCAACACCGCCCGCATCGAGCGCCTGATCCGCGACCTGCCGGGCGGCGAGGTGTTGGAGCGAGGCTGGGACTCCGCCACCCACGCGCTGCGGGACATGTTCGAGCCCCCGGCATTCTTCGAAGACCTCGGCGTGGCGTACCTCGGCCCGTTGGACGGCCACGACATCGACGCGATTGAGACCGCCCTGGAGGCGGCCAAGGAGATGGACGGCCCGGTGGTGGTGCACGTGCTCACCCAGAAGGGGCGCGGCTACGCACCCGCCGAGAACGACCCGGTGAAGCACCTGCACGACATGGGCTCGGTGAAGGAGGGGAGCTACACCGGCGCGTTCGCCGAGGCGATCGTCGCCGAGGCCGAGGCCCGACCCGAGGTGGTGGCCCTCACCGCCGCCATGCCCGACTCCACCGGCCTGCTGCCGATGATGGAGCGCTTCCCCGACCGGGTCTTCGACGTGGGCATCGCCGAACAGCACGCGGTGACCTCGGCCGCCGGCATGGCCATGATGGGCCTGCGTCCGATCTTCGCGGTGTACTCCACCTTCCTCACGCGGGCGATCGACCAGGTGAACCTGGACGTCGGCCTGCACCACCTTCCGGTGCTGTTCTGCCTCGACCGGGCCGGCGTCACCGGCAACGACGGCGCCTCCCACCACGGGCTGCTCGACATGGTGCTGCTGACCAAGGTGCCCGACATGGTGGTGTTCGCCCCCTCGTCCTACCAGGAACTGCCGCAGATGATGTCCGACGCCCTCGACCTGTGCGACGGCCCGGCGGCCATCCGCTGGACGAAGTCGGCGGCGCCCCAGGTGGAGCCCGACCGGGTCGGCTCGGGCCTCTCGGCCCGCAAAGACCGCTCCGACGAGGGTGCCACCGTGTGCCTGATCGGCGTCGGCAGGATGCTGGCCGCCACCCAGGAGGCCGCCGAGCGGCTGGCGTCCGACGGCATCGCCTGCACGGTCTGGGACCCCCGTGTGGTCAAGCCGCTGGACGCCGAGATGTTGGCCGACGCCGCTCGACACCGGCTGGTGGTCACCATCGAGGACGGCCTCCGAGAGGGCGGCGTCGGGTCGGCGATCGCCGATTCGCTCCGCGACCTGGCCCCCACCGGCGGCCCCGACGTTCGCGTGCTGGGCGTGCCGGTGGCCTACCTGCCGCACGGTCACGTCGACGAGATCCTCGCCAATCTCGGGCTGGACGCCGACGGCGTGGTGGCCGAGGTCACCGCCTGGCAGCGGGCAACCTCGGCTCAGGCCGGCTAACGCCGGTGGCGGACCGTCAGGCCGGGTGGCGCACCGGGTCGCCGGACGCCGACGCGCCCGCGGCCCCGCCCTCCCGGACCGACTCACCGATCGCGCCGATCACCACCTGTGCGGTGGTGGTCTGGCGCACGCGCCCGATGGGTCCGGTGGCCACCGGCACCGGGCGCACCCGATCGACCACCACGAGTCGACGCCACCCTGCGCCCGACAGCGCCACCGCCGGCCGCGGCTCGGTGATCACCGCTGCGGTCACCTCCTCGACCGGGCGGGCCAGCACCGACGAATTGCCCATTGTCACCTGCACCCGACCGTTCGCCACCACGAGCCGGCCGTCGCCCTCGCAGCGCCCACCCGGTTCGAGCAGGCGAGCGGCCACGCGCAACTCCACCCGTCCGTCGGTGTGCACCGGCCCGATCGGCTGGCGTGCCCACCAGAACATCGCTGCTCGCGCCGCCACCACCGCCAGAACCACCAGCACCAGACCAACCACGGGAAGCACGCTCACGAAGTTATCCCCGACTCGGAACGAATCCGACTCGGCTCGCTCCGCACGCTCGCCCCATCGGCGTTGGTCTCGGGGCAACCACGCTGGTCGCAACCATGGACTTTCGCGCTGAGCGTGGCTATTCTCCCTGGTCGCGCAACCGCTCGCGGTTGCCCGACCACAATGGGCACCCGGTGCCGTCCTCCAACGGGAACACCGGAGACCCAACCCACAGCACACCTTGGCGGATGATGCACCGACGGCGGAATCGAGCAGCGCGAGTGTCCTCCGGCCCTGCACGGGGTGCGGGCGTCACGTCGGACGCACGAACCGCCGCGGCGACGGTTCGACGATGAGCGGCGTCGACCCCGAGGTGCGGTTCATCCCGATGCCCCCGTTTGAGGAAGCCGATTCGGGAGCCGGTGAACGACCATGACCCCGACGTCGAGGCCGGCAATGGCCGGGTCGTCGAGGTCCTGGGACCCGACGGGTCGATCGTGCACCTGGGCGGGAGGAGGCCGGTGGCGATCGATCTCACCGGCGAGCGCCCCGGGGTGGAGTGGGAGGAGGCCCCGACCGACGCCGCGGCGCCCGACGACCCACCGGCCGGCACCGCGGAGGACGTCACCCACGGGGACGAACTCGACGCGACGGACGTCACGGCGACCGACGCAGCTGCCGCCGACACCGCGGCGACAGCGGCAACCGGGGCCACCGCAACCGGGGGCCCGGCACCCGAGCGCGCAACAACCGAGGGCCCGGCAACCGACACCGCTGCAACCGCATCCGCCGGGTTCGAGGGGCCGAGCACCGACGCCGCTCGGGACGACCGGGAGTCCTCGGCCCGCATCGAGCGCGACCCCGCCACGACCACGGTGTCGCTCCCCTCGTCGAGCGGTGCGGCCGGCGGGCAACCGGTAGCGACCACCGACGACGGCTGGCCGCTTCCGTCCGACCCCGACCACCACGGCACCCGCCACCGGCGACGCCTCCCCCTGCTGGTGCGCATCGGGGGCCCGGTGCTGGCGGTGGTGCTGCTGGCCGCCCTCGGAGCGTTCTACGCCCGGTCGCACACCGAGGAGTCGGGCGACCTCGCACGCCGGGTCAGCCACGCCGAACGGCAGTACCAGTCGGCGAGCGAGTCCGAGGTTGCGCTGACGTTGGCCCGCCTGGCGGCCATCCAGGGCATCACCGACGGCAACGACGACGCCCTGGCCGAGGCCGCCGAGCTGGTCGAATCGCAGAGCGACCAGCTCGACCGGGTGACCGATCGCCTCGAGTCCCTTGGGATCGACAACATCTTCACCGAACCGATGGCGGCACTGCTGGCCTCCGACCAGTCCTACCTCGACGTCACCGGTCAGCTGGTGTCCCAGGCCCAGGACGACCCCGACGCCGCCCAGGAGTCGTTGAACTCCAACCGTGAGTTCTTCCAGCAGCGGCGGCAGGCTCACGCCGAACTCCGCGACGACTTCGCCGCCGAGCTCACCTCGTTGATCGAGTCGCTCGACGAGGAACGCAGCCGGGCCGGGTGGATCTTCCCCCTACTGCCGACGCTGTTGCTGCTGATCGGCCTGGGGTTGGCCTGGCGTGCCTGGCGGTCGATCGTTGCCCCGCTTCGGCAGGTCGCCCAGACCCTCGACTGGATCGCCCAGGGTCAGTTCCGGGTGCGCAGCAACGTGGGCGGGTCCGACGACGTCGCCCGCGTGGGCCGGGCCACCGACCGGGTCGCCGAGCGGTTGGGCGAACGGTTCTCCACCCTGGCCGACGATGCCCGGCGGGGAACCCAGAACCGGGTGATCTACGAGGCGCTCGAGATCGCCGACTCCGAACCCGCCACCTTCGCCGTGGTCGAGCAGGCGATGGGGCTCTTCGCCCCCGAGCTCCCGGCCGAGCTGCTGCTGCTCGATCCCGTCGGCGGCAACCTGTCCGAGGTGGCGGCCAGCCCCACCGCCCGCTCGCCGGGCTGCCCGGTGACCGACCCGGCGGGCTGCTTTGCGCTCCGCCGGGGCCAGACCGTGGTGTTCGACAGCTCGGAGTCGATCAACAGCTGTCCGATGCTGCGCGCCCGCGACAGCGGGCCGATCTCGGCGGTCTGCATCCCGATGACGTTCAACTCGACCGCGCTCGGCGTGGTCCACGTCACGGCCCCCAACCACCTTCCGCCGGACAGCCGCACCCGCGACCAGTTCATCGACCTCGCCACCCAGGCGGCCACCCACATCGGCACGCTCCGCACCCTGGAGGTCACCCGACAGCAGGCCAGCACCGACGGCCTGACCGGGCTGGCCAACCGGCGGGTGATCGAGGCCCGCGTCGACCAGCTGCTGATCCAGGGGGTGCCGTTCGTGCTCGTGCTCGCCGACCTCGACCGGTTCAAGTCGATCAACGACCGATACGGCCACGAGGTGGGCGACCGGGCGCTCCAGGCGTTTGCGGGGATGCTGGTCGACAACGTGCGGGGCGCCGACGTCGTCGGGCGCCTCGGCGGCGAGGAATTCATCATCATCTACCCCGAGCTGTCGGTCGCCGGGTCGATGGAGGCGATCGAGCGCCTGAGGTTGGCCCTGGCCGACGTCTCGGGCGAGGGCGACATCCCCTCGTTCACCGCCAGCTTCGGGGTGACGCACTCCTCGGTGGGGCGCGACTTCGACGAGGTGGTCCGGGTGGCCGACGCCGGGCTGCTGATGGCCAAGGAGCAGGGCCGCGACCGGGCGATCTACGCCACGCCCGATCTGGCCGAGCAGGTGTTCAACGGCGACCGGTCCACCGACGGCTGAGCCGGCGACGGTTCGGCCTACCGCTGACACCCGACGCACCACGTGGTGGTTCGAGCGTCGATCACCGTGGTGCGCAGGGTTGCGCCGCAGCGGAGGCACGCCGACCCACCGCGCCCGTACACCTGGAGTCGGTGCTGGTTGTTGCCGGTGGAGCCGTCGAGGGTTCGGTAGTCGCGCAGGGTGGTGCCCCCCTGTGTGAGCGCCTCCTCGAGCACGTCGATGATGCTGCGGTGCAGCCCGACCGAGCGTTCGATGCCCAGGCCGGTCCGGCGCCGCGGGTCGATACCGGCCCGCCACAGCGCCTCGTCGGCGTAGATGTTGCCCAGGCCCGCCACAATCCGTTGCGACAGCAGGGCGGTTTTGATCGTCCTCGACGTCGCCGCAATCCCGTCACGAAGCACCTGCGGCGTGAACCGGGGGTCGAACGGCTCGGGGCCCAGGTTGGCCAGCGTCGCCAGCGAGCGGTGCTCGCCGTAGGGCACCACCGCCAGGCGCCCGAACCGCCGGACGTCGTTGAACACCAGCGTCCGGCCGTCGTCGAGCGTCCACCAGGCGCGGACGTGGCGATCGGTCGGTCGTCGTTCCGACGGCGCGGCGGTCGGCGGGGCCAGTGCGAGCACGCCGCTCATCCCCAGGTGGACGACCAGCTGGCCGGTGGGGTGGTCGGAACCGTCGGCGGTCAGGTCGACCAGCAGGTACTTGCCCCGTCGGCCCACGGTGCGCACCGTCGTGCCGACCGCGTCGGGTGCCCCGACGAACTTCGCCGACGGGTGGCCCCAACCGCCGGTGAAGGTTCGGCCGGCCAACTCCGGGGCGAGCGCCCGACGAATCGTCTCCACCTCCGGCAGCTCGGGCATCGAACCATGCTGCCACCGCCCGTTCCCCGGCCACCCCGCCCGACCGAAGTGAGATTTCCCTCCCAATCGGGTCGACATGCGGTACCGTTGGAACGACAGTTCGCGACACCTCAAACGCCCCGTTCCGCGAACGGGCCGTGTCGCCCAACTTCGGACCGATTTCGGAAACAGCATCGCGCTGGCGGTGATGTGGGCTTCGACCAGGTCCGAACCAACGCAGAGGTTCTTCATGACTGATACCGCCCCCAGACCACGCGGGCGACCCGGCACGTCCGCCGACACCAGGGATCGTCTGGTGGCGGCGGCGGTCGAGGTGTTTCTCGAGCGCGGTTACGCCGACACCCGGGTTCAGGACATCACCGAGGCCGCCGGCTTCACCACCGGCGCGCTCTATGCACACTTCAACAGCCGGATGGAGATCCTCGCCGACGCGGTGCTCACCGAGGGCGAACGGCTGGTCGGCGAACTCGCCGATCGCATCGCCGTGTCCCAGACCGAAAACGGGGGCCCTGGCCGGCGCATGGCGGAGTTGCTCACCGAGCCCACCCGCACGGTCGACCGCCTCATGCTGGAGGCGATCACGATGGCCACCCGGGAGCCCGAGGCACGGGACACGATCATCCCGGCGCTCACCCGAATTCGCGACCAGCTGACCTCCACGATGAGCGAGGCCCGTCTCGCCGGAGCGGTCGACGACAACCTCGATCCCGAGGCCGCCTCGCTGATGGGCCTGTCGATCATGCTCGGCGCCGTGATCATCCGGGCGCTCGACCTGCCGCGCGCCGACACCGAGAACGTGACCGCCCTGGTTCGGCGGGCCAGCGGCGCCACGGGGTGATCGATGCCGCCCCGATCAGCGCCCCATCACCGAGATCGGCCGCACGGGTGACTAGCGTTGACGCCGTGACGAGAGTGGCTGTAGTGAACCAGAAGGGCGGGGTGGGCAAGACCACCGTGACCCTCGGCCTGGCGGCCACGGCCGCCATGCGCGGCGCCCGGGTGTTGGTGGTGGATCTCGACCCGCAGGCCAACGCCACGTCGGGCCTCGGTGTGACCGGCGCCGCCCGAAGCGTGGACGACGCCCTTGCCGGCACCGAACCGGGGTCGATGTCGCAGTCGATCGAGTTCGCTGCCTGGGAGCGACCGCCGCTGCGTTCGATCCCACGCGTGGCGCCCAGCACGCCGCTGCTGGCCCAGCGGGAACTCCAGCTGGCCACCGACCCGGTCGGGGCGCAGGACCGTCTGGCCTCGGCACTCGAGGGCACCGATGCCGACCTGACCCTGATCGACTGCCCGCCGTCGCTGGGGCTGCTGACGATCAACGCCCTGTTCGCCGCCACCCACACCCTGATCGTGACCGAGCCGGGCGCCTGGGCCTCCGACGGGGTCGATCAGATCCTGGCCAACCTCGAACGGGTGCAGGCACGCCGCAACGGGCTGCCCGAACTGGTGGGCATCTCGGTCAACCGGGTGGGTCGCACCCGGGACGCCCAGTACTGGCACAACGAGCTGATCGCCACCCACGGCGACACGATCCTGCCGCCGGTGCATCAGCGGGCCGCCCTGACCGAGGCGGCCGCCCAGTCGTTGCCGATCCACTCGCTCACCCGGCCCGGCGCCGAGGAGGCCTCGGCCGAATTGGCCGACCTCTACGACGCCATGTGCGAGCGCATGTTTCCGCAGTCGATCTCCGGGGTGGCCTGATGGCGGGCTACGACCCCAAGGGCAAGCGGGCCCGCTCCACCAAGCCGTCGGCCAACGGGGCGGTTCCGATGGACGCCATGCTCAACGCCACCGGCGAGCACGCCGCGGTCAAGGTGGACCCGACGCCGACCCCGCCCGAGGGTCTGGAGCTGTCCGACCTCGAAACCGCCTCCCTGCCTCCAACCGCATCGCGGGAGGCGAAGCGAAACACCGAAGACTCCGAGCGGGTCGTCGTCGACCCCGACGATGTGGAGCCGGTCGACCTGCGGGCCGCAGCGGACCCGACCGACCCGACCCCGCCCGAGGCCCCGCTGCCCCCGGACGAGCTGCCGGTCTCGTCGACGCCGGAGGACGAGTTGCCCTCGGCGCCCGCCCGCCGCGAACCGCTGGTGCCAGCGGCGGCCCCTCCCGACGGCGACGACCGCCGGGTGCTCTTCGCCGGCCTGATCGCCGCGCTGTTGGCGCTGGTCGCCCTGGTGCTGTGGCGCCGACGCGCCGCCTGAGGCCCGCCGCTACGTTGCGACGCTGAACTCGGACAGGTCCTCGGCCAGCTCGGCCTTCAAGCGGGCCGCCAGCGCGCCCCGAATGTTGGCGCGGGTCAGACGGAACGCGGTCGGGTGCACGTGTGCGGCCAGCCCCGAGGCGACCTCGAGGGCGCGCGCCTCGACGTCCTCGGGTGCGACGACCTCGTCGAGGTAGCCGGCGGCGAGCGCCGAGGCGGGGTCGAGCACCTCGCCGTGCTGGGCCGACCGGGTGAACCAGGCCGGTGTCAGGCGGTCGCGCACCAGCTCGACGGCGAAGCGGGGCACCGGCATGCCGATGCCCACTCATTGAGGCCCAGCTTGAACGAACCCTCGGCGCCGACCCGATAGTCGGCGGTCGAGCTGAGAATGGCGCCCATGGCCAACGCATGCCCGGTGACGCCGAAGACGACCGGCACCGGGCTGAGGTAGGTCTTCATCGCCAGCTGGGCGCCGGCCTCGAGCAGGTCGCGGGCCTGCTGCGGCCCGGCGGTCATCACCGAGAGGTCGAACCCGGCCGAGAACTTGCCTCGCGTCCGATCAGCGCCATCGCCTTGGCCTCGGCGGCCTGATCGAGCGCCGCGTCCAGGGCGGCGAGGATGCCGTGGCTGAAGGCGTTGGCCTTGCCGTCGTCGAGACGAACGACGACCACGTCGCCCTCCGTGCTCACCTGAACCGCCGGATCGGTCGCCTGTTCGCTCACGTTGGTCTCCTGGCTCGTTGAAACAGTCGTTCTGTCACGGGCACGGTACCCGAGCGTGCGCTCGGCGGCCGAAGCGTTGCCCCGGCCCCCACCGTCGACGGCGACGTCACCGGTTCTATGCTGTGGCCACGACGCCCGCAGGCGCTCGACGGCGATACGAAGGGGATGATCCGATGGGATTCTTGGACAAGGCCAAGGCCATGGCCGATCAGGCGATGGGCAGCATGGATTCGACGTTCGCTCCGGAGGGTGAGAGCGCCCGGCGCGGGGAGCAGCTGTTCCGCGACCTGGGCGCGCTCACCTGGGCGCAGCATCGCGGCTCGGCCACCCAGGCGACCGCCGATGAGATCCAGGCGGTGCTCGACGAGCTGGCCTCGGTCGACTCCAACCGATCGCTCAACGTCGTCCGCAAGCACGTCCACTCCGGCGGCACCGGCGCCGCCCCACCGCCCCCGCCCGGTCAGGCCACCCACACGGCCTCCGGCGTGTCACAGGCACCGCCGGCCCCCGGTGGCGGGGCGCCGCCGCCCCCCGCTCCGGGCGGTGCGGCGTCCGCTCCGCCTCCGCCGGGGCCGGCCGCTCAGCCACCGGCGCAGTCGTCGACGCCCCCTCCCCCGCCGCCTCCTCCACCTCCGGGGTCTTGATCCCCACCTTCAGCCGGGTGCATCGATGAGCGGCCAGGTGCTGGTCGACCTGGTGGGGGTCGGCGCGTCGCGCCCCGGCCGCGACCTGCTCGACGACGTCAACCTCACCATCGGTCGGGGCGACCGGGTGGGCATCGTCGGCATCAACGGGACGGGCAAGTCGACCCTGATGGGGATCATCTCGGGCCGCATCGAGCCCGAGCGGGGCACGGTGCGCCGTGGTCGCGACGTCGTGGTGGCCGAGCTGACCCAGCGGCCCGACCTCGGCGAGGGCACCGTCGCCGAGGCGATGGGTGGCGGCTGGGAAACCCAGGCGGTTGCCGATCGCCTGGGCATGGGTGAGCTGCTCGACACCCCGGTGTCGCAGCTGTCCGGCGGCCAGCAGAAGCGAGCGGCGCTCGCCCGGGCGCTCGCCGTGCCCTCCGACCTGCTGCTGCTCGACGAGCCGACCAACCACCTCGACCTCGACGCCATCGCCTGGCTGGAGGAACGGCTGGCCCGCTACCAGGGCGGGCTGATGCTGATCACCCACGACCGTCATGTGCTCGACGCGGTGACCAACTCGGTGGTCGAGCTCGAACGGGGCGACGCCTACCGCCATCAGGGCGGCTACACCGGCTACCTCGAGGGCAAGGCCCTGCGGGAGAGCCGGGCGGCGCAGGCCGAGGCGGTGCGACGCAACCTGGCCAAGACCGAGCTGGCCTGGCTTCGCCGCGGCGCGCCGGCCCGCACGTCCAAACCCAAGGCCCGCATCGCCGCGGCCGAGGCGATCGTCAAGGAGCCCGGCACCTCCGGGGCGCGCACCGACGCGCTCACCCTGCACGGGGCCACGCCCCGCCTCGGCGACGTCGTCGTCGAGTTGGAGGGCGTCGGCCACCGCTACGCCCCTGGCGAGGGCGCTGGGCACCGCACCGACGGGACCCCGCTCGGCGACGGCGGCTGGCTGTTCCGGGACGTCGAGCTGCGTCTCGACCCCCGCGAGCGCCTGGGGATCGTCGGTCCCAACGGCGCCGGGAAGTCGACGCTGATGAGCATCCTCTCCGGGCGGCTGGAACCGGCGGAGGGGGTTCGCAAGGTGGGCCACACGGCGGTGACGGCGCTGCTGGATCAGACCGGCGCACGGTTGAACCCCGAGCACCGCGTGTGGGAGGCGATCTGCGGCGTCGACGGTCAGCCCGACTGGCGCGACAAGGCCTTGATGGAGTCGTTCTGGTTCGACACCGACGCCCAGTGGGCGCCGATCGGCACGCTCTCCGGTGGCGAGCAGCGACGACTGCAGCTGGTGTTGACCCTGGCCAAGCGCCCCAACGTGTTGTTCCTCGACGAGCCGACCAACGACCTCGACCTGGACACCCTGCGGGCCCTGGAGGACTTCCTGGACGAGTGGCCGGGATCGCTGGTCGTCGTCAGCCACGACCGGGCCTTCCTCGAGCGCACCGTGGCCGACGTGATCGTGATGGACGGCGACGGGTTCGCCGGGCGTCGCCCCGGCGGGTTCGGCGCCTGGGAGGCCGAGCGGCGCCTGCGGCGTCGCAGCGGCCACGCCACCTCGGCGGTCACCACGACGCCTGCCGGAGCCACGCCCACACCCGGCGCCACGCCGCCGCCGGGCAAGCGGGCGTCCCGCAACGCCGACCCGGCACCCGCGGCCAAACAACCCAGTCCCAACACCCTCCGGTTCCGCATGAAGGAGCTCGAGCGGTCGATGAACGCCACCAGAACCAAACGGGACAAGCTCACCGAGGAGCTCCACGCGATCGGCGACGACCACCAGCGCCTGGCCGAGGCCGGCGCCCGCCTGGCCGAGGTGGAGGACGACCTCGCCACCGCCGAGGAACGCTGGCTGGAGCTGGCCGACGAGTTGGAGCAACGCGGCCTGACCGCCTGAGGAAGCAGGCGGCGCGCCGTGGCGGGAACACGGGGTGCGGCTGGGGTGTTGTCCCGATCGCCGGTAACGTTCCGGATGCAACAACCCCTTTGATGGAGGCCCCGTGTCCGTCGACACCGACGCAACACCAACCCCTGACAGCGAGACACCGTCGCCCGACGGCTCGGCGGTCGCGACCGCCGAGCGCCCCGACACCGAGCCGTCCGACGGCGAGGTCGTCGTGCTCAAGGTGACCCCCGCCGCCATGGAGGTGGTGCAGGGGGTGCTGGCCACCGAGCCCGACCCCGAGGAGCTGGGGCTCCGGGTGGAGATCACCGGCACCCAGGGCGCCGAGTTCAGCTACGACCTCAGCTTCGAGAACCTGGCCGATGCGGCGGACGACGACCTGCGGGTGCTCCAGGACGGGCTGACCGTCATGATCCCTGCGGCGACGGTGCCCGACCTCACCGGCGCGGTCCTCGACACGCCCGCCGCCGGATCGGCCGGCCTGGTCATCCGCAACCCCAACCGGCCCGACCCCCTTGCGGGCATCGAGCTGGACCGCTCCGGCGACCTGGCCAGCCAGGTGGCTCAGCTGCTGGAAGAGGTGATCAATCCCGGGCTCGCCTCCCATGGCGGGTTCGCCAACCTGGTCGGCGTCGACGACGACAACAAGGTGTACATCACGCTCGGCGGTGGCTGCCAGGGCTGCTCGATGACCCAGATGACGCTCACCCAGGGCATCCAAACGCAGCTCAACGCCGCCATCCCCGAGATCGGCGAGGTGGTCGACGTCACCGACCACGCCTCCGGGGAGAACCCCTTCTACTGAGTCGGGGCGGGTTCTGCCTCGGGCGGAATCGGGCGACACACCGACCCACGCACGGCAGGCTGGGCCGATGACACAGCCAGCACACACCCCGGTCGTCGACCGGCTGATGGAACAACGGATCCTCATGCTGGGCGAGGAGGTCGGCGACGAGAGCGCCAACCGCCTCGTCGGGCAGCTGCTGCTGCTCTCGGCCGACGACCCCCACAGCGACATCAGCCTGTACATCAATTCGCCGGGCGGGTCGGTGTTGGCCGGGCTCGCCGTGTACGACACGATGCAGCTCATCCCCAACGATGTGGCCACCGTGGCGCTGGGCTTCGCCGCGAGCATGGGGCAGATCCTGCTGTGCGCCGGCACCAAGGGGAAGCGGTTCGCCCTTCCCAACGCGCAGATCGTCATGCACGAGGGTTCGGCCGGCCTTGGCGGAGCCGCAGCCGACGTCGAGATCCAGGCCGCCAACATGACCGAGACGCTCGACCGGATGCGCCGGATCATCTCGACGCACACCGGCCAACCCCTCGAGGACGTCGTCGCCGACGTGGGTCGGGACCGCTGGTTCGACGCCGAGCAGGCGCTGGCCTACGGCTTCGTCGACCGGATCGTCACGTCGTTCGACGACGTCCGGCCGGCGACGGCCACCCGGCGAATCGGGTTGGCCGGAGGCTGCCGATGAGCGCGTACTCGATCCCCACCGTCGTCGAGACCGGCCCCCGGGGCGACCGGGTCACCGACATCTACAGCCGCCTGCTGTCCGAGCGGATCGTCTTCATCGGGACGCCGGTCGACGAGGGCGTCGCCAACGTCGTTGTCGCCCAGCTGCTCCACCTTGCGGCCGCCCAGCCCGAGGTCGACATCCAGCTGTACCTCAACTCGCCCGGCGGGGCCCACGCCGCCACGATGGCGATCTACGACACGATGCACCTCGTCGCGCCGGCGGTGGCCACGATCGGGGTCGGCGAGGTGGGCTCCACCTCCGCGCTGCTGTTGGCGGCGGGTCATCCCGGGAAGCGCTCGGTGCTCCCCCACTGCCGCGTGCGGCTCCAGCAACCGCATGCGGGAGGCAGCCGTGGATCGATCAGCGACCTGGCGGTCGAGGCCGCCGAGCTGGCGCGGATACGCGCCGACGGCGAGGCGCTGTTGTCCCGGCACTGCGGCCGGCCGGTCGATCGGGTTCGGCTCGACACCGACCGGGCGCTCGTCCTGAACGGCGCTGCGGCCGTCGAGTACGGGCTCGTCGACCAGGTGCTGTCCGGCCCGGACTCAGGCGGCGAGCAGCTGCACCGAGGCGCTGACGCCCCCCTGCACCCGTAGGCGGCGCGCCGTGCGTTCGAGGATCACCGGCACCTCCAGCCCGAGTGCGCCCCCGATGGCGGTCAGCACGTCGGCGGAGACGTCCTTGCGGCCTCGTTCCACCTCGGACAGGTAGGCCAGCGACACCGCTGCGTCCCCGGCGACGTCGACGAGCGTCCGTTCCTGGTCGACCCGCTCGGCGCGCAGCACGTCCCCGAGCGTTTCGCGCACGTCGGCACCCGTGACCGGCCCGCCGGGATCCCGGCGACCTCGGCGGTGTCCGATTCCAAACTCGACGACGCCGATTCCGGAGGGGGTGACCAGGTGCATCTGCGCAGCCTACCCAGGACCGAGCGTCGCGGCCCTCGATTCCGGACCCGCGGACGGACCAGCCGCCACGGTTGTCAGCGTCGGTGGTCACGTGACGTTCCCCGCGAGCGGACCCCTCCGATGCTGCCCTCACTGCGCCGACCACCACCTCACACTGGTGGAGGCGGCGTTGTGAGATCACTCACGATCGCCGACGTGATGGAGCGACTCGGTGGACGCACGATCGTCATGCGCCCGGAACCGGCGGGCAACGCCCGGGTGGTCGACTCATCGTCATGACTCGCCAGCGAATCCTCGTCGTCGGAAACGGAATGGTCGGCCAGCGCTTCGTCGATCGGCTCGTCGCCGCGGACGTCGCCCTGCAGTACGACCTCATCGTGATCGGCGAGGAGCATCGGCCGGCCTACGACCGTGTCGCGCTGTCGAGTTGGTTCGACGGCCGGACGGAGGCCGAACTGTGCCTCGTTCACGACGCCCTCCTGGAGGGTGATCGTGTCGACTACCGGTTCGGCCGTCGGGTGGCATCGATCGACGTCGAAGGACACCTCGCAACCCTCGATGATGGAGACACGCTGGCCTACGACCACCTCGTGCTTGCGACCGGTTCGTACCCCTTTGTGCCACCGATTCCCGGCCACGAACTCGACGGGTGCTTCGTGTACCGCACCCTCGACGACCTCGGCCTCATCAGGGACTGGGCGACGGCCAACGGCCGATCCACCGGACTGGTGATCGGCGGGGGCCTCCTCGGGCTCGAGGCGGCGAACGCCGTGCGGGCCCTCGGACTCGACGTGCACGTCGTCGAGATGGCGCCCTACCCGATGCCGCAGCAACTCGGCGAGGGCGGCGGCCGAATGCTCGCCCGGTGGGTAAACACCCTGGGGGTCGACCTCCACTGCGGGGTCGCGCCACAGCGGTTTCTCGACGACGAGAACGGGCGTGTCGTCGGGTTGGAGATGTCGGACGGCACGATGTTGGACACCGACCTGGTCATCTTCTCCGCCGGGGTGCGGCCCCGCGACGAACTCGCCCGCGTCTCGGGAATCGACGTGGGCGAGCGCGGCGGCGTGGTCGTGGGCGACGATCTGATGACCAGTGCACCGGACGTGTCGGCGATCGGGGAGATCGCCCTGCACCGCGGAAAGGTCTACGGCCTGGTCGCGCCGGGCTACGAGATGGCGAGCGTATTGGCCGATCGACTGACCGGCACCGACGCCACGTACTCGGGCAGCGACATGTCGACGAAGCTGAAGCTGCTCGGCGTCGACGTCGCAAGCTTCGGTGACAGCGCTCGCGTCGGCGACGGGACCGACGAGATCGTCTACCACGATCCGGTCAACCGCATCTTCCGTCGACTGGTGCTCGACGAGCAGACCGGCCGGCTGCTGGGCGGTGCCCTCGTCGGCGACGTGTCCGGCTACGAGATGCTGACGGCGGTCACGCTCGGGCAGGCGGATCAGCCAAGCGACCTGCCCGCCCACGTCCTGCCCGCCTCGGTGCGTCCGCCAGACGACACCGCGCTTCCGGATGGCGCCGTCTTGTGCAGCTGCAACGCCGTCACCGTCGGGTCGATCCGGGATGCGGTCGCCGGCGGCCGACATGCCCTCGCCGAGGTCAAGGACGCGACGTGTGCCGGTACGAGTTGCGGCGGATGTGTGCCGGCGCTCGCGTCGCTGGTGAAGGTCGAATTGAAGTCCGCCGGCGTGAGCGTCTCGAGCGCCCTGTGCGAACACTTCGACCACTCCCGACAGGAGCTGTTCGATCTCGTCCGCTTCCACCGGTACCAAACGTGGGCGGAGGTGCTCGACGCCCATGGAACCGGACGGGGCTGCGAGGTCTGCCGACCGACGGTGGGGTCGATCCTCGCGTCGCTCTCCAACGGGTACGTCCTCGACGGCGACCAGGCGGCGTTGCAGGACACGAACGATCACCACCTCGCCAACATGCAGCGCAACGGCACCTACTCGGTGGTGCCGAGGATCCCGGGCGGCGAGGTCCTGCCCGATCAGCTGATTGCGCTCGGGCAGATCGCCAAGGACTTCGATCTCTATACCAAGGTCACCGGCGGCCAGCGCATCGACCTGCTCGGCGCCCGACTGCAGGACCTGCCGGAGATCTGGCGCCGCGTCCTCGACGCCGGGATGGAGTCCGGCCACGCCTACGGCAAGGCGTTGCGCACGGTGAAGTCGTGTGTCGGCAACACCTGGTGTCGCTACGGCGTCCAGGACTCGGTTGGCATGGCGATCCGGCTCGAAGAGCGCTACCGGGGCCTGCGCTCCCCCCACAAGATCAAGATGGGGGTGTCCGGCTGCACCCGGGAATGCGCCGAGGCCCAGAGCAAGGACGTCGGCGTGATCGCCACCGAGAACGGCTGGAACCTGTTCGTCGCCGGCAACGGCGGCCGCAGCCCGAGGCACGGCGACCTGCTCGCCGCCGACCTGTCCGACGCGGAGTTGGTGACGGCGATCGACCGCTTCGTGATGTTCTACATCCGCACCGCCGACCGCTTGCAACGAACCTCCAGCTGGTTGGAGGAACTCGACGGCGGCCTCGACCACGTGCGTCGGGTCGTCTTCGAGGACGCCCTGGGTATTGCCGACGAACTGGAGGCCGACATCACACACCACGTCAACAACTACGAATGCGAGTGGAAGGCGACGCTCGATGATCCCGAACGTCTCACCCACTTCGTCGAGTTCGTCAATGCCCCGGACGACCGGTCCACCCCCGTGTGGATCTCCGAGCGTGGACAGCGGGTGCCGGCATGAGCTTCGTCGACATCGCCGATCTCGACCGCCTGCCGATCGACCGGGGGTGGCCGCGATCGTCGGCTCCGACTACGTCGCCGTCTTCCGGCTCGCCTGCGGCGAGGTGGTGGCCATCGACCACATCGACCCGTTCACGACGGTGCCGCACTCGCACGCGGCCTGGTCGGATCGGTGGGCGACCGCGCCGTCGTCGCCTCCCCGCTGCACAAGCAGCGCTTCGACCTGCGCTCCGGAGCCTGCATCGACGACCCGACGACGTCGGTTCGGGTGTGGCCGACGGCCGTCATCGACGGCGTCGTGCGCATCGGACTCACGCCGGAGGCCAACTGCTGCGACGAGGCGGCACCGAGCCGCAACCTGTCCGCCGATCGCGGCACCTTTGCGCTGGCCGCAGCACCGGCGGACGTGTGAGCGGTCCGGGCACCGGCCACCGCATCGGCTGTCGATCGCGTCCGATCCGCCGGAACCTCGTCGCTCAGGGCGCATCGATGCCCGGCCCGGGATGAGATCGGAGACGTCACGAAGCCGAAACGAGCGCGAAACGCGACCCACCAATACTGACCCGGTGATCAACGGCCCCCTCGCCGGGTACAGAATCGGTGTCACCGCAGACCGACGCGCGGACGAACAGATCCGGCTCCTCACCGCGCGGGGCGCAGAGTGTCTCCACGGCCCGGTGATCAGGACCAACCCCGTCGACACGGTGTCCGCCCTCGGCGTCGCCACCGAGGCGCTCATCGAGAATCCGCCCGAGCTCGTCGTGCTCACGACCGGACTGGGTGTCCGGGGTTGGCTCGAAGCCGCCGATTCCCTGCATCTGGGCGAGGCGCTGCGAGAGGTGTTCGAAGGCTCCGCGCTCCTGGCCCGCGGGGCGAAGGCCAACGGGGCGCTCGCCACCAACGGCTTCCGCATGGCCACGGATCGACCGCTCGCCCGATACGTCGACATCATCGACACGCTCCGATCTCGGGGCGTCCGGGGGACGAGGGTCGCGGTGCAACTCGACGGGGCGGGCGCCGGCGGCCTCTGCGACGCGATCGAGGCAGAGGGCGCCGACGTCGTCCGGGTACCTGTGTACAAGTGGTCGCTACCCGAGGACGGTGACGGTGCGGAGCGTCTCATCGCAGCCACGTCGGAGGGTCGCGTCGACGCGGTGACGTTCACGGCGAGGCCGGCCGTCGAGAACTTCTTCGAAATCGCCGACCGCATCGGCCTGCACGATGCGGTGGTCGAGGCGTTCGCCGGCGGCAGGGTCATGGCGTGCTGCGTCGGTCCGGTCTGTGCCACGGGGCTGACCGACCTCGGTCTTCCCCCGCCGATGGTTCCGGAGCGCTTTCGTCTCGGCGCCATGGTGCACCAGATCTCGACGCACTTCGGCGAGCGGGCGGCAACGATCGAGCTGGCAGGAACCGGTGTCCGCATCCAGGGGCGCCTCGCTGTGGTCGAGGGCGGAACCGACGCCTGGCTGACCGAACGCGAGCGGGCGGTCCTCGACGTGCTGATCGAGCGTCCCGGCGCCGTGCACTCCAAGGCCGACCTGCTGCGCAGCGTGTGGCACGGCGCCGAAAGCGACGAGCACCTCGTCGAGGTCACGATCGGACGCCTCCGGCGCCGCCTCGGTCCCGGCGCCGAGGGCATCGAAACGGTGATGCGACGCGGGTACCGGGTCAGCGCCTCGTGAGGCGAGCGATCTGGCACCGACGGGCCGTGCCGCCTTACGCGGGGCACCCATCGAGCCGACTCCTCACACGCCGCCGAACGACCTGTGAGGAAGAGCACCGCCGCCGCCAACCCGACGTGCAGCGGCGTGCACACTGCATTCATCGCCCCGATCTCACCCCGCAACCCGCGTGCGGTTGAGTCGTGGCCATGAGCGACACCACCCCCGTTCCAGCGTCATCGGCCGCCGATCGTGTGAAGGGCCTCTGGTCGTTCCGCGGCAAATACCGCACACTCCACCTGACCTGGTTCGCGTTCTTTCTGAGCTTCGTCGTCTGGTTCAACTTCGCACCGTTCGCCAACACGATCGCCGAGGAACTCGGACTCAGCGGCGACCAGGCGAAGACGATCGGGCTGTGCAACATCGCCCTCACGGTGCCGGCCCGCATCTTCATCGGCATGGCGCTCGATCGGTGGGGTCCCCGCCGGGTCTTCGCATCCATTCTGTTGTTCGCCGCGATCCCGAACACGATCTTCGCATTGTCGAGCTCGTTCAACACGCTGGTGTTCAGCCGCCTGGCGTTGTCGGTCGTCGGTGCCGGATTCGTCGTCGGCATCCGCATGGTGTCGGAATGGTTCCCGCCCAGCGAGGTCGGCACCGCCGAGGGGGTGTACGGCGGATGGGGCAACTTCGGCTCGGCCGCCGCGGCCTTCTCGTTGCCCCTCCTCGCCGGCGTCGTCGGCGGATGGCGCTGGTCGATCCTCGCCACCGGGTTGATCGCCGCCGCCTACGGCCTCTACTACCTCACCGCGGTGACCGACACTCCCGACGGCGTCACCTATGCCAAGCCGCGACGCCAGGGTGCCCTCGAGGTGACCAGTCGATCCGGCGTGTTCGGCCTCGCCGCACTGACGGTCCCGCTCAATGCCGTGCTCGCCCTCATCGCATGGCGCATCTGGCGGGTCGAGGTCATCTCGACCCCGGTGTTCGTCGGCGTGCTCCTCGTGATCGCGGCGGTGCTGATCGTGCAGGAGATCGCCGTGTTTCGGGTCAACCGACCGGCGATGCGCAACGAGTACACCCCCGCCCAGCAGTACCCGATGCGCTCGGTGGCCGTGCTGTGCATCTCGTACTTCGCCACGTCCGGGTCGGAGCTCGCCGTGGTGTCGACCCTGCCGACCTTCTTCGCCGACACCTGGGGCCTCGGGCCCGGACTCGCCGGCATCGCCGCCTCCGGTTTCGCCTTCATGAACCTGGCGGCACGGCCGGTCGGCGGCATCATGTCCGACCTGCTGGGGTCTCGGCGCAAAACCCTGACGGCGTTGATCGTCGGTCTGCTGGTGGGCTACGTCCTGCTGTCGACCCTTGGCGAGGCGTGGCCGTGGGCACTTGCCGTGGCGGCGTGCATGGTCTGTTCGTTCTTCGTCCAGGCCGGCGAGGGCGCGGTGTATTCGATCGTTCCCCTGGTCAAGAAGCGGGTGAGCGGTCAGATCGCCGGCATGACCGGCGCCTACGGCAACGTCGGTGCGGTTGCTTCCTGACGATCGGGCTCTTCGTCAGCACCCGGGTGTTCTTCCTCTCCATCGCCGGCGCCGCCGTGGTCGCCCTGCTCGCCAGCCTCTTCATGGTCGAGCCGGAGGCAAGCTTCGCCACCGAACTCCTCGTCGACGACGATGCCCCTGTTCCCGCGGACGACGGTGCCATGGCCGAGGCACCGATCCTGACGCCGAGCCTGGTGGCATCGTGACCACCACGTCGATCACCAGCCACTGCCCGTACTGCGCGCTCAACTGCGGTATCGGCCTCGAGGTCGACTCGACGGACACGCTGGTCGGCCAGCTGCGGTGGAAACGATCGCCGTTGACCCGGGGGGCGGTGTGCGCGAAGGGGACGACCGCCTGGCAGCAGGTTCACCACTCCGACCGGATCACGATGCCCCTCGTCCGTCGGGACGGCATTCTCGTCGAAACGTCCTGGGAGGAGGCGCTCCAGCTGGCCGCCGACGGGTTCGCGAACATTCGCCGTGAGCACGGGGCCGACGCCAACGGCGTGCTGTCGGGTGGCTCGTTGACGAACGAGAAGGCCTACCTGATGGGCAAGTTCGCCCGAGTCGCGCTGGGAACCCGGCACATCGACTACAACGGCCGGTTCTGCATGGTCTCGGCCGGGAGCGCCAACCTCCGGGCGTTCGGACTCGACCGGGCGATGACGCCGCTCGAGGAGGTCGAGCGTGCCGACGTCATCGTCGTCGTCGGCGCCAACCTGTCGGATGCCTATCCGGTGATGCTGCCTCCGACGATCAACAAGGCGCGCCGGAAGGGTGCCCGCGTGATCGTCGTCGATCCGCGGTTCGGGCGGTGGGTGCAGGACGGCGATCTCAAGGTTGCGATTCGCCCCGGAACCGACGGGGTGTTCTTCCTCGGGCTGCTCAACGAACTCGAGCGCCAGCGTCTGCTCGACGTCGACTACATCGACGAGCGGACCGTCGGATTCGACGATGCGATCCGCTCGGCCCGGGAATGGCCGCCGATCTGGTGGCGACGACCGCAGATGTCGCGGCGGCGGACGTCCGTGAGGTCGCCCGCCTGATCGGCACGGCGAAGCGCTGCCTCATCCTGCACGCCCGGGGGCCCGAACAGCAGACGATGGGCACCGCCAACGTGCTGGCGATGATCAACGTCGCGCTGGCCGCAGGGCTGCCCGGTCGGCCCGGGAGCGGCATCAACATGCTGACCGGCCAGCGCAACGGACAGGGTGGGCGCGAGTGGGGCCAGCGGTGCAACCAGCTGCCCGCGGGACGTTCGATCGCCGATCCGGGCATCGCGCCGTCGTCGCAGAGCGCTGGGGTGTCGACGTCGACGACCTGCCGGGCGTCGGTGCGACCTACGTCGAGATACTGCAGATGGCCGGCCGTGGCGAGATCAAGGGACTGTTGTCGATCTCGAACAACATGAGCATCTCGGCCCCCGACCTCGACCGGGTCGAGGAACAGATGACCGCCCTCGAACACGTGGTCGTCATCGACCCGTTCCTGTCCGAGGCGGCGCTGCGGCATGCCGACGTCGTCCTGCCGGGCAACACCTTCGCCGAGGAGGAGGGAACGATCACCACGATCGAGGGACGCGTCGTCCGCTGCGACCAGGCGGTGGCACCCATCCCACGGCGGGCCGACATCGACGTGATCCGCAACCTCGCGAACCGCCTCGGTGCGGGTCGGCACTTCGACTTCACCCGCGGCCGTGACGTCTACGAGGAGATGCGGCGCGTGTCGGCCGGAGGCCCCAACGACTACGCGGGCATCACGTGGAGCGGGCAGCGAGGGCACCTTCTGGCCGTGCCCCGACGAACACCATCCGGGAACCCCACAGCTCTACACCGAGCGCTTCGCTCACCCCGACGGCCGCGCCCGCTTCTCCGCGATCGAACACGTACCGCCGCCGGTGCGGGTCGACGACGAGTACCCGTTGATCCTGACCACCGGCCGCCTGCTCGCCCAGTACCTGTCGGGCAACCAGACGAAACGGATCCCCGCCCTGCAGGGCAAGGCGCCGGGCCCGTACGTCGAGCTCCATCCGGCGACGGCCCATTCCCTCGCATTGGCGGCGGAGGATCGGGTGGAGCTGACGTCCCGGCAGGGACAATCGACGGTCCCCTGGCGACCCAACGACGACCTCCGCACCGACACGGTGTTCATGCCGTACCACTGGCGTGAGTGCAACGTGCTCGTCGCCTCCGACCTCGACCCCGTCAGCCGCATTCCCGGCTTCAAGTACACGCCGATCCACGTCGCCCGCGTCGCCGAGGTCGAGTCGACGGAGCAGGAACCAGGAGTTGGGGTCGCCGAGGTCCTGGTGCCGCTTCAGCCGGCGGCCAGCGGGGCGGCGTCGTGAGCGGGTACCTCCTCGCCTGGGACCTTCGCGGTCGGCGGGTGCTGGTGGTGGGCGCCGGGTCGATCGCCGAGGGCAAGATCGAGACGCTCCGGGGGACGGGAGCCGACATCGTGGTCGTCGGGCCGGCGCCGACACCGCGTGTCCGTGACCTTGCAGCGGCCGGGACCATTCGGCTGAGCACCCGTGAGGTCCGTCGGCGTGACGTCGTGGGCGCCCGCCTGGTCGTCGCCGCCACCGACGACCGATCGGTCAACCGGCGGGTCCGTCGCTGGGCCCACGCGGTGCGCGCCGTCGTCAACGTGGTCGACGATCCGGCGCTCTGCGACGTGACCGTGCCGGCGACGGTCCGCCGTGGTGCGGCCACGATCGCCGTGACGACCGACGGGGCGAGCCCGGCGGCGGCCCGATTCCTGCGGGAGGAGATCGAGCGGGCGGTGCCGCCTCGCGTCGACGAGCTGGTCGACCAGGCGGCCTCGGCACGTCGGGAACTTCGTTGGTCGGGGACCTACCGCTACGACTATCCGGCATGGCGCCAGCGCCTCTTCGAACCCGGGATGCGCGAGGTCGCCGAGGGCCGGATCGCCTCGCTCGGCGAGCTGCGGCGACGGTTTCTCGCCGGCTTCGGGTCGACGACGCCGATCCGAACCGGCTCGGTCACGCTGGTGGGCGCCGGCCCGGGTGGCGCTGACCTCATCACCATGCGTGGGGCGGCGGCCCTCGCTCGAGCCGACGTCGTGGTCTACGACCGACTCGCCGACCCCGCGCTGCTCGATCTCGCACCCGTCGTCGCGGTACGTATCCCCGTCGGCAAGGCGAAGGGCTCGGGCACCGATCAGGAGGTGATCAACGCGACACTCATCGAGCATGCGAAACGCGGCTCGCACGTCGTGAGGTTGAAGGGCGGCGATCCGTTCGTGTTCGGCCGTGGCTCGGAGGAGCGCGACGCCGTCGTCGCCGCCGGACTCGCCTGTGACGTCGTCCCTGGCCTGAGTTCGTCGATGTCGGGTCCCGCGCTCGCCGGGATCCCGCTGACCCATCGTGGGATGTCGGCATCGTTCACCGTGCTGTCCGGCCACCGCGTCGCCGAGGCCGACCACGACTGGGATGCACTCGCCCGATCGGGGTCGACACTGGTCGTGCTCATGGGTGCCAGCACGGCAAGCGAGATCGCCACCCGGTTGTTGGCGGGCGGCCGCCCGGCGGACGAGCCGGTGGCGCTTGTGCATCGCGCCGGACGTCCCGATGCACGCACGATCGTGTCAACGCTGTGCGAACTGCGAGACGGCGGTTGCCCGCTGCCCGCTCCGGTGGTGATCGTCATCGGCCAGGTCGTGACGCTCGCCGACCCCACGACCATGGTCGCGCCGGCCAACGGCAACCACGTCGAATCGCCGAGCTCGATGGTGGCTGCTCCACCACCATGGGAGCAGCACGCCACGATTCGCTCGCTGGTGGGTAATGGCCCGTGCACCAACCGTGACCAGCGGTCACCCACATCCGACGATCCGGCTCACGCACACAGGACCTCCGGCTAGCCGACGTCGCTTCAGCGTCTGGAGTCCGCCCGTTCGGAGGCGTCCAGGTCGGCGGCCTCCTGCAAGGTCGCCGCAACCGCGCCGGTCTGGGAGATCGATCGCTTCGCGACGCGGATCGGTCGACCCAGCAGATAGCCCTGCGCGACGTCGGCGCCCAACCCGGCGACGATCTCCAGTTCGACCCGTTCGACACCCTCGACCACCACCTCCAGGCCCAGGTTCCGTCCCAGTGAAAGAATGCCCGCAAACAGCTCCCGGCGACGCGGGTTGAGGTCGATGCCGCTGACGAACAACAGGTCGATCTTCAGCTGGTCGAACGGCAGGTGGTGGAGGTAGCTCAGGGAGCAGTACCCGGTGCCGAAATCGTCGATCGAGAGTCGGCAGCCCAGCTCCGACAGCCGCCTCAGCGACGACCAGGTTCGCTCGTCGGAGCGGTCGACGAGCACGTTCTCCGTGATCTCGAGGCAGAGCATCGACGGGCTGAGGTGATGGCGCTGCAGCCCGGCGAGGACCGACTCGCAGAACGACTCCTGCCAGAGCTGGATGGGCGAGACGTTGATCGACATCGAGGTGAAGTCGACCCCCTCGTCGAGCAGCCCCCGGGCGGCCTTCAAGCCGAGGTTGAGCACGTGATGCCCGAGTTCTCCGATGAGACCAGCGCTCTCGGCCAGCTCGATGAACTCGTTGGGCGGGATCGGCCCGAGAGCGGGGTGATCCCAGCGGGCCAGCGCCTCGAACCCCACCAGCCGGTCGGGATCCAGCCCGTACTGCGGCTGGAGATCGATCCGGATCTGGTCGGTCCCCATGGCCCGCCGCAGGTCGCCGGTCAGGTGCAGCCGTCGTTGGGCGTCGACCGCCAGTTCGCTGCGGTAGAACTCGTGCCGGGCGGGCCGTTGCGTTTCGCCTGGTACAGGGCCAGGTCCGCATGGCTGAGCGCGTCCTCCGGCGTGTCGGCGTGTTCGGGAATGCGGGCGATGCCGATGCTGCCGCTGACCTGGTAGTCGCCCGTGCCCCAGTTCGCCGCTGGAAGAGTCCGTCGCCCACCAGGCGGGCTATGTCGGCAGCTTCGCTGTCGGACACCGGGTGCGGTGAGAATGGCAACTCGTCCCCGCCGATTCGTGCGCACATGGCACCGCCGAGGGGCAGTTCCCGCAGCTTGGCCGCAACCGACGCCAGCAGCCGGTCGCCGGCGGCATGACCCAGCCCGTCGTTGACCTCCTTGAATTGATCCAGATCCAACAACAAAAGCGCGAACCCGTCGGTGTCGGGTGACTCGCAGGCGAGCGCCACCCGCCGCTCCAACTCCAGACCGAACTGGGCGCGGTTGGGGAGACCGGTGAGCTCGTCCTCGTAGGCAAGCGTCCGCAGTTCTCCCTGCAACTCGATCACCTGGGCAAGACCCTCGAGATGTTGCCGATCTCGCTGTTGCGCTCCTGGTACGGAATGGACGAGACCGCCTCCCCGACCCACCGCCCCCGCCAGACGCCCCAACGTGCCCAGCGATCGAAACGCCCGGGTCATCATCAAGGCCCCGGCGAGCAACGAGATCACCAGCAGGGCTCCGGTGGCAAGACCACCTTGTCGGTGGCGTCTGCGTTGGCCCGGCGAAGGTCGTCCACCCAACCGACGTCCACCGCCACCGCGCCGACCACGTCCCCGACGTCGTTGACGACCGGGGTGAGGTAGGCCAGCCGCAACCTGCCCATCACGGGGACCTCGCCGACGTGGGGTGCGCCGGTCGTCAGGTCCGCATAGGCGGGGTGGCCGTCCGAGATCATCCCCCGAGCGATCGGTCCCGCACCCATGCGGCGACCTTGTTCGTTTCCTGAAGCTGGTCGAAATGCGGTCGAAACTCGACGATTGCTGATCGAACCGGAAGACGTTCGCCGCACCCTGGTTCATCTCGGAGACCCGGTCGACGTAGCGGTCCCACTCCTCCGACGGCGCCAGGATCGAGGGATCAGCGACGATCAGCCTGTCCGGTGAGCCGTCCGTTGATTCGGCGTCCATCCCAAAGGGGGACAGGATCGCCACCTCCGCGGCCGCACGCCCGGCCCGGTCCACGCGGACGAGCCCGTGTTCCTCGTTGGTCGCCGTGAGCTCGCTCAGGCCCATGACTCCAAGCGACGCCATCGCAACCGAAAGAAACACCAACAGGATGGCCACGGAGGTGCCATAGAGCGAACGAAACCGTCGTCCCCCGGTTCTGCCCCGCAACCAACCCACAGTGCCATGTCGGCAGGTCCGAGCGGATCTTGACCGCCCGACCGCCAAGATCTCCCGACGCTCGGGAGTCGGCGCCGGCGAGCGGTACCCCTACCCCCAATTAGACCGAAGCCCGGAGGTCTGTGGCACCTCGTGCACGACGCACCAACGTAGCCGGCGCCCGTCGAGTGGGATCCGGTCAGGCGATGCCGCAGCCTCTGCGGTTGAGGAAGGTGGCCATGTCCTTGCGTGTGACGTCGTCGTCGGGTGAGAACAGGGTTCCTCCGGTGCCGTTGGAGATGCCGGAGTGGGCGAGCCAACTGACGGCGTCTTCGTAGTAGGAGTCGGCCTCGATGTCGGTGAACCCGTGGTCGGGTGCGTCGAGCAGCCCGGTCGCCCGGTGGAGGAACACGGCCATGTCGCGGCGAGGTACCGCCGCGTTGGGTGAGAACATGCCGCCTCCGGTACCGATCGAGATGCCTTGTTCTGCAAGCCAGGTGGTGGCATCGGTGTAGTACAGGCCGTCTGGAACGTCGCTGAACGGGTTGGCCCCGGACGGTTCGGGAGTGTCGAAGGCGCGGTGGATGAACACGGCCATGTCCCTCCGCTTCACGGTGGCGTGAGGCGAGAACACCCCCGGACCGGTTCCGTTGGTGATCCCCATCGCAGCAAGCCAGGCGATCGGTGTGGTGTAGTACCGACCGGACGGCACGTCGTCAAACCCGGGGTCGGGTGCCACCTCGCACAACCCGGGCACCACATTCACCGGCGTCGACCTGCTGATGGTGGTGCCATCGCCCAGGAAGCCGGAGCCGTTGAATCCCGTACAGCGGACCGTGCCGCCCACCCGCAGCGCGCACGAGCGGTAGGCCGCACCGCTGAGCTGCGTTGCGTCGGGCATGTTCAACATCGTGTCCGGCGTCAGCGTGCCGGTGATGGTTCCGTTGCCGAGCACCCCACTGCTGCCGCTGCCCCAGCACTTGACGGCGCCGTCGGTGTCGAGCGCACAGGTGGAGGCTGCGCTTGCGCTCACCATCTCGGCGGTGAGATTGCCACCGTCGACCAACACAGGTGTCGAGGAACTGGTGGTGGTGCCGTCGCCGAGTTGACCGGAGACGTTGTACCCCCAACACCAGAGCAGCTCGCTTCCATCAACCGCGCACGAATGTCCATTCCCGACGCCGATCGAGTGCGCTGTCGGAAGACCGGATACCTGGACCGGGACGGAGGAGTCTGCGGTGGTGCCGTTCCCGAGCTGACCGTGGAAATTGGATCCCCAGCACCACATCTTGCCGTCGTTCGTGCGGGCGCAGGAATGCTCATTCAGGCTCGCAATGTCGGTGACACCAGAGAGTCCGGACACTTGAACTGGGACCGACGAGTCCGTGGTGGTGCCGTCTCCGAGCTGCCCGACCGCGTTGCGTCCCCAACACCACACCTCACCGGATCGCACTGCACACGAGTGCCTGGCGCTCAGTGCGAGCTGATCGACGTTGTCGAGACCGTCCACGGCGACGGGGACCGTCGAGTCTGTGGTGTTGCCTCTTCCGAGCTGGCCCCAGGTATTCCGTCCCCAGCATCGGAGCTCGCCGTCTTGCACAACTGCACACGCGTGGTCGCCCCCCACTCCGATCGTGGTGGCATCGGAGACTCCGACCACTCCGCGAGGCACGGAGGCCTCGGTCGTGGTGCCGTCCCCGAGCTGCCCGTAGCCGTTGTACCCCCAGCAACGGATGGTTCCGCTGTCGAGAAGTCCACACGTGGAGTACGTGCCCGCGTCGATCTGACTGACGTTCTCGAGTTCGGTTGGGTCGGTGGCGGCGGCCGGGGTGGCCAAGGCGGCGATTGAGCCAAGGATCAGCGCCAGCGTTGCCATTACCCGTCGAGTGGCCATCGTCGCTCCTTTGGTGTTGGTGGACGCCTCATGGTCACAGACACGCGTTAACCAGCGCGCAACGGGCGGACGAGTTACACCGAAGGGCCGACCGAGCGACCCCGCAGCCGTGGCGATTGAGGAACACGGCCCAATCTGCGGGTGACCAACGCAACCTGCGCCACGAAATCGGCTTGGGTCGTCCGAAACTAAGCAGCGACCGGATCGGAGAGCGGTGCTCGTGATTGCGGCGCCAGAATTGGGCCGAAGTAGAGCGCGGTGAGCGGTGGGATGGGCGGGATATGGGGCCGCGTTATGTGCCGGTGCTGGAGCGCTGACTCACGGTGCCGATGCGGTCGAGAACACCAGATTCGGTCGACGGTCGCGCAGCTGATGCAGCGCTGATGGTGCTCTGCACACCTGCGATGAACTCGTCCGTCCGGCGTTTGAACGCGGGTCACTGGACGATTGTCGCCGCGAGCACGAGGTAGACCCCGCATGCCAGGTAGTTGAGCACGGCTGTGGCTTTGGTCGCGCCTGTGAGGCGGGCTGGAATGGTCCGGCGACGATTTCGATGCTCCCGCAGAAGATGACCTCCTTCCATCGCGTGACGTGGTAGCGGCGGTCGCGGAATCTTGGTAGCGATCGCCGCGTAATGTTGGTAGTCAAGAACGCGTAATCTTGGTAGCCTCGGCCCATGGAGCTAGTGACCGCAACGAAACGACTGCCGAGTTCAGGTGAATAACCGCTACAGAGCAAGGACGGCCGACGAGTACCTGGCCGAACTCATGGCGACCTTCCCCGCAGTCATGATCACCGGCCCACGGGCGGCAGGGAAGACGACCACCGCCGCTCAAACCGTCGCCCAGGTCAACCGGCTCGATGAGCCAGGAATGGCTGCCCTCTATCGGGCCGACCCGGACGCTGCGCTGCGCCGAGCAACCTTGCCCCTGCTGATCGATGAGTGGCAGGAGGTTCCGGAGGTGCTGGGCGCAGTGAAGCGATGGGTCGACAGGGACTCGTCTCCGGGACAGTTCGTGCTCACCGGCAGCGTGCGCGCCGAACTCGACAATGAGACCTGGGCCGGTACCGGGCGGGTCGTGCGGATGAACATGTATCCCCTGACCGAACGCGAGGTTCTTGGGCACGCCGCCAACAAAGCCAGCTCGTTCCTCGCTCGGTTGGCAGACCAGGGGGCCGAGTCCTTGACGCTTCCCGACGCCATCCCCGATATCGACGGCTACATCGCAGCAGCCCTACGCGGCGGATTCCCGGAAGTGGCCTATCGGGACCTCAACCGACGCCAGCAGTTCATCTGGCTCGAGGGGTACGTCAACGACCTCATCACGCGCGACGCCGCCGCCAACGACCGCTCTAAGGATCCGGCCAAGCTGCGTCTGTACCTCAACGCGCTATCGCTCCACAACGCTGGACTGCCAAGCGACGCGACCCTGTATCGCTCGGCAGATGTCAACGCCAAGACAGCTGCCGACTACGACCAACTGCTCCGCAGCCTCTACGTGTATGACCTCGTGCCGGCATGGTCGACAAATCGGATCAAGCGGCTCACCAAGACAGGCAAGCGGTACCTCGTCGATACAGGCCTCGCCGCTGCAGCGGCCGGGCTGACCATCGAGGCGGTGATGTCGGATGCCAAGCTTCTGGGTCGGTGGTTCGATGCGTTTGCAGTCGCACAGTTACGCCCGGAGGTCGCGCAAACGCACCCTCGGCCTGCGCTTCATCACTTGAGGCTTGAAGCGGGCAGACGCGAGATCGACCTCGTTGCAGAACTTGGGCCTGGCCGAATCGTCGCGTTGGAGTTCAAGGCGGGTAGCGCTCCTCAACGCAAGGATGCTCGCCATCTCGCATGGCTGCGCGACGAACTCGGCGACCAGTTCATAGCGGGAGCGGTGATCCACAGCGGCCCGGGTATCTACGAACTCGGGAAACGGATCTCCGCAGTTCCGCTCTGCGCGATGTGGGGCTGAGCAGTTTGCAAAACAACGTGTGCGATTGAGCTAGTACCCTACGGGCGGCAATCGCGAGGCTGCGCCACCCCTGCACGCGATTGTCGAACACGGCATAAGGGCCGAAGTCGAGTGGCCGGCCCGGGGGTCAAGGTGTGATTCTGCGTGTCGATATGCGGTGGCTCTGGCCGAACTCGGACTGTCTGACAAGATCAATGTGTTTCAATATCTAGATGGGTAGACAAGGAGTTCGCTCAGCGTGGAGCGACATGCCGGGAGCTGTCCGAGAGGCCGTGGACAGGATCGCCGGCTCGCGGGTCATCGACGCTGTGAATCTTGAGGGCGGTTTCTCGCCTGGTCCGGCTGCCCGGTGCAGCTTGTCGGATGGTCGAGTCGTCTTCGTCAAGGCGGCCGGCATTGACCTCAACCCCGTGTCGCCTGAGATGCATCGGAGAGAGGGACAGATCCTCGCTGGGCTCGGGGAGGATGTACCTGCTCCGAACCTCATTGGTGTGTTCGACGACGGCGATTGGGTCGCTCTCGTCATCGAGTGGGTCGACGGCGCAATGCCGATGGCGCCGCTCGGCCACGGCGATGTCGACCGCCTCCTGGGTCTCGTGGAGAGGCTCGCCTCCGTCGAAGGCGGAGAAGCCCTGCAGTCATGCTCGGATGCACATCCCGGACTGTTCGGGCATTGGCAACAACTCGTCGACGAACCCATCGATAGCCTCGACGCCTGGTCGCGTCGCTATCTCGAGCGCCTGGCCGAACTCGAAGTTGCTGTCGCTGATGCCATCCGCGGCGACTGCCTCATTCACCTCGACCTTCGCAGCGACAACGTCATCTTCTCGTCCGCCGGGCCCGAGCATGATGTCGTCGTCGATTGGCCCGGAGCGTCTGTGGGCGCGCCTTGGATTGACTTGGTCGGTCTGCTGCCAGCGCTCGAACTCGACGGTGGCCCGACACCAGAGGAGGTGTTCGCGCACCACCCCGTGGGCAGGGCTGCCGACCCAGACTCAGTCACAGCCTTCGTCGCATCGATCGCTGGCTACTTCACCAGGATGTCGCTCTTGGCCCCACCACCCGGCCTGCCAACAGTCCGCCCGTTCCAGGCTGCGCAAGGTCGGATCGCCCGCCGTTGGATCGCGAGTCGCCGAGGTTGGAGGGCCGACGACATAGTCTGATGATCGGTCACTCAGAGAGCCGGCGAATACCAAGTGCGCTGCTTGGGCCGATACCGGGCAGGCTGGGCCGCCAGTCGCGGCGCGATATCGAGTGCCCCCAAACCTCACTTTCGCCACGGTCAGGGATCATGAGAGCCGAGCGTTCTGAGGCGGCCGGGCGGGGCTAGTACGCGGAGGCAGATGAACCGAGGGAGGGCCACCCCGGCGACGCGTGGACGGCTCAGCCGTACCAGGTGCTGCAGAACTGCCCCAAGGGGTGTGATACCCGGACATGACGAGGTCGTGAAACTCGCTCATCACGGCTTCGGCACGC
>JAWKIE010000011.1:0-112860 GCA_041394485.1 Microthrixaceae bacterium
CACAGGCGGTGTGGGGCGCCGCCGAGTCGGACTTCACCCGCTACGAGGTGCCGTCGAACATGCTGACCGCCGGCACCAACACGATCGCGGTCAGCGTCCATCAGAACTGGCGGACCAGCGCGGACCTCACCTTCGACGCCGGCCTGAGTATCGGCAGGGGCACCCCCGCCAACCCGACCCCCACCCCCAACATCGCCGTGGCGCCGCCGGTGGTGCAGGGCACGGCGCTGGTGGCGGCCGACGCCAACTGGGCCTACCTCGACGACGGCTCGGACCAGGGCACCGCCTGGGTGGCGCCCGGCTTTGCCGACGGCGCCTGGTCGGTCGGCCCGGCCCAGCTGGGCTACGGCGACGGGGACGAGGCCACCGTGATCGACGAGGGGCGCACCGGCAACGGCTCGCGGGCGATCACCAGCTACTTCCGCCACGGATTCGACGTGGCCAATCCGGCGGCGTTCAACGAGCTGGCCCTCGGGCTGCTCCGAGACGACGGGGCGATCGTCTACCTGAACGGCACCGAACTGCTGCGCGACAACATGCCCGCCGGCAACGTGGCCTACAACACCCCGGCCGCCGACTATGCCTGGGGTGCCGGCGAGACCGACTACCAGCGCTACACCGCGCCGAGCTCGTTGCTGGTGCCCGGGCGCAACGTGCTGGCGGTGGAGGTGCACTCGGCCAACCCCGGCAGCAACGACATCAGCTTCGCACTGACCCTCGACGGCGTGTAGCCACCGCGGCTCAGGTTCCCTCGAGTTCGAGCCGAACCTCGGTGAGTCCGTTCACCGAGTCGGCCTCCACCTCCAGGTTCATGCCGGCCGCCGGGCGCCTGCCGGTTCTGGACACCTCGGTGGCGCTCCCGCCGGTGAGCGGGCCGTCGGGTTCGATCGGGTCGAGCCGGTAGCCGTGATCATCGAAGCGGGCGACCACCAACTCGAGCGCCGCCGTGGGGTCACCCGGTGCGTCGTAGGTGCGGCTGACGTTCGAACAGGCGTCGAGGCAGCCGCCCGCCTTGGAGGACTCGCCGGTGAGCACCCATCCCGCCGGCACCCCGACCTGGTCGAGTTCGGCCCGGAGCAACGGCGGCTGGGCGGAGCTCCAAGATGCGGCGAGCATTCCGGCGATCAACGCGATCGCCCCGGCTGCGGCGGCGTAGGAGAGGGTCAGGCTCGGCCGGGTGCCGACGGCCACCAGCGCCAGGGCGAACAGGACGACCGGGACGGTCATCACGGCGATTCCGATCAGCCAACCCCACGGAACCCCGAGCGAGCCGGTGGCCGCAACGAACAGGGTCAGCGCCGGCACGACGATGAGCACCCACGCTGCGGCGCCCAACCACACGAGTACCTTGAGCAGGACCCTCAGCGTCGTGTCGGCGGCGGGTCGCTCCGCAGGGCCGGTTCCAGCAGGATGCGGCCCTGCCGGGGTCACGGGGTGAACGACAGGTTGTCGACGACCGCCCTGCCCAGCGCCGCGTCGCCCGCGAAGGTGATCGCACCCGGGTCGGCCTCGAGCACCGTCGCGGCGGTCGTTCGACCCCCGCACAGGCGCATGAACGTGTCGACGTCGGTGGTCACCGTGGCGGTGGCGCCCTCGTCGGGCGCCGGGTCGATCAGCGACGCGCGGGTCTTGCCGTCCACGTCGCGCACGCCGACGACCAGCGACCGCTCGGTGGGGCCAACCAGCTCGACCGCCACCACGGCACCGGGAGCCGCGCCGGCCTTCTTGCCGACCACCATGGGCAGCGCCTTGCCGGCGTTGTTGGTCAGCACCGACTGCACGACGGGACCGGCGTGGTGGCCGGGCAGGTTCACCGCATGGCGCACGTCCTGTTCGTGCATCCACAGGTCGAACACCCGGATGTTCATGAAGTCCCGGTACTGGCCCGGGCCGGCGGGCGTCCAGGAGTCCTCGGCGAACTTCTCGGGGCCGTAGTCCTCTAGCTGTGCCTGCCGACGCTGGAGTACCTCGTCGAGTTCGGCCCGCACCGCCGCCGGCGACGCCGAACGCCGCAGCTCGACGGGGCCCTCGACCGCGGCGGCGAACTCGTGCTTGATGTGGGGGAGATGATCGGTGGGTGGCGTGTCCTCGGGTTCGCCGAGGAGCTGCTTTTCGACGCCGACCATGTGGCTGAAGCAGTCCTGCACGGTCCAGCCCGGCAGGTCGGTCGGGGTGGACCACCGATCATCGGGCACCGCGGCCGCCAGCGCCCGAACCGCATCGAACTCGGCCGCCAGCAGCCCCACCACCGGCTCGCCCAGGCCTTCGTGTACTCCCGGAGTAGATGTGGTCACAGAGCCTCCCAACGCCTGCATGAGTGTCGCCTCACCGTAGCGGCACCGCAGGGCGCGGGTTCCGGCGCAGCGCGGCCGACTGGCGTCGGCGTGACGGCCGGGGGAGAGTGGAGCTGGTCAGACCCGAGGCTGTCGCAGCGCTTGGAAGGAAACCTGTGCCCCGAATCGATCCCCGCACCGGGTTGCCGCGGCCTCGGCCGCCGGGAGGCGAACCGCCGACCACCCAGGACCAGCTCGGTGTCTCGTCGTGGCGCATCCTGATGCGCGGTGCGACCCGCCGGTGCGGCGTGTGCGGGGCGGGCCACCTGTTCTCGGGCTGGTTTCACCTGACGAGGAAGTGCCCCCGGTGTGAGCTGCACTTCGAGCGCGAGCCCGGCACGTTCATCGGGGCGATCGGCATGAACAGCATCGTCACGTTCGCGTCGCTCTTCGGCATCGTCCTCGTGGGCGCGATCATGACGCAGCCCGACATCCCGCTGGTGCCGCTCGGCGCGCTGGCGATGGGATGGGCGCTGTTCTGCTCGCTGTTCGGCATGCCCTTCACCAAGACGCTCTGGTTGGCGATCGACCTGTTGTTGTCGCCGCTGCGCGACGACGAGGCCCCGCGGGCACCCCGGGTGCTGCCCAGGAAGGACTCGCCTCGCGGCGCCAAGGTGGTGCCGCCGAAGCCCAAGCCGCCCACCCGGCCGGAGCTGAACTGAGGAGTCGCCTCAGGCGTACATCGAGTCGATCTCCGACTCGTACCGGGCCAGGATGCCCCGACGCTTCAGCTTGGACGTGGGCGTCAGCAGGTCGGAGTCCGGCTCCCACTCGTCGCCGAGGATGACCCAACGCTTGACCGCCTCGGCGTGGTTGAACCCCTCCATCGCCTCGGCGACGGCCTCGTCGATGTGGGCCTTCACCTGGTCGTTGTTGGCCAGGTCGTCGAGCGACTCGAACTCGATGCCGTTCTTCTGGGCCCACACCGGTGCGACCTCGGGGTCGAGCACCAACAGGGCCGAGACGAACTTGCGCTGGTCGCCGATGGCGGCGGCCTGGCCGACGATGTCGATCATCTTCAGCTCGGCCTCGAGGTTGGCGGGGCTGATGTTCTTGCCGCCGGCGGTGACGATCAGCTCCTTCTTGCGGTCGACGATCGTGAGGTAGCCGTCCTCGTCGATCGTGCCGATGTCGCCGGAGTGCAGCCAGCCGTCGACGATGGTCTCGGCGGTCTTCTCCGGCTGGTTGAGGTAGCCCTGGAACACGTTGGAGCCCCGGAAGATCACCTCGCCGTCCTCGGCCAACGCCACCTCGGACCCCGGGATGGCGGGGCCGACCGAGCCGGCCTTCGGCTTGTCGACGGTGAAGTTCATCGGGCCCGTCGACTCGGACATGCCGTAGACCTCGCACAGGTTGATGCCGACGGCGCGGAACCACGACAGCAGGTCGGCCGAGATCGGCGCGGCGCCGGTGACGGCCACCAGCAACTCGTCGAGGCCCAGGAGCGCGCGGATGGCCGAGAAGGCGACGTCGTCGAGGAACTTCCAGGTGGCGATCTCCTCCTCGGAGGCGGTGCCGGCGTCCATCTTGGCCATGATCGGCAGGGCCGCCTCGACCGCCTCGTTCACCTTCTCCTCCTTCTCGGGGTCGGCCGAGAGGGCGGCGGCGATGCCGGAGTGGATCTTCTCCCACACCCGGGGCACGCCGAACATCAGGTTGGGGTGCACCTCGCCGACGTGCGTGGTCAGCTCGGAGAACTCCGGGCAGCAGCACACGTCGTAGGCCATGATCACGCCCGCGTAGTGCGACGTCATGCGCTCGGCGATGTGGGCCATCGGCAGATACGACATCACCTTGATGCCGCCGGTCTCGATGAACGGGAACGTCTCGCGCAGCGACTCGCCGGTCCACATCACGTTGAGGTGGCTCAGCATCACCCCCTTGGGGTTGCCGGTGGTGCCCGAGGTGTAGATGACGGTGGCCAGGTCGTCGGGCGAGGTGTTGTCGACCTCGACGGAGAGGTCCAGCGGGTCGTGGCCCATGAAGGTGTCCCAGGCCACGGTGTCGTCGTCGCCGTCGTGCAGCGTGACGATGTTCTCGAGGGCCGGCAGCTTGTCGCGCACCGGGCGGAAGCGGGAGAGGAACGCCTCGCTCTCGAGCACGGCCACCTTGGCCTCGCAGTCGCCGACGAGGTACTCGACCTGATCCGGGGACGAGCTGTTGTAGATCGAGATCGGGGTGGCACCGAGGAAGGTGGTGGCCACGTCGACGTAGTGAAACTCGGGGATGTTGCGCATCATGATGACGACGCGGTCGCCCTTGCCCACCCCGAGGGCGCGCAGTCCGGCGGCCGCAACGGCCACCTTCTCGGCGTACTGGTTGTAGGTGAGCTGCTCCCAGTTGTCGCCCGACATCCATCTCAGCGCCACGTTGCTGCCGTACTCGGCGACCGTGCTCAGCATCGCGGTCGGGATGGTCTGGCCTTCGACTCGGGCCAAGATCTCTTCGTCGGTCAGCGGCATGGTGGTCCTCCCCAATGGCGCCCGTCCGTTGCGGGCGCTCGACTGGGCAGGGTAGTCGGCCGAGTGTGGGTTGCGTCACACGCGCGGCGGTTTCGGGTGCGCCGGAGGTTGACCGTCGGACCGCCCTGGGGGAGACTTGACCGCTCAGTCAAGTAACTCATCCGCAAGCAGCCACACTGGAGTTCGTTCCATGCCAAATGCAGTGATCGTCGACGTCGTCCGCACCGCAGGGAAGGCGCAATGGTGTGCTCTCGGGCTGGCATCCCGTGGACCTCGCCGCCGAAACGCTGATGGCGTTGCAGAAGCGCAACGACCTCGACCCCTCGACGGTGGACGACGTCATCATGGGCTGCGTGATGCAGGTGGGCGCCCAGGGCCTGAACGTCGGCCGCAACTCCGTGCTCGCGGCGGGCTGGCCCGACACGGTGCCCGCCACCACCGTGGATCGCCAGTGCGGCTCCTCGCAGCAGGCCTACACCTTCGCCGCACAGGGCGTCATGGCCGGCGCCTACGACATCGTGGTGGCCGCCGGTGTGGAGGAGATGAGCCTGGTGCCGATGGGCGCCTCGGTCTCCAAGGGCGTCGGGTTTCCGTTTACCGACGGCATGAACGAGCGCTACTCCGACCAGGGCGGGCTGGTACCCCAGGGCATCTCCGCCGAGATGATCGCCGACCAGTGGGGCCTGAGCCGCGAGGACCTCGACGCCTTCGGCGCCCGGTCCCAGCAGTTCGCCGAGCGGAGCCGCGACGAGGGCCGCTTCGACAACGAGATCGTGCCCGTCCAGGGTCGACGTCGCGACAAGGAGACCGGCGAGGTCACCATCGAGCGCGCCGGTCACCCAGGACGAGGGCATTCGGCCCGGCACCACCGCCGAGGGCCTGGCCAAGCTGAAGCGGCCTTCAAGCCCGACAGCAAGGTCACCGCCGCCAACAGCTCGCAGATCACCGACGGTGCCTCCGCTGCGCTGATCATGTCCGAGGAGAAGGCCGCCGAGTTGGGCCTGACCCCGCGGGCACGGTTCCACGCCTTCTCGCTGGCGGGCGTCAACCCCGTGACCATGCTGACCGGTCCGATCCCCTCCACCCAGAAGGTGTTGGCGCGAGCCAACATGAGCGTCGACGACATCGACCTGTTCGAGGTGAACGAGGCGTTCGCCTCGGTCGTGCTGGCCTGGAAGGCCGACATGGGCCTCGACGACGAGACCTTCGACGCCAAGGTCAACGTCAACGGCGGCGCCATCGCCCTCGGCCACCCGCTGGGCGGCTCGGGCACCAAGCTCCTCGCCACGCTGGTGAACGAGCTGGAGCGCACCGGGGGCCGCTACGGCCTGCAGACGATGTGTGAGGGTGGGGGCTTGGCGAACGCCGCCATCATCGAGCGTTTGGGCTGAGACTTCGGTTGTGCGCCCGGGGCCGTCGGTGGTACCGGCCTGGAAAATCCGCTTCGCGGGACCCGGGCCCGATGCCGGTGGCGAGGCGGAAAATCCGCTCCGCCATGTTTTCCGCGCTCGCCACCGGCATCGATCCCGGCTCCGCCGTTTGGATTGGGTGGCGCCCGTCGCCGGTGTCAACCCCGGGCTTCGCCCGTTGTCATGCTTGGCGCTCGCTGACCTCGGCTTCGCCTGTGGTCTGCGGGTAGCGCTCGCCGACCTCGGGTTCGCCTGTGGTCTGCGGGTAGCGCTCGCCGATCTCGGGTTCGCCTGTGGTCTGGGTGACGGCGGTTGCCCGGTGGGTCTGGAGCCCCTCGGGCGGGCAGACTGTCGGGTGTGGATGACGTGACGCCCTCGCCGAGTTCGACGTCGGCGGTCCCCGACGGGGGGCTTGCGGACGAACCGGAGGCGGATCCCTCCGGCGGGCGACCGAGCGCCTGGGTGTTCCGTGTTGCGTTGGGCGCCGCCGCCTGGGGGGCGATGGTCGGGCTCTGGGGTGTCAGCCCCTGGCGCGCCGCCGTGGCGGTGGTCGCCATCGGGCTGTTGTTGTATCCCGGCATCGCCATGGCCCGTTCGATGGCCACGCCACTGCCCCCGCCACCCGACCCCGGCACCCTCCGAAAGGTGAAGCTGGTGTACCGGTGCAGCCTGTGTGGGACGGAGGTTCGCATGACCTCAGCCCTGGACGAGGACCCCGAACCGCCTCGTCATTGCATGGAGGACATGGACCTGCTCACGCCCCGTGAGTAGCTCGCCGCACCGTGCGAGAACTCCGCTGGTAGTTATCCCCACCTGTGGATAAACCTGGGGGCAAGTGACACGGATGTAACTTCCCGTTCATACGAAGTTGGTCCGGGCCGGATCGGCGTCAGCGGTACTGAGTGGCGGTCATGATGCCCGCGAGGATGGCGACGAGCCCGCCGATCAGGTACCAGCCGTTGGCGCCGTTGCTGGTGCCCGGCAGGACCTCGGCGTAGTTGAGGATGATCGCCAGGCCGCCGGCCCCGATGAAGCCCCACATCAGGGTTGGCACCCACCACGGGGACGGCATGTCCACGTGGCTGGGCGGCGTGTAGCGACTCGATTCGCTGTGGTCGGTCACCCGCTTGGAGGCGCGCTTGGCCTCGGAGGCGCCGGTGCCCGGCTTGGCCGGCTTCGACCGTGCGGCACCGTCGCCGGCGGCGGCGCTCTTGGTCCCACTCTTGGCGGGGGCCGACTGCCCGGCCTTCGGGGTGACACGGCGGGAGTGCTCGCCGTCGACTCGACGCTTCGTGGGCTTGGCCATGGCCGCAGCCTACCGGCCGACAGGTTCCTCGCAGGTAGCCTGCGGGCCGTGTCTCCTCGAATTCTGGTGATCGACAACTACGACAGCTTCACCTACAACCTGGTTCAGTACCTGGGGGAGCTTGGGGTCGAGCCGCTGGTGCGCCGCAACGACGCGGTCGACGTCGCCGGGGTGGAGTCCCTGGCGCCCGACGGCGTGTTGATCTCGCCGGGGCCGGGTCGCCCCGAGAACGCCGGCGTGTCGATGGACGTGCTCGAGCGGCTCGGTGGGCGGATCCCCATCTTCGGGGTGTGCCTGGGCCTTCAGTGCCTCGGCGAGGTCGGCGGCGCCGCCGTGGTGCGTGCCCCCCAGGTGATGCATGGCAAGACCTCGTTGATCCGCCACGACGGGGAGGGCGTGTTTGCCGGCCTTCCCAACCCGTTCGAGGCCACCCGCTATCACTCGCTCGTCGTCGACGCATCGACCGTGCCCGAGCACCTGATCGTGAGCGCCACGACCGACGACGGCCTGGTGATGGGGCTGCGCCACCGCGACCAGCCCACGGAGGCGGTGCAGTTCCACCCGGAGTCGATCCTGACCACCGGGGGTCACGAGCTGCTGGCCAACTTCCTGGCCATGACCGGCACTCCGGCGGCTGTCGCCACCTAGCTCCACCGGCCAGCCGGCCTCCTCGGCTATCCGCCGCCCACCGGGACGTTCACGGAGGTCGGGGCCTGCGTGGTGGCGGGGTTGGGCGGGTCGGTCGACGGCGGCTCGGTAACCGGGGGGTCGGTCGTCGGGGGATCCGTCGTCGGCGGGTCGGTTGGCGGAGCCTCGGTCGGGGTCGTCTCGGGAGGCGCCGGGGTCGTGGGTGCCGGGGTGGTGGGCGGGGGAGGCGCCCGGCCGACGATCAGCTCCACCTCGAAGCCGGGGTCCACCTCGGTCTGTGGCGGCACGCCCTGGCTGATCACCCGGCCGTCGTCGGGGCTGCCGAAGGGCACCTCGAGGATGAGGATCAGCGGCTCGAGGCCCGCCTCGGCCAGTTCGCTCTCCGCCCGGCCCCGCGCCAGGCCCTCCACCGAGGGCACTCCGACCGTGGGGGGCGGGCCGGCGATCACCACGTCCACCGCCGAGTTGCGGGGCAGCACGGTGTCCGCCTTGGGGGAGGTCTCCAACACGGTGCCCTCCTCGGCGTCGCGTCGGTACACCGTGGAGATCTCGCCGGCGCCCAGGCCGCTGCGACCCAACAGGTTCAGCGCCTCCTCGGCGGGCTTGGAGACCATGTCGGGCACCTTGCGGGGCGCATAGCCCGCCGACACCACGATCTCGACGTCGCTGCCTTCGGCCGCCTCGGTGCCCGGTCGGGGGCGGGTCTCGATCACCTCGTTGAGGCGAACCGAGTCGGAGTACTCCGGAACCGGCTTGGGCACCAGCCCGATGGCCACCACGAGCAGCTGCGCCTCCTCCAGCTCCTGACCGGCGACGTCGGGCACGACGAACTGGGAGGGCCCGGAGCTGGCGATCAGGGTCACCCTCGAGCCCGCCGGCAACTTGGTGCCGTCCAGCGGTCGCTGGGTGAAGATCGTGCCGGGCGGAAAGTCGTCCAGGTCGTTGGCCCGAAACTCGACGGTGGCCACCAGCCCGCTGGCCTCCACGTCGCGCTGCGCGTCGGCCAGGCCCTGCCCGGTGAAGTCCTGGACCTCGATGTCGGGCACGATCAGGTCCCGGTCGACGCCGAGGCGTTGGCTGAACGCGTCGACCGACATCCACATCAGCGCCACCAGCACGGCCAGGGCGATGATCAACGACACCCAGCGTTGCCCGCGGTCGACCACCTCATAGTCGCCGATCTCGGTGATCCGCTCCGCCTCCGGGGCGCCGGACCCGTCCCGACGGTCGTCCTCGGACAGGCCTTCCGGGCCGTGACCGGAGCCGTCCTCCTCCTCCGGCCAGGGCAGGTCGTCGAACGAACCGCTGCGGTTGTCGGTGTGCGAGGTCGCGGTCATCCGGCCGTGCCCCCTCGTGCCACCGACAACTCGACGACGTCGCCCGGATCCATCAGCGTGCCCGCACCGGGCTCCTGGGAGAGCACCTTGCCGACGTTGGGGTCACTCGGGTTGATCAGTTGGGTGGTCGTGGCCGCGATCAACCCGATCGACTCCAGGGACTCGATCGCCTGGGTCTCCTGGGTGCCGGTGAGGCTCGGCACCTTCACCTGCGGGGGGCCGTCGGAGACGACCAGCTCGATCTTGGTGCCCTTGTCCAGGTTCTCCCCGGCGGGCGGGTCGGTGCGCAACACCGCTCCTGCGGGGAGGAACGGGTCGCGTTCCAGCGTGACCTTGTCGACGACGAAGCCGGCGTTTCCGAGGATGAACCCGGCGCCCTCCGAGGGCAGCCGACGGACCTCGGGCACCTCCCGCTTCTCGGCGCCCTGGGACACGACCAGCGCCATCGTGTCGCCGGTGAGCAACACCTCGCCCGGAAGCGGGTCCTGGCGGATCACCTCGCCGGAGACGTTGTCCTCGCTGGGAAACTCGGTGATGTCCAGCGTGACCCCGGTGTCGGAGAAGAGCGCCTCGACCGACTCGCGGGTCTTGCCGACCAGCTCGGGAACGACGAACTCCGCCTGGCCTCGGGACACGGTGAGCGTCACCCGTCCGCCCCGCCGAACCGGCTCGCCGGGGGGAGGATCCTGCTCGGCGACCTCACCCCGGGGTGTGGTGGCCGAATAGGCGAAGGTGGTCGTCGAGTCCAGCCCGTCGCGGACCAGGGCCTGGATCGCCTTGGGCTGGGTGAGGCCGAGCACCTCGGGCGTGTCCTGAAACCGGTAGCGACCCAGCAGGAGGTCGGCCGGATTGAGCGTCGGCGACAGCGCCAGCAGCGGGATGCCGGCGCCGAGGAGGGCCAGGAAGATCAGCACGACCAGGCGCCCGGACCGCAACCCGCGCCGTTTGGCCCGGGCGGGCGCGTCGTTGGTCGGGGGAGGTTCCGGGGCCTCGGCAACCCCAAGCTGGTCCGGCGGGGGAGCCGGATCGGTGATGGTCATCCCCCGTTGTTGGCGGCGGCGGTGGTACTGCTGCCGGGGACCGAGGAGGAGGACGCCGGTTGGGTGGTGCTCGGTGCGGCCGAGGTGGGAGCGGCCGTGGGAGGGGTGGTCGCGGGAGGGCTGGTGGCGGGAGGGCTGGTGGCGGGTGGTGCGGTCGTCGCCGGGGCGGTCGTCGCCTGGGTGGTCGGCTCCCGGAATCGGCCCACCTGCAGCGTCACCGTGGCATCGGCATTGACCGTCTCGCCGCCGGCCGGGTTGGACGACAACACGATGCCGTCCTCGTCGGGGTCGCTGGTGGCGCTGGTCTCGGTCGCCGTCTTGAGCCCCTCGGCCTGAAGCTTCTGGCGGGCGGCCTGTTCGGTCAGGCCCTGCACCGTCGGCACCTTGACGGTGGAGCGACCCCTGGAGATGTACAGGGTCACCTCGCTCTCCGGTTCGGCCTGACCCGTGGGGTCGGTGCGGGTGACCTTGCCGGCCGGGATGCTGTCGGAGGTCTCGGTGGCGGTGCTGGCCACGACGAAGCCGGCCTCCTCCAACTCGGCGGTGGCCTCCTCGGGGGTCTGGCCGGCCACGTCGGGCACGTCGACCAGCTGCGGTGCGATCGACAACACGACGGTTTCGGTGACCAGCGCCTCGGACCCGGCCACCGGGATCTGCTTGATGACCGTGCCCGGATCCTGGTCGGTTCCCTCGACGTCCCGGCGTTCGATGTCGTTGAACCCGGCCTCGCGCAGGGTCCGCTCGGCCACCTCGACGTCGAGTCCGCCGACGTCGGGCACCTCCACCGGGGTGCTGGACGGGTTGTAGACGACGGTGACGGTGGAGCCCTGCTCGGCCTCGACCCCGGCGACCGGGTCGGTGGCGTACACGACGTTCTCGTCGACCTCGTTGTTGGCCAGGGGCTGCTGCTCGGCGACGAAGCCCGCGTCCTCGAGCGTGGCGACCGCCTCGTCCACCGGCAGGTTGATCACGTTGGGCACCTCGACGGTGTCGGTGCCACCGGTCAGGGCCGCCACGATCCCGCCCGCCACCAGCAGCGCCAGGATCAGCAGGGCGGCGAGGATGAAGGCAAACCGCTTGGAGCGCGACCCGTCCTCCTCCGGCTCGATCTGCGCCTCGGCGTCCGGGTCCTGGGGTTGGGTCGACACCGCCTGGGTGGCGTCGGCCAACCCCGGGGTGGTCGCCACCACCTGGGTGGCGGCCCCGGCCGCTGCGGCGCCGGCGGCCACCGGTGCGGCCTTCTGTGACTGCTGCAGCGCCAGCTCGGCGCGGGTGGTCTGGTCGGCCAGGAACCGGTGCAGGTCGTCGCGCAGCTCGGTGGCGTCCGGGTAGCGGTTGGCCGGGTTCTTGGTCAGCAGCCGCAGCGTGACCGCCTCGATCGCAAACGGCAGGCCCGCCATGATCGACGCCGGGCGCCGTGGGCGCTCCTGGACGTGCTTGTAGGCGATCGCCACGGGGGACTCGGCCTGGAAGGGCGGCTCGTTGGTGAGCATCTCGAAGAGCACCGCGCCCAGCGAATAGAGGTCGCTTCGGCCGTCGAGGCTGTGGCCCTGCGCCTGCTCCGGCGAGAAGTAGGTGGCGGTGCCCATGACCGATCCGGCCTTGGTCAGCTCGTTGTTGGGTGCGGTCGCCAGCCGGGCGATGCCGAAGTCGGTCACCTTGGCGCGACCGGTGTCGGTCAACATGATGTTGCCCGGCTTGATGTCCCGGTGGATCACGCCCTCGGCGTGGGCGAACGCCAGCGCCTCGGCGACGTCGGCCGCGATCTCGGCGGCGCGCCGGGGATGGAGCGGCCCCTCGGCCCGGAGCACCTCGGCCACCGACTGGCCGTTGATGTACTCCATGACGATGTAGTAGGTGCCGCCCTGTTCGCCCCAGTCGTAGACCCCGACGATGTTCGGGTGGTTCAGGTTGCCCGCCGACTTGGCCTCCCGGCGGAACCGCTCGACGAACAGTTGGTCGGTGGCAAACTCGGCGAACATGATCTTGACCGCGACGGGACGGTCGAGCACGCGATCACGAGCGAGCCACACGTCTGCCATGCCACCGCGTGCCAGCTTTCGGTGCAGCTCGTAGCGATCACTCAGCACTTCCAGTTGCTGGGTCATCGTGGCACCAGCCTACCGGGGGGATCGGCCCGTCTCGGCGCACCGTCGGTGCGAAGCTGAGACCGTTTCACAACATCGGGGGCCCCGCTGCGGGCGGCGGGACCCATCAGCCCCCTCCCGGTTGGCCCGTGGGCCCGCCCGAGGGCGCCGGCGCGTTCAAGGCGGTGCGAAGCACCCGCTGGGCGATCGGCGCTGCAACCCGCCCGCCGGTCTGCTCGGAGACGCCCTCCTGGGCCTCGACGATGACGGCGACCGCAACGTCGGCGGGCTCCCCGCCGTTGGCCGCGTAGCCGATCATCCAGGCGTGGGAGCGGTCCTGCCCGGCGATCGTCTGCGCGGTGCCGGTCTTGGCGCCCACCTCCACCCCGTCGATCGCCATCGCCTTCGCCGTGCCGTCGGTGACGACGCCGTCCATGGCGACGCGCATCGCGGCCGCCTGCTCGGCGTCGAGGGGACGTTTCCACACGGTCGGTTTCACCTCGCGCACGACGTCGCCGGCGGCGTCGCGCACCTCGGAGACGACGTGGGGCTCCATGACCACGCCCTCGTTGCCGATGGCCCCGGCCACCATCGCCATCTGCAGCGGGGTCGCCCGGGCGTTGCCCTGGCCGATCGCCACCTGGGCGAGCCCGGCGGTGTTCTCGTACACCGTGCCGCCGTCGCCGTCGGGGAACGGGCCGAGCGCCCGGCCGTAGTCGGTGGGGATCTCCGAGGCGACCGCGCCGGGGATGTCGATCGGGGGTTGCTCGCCGAAGCCGAAGTCGGACGCCGTGGCGACCAGTTCCTCGGGGCCGATCGTGCGCGAGCCCATCTCGGCGAACGCGGTGTTGCAGGACACCCGGAGGATCTCCACCAGTGGACCGCCGCACAACGATCCGTCGAAGTTGGACAACGGCCGGGTGGTGCCGGGCGGCGTCCAATCGGTGAGGCGGGGGTAGGAGGGCTCGGTCAGGGTGACGTCGCCGGTGCGGATGCCGGCGGCGGCGGTGACCACCTTGAACGTCGACCCGGGGGCGAACAGCTCGCGGTACGAGCGGGCCAGCAACGGCTTGTTGGGTGCGTCGTCGAGCAGGGTCTTGACCTGCACGGCGCTGCCGCCGGTGGGCTTGGTCAGCAGGTTGGGGTCGTAGCTCGGGTAGGACCAGAGCGCGAGGATCGCCCCGGTTCGGGGGTCGAGCGCCACCACCGAGCCACGTCGCTCGCCGAGGGCGTCCTTGGCGGCCTGTTGCACGTCGTTGCGCAGCGACAGCACGACGTCGCCCGTGGTGGCCTGCGAGTCGAGCAGGTTGGTCAGCGCCCGAAGCTCGAACACGCTCGACTGGCCGGAGAGGTCGTCGCCGTAGCTGCGTTCCACCCCGGTGGACCCCAGCTCGAGCGTGAAGTAGCCGGTGATGTGGGCGAACAGGTCGTTCGTCGGATAGTTGCGCTGATACTCGAAGCGTTCGCCGTCGATCTCCTCGGTGAACGCAACGACCGCGCCGTCGGCCGTCTGGATCTTGCCGCGGGGACGATCGAAGTCGCGCAGGCTCTGGCGGTTGTTGCCGTCCCGTCCGGTCAGGTCGCCGGCCGAGAACACCTGCACGACGTTGAGACGGACGAACAGCGCCGAGTAGAGCAACACCATGCCCATGGCCAGGCGCCGGATCTGGGTGTTCACGCGGTGGCCCCGATGCGCACACGCGGGCGTCGTTCGACTGCATCGGCCCGGTCGGACACCTCGTCGGAGGTCCGGATGAGCAGCGCGATCAGCACGTAGTTGGCCACGAGGGAGGAGCCGCCGTAGGAGAGGAACGGCAGGGTGATGCCGGTGAGCGGCAGCACCCGCAGCAGCCCGCCGAGGATGACAAACGCCTGGAAGCTGAGCGACACGGTGAGGCCGGCCGCCAGCAGCTTGTGGTACGGGTCGTCGGCCCGGATGGCGATGCGGAACCCCGCCCCGGCGATCAGCAGGAACGCAGCGAGGATGGCGGTCGACCCGAAGACGCCGAGCTCCTCACCGATGATGACGAAGATCGAGTCGGTGGCGACAAACGCCTTGCCCAGGCCCTGGATGCCGTAGCCGCGGCCCAGACCCTGGCCGCCGACCCCGCCCCAGGCCAGTGCGTAGGTGCCCTCGACGATCTGAAACCCGGCGCCGTCGGCCAGGTCCCACGGGTTCAGCCAGGCGGACACCCGGTCCTGCACGTGGCTGAGCTGCGACCAGGCGACGGTGGCCCCGGCTCCGAAGAGCAACCCGCCCATGACCGGGTAGATCAGCCGCTCGGTGGCGATCCACATCATCGACAGGAACAACACGAAGAACAGCAGCGCCGAGCCGAGGTCCTTCTGCACGATCATGATCATCAGCGCCACGCCCCACGCCAGCAGCACCGGCGCCAAAAACTTCGGGGCGGGCAGGTGCAGCGGACCGAGGCGCCAGTTGGTCAGCCCCAACAGCTCGCGGTTCTTCACCAGGTAGGTGGCGAAAAACAGGATGAGCGCGATCTTGGCGAACTCCGCCGGTTGCACCGAGAACGGGCCGAGGCCGATCCAGATCCTGGCGCCGTTGATCGTCTTGCCCAGGCCCGGGATCAACGGCAACAGCAGCAGTCCGAGGCCGACGAACAGCAGCGTGTAGCCGTAGTTGGCCAGGTCCTTCACCCGGCGCACCAGCGCCAGCGTCAGCACGAAGGCCACGACCCCGGCGGCGGTCCAGCCGGCCTGCTTGATCGCCAGGTCCTGGTCGATCCGGGCGATGAACACGTAACCCAGGCCGTTGAGCAGCGCCACGACGGGCAGGATGATGCCGTCGGCGTTCGGGGCCAGGCGCCGGACGGCCAGGTGGGCGACGACGACCAGGGCAACCACCATCGCCAAAAACGGGACGACGTCGGCCGGCAACGACGCACGGCTTCCCAGGCTGGCCAGCGTGTACGCGGCGCCGATGATCACCAGACCGAGCAGGATCAGGCCGAGCTCGGTGGTGCGGCGGTCCTTGCCGTTCATGGACGTGGGGGCGGATGTGCCACGGGCGTACCCGGCGAAACCGGGGCGCGCAGGGAGTTGGCCTTCTTGGTGGTGGTGCTCTTGGCCGCCGTGGTGGTGGTCGACTTCTTGGTGGTCGTCGTCGCCTTCTCGGTGGTCGTGGTGGCCTTGCGGGTCGTGGTGGTGGCCCGGGTGGTGGTCGTCGCACGGTCGACGGCCCGGTCCTCCAGGTTGGCGACGTAGCGCTGGGCCTCCGAGCGTCCGCCGAGGGTCTTGCCGGCCTCCAACTCGAGGAGGTCGGCCTCCTCGAGGTCGTTGACCCGCAGGGTGGACTGTTCGGCGACCGTGGGCTCGAACCACAGGAATCCGCCCGGGCGGCCCTGATAGATCGTCACCTGATCGGTCGGCGAGATCGCGACGAACCACGACATGCGGCCCCACAGGGCCACGCCGGCCAACGCGACGCCGAAGGTCAACACGATCGCGGTCAGGAACGCCATCGTGCGCACCACCGACCGGGTCGGCGCCGACTCGGTGGGGCCGGCGACCCCGTCGCGGTCGTCGTCGGCCCCGGAGCGCCCGTCGTCGCCGTCGAGGTTGGGGGGCGGTGCCGGTGGCAGCGGGTCGTCGGGCTCGTCGGGGGGCTGGGCACCGACGGGGACGGCCACCTCGCGGGTGGTGTCGTCGTCGCTCACCGTCGGGTCGTCGGCGAAGCGCACCTGCGTCAGCCGGTCCTCGATCGGCGCCGTCGCCGGGGCGCCGGACACGTCGAACACGACGACGGTGATGTTGTCGCGACCGCCACCCTCGTTGGCGGCCTCGACCAGCCGGTCGGCGGCCGCCTGGGGGTCGGTGTGGCTCTCGAGGATCCCGGCGATCTGTTCGCCGGACACCTCGTTGAACAGACCGTCGCTGCAGAGCAACAAACGGTCGCCGTCGGCCGGCTCCAGGATCCAGGCGTCGAGGTCGACGTCGGCGTCCACCCCGAGGGCGCGCAACACGACGTTGCGCTGTGGATGGGTCAGGGCCGCCTCGGCGGTGATCTGGCCCCGACGCACCATCGTTTCCACCAGCGAGTGGTCCTCGGTGAGCTGCTTGAGGATGCCGGAGGAGTACTGGTAGATGCGCGAATCGCCGACGTTGATCAACGCAAGCCGGTCGTCGTCGGTGTGCACGACCGCCACCAGCGTGGTGCCCATGCCCCGCAGCTCGGGATTGTCCGCCGACTCGGCGTGGACGCCCCGGTTGGCGGTGCGCACGGCGTCGACCAGCGCGTCGAGGCTGTCGGGACCGGACTCGGCCAGCGACTCCAGGGCCCGTGCCGAGGCCACCTCGCCGCCGAGGTGGCCGCCCATGCCGTCGGCGACCGCGAAGAGCCCGTCCTCGGTCAGCAGGTTGTCCTGGTTCATCGATCGAACCTGGCCGGTGTGGGTGGCGCCGCCCCAGGTGAACGACGTCATGTCACCTCCACCACGAGGTTGCCGGCCTGAACCCGGTCGCCCCGGCGCAGCGGCGCGGGTGCGGTCATGCGCTTGCCGTTGAGGTAGGTGCCGTTGGTGGAGCCGAGGTCCTCCAACAGGTACTCGCCGTCACGTTCGACGATGCGGGCGTGTTGGTGCGACAGGTAGTTGTCGGCGATCGGCAGGGTCGAGTTGGGGTCCCGGCCGATGGTGACATGGGGGGCCATCGCCATCGCCCGCCCGGCCCAGTCGCCCGGTTCCAGCACCCGCAGCCCCTGCGGTGCCTTGGCGCCGCCGGTCGAGCGGCGCAGCCCGAACCTGCGGGTCTCCCGACCGGTGACCACGGCGGCGCCGTTGGACACGCTGACCTCCGCCCAGACGGCGCGCAGCACCCGCAGGAAGAACAGGTACAGCAGTACCAGCAGGCAGATTTTGAGGAGGTTGAGCAGTTGCTCGGGCACAGCGGAAGATTATCGGCCGCCGGTGTGGCGCCGGTGCCGGTGCGGCTCAGAACGCCTCGAAGAAGAAGTAGGTGTGGCCGAAGCCCATCTCGTCGCCGTCGACCAACTGGTGCTGGCTGATGCGCTGGCGGTTGACGTAGCTGCCGTTGGTGGAGTTGAGGTCGACCAGCACGAAGCCGTCGCCCGACGGACGCACCTCGGCGTGACGCCTGGAGACCTTGGGGTCACCCAACACGATGGTGCAGTCGGTCTGCCGTCCAACCGACACGACGTACTGACCCAGCGGCACCCGGTCGCCGGTGGGCAGCAGCAGGCTTCCCACCGGGGAGCCGTCGCCCTCCTTGTGGGCGGCCTCCACCTCGAACACCCCGGGCCGAAGATCGGGGGACACCTCGAAGGTGGTCTGGATGGGACCGGCGAAGGAGTAGCCCATGTCGCGGGCGTGCTCCCGGGCGGCGTCACCCAGGTCGCGGGCCAGCACGCCGGCCATGTCGGCCAGCTGCTCGTAGTCGTCCTCGGCGAGCACGAAGGTGAAGTCGTTGGGAACGATCACCCTGCCGTTCACCCCCACCGACCGCTTGTCGTCCAACGTGCGGACGAGCTTGCGACCCAGCTCGACCGGGTTGAGACCACTGCGGAACACCCGGGCGAAGGTGCCCTCGATGAGGTGTTCCAGCCGACGTTCGAATCCTTGGATACCCACGGCGCACACGATACCCACCTGCGCACCACCCAGCGGACGATGCGGCGGGCGGCACCGGCCGACCGCGTTCCGGCGGCCTCACCGACATCGCCGGCCCGAGGGCTTCCGGGCAATGGGTGTGCGTCCCGGTGGGGAACCTTCTACGCTGTGCACCGCAAGCCACGCGCGAGTGGCGGAATTGGCAGACGCGCTGGATTCAGGTTCCAGTGTCCGAAAGGACGTGAGGGTTCAAGTCCCTCCTCGCGCACAACCCAGATGGCACAGCCGGATGGCTGCGATGGCACAGCCGAATGGCTGCGATGGCACAGCCGGATGGCTGCGATGGCCCAGCCGAATGGCTGCGATGGCACAGCCGAAGGGCTGCGAGGACACAGCCCTCAGCAGAGCGTCCAGCCGATGGCACCCGAGTGTTGGGGAAGCTCCAGGCGGGCGGCGGGAATCACCACGGCACCTCCGGTGGCCAGGTCCCGTGCCGCCACGATGCCCACCAGGCGGCCGTCGAGATCGAAGACGCCGCTGCCCGACGAGCCGCCGATGACCGTCACGTCGGTGAGCAACACCGGGTCCGGGCCGAGCGAGTAGTCGGCCCCGTCCACCCACGAACTCACCGAGCCGGCGGTCACGCTCAGCGGCGCCCCTCCCGGATACCCGGCGACCACCACGGTGTCGCCCGGCTCCACCGGGGCGGGCAGCGGGTCCTGCCCGTCGCCGTCGGGCCGCTCGTCGGCTCCGTCGGGCGTGGAGCCGGGCGACGGAGCCACCGTGGCCACGGCCAGATCCTCCAGTGTCTGGGTGGTGTACTCCTGCAACGGCCGGGTGCTGCCGTCGGTGCCGACCATGCGGGCCCCCGAGGTGGCCTCCAGCACGTGCCGATTGGTCACCACCGAGCCGTTGTCGAGCAGCACGCCCGAGCCCTGCACGGGGCCGTCGCAGCGCGACGCCTCGATGCGCACCGCCACCCGGCCCAGCCGTTGGACGAGTTCGGGAGGCACGCCGGGCACCGGGTCGAGCACGTCGGCCGGAGCGCCGGTCGGTGCCCCCGCAGTGGCCACCGGGGTTCGCCACGCCATGGTGGCCCCAACCAGCATCCCCACGACGACCGAGGTCACCAACATGGCCACCGGTCGCGGTCCCCGCTTCGCGTCTTGTCACCGATCCACTCCCGCCAGGGTTGCCGTCCGTTGGAGTCCAACGCGTCCGCCGCGCTCCTAGATTGAGTCACACCACCCAGCGTGATGCAAGTACCCGAGGCAACCACAGTGCGTGTGACCCATGGGGGAGTTGCGTCGGAGCCGATCAGTCGGAGCGGCTGGAAGCGGACCGGTACACCCGCCACACCCGCTCGGCGGCCACCGGCGCGGGTGCGGTGCCCTCGCGCACCTGCACCTCGGCGTCGCCGAGCGCCTCGGCGACCGCCTCGTTGGTGCGCAGCTCGGCTCGAAGCCGCTCCTCGAGCAGCGACCACAGCCATCGCACCTGCTGATCCCGGCGGCGTTGGGTCAGCTCACCCGAGGCGGTCAGGCGCCGCCGGTGGTCCTCCACCTGGGCCCACAGGTCGTCCAGCCCGTCGTTGGCGAGTGCGGAGACCACCAGCACGGATGGCGACCAGTTGGGGCTGGCCGGCACCAGCAGGTGAAGCGCCCGCTTGAGCTCCGCAGCCGACTGTCGAGCCCGATTCACGTTGTCGCCGTCGGCCTTGTTGACCACCACCAGGTCGGCCAGCTCGAGGATGCCCTTCTTGATGCCCTGAAGCTCGTCGCCGCCGCCGGGCAACATGAGGACACAGAAGGCGTCCACCATGTCGGCGACGACGGTCTCGGACTGGCCGACGCCCACCGTCTCGACCAGGACGACGTCGTAGCCGGCCGCCTCGCAGACCAACATGGTCTCGCGGGTCACGTTGGTGACGCCCCCCAGCGTGGTGCCGGTGGGCGAGGGACGCACGTAGGCGTTGGGGTCGACGGCCAGCCGGGCCATGCGGGTCTTGTCGCCCAGGATCGAGCCGCCGGTGCGGGTGCTGGAGGGGTCGACCGCCAGCACCGCCACCCGATGGCCCATGGCGGTGAGGTTGACCCCCAGCTGGTCGATGAACGTGCTTTTTCCCACGCCGGGCACCCCGGTGATGCCCACCCGGTGGGCGCGCCCGGTGAATGGCATGAGGGCGGCGAGCACCTGGCGGGCCAGCTCGCGGTGATCGGGCCGACTGCTCTCGATCAGCGTGATCGTGCGGGCCAGCGCCGCCCGGTCCCCCGATCGTGTGCCCTCGACGTAGCGTTCGACATCCCACACCGCGGCCACGGAGGAGAAGCTATCGCCCTCGGCGACGGGCACGAGGCCCGATAAGCTCCGTTCGGCGTCCGCGCACCCCATGACGACCTTCCTCGGCCTGCTCGCCATCTTCGCCCTCATCGCCGGCAACGCCTGGTTTGTGGCAGCCGAGTTCGGTTACGTCGCCGTCCGGCGTCACCGCCTGGAGGAGGCCGCCGAGGCGGGCGATGCGGCGGCAGCCAGGGCCGTGTCGGTGTTGTCCCGGCTGGGTTTCATGCTGTCCGGGGCGCAGTTCGGCATCACGGTGACCTCCCTGGTACTCGGCTTCATCGCCGAACCGGTCTTCGAGTCGCTCTTCGGTCCGCTGTTCGAGTCGATGGGCCTCGAGGGCGCCCTTCGGACCGCGGCGTCGACCGCGCTGGCGTTCGTGGTGGCGGTCGTTGCGCAGATGGTGCTGGGCGAGCTGGCGCCGAAGAACTACGCGATCGCCAAGCCCGAGCCGGTGGCCCGTCGGCAGGCACGTGGTCTGGCGGTGTACATGCGGCTCTTCGGGCCGATCGTCCGGCTCTTCGACGGTTCGGCCAACGCACTGCTCGCCCGGTTCGGGCTGCACGCGGTCGAGGAGATCGACGCGTCGGTCACGATCGAGGACCTCGACTACATCGTCGAGGCGGCAGCCGAGCAGGGCAGCCTGACGCCGGGCCAGGCCAGGCTGCTCGGCCGCGTCCTCGAGTTCCGCAACCTGAGCGCCGACCAGGTGATGGTGCCGCGCCGCAAGGTGGACACCCTGCCCGACACCGCCACCGGCGCCGACCTGATCGCCGCCGCCCGCATGGCCCACACGCGGTTCCCCGTGGTGCACCGAAGCGAGGACGGCATCGACGAGGTGCGCGGACTGGTCAGCCTCAAGCAGCTCATCGAGGTGAAGCCGCACAAGCGTCACTCGGCTCGCGTGGTCGACCTGATGACGCCCCACCCGGTGGAGGCCGTCGAGTCGACCTCGGCCCACGAGGTGCTCGAACGGTTCCGCCGGCGTGGCCAGGAGCTGGCGGTGGTCATCGACGAGTACGGCGACCTGGCCGGCATCGTCACCCTGGAGGACCTGGTCGAGCGGCTGCTCGGCCCGATCGAGGACGAATACGACCTGCCGGTGGACGGCCCCGAGTTGGGTGCGGTGCTCGACGACGGCTGGCGCATCCGCGGCTCGGCGCTGGTGGCCGACGTGATCAAGGAGTTCGGCCTCGACCTGCCGCAGGGCCCGTACGACACGGTGGGGGGATTGGTCACCACCGAGCTCGGCACGGTGCCGGCGGTCGGCGACACCATCGACCTCGCGGTCGAAGGCGGGCCGATCACGCTGGTGGTCGAGCGGGTGGACCACCGTGCGGTCGAGTGGGTACGGGTGCGGGCCGCCCACGGCTCGGCCGGGGCGCCGTCATGAACGCACCCCTGGCGCTGTCGCTGTCGGTCGTGTTGCTCGCCGCCAACGGTGGCTTTGTAGCCGCCGAGTTCGCCGTGCTGGCCGCCCGGCGCTCGCGTCTGGAGCAGCTGGCCGAGGCCGGCGACGGTCGGGCCGCCGCCGGGATCCGAGCGTCGAAGGAACTCTCGCTGATGCTGGCCGGCGCACAGCTGGGCATCACGATGTGCTCCCTCGGCCTGGGCGCACTGGCCGAACCGGCGGTGGCCGGGCTGATCGAATCGGCGCTGGAGGGGGCGCTCGGCGGGGTGATCGAGCTGCCCACCACGGTGGTGCACGCCATCGGGTTCACCGTGGGCATGTCGATCGTGGTGTTCCTCCACATGGTGCTCGGCGAGATGGCCCCCAAGAGCATCGCCATCTCGTCCCCCGAGCGCTCGGTGCTGTGGCTGGCCAGGCCGTTCGTCTTCTTCGTGACGGTGTTCCGGCCGCTGATCGCCGTGCTGAACTGGTTGGCCAACGGGGTGATCCGGCTGACCGGCACCCAACCGCGCGACGACGCCGCGGCCTATAGCGCAGCCGACCTGGGCCTGCTGATCCGCCAGTCGGGCGCCGGGGCCAACGGGGGCGTCGGCATCCACCCCGCCGACCAGGAACTGCTCACCCGGGGGTTGCAGCTCAACGCCACGCCGGTGTCCTCGGTGATGACGATCCGCAACGACATCGTCGAGGTGAGCGTCGACGACGAGGCCGATGCGATCGAGGAGGCCGCCCGGCGCAGCGAGCGGAGCCGCCTCGTGGTCACCCGCGACGCCGACCTGGATGACGTCGCCGGCATGGTGCTGGTGCGCGACGTGCTGCTGCTCGACGCCGAGGACCGCGCCGAGCGGACCGCCGGCGACCTCCTCCGCGACGTGGCGACGGTCTCGCCGGACGACCTGGTCGAGGACGTGCTCTTCGGCATGCAGCGCGACCGGGTGCACCTGGCCCTGGTCGTCAGCCGCAGCGGTGTGACGCTGGGCCTGGTCACGCTGCGCGACCTGATCGAGGAGGCGGTCGGCGACGTCGCCGAACCGCCCGTCCGGGTGAAGGTGCAGGGTCGCCTGCGCAGCGTTCGTCACAACACCCGGCGACGCACACCGACCCTGCCTACCGGCGACGATTTCCGGGGCTGACCGCGCGGTCCAGCGGCGCGTCGAACGCTGCGAACCGCCCGGGATCGGGCGACCACTTCGGCTCGTGGCTCAACCGTCCCGGACCCCGGTAGCGGAAGACGTCCAACGACACCCGGTTGCCGTGGGTCTCGCCCCAGCGTGCCCCGGCCCGGTGAAAGGTCCGCAGCATGTCGTCGAGGTCCTCCATGCCCGGAGGAAGCACGAGGAGGTTGTGGGCGGTCGGGGCCATGACCGCCACGTCGGGCGGGCAGAAGAGGTCGGGGATGGCCCGGGTCAGGTCGAGCGCATGCCCGGTGACCGCCAGGCCCTCGCCATCCACCGCGGCGAACGCACAGCCCTCGAACTCCAGGATCTGGTAGGTGACCGGCACGTGCTTGACGCGGTTGGCCTCGGCGGTCGCCCACACCTCGTCCATCGGCACCGGCCATCGCCCGGCGTGAAGCTCGCTGACCGATCCCATCGCCCTGTCGAGCACCACCCCGAGCCCGATGTAGGACGTCGGACCCAACGGCCGGGCCACCATCGGCCACCCCTGGTCGTCGCTGCGCCCGCCGAAGATCCGTACCCGCAGGCGGTCCTTCACCTCGTCCCAGTTGGACAGCAGCGCGTCCATCGTCCGCCCGTCCATCTGGTCGAGCGTCGAGATCATGTCGTAGACCAGCAGCCGCCACTCGCCCCGGGGCGTCGCCTCGGCCACCTCGGCGATCGTGGTCAGGCCGAACGTCGGCCCGCCGTCGGGCACCGCCAGGGAGCCCCGCCACGGGTCGACCACCGGGGCCGAATAACGAAGGGTGACGACGTCGTTGACGATCTTGAGCAGCTCGTTGGCGCGCCCCAGCGTCCTCAGAGGTCGCGCCCAGGGCGGCAACGCCGTCAGCCCGAACCTGCCGGTGGTGGTTGAACGCATGTCGCTTCCTCCCGTCGACGGCCGATCGGTTCGGCCTCGGAAGCGACGGTAGGAACGAGCCGCCGGGTGCGCCACGGGGACCGCGACCCGTTGTCGACCGGGCCCCGACGCGCTACCAGGTGAGGTTGAGGGTGCTGCGCATGATCGCCTCGAACTCGCCGTCGTCCATGCCGGCGCGCGCCCCGAGCACCATGCGCGCGTCGTCGCCCACCGGCACCCGCAGCGGCGTGTCGTCGTTCTCGATGGCGTCCACGATGGCCGTGGCCACCACCTCCGGTCCGGGGCGGCCCCCCGGATTCAGCGAGTCGGAGCCCGAGGACCACTGCTCGTCCAGCTCCTCGTACACCGTGCCGTCGATCAGCTCGTGTGACCCCTTGGTGGCCATCGGCGTGTCGAAGTAGCCGGGCTGAACGATCACCAGGCGGACGCCGAAATGGCCGAGTTCGAAGTGGGCCGACTCGCTGTAGCTCTCGATCGCCGCCTTGGACGCCGAGTAGACGCCACCCAGCGGCGTCCCCACCCGGCCCTGCACCGACGACATGTTGACGATCACACCCGAGCCCTGTGCCCGCATGCCCGGCGCCACCGCCGAGGTCACGCGAAACGTGCCCCAGAAGTTGGTGTCCATGATCCAGCGGGCGACCTCCTCGGGGTAGGCCTCCACCGGCCCGTGGCGGTCGACCCCGGCGTTGTTGACCACGGCGTCCAACCGCCCGGCCGCCGCCACCGCCGAGGTGACCGAGGCCGGGTCGGTCACGTCCAGCGTCAGGCGCTCGGCGACGTCCAGGTCGTCGAGCGTGGTGACGTCGCGGGCGGTGGCCACCACCTGGTGGCCGCGACGGGCGGCCTCGACGGCGGTGGCGCGGCCGAAGCCGGTGGAACATCCGGTGATCAGGATTCGCATGGCGCTCATGCTGTCATCCGGGGCCGGGAGACCACGACCGGGCTGGTCGGCGTCGGGTCGGGTCGGGTCTAGGCGTCCGGCGGACGCAACGTCAGCCCGGCGGCGATCGCCGGAGCCCGATAGGCGTCGGCCAGCGAGGCCACGGTCTCGTGGGCGTTGAGTCCGCTCGGGTTGGGCACCACCCACAACTCGGCGCCCTCGAACGGCTCGTCCTGAGGGCCCATCGTGGCTTTCGGACGACGGAAGGCGGTGCGGTAGGCGGTGATCCCCGCCACCGCAACCACGGCGGGACGATGTCGACCGACGAACGCCCGCAGCTGTTCGCCGCCGGCGCGGAGTTCGTCGCGGGTCAGCTCCGACGCCTTGGCGGTCGCCCGGTGGGCGACGTTGGTGATGCCCAGGCCGCGAGCCAGAAACGCGCTGCGGTCGGCGTCGGTCATGCCCGCCGACGGGCTGATCTCGCGCTCGATGATGCCCGCCCGCCTCAATGCCGGGTAGAAGCGATTGCCCGGGTAGGCGAAGTGGGTCTGGGTGGCGGCGGTCCACAGGCCGGGGTTGATCCCGACGAACAACAGCCGAAGCTCGGGCCCCACCAGGTCGGGCACGGTGGCGTCGCGGAACTGCTCCAGTTCGGCTCGGGTGAAGCCCAACCGCTACGCCTCCGACGCTCGGTCGGGGCGGCGGGTGTCGGGCCTCGACAGCAGGGTCGACCCACCGGTCGCCACCAGTCGGCCCGAGGGCGTCCACACCTCGCCCCGATGGGCCACCAGCCCGTGGGCCGCCACCGGCGCCTCCGCCCAGGCCCGCAGCCACGGCTCGCCCCGGGCGTCGCCGACGAACTGGGCGGTCAGGTCGATCGTCGGGGCGTAGTACGGCACCCCGGGCGGTTGCGCTGCCAGCGTGGCGCTCCACGAGTCGAGGTCGATCAGGATCAGCGAACGAATTGCGTCGACCCACGGGTCGTCGAAGGACTCCTGCGGCACAAACCGATACCGGGCCTCGCTGATCGGCTCGCCCGGCACGCGCCGGTCGAAGTCGGCGATCCACCGCAACGGGCGGACGTCCAGGTTGGTCCAGAAGGGGTGGGGCGGGTCGGCGTCGCCGTCGGTGAGCCAGGTCGGCGACCGAGGGCAAATCCTCCGGCGGCCGCGAGGCCGGTGGCCGACGGTCGGTGTGATGCTCCAGCCCGTCGAGTTGGTCCACGCCCCCACACCAGTGCCCGGTAGCCGGTCCGGTCGCCCTGGCGCAGGGTGACCGAACACGGATGGCCACCGGGTGGCCCGCACGGTCTCGACCTCGACCTCACCCGGGCCCGACCCCACCCGCCGACGAAGTGACAGGTCATCGACGCCAGGCGCTGCCCGGCGCGCGAGTGCACCCCGGCGGCCCGCAGTGCAAGACCGGCCGCGTAGCCGCCCATCGGTCCCCAGATCTCCCAGTTGGGCTCCAGGGTGGCGATAGCGGCCGTCGGCCCCGGTAGGCGCGGTGTCGCGGTCGAGGTCGCCCATCAGTTGACGCCATGCAGGCGGTCGCCGACATCGCCCAGGCCGGGCACGATGAACGTCGTCGTTCAGGCGGTCGTCGATCGAGGCCAGCACCAGCGCGTCGACGTTGCAACCGCTTCGCATGGCGGCCACGCCCTCGGGGGCGGCCAGCACGCAGATCGCCGTGATGCGGCCCGGATTGCGTTCGGCGAGCTGCCCGGCGGCGTACGCCAGCGAACCGCCGGTGGCCAACATCGGGTCAACAGCAGCACGTCGCGGCCCGACAGGTCGTCGGGCAGCGAGTTGAGGTAAGGCACGGGAACCAGCGTCTCCTCGTCGCGGGCGACGCCGATGAACGCCGTCGGCGCGTCGGGGAGGTGGTGCAGCACCCCGGCGAGCAGGCCCAGGCCCGCCCGCAGCACCGGGATCGCATACGGCGCCGCCTCGATGCGCACGCCGACCGTGTCGGAGAGCGGCGTCGTCACCGGCACCTCGGCCACCTCGACGTGGCGGAGCGCCTCGTAGGCGAGGATGCGCGCCAGCGCGTCCATCGCCGCTCGAAACTCGGCCGGTCCGCCCGTACTCGTCGCGAAGTGCGGTCAGCGCCGCCTGGGCCAGGGGATGGTCCACCACGGTGAGTTCCATCGGCCCATCCTGTCTCTCGGCCCTCAGGCCTGCTGGGCTTCGATCAGGCGATCGAGCAGCCCCTCGGCCGCCTCGGCGATGACCGTGCCCGGCGGGAAGATCGCCGCCGCGCCGGCCTCCCGCAGCGCCGGGAAGTCCTGGGGCGGGATCACCCCGCCGACGACGATCATGATGTCGTCCCGCCCGGCCTCGGCCAGTGCGTCCCGCAGCTCGGGCACCAGCGACAGGTGCCCGGCGGCCAGCGACGAGGCACCGACGATGTGCACGTCGGCCTCCACCGCCTGGGCGGCTGCCTCGGCGGGCGTCTGGAACAGCGGCCCGATGTCGACGTCGAAGCCCAGGTCGGCGAACGCGGAGGCGATCACCTTCTGGCCCCGGTCGTGGCCGTCCTGGCCCATCTTGGCCAGCAGGATCCTCGGGCGCCGACCCTCGACCTCGGCGAAGCGCTCGACCTGTTCGCCGTACCCGTGCCACCTGTGTTGAGTTGTCGCCCATCTCGCTGCGGTACACCCCCGAAATCGTCTTGATCTGTGCCTGATGGCGGCCGTAGGACCGCTCCAGCGCGTCGGAGATCTCGCCGAGCGAGGCCATGGCCCGGGCGGCGTCGATCCCCAGCGCCAGCAGGTTGCCCTCGCCGGTGTCGGCCGCCTTGGTCAGCGCGTCGAGGGCGGCGGTCGTCCGGTCCTCGTCGCGCTCCTCGCGGAGGCGGCGCAGCTGCTCGATCTGCCCGGCCCGCACAGCGGCGTTGTCCACCACCCGCACCTCGAGGGGGTCCTCGACGTCGGGGCGGTAGGCGTTCACCCCGATCAGCGGCTGCCGGCCGCTGTCGATGCGGGCCTGGGTTCGGGCGGCCGCCTCCTCGATGCGCAGCTTGGGGATGCCCGCCTCGATCGCCGCGGCCATGCCGCCCAGCTCCTCCACCTCGGCGATGTGGCCGAGCGCCTTCCTGGCCAGCGACGCGGTGAGCGACTCCAGGTGGTGGCTGCCGCCCCACGGGTCGATCACGTCGCAGGTGCCCGACTCCTGCTGCAGGAACAGCTGGGTGTTGCGGGCGATCCGGGCCGAGAAGTCGGTGGGCAGCGCCAGCGCCTCGTCCAGGGCGTTGGTGTGCAGGCTCTGGGTCTGCCCCTGCGTGGCGGCCATCGCCTCCAGGCAGGTGCGCATCACACGTTGTTGAACGGGTCCTGGGCGGTCAGCGACCAGCCCGACGTCTGGCTGTGGGTGCGCAACGACAGCGACTTGGGGTTCGACGGAGCGAAGTGCTCCTTCATCAGCCCGGCCCACAGCAGGCGGGCGGCCCGCATCTTGGCCACCTCCATGTAGGTGTTCATGCCGATCGCCCAGAAGAAGCTGAGGCGGGGGCGAAGAGAGCGTCGACGTCCATGCCGGCGGCGATGCCCGTCCGCACGTAGTCGATGCCGTCCGCCAGGGTGTAGGCCAGGCTCGAGGTCCGCCGTCGCCCCCGCCTCCTGCATGTGGTAGCCGGAGATCGAGATCGAGTTGTACTTCGGCATGTGCTTCGAGGTGAAGGCGAAGATGTCCGAGATGATCCGCATCGAGGGCTTGGGCGGATAGATGCGGAGTGTGCGAACCATGAACTCCTTGAGGATGTCGTTCTGGATCGTCCCGGCCAGCTTGTCGGGCGACACGCCCTGCTCCTCGGCGGCCACCACGTAGAGCGCCAGCACCGGCAACACGGCGCCGTTCATCGTCATCGACACCGACATCTTGTCCAGCGGGATGCCGTCGAAGAGGGTGCGCATGTCGTAGATCGAGTCGATCGCCACGCCGGCCATGCCGACGTCGCCCGACACCCGGGGATTGTCGGAGTCGTAGCCACGGTGGGTGGCCAGGTCGAAGGCCACCGACAGGCCTTTCTGGCCCTGGGCCAGGTTGCGCCGGTAGAAGGCGTTGGAGTCCTCGGCGGTGGAGAACCCGGCGTACTGGCGGATCGTCCACGGCTGCTGGGTGTACATCGTCGGGTACGGGCCCCGGACGTAGGGGGCGATGCCCGGCAGGGTGTCGAGGAAGCCCAGGTCGGCCGTGTTTTCGGCGGTCGACAGGACGGCCACGTCGATGCCCTCGGGCGTCGCGACGCTCAGGTCGCCCGGCTCGTTCCCGGCGATCGCCTGGGCCTCGCTGCGCCAGCGCTCGGCGCCCGGGTTGTGGGCGGTCGGCGGGGCGGTGGCCGGGGGCGGTCCGATGGTGGTGTAGTCGGGGAGGGCGCTCACGCCCGCAGGTTACCGGAGACCCTCCCACCGCCTGGCGGGCACCGGCGCCCACGGGAGGAGGCCGCACCGATCGCGCCCGCGACCGAACTGGGCGCGATCGGTGTGGGACGGTCCGCAGCGATCGCGCCCAGCTGGGGCTTGGGTGCGATCGGTGCGGCTGTGAGCGACGGTGCGGGCCCTGGGAGACTCGCCGCGTGGATGCGGCAACGGTTGGTCCGAAGATCGAGCCTGTTGGCGCGGAGGCGTGGGAGCGGGTGCGGGCCCTGCGCCTGGCCAGTCTCGGGGAGGACCCGCAGTCGTTCTACAAGCTGCTGTCGGAGGAGATCGATCTCACCGACGACGAGTGGCGAAGGCGGCTGGCCTCGGTCGACACCTGGGTGGCCGTCCTCGACGGCGTCGATGTCGGCGTGGTCACGTCCAGCACGGATCGCGACGACGACACCGCCGCCCACCTCTCGGGGCTGTGGGTGGCGCCCCGGGGGCGGCGACGTGGCGTTGCCGCCGCCCTGAGCCGTGCGGTCGTCGATGACGCCCGCACCCGGGGGTTTCGTCGGGTGGTGCTGTGGGTGGCCGGCGCCAACCGAGGGGCCGATGCGCTCTACACCGGGCTGGGGTTCACCCGTACCGGCCGCACCGACACGTTCAAGCCGCCCCGAGACCTCTACACCGAGTGGGAGCTCGAGCTGGTGCTGTAGGGCCGGCAGGGCTCGCCGGGGCGTCTGGGTGGACTTCGGCACGGTTTCCGAGCCCGATCCCACCCAGACGTCGCGAGGCCGTCGAGTGCGCCGCCCATCGGGGCGCAGCGGCCGCCGGAGCTGCGTCAGGTGAACTTCGAGACCCAGCCCTCCTGACGGAACCGCCGCAGCTGGCGGAGCACGAACAGCCACGCCAGCACGACAACCGCCACGGCGCCGATGCCGGCGAACCACAGATCGCCGGCCACCGGCCCGCCGCCGCCCAGCTCGGTCTGGATCGCCCGGAAGGCCCGGGTGATCGGCACCAGGTTGGCGATGCCCTGCAGGGCTCCAGGAAGCGCATCCACGGGATAGAAGACCCCCGAGATCGGCAACAACAGCATCAGGGTGGCCCAAGAGAACACCTCGGCGGACTCGCCGATCTGAAGGGTCAGCCCGATGACCAGCATCGAGACCGCCCAGCCGATCAGCAGCAGTGCGATCGCCGCCGGGATCAGCACCAGCCCGGCGGACGACGGATCGACCGAGTACATCGCCACCCCGAACACCCCGATGAGCGATGCGGCGATCACCGAGCGGGCCAACCCGATGATGAACAGCGCCACGGCATACTCCACCTCCCGGAGGGGGGTGGTCAGCAGGTTGAGCACGTTGCGCGACCAAACCTCCTCGAGGAAGCCCAGGGAACCGGCGAGCGCCAGCTGCCAGATGAGGTGAAACAGCAGAATGCCGTTGAACAGGATTTGCTCGGCGGCGGGATCGTCGCCGTAGGCGGAGCCGATCGTGGTGAACAGCACCACGTCGATCACCGGCAGGGCCAACAACAGAAACACGTACCCGGGGTCGCGCAGTTGGGCCAGCGCCTGCCGGCGCACGATGGCTCGAATCCGGCGGCCGGACACGCCGTTGGGTCGGTCGCCGGTGTCGGGGGACGCGTCGGTTCGATCCGCGAGGCTCACAGCTGCTCGCTTCGCATCCGGGCTGCCTCGGCGAGGAACAGCTCCTCCAAGGTGTCGAATCCGGCGTCGGCGACGATCGAGGCGGGCGAACCGTCGGCGATCACCGAGCCCTTCCGAAGGAACACCACCCGATTGCACAGGGCGGCCACCTCGCGCATGTCGTGGCTGGTCATCACCAACGTCGTGCCGTGCTCGTCGCCGATCGCGGCCAGCCGGTCCCGCACCCTGAGGGCCACGTCCGGGTCGAGCGACGCGGTCGGTTCGTCGAGCACCAGCAGCTCCGGCCGGTGGAGGATGGCCTTGGCGATGCCCACCAGGGTCCGTTGTCCCGACGACAGCGACCGGCACAGTTGGTCGCTCAGGTAGCCGATCTCCAGCTCGGCGATCACCGACCCGACGGCGGAGTCGACCTCGTCGACCCCGCAGAGGTCGGCAAAGAACCGCAGCCCCTCGTGCACCTTGAGGCGGTCGGGCAGCGGCAGGTAGCCGGCGGCGAAGCCGACGTCGGCCATCGCCTGCGAGCGTTGCCGGGGAAGTTCGAACCGGCCGAGGTGGACCGTGCCCTCATCCGGCTCGATCGCGCCGAGCGCCATGAGGAGGGTGGTGGTCTTGCCCGCCCCGTTGGGGCCGATGATCGCCACCCGCTCGCCCGGCTCCGCCCGCAGGGACACGCCGTCGACCGCCCTGGTTCCATCGAAGGACTTCACCAACCCGTCGAGGTGGAGCGTCGGCCACATTCGGCCAGCTTGGCCGACCGGACGCAGCGGCTCCTCAGAATTTGGGCGAGCGCTCAGGCGTCGAGGTCGATGATCACCGCGCTGTCGCTGGCCTGATCCTTGCCGAACCAGCTCATCACCCGCGCCCCAACCTGGATCATTCGCCACGAGAAGCCGTACTTCGCCTTGACCAGCCGACTCACCCGCTCGAACTCGTCTCCGGTGACCACGGTCGCCGTTCCCTCGACCACCGTTGCGTCGTCGGCGACGTTTCCTTTCATGTCGCTGGCGGCGAGCTCCACCCGGGGGTTGCTGCCGAGCCGCTTGGCCTTGAACGACGTCGACGGCGTGGTGAATCCGGCGCGTCCGTCGCCGAGCGGCACGATCCAGACGGGCGTCGATGCCTTCGAACCGTCACGGCGAAAGGTGGTGAATCGGACGTACTTGTTGTCCCAGATGACCATCGGCCCACGGTAGGACACCTTCCGCCGGGTGGTGCCGCTCCCGGGCTACTCGAGCGGGGGTCGGCGCCGGTTGGCCTTCTTCTGGCTCTGTTGTCGCTTGGCCTCCAACCGGCGCCGCTGGGAGCCTCGGGTTGGTCGGGTGGCCCGTCGGGGCGCCTTGGGCGGCGCCAGCGCCGCGCGGATCTGACCGGCCAGCTGCGAGCGGGCCTCCACCCGGTTCTTCCACTGCGACCGGTGGCGGTCGACGATCACCCGGGCCTCGTCGCCGAACTGCTGCATCAGCCGGGACCGTTGGTGGTCGGTGAGCACGGTCGAGGCCGCGAGGTCGTAGCGGACGTCCACACGCGTGTCGGAGGTGTTGGCGTGCTGCCCACCCGGGCCGCCCGACCTGCTGAACTGCCAGCTGAGTTCGCCCTCCGGGATCGTCAGCCGCTCGTTGACCTTCAGCCCCTTGTCCCGGGGGATCGGTTGGTGGGAGCCGCCTGCCATCACCCCAGTGTCGCCGATGGAGGCGTTGCGGGCCGATTGGGAGCCCGGTTGGGGTCTACCCTGCGGCGATGGACGACGGTCGGGCTTTGGAGGGACGACGGATCATCGTGACCGGTGCCTCGTCGGGTATCGGTGCGGCGATCGCTCGGTCGGCGGCCGAGGCCGGCGCTTCGGTGGGCCTCGTGGCCCGACGGTCGGGGCCGCTGGAGGCCGTTGCTGCGGAGTTGGGCGGCACCTGGCGCAGCGCGGACGTCGCCGAGCCGGGTGCTGCGAAGGTGGCGGTCGAGGAACTGGCCGACGAGTTGGGTGGCGTCGGCACGACGCGCTGATCAACAACGCAGGTCGGATGGATCGCGGTTCGCCGTCGGCCACCGACCCGGAAGCGTGGCGGGCCGCCTACGAGGTGAACGTGCTGGGCCTGCTGGCCGCCACCCACGCTGCGGTCCCGTATCTGCGTCGTAGTGCTCACCCCAACATCATCAACATCTCGTCGATGTCGGGTCGCCGGGCGGCGGCGCAGCGTCCGGCGTTTATGCCTCGACCAAGTTCGCGGTGCCGCGCGGGCGAGGCGCTGGATGGAGCTGCAACCGGAGGGAATCGCCGTCACCACCGTGTCGCCCGGCCTGGTGCGGACCAACCTGGCCGACGGTCTGGACGACGAGCATCGGCGTGAGTGGCAGCGCAAGGCCGAGGAGCGGGGGCTCGACCCCGAGGTGCTCGGCGAGGTCGTGCGGCATCTGCTGTCACTGCCGCCCGGGGTGTGCCCGGTGGAGTACGCCCTGACCGCCACCGCCCAGGTGCCGGGCGGGTAGCCGAAGGGTGCCATCCGGCTCATCGGGCGACACCGAACGTGATCCGCGTTAGGTTGGCGTCTCTTCGCTCGTGCCCATACCGGGGTCTGGGCACAACAGGAAAGTCCCCCGCAATGAACACCCCCGCCCCCTCGTTCCGCGCGCTTGGCGTGCCCGACGACCTGTCCGCCGTGCTCGAACGCGCCGGCATCGACACCCCGTTCGACATTCAGTGCGCCGCCATCCCCGATGCGCTGGCCGGCCGCGACGTACTGGCCCGAGCCCCAACCGGCTCGGGCAAGACGCTGGCCTTCGGGTTGCCACTGGTGGCCCAGGTCGGCCGCGGCACCACCCGCAAGCCACGTGCCCTCGTCCTGTCGCCCACCCGCGAGCTGGCCGAGCAGATCCGCCGGGAGTTCGATCCGCTGGCCCAGGCCCGTGGCCGCAGCGTGCTCGCCGTCTACGGCGGCGTCGGCATGAACCCGCAGCGCCAGGCGCTCAACCGCGGCGTCGACATCCTCGTCGCCTGCCCGGGTCGCCTCACCGACCTGATCGAGCAGGGATGCGTCAGCCTCGCCGACGTCGACCAGGTGGTGATCGACGAGGCCGACCGCATGGCCGACATGGGCTTCCTGCCCACCGTTCGCAAGCTGCTGGACATGACGGCCAAGAAGCGCCAGACCCAGCTGTACTCGGCCACGCTCGACAACGACGTCAAGGTGCTGGTCGACCGCTATCAGCACAACCCCGCCCGTCACGAGGTGGGCGAGACCGAGCCCGACCTGTCGACGGTGAGCCACCGCTTCATCGAGGCCGACCGCCCGCAGAAGCTGGCGCTGTCGGCCGACCTGATCGAGGACGCCGGCCCCACGGTGGTGTTCTGCCGCACCCGTCACGGCGCCGACCGGGTGGCCAAGCAGCTCAAGCGCGTCGGCATCAAGGCCGCGCCGATTCACGGTGGTCGCTCCCAGGGGCAGCGCACCCGTGCGCTCGAGGCCTTCTCCGACGGCAAGGTGGCCGCGCTGGTGGCCACCGACGTCGCAGCCCGCGGCATTCACGTCGACGGCGTGGCCTGTGTGCTGCACTTCGACCTGCCGCCGGACCCCAAGGACTACGTGCACCGCTCGGGTCGCACGGCCCGCGCCGGGGCCGAAGGTCAGGTCGTGTCGCTGGTGCAGCCCGACCAGCGCAAGGACCTCCGCAAGCTCCAGCGCGATGTGGGCCTGCCCCAGACCGACAGCGAGGCCGCGTTTGTGCCCACCGTGCGCGAGCAGGTGCCGGTACACGAGCCCTCCCGCTCGAAGAAGGGTGGGGGCAACAACAAGCGGCGCAACCAGCGCGGCGGAGGCGGCGGTGGCCGAAACAGCTCGGGCGGCGCCCGTGGCGGCGGTCAACGCAGCGGTTCCGCCGGCGGCAGGCGCTGACCCGACCTGGAGCGCACGCTCCGCTGCAGGTCGGCCGCCATGTTGGGCCGACCGGTGAGGCCCTGCGTCAGTCCTCGGGGTCGGGCGCCTGCGACCCCAGCGAGTTGGGCTCGATCAAACCCTCGCCGCCGTCCCCGACTGCTTCGACGCCGGGGACCGGCTGGGTCCGAGTCGTGAGCGCCGAGTAGCACATCTCGTCCTCGGTGCCCTCGGCCCAGGTGATCCAGCGGGGTTCGGACTGGGGGTTGATCAGGTCGCGGTCCCAGGAGCACTCGACGCGGATGATGTCGCCGGGGTTGACCACCACCTCCTCGGCGGGCTCGTAGTTGAGCTGCCAGTTGAAGTCCCAGCGGTCGATGTCGAGGAGGATCTGCTCCTCGGGCGTGTCCGGGTTGAGGGTCATCCGGTAGCCGACGCCGATCTCGTGCATGTGGCCGAACACCGACACGATCGGCCCTGTGGCCACCGCCCAGTGGTCGCACGACGACATCGATACGCCGTCCTCGTCGACGTTGGCGGTCATCTCGGGCGTCGACCCGCACACGGCGTTGAGCCCGTCGGCGATCACCGGGCCCGAGGGGCCGTAGCGGTCCTCGAGGTCTTCCATCATCACGGTCCGCTCGCACAGCGGCCCGTTCTCGTCGGTTCGACAGGGGATCTCGGCGGGGGCGAGGTACTGGGTGACCTCGATGTCGTCGTAGTCCCCGGCCGGCTGGTCGCCGAACTGCAACGCCAGCTCGGAGTGGTCGGGCGGCGCGGCGTGCACGAAGTGGTAGTGCACCTGCACGACGAAGAAGTCGCCGGGGTTGAGGGCCATGCCCGACCCGTCGGGAAACGTCCCGCCGCGGCTGGCCCGGCGCCCAGGCCGACACCAGCGCGGTGCCACCGCCCATGCCGGTGGGGCTGGGAATGACCGACTCGGCGCCGACCCCGCCGAAGCACTCGTAGCCGGTGCCCGGATCGGCCTCGTCACGGGCGGCCACCGTGTCGGCGAGATCGGCGGACATGCGGAAGATCAGCGTGGTGGACGTACTCGTTCTGGTCGGGGAGGAACTCGAACCCGGTCAGCGCCGTGGCGTCCTCCAGCTCGGGGTCCATCACCAGGCAGCGGTAGTCGTTGGTGACCTCCGTGGAGCCCTCGTAGGGCTCGTCGGCCTTCAGGGTCACGTCCGGTTCGATCCGGTCGACCGGCTCGCCCTTGGCTTCGATGGGGGTGGTTTCGGGGGTGTCGAGTGGTGCGCCGGCGTTGGCCTTCAGTCCTCGATGGTGGTGATTTGGGTGTTGGTGAGGCGGGGGTCGTTGGAGGGGGGATGCCTTGGTCGGTGGCGAGGAAGGGGGGCATGTAGCCCGATTGGGTGATGAGGGCGAGGCCGTCGGCGACGCGGACGGCGTCGGAGGCGTCGGTGAGTTCCCAGAAGGGTGCAGCTGCTTCGCCGGTTTGGTGGCAGGAGGCGCAGCTGAGTTTTCGAGGATGGGTTGGACGGCGTTGGTGAAGGAGGGGCCTTGGCCGGTGGGTTTGAGTGGTGTTGGGGGCGGCTGCGGTGGCGACGTCGGTCGGTGTTGTTGAAGTCTGTGGCTTTGATGGCGGGTGAGGGTGAAGTCGAGTTGGGCGTCGTCGCTTGCTTGGGCGAAGCCGACCATGTTGATGGGGCCGATGCCGTAGGAGGTGAGGGAGACGATGGATGGTGGCTTCGAGGTTGAGGGTGTTGTCGGTTTGGGTGCCGGTGGCGGTGAGGGTGGCTTCTTTGGTGGTTTCTTTGATGGTGAGGTTGCCGGTGATGGTGAAGTCGTAGGGGTGTCGGCTTCGATGGTGTCGGGGAGGCCGGTGAGTTTGGTGGGGGAGAAGGTGGCGGTTTGGTAGTCGTTGGATTCGAGGTAGTCGTGGCGGAGGCGTTCGTCGCGTGAGTTGTTGGTCGGAGGTGAGTTGTTGGACGTTGATGACGATGTCGCCCACGCGTGAGTCGGCGGGTGTGGTGGTGTTGAGGGCGATGTCGCCGGCGATGCCGCGGGTGGTGCCGGTGGCGGTGGGGTGGTGCCGGCGAGGTTTTTTCGTCGACGCGGTAGGTGACCTCGGATTGGGTGGCGTCGATGCGGTAGAGGGTTTCGTTGGGCTGTGCGGTCAGGGTGGGGGCGTCGGGGACACCGAAGTAAACGACCGATTGGGGGAGCCCGAAGGTTTGGTTCCAGACCAGGGTGCCCACACCGGCACACACGATCAGCAACACACCCAACCCCGACAACACCGGATGCGACCCCACGGCGGAGCGGAGCTTGGTGACCATGGCTGACTCACTTCGGGTGGGCGGCGGGAGTGCGCGTGCTCGCCGGACGAGCCGTGCCGTCAGCCTACCGATCGGGGTGCCGGGTTCCGCAGCGGTCGAGGCCGGGACGGAGCGCTTTCGTCCGTCGCTGTTACCTTGGCGTGGTGCGCCTCCCTCCCTCCGCCCGGGAAGCGTCCGGCATCGTCGAGGACCTCATCGAGCGGCTCGGACCGGACGCCGACCTGGTCGTGCCCATCGCCAACGGCGAGCCGGTCACGCTGCTCGACGAGCTGGAGGCCAACGCCGACCGGCTGACCAACGTTCGGATCCATCAGATGCACGCCCTCCGGGACCGGCCCTATCTCCACGGGGCGAGCCGGGGACATCTCGAGCACGTGTCGTGGTTTCTGTCGCACGTGACCCGACCGGCCTTCGAGCGCGGCGGCTGCCGGTTCGCGCCCGCCAACTTCAGCGAGGTTCCCAGGTTCATCCTGGCCAAGCAGCCGGCCGTGGTGCTGGCCGCCGCCAGCCCACCCGACGAGCACGGGTACTTCAGCCTCGGCATCAGCGCGGACTACGTCGCCGCCATGATCGGCCGGGTGCCGTTCGTGCTCGAGGTCAACCCGCAGATGCCCAGGACCTTCGGCGCCAACCGGCTCCACGTGAGCGAGGTGGCGAGCTGGTGCGAGGCCGACTACGACCTGATCGAGGCGCTGCCACCGGCACCCCGCCCGGCCGACCTGGCCATCGCGCAACTCGTCGCCGACCGGATCCCCGATGGCGCGACCATCCAGTTGGGGATCGGTTCGATCCCCTCGGAGGTGGCCCGCCTGCTGCAGGGTCACCGGCACCTCGGGGTCCACACCGAGCTGCTGTCCGACCCGGTGGTCGACCTCGTCGAGTGCGGCGCGGTGACCGGCATCCACAAGCGTGCCCATCGCGCCCGCATCGTCACCACGTTTGCGCTGGGCTCCCGCCGGCTCTACGACTTCTGCCACAACAACGACAGCGTTGCGTTTCTGGCCGTCGACGAGGTCAACGATCCCCGCAACGTGGGTCGTGAACCGAACCTGCGATCGATCAACGGCACCCTGGAGGTCGACCTGTTCGGCCAGTGTGCCTCCGAGACGATCGGGTCGAGCTACTGGTCGGGCAGCGGGGGACAGGCCGACTTCGCCCGGGGTGCCCAATACTCCGAGGGAGGCGACGGGTTCGTCGTGTTGCGATCGACGATCGGGGCGAGCGGACGCAGCCGGATCGTTCCGGCGCTGACCAGCGGTGCCGTCGTGACCACCCAGAAGAACACGGTGGACAACGTCGTCACCGAGCACGGCGTGGCCGAACTGCGGGGTCGCACGTTGGACGAACGGGCGCGGGCGCTGATCGGTGTGGCCGACCCCGCCCACCGGGAGTGGCTCGAGCGCGAGGCCCGCACGATGGGGCTGATCCGAGGCGCCATCTAACGGCGTCGCGCCGTCCGGGCGGACGGCGCCCGGACGGGGCTCACGTGGTGCTCTGCGGCAGCCGCCGAACGTTCGCCGTATCGCCGGCTCGGCGACAGGTTCCGGCAATCTCCGTGTCATCTTGGGTGCTTACCGTGCACCTCATGGCGATCATCAACCGGCTGTCGACCCCGTTCAGCGTCAGGTCGGCGGTCAACCGTCGGAGGTCGTCAGGCTCGTCGAAGCTCGCCGCCGCCGCCCGGTGTCAGGCCGACATGGACGCCGCATCGCGGGCCCACACCAACCAGCCGAGCCGCGACGACCGCGTGAACCGACAAATCGTCGACCTGGTCGCCGGCCAGCACCTCGAAGGTCGCACCGTGCTCGAGGTCGGAGGCCGGAACCACCCCAGGTCGGCCCTGCTCGAGGGTTCGGGGGCCGGCTACGTGTCGGTCGACCTGGACGGGGCCACCGGCGACGGCGTCCTCGTCGCCGACATCTGCTCCTGCCCGGAGATTGAGACCGCCTCGATGGCGATGGTCCTCTCGGTCGACGTGTTCGAACATCTGGCCGAGCCCTGGAACGCCGCCGCCGAGATCTCCCGCATCCTCGAGCCCGGCGGCGTCGTCTACACCTCGACGTTGTTCAGCTGGCGCTACCACCCGGTGCCCGAGGACTACTACCGCTACACCCCTGCCGGGTTGGAGCATCTGTTCGGTTCACTCGACACGATCTCATCGGGTTTCGACACGACCGAGCGCCGCCGGAACCTCCTCGGAACCGGCTATGCGGCCCCGCTCGAGCCCGATGCGTTCGGCGGGTGGCGGGAGAACTGGCGTGTCTTTCACGCCGGGCGAAAGCCCCACAGTGCGGGTGCGGTCGCCGAACTCGACCGGGCGGCGCCGTGAGCCGCCACCTGATCGTGGTCGCCAGCCCGTTCCAGTTGTTGTGCGCCACCGAGCTGGTGCTGACCAGGGGCTGGAACCCGGAGGACACCCACCTGGTGATCCTCCCCCCGCCCAACGATCGGGCCGGCGAACAGATCAACAGCGTGGCCACGTTGATCGAGTGGCCGTCGATCGAGCGCCCCCGCTGGGCGTCCCCGGCGGCCGCCTCCAAACGGCTCTGGTTGGCACGCACCACCCGTCGGTTCCGAGGCGCCACCACGGTGGTGATCGGCGCCTACCAGCTGTCGATGCTCCGCCACCTCGCCTCGGCGGTGCGTCCGGGCGAAGTGATCCTGGTCGACGATGGGTCGGTGACGCCGGCGGTCGAGCGCTACCGCCGGGCACAACGGCGCGGGCTGGCGGCCAGCGCAACGTTCAGCGGCGAGGCCCGCTCGGCCTCGCGGTCGAGGCTGCACCGGCTGGCAGGGGTTCGCACCGACGAGCTCGAGGCGCTCACCTACTTCTCGATCTACCGGCTTCGCCCGGAACGGCCCGACTGGTGGCACCGCAACTCGCTCGATGCGGTCGCCCGCCTTCGGGCCCAGCGGCGCACGACCGGCGACGAGACGTGGGTGCTCGGCTCGACGCTGTCCCACGAGCGGATCATCAGCGAGCCCACCCACCGCCGCCTCGTGGCCGACATGGTGCAACGGGCGACGGGGCCGGTGCGCTACGTGCCGCACCGCGACGTGCCGACGTGGCTGGCCCGGTTGGTGGAAGTCAGCGGGGCGGCCGAGGTGACCCCGCTCGACCGTCCGGTGGAGTTGGCGCTGCTCGACGCCGACGTGCTCCCCAAGTCGATCGTCTGCACCGCCTCGACGGCGGTCGACGTGCTGGCGACGCTGTTCAGCGACGAGGTCGCCGTGACCGCCGTGCTCCCCGACCAGGCCGACGTGCGCCCGCCGGCCCGCCGGAACATGGCCGAGATGCGCCGCAGGTTTCGAGACGACCACCCGCACGTCGAGGTGGTCGCACTTCGGCGGGCCGACGGAACGACAGCGAGCCAACGCGAGGCGGCCGGGTGTCGGAGCCGGCACCCCGCTCCTGAGGACGCCGCCCGCCTGGAGGCGACGCTGTGAGGGTGCTGTCGGTTTCGACGGTGCACTACCCGGGCGATGCCCGCGTGCTGCACCGGCAGATCAAGAGCCTGGTCGACGCCGGACACCACGTGACGTGGGCGGCTCCCTGGTCGTCGGTCGACGCGTCGGTGACCCATGTCCCGGACATCGAACGGCTGGACCTCCCCCGGTCGGTGGGGCGTCGACGCCTGGCGGGGCTCCGGGCGGCCAGGTCGCTGGTCGCACGGGTCGGCCCGGAGCACGACGTGGTGATCGTTCACGACCCCGAGCTGGTCGTGGCGATCGCCGGGCTGGACCTGCCACCGGTCGTCTACGACGTCAAGGAGGACACGGCGGCCGCGCTGTTCGACAAGGAGTGGCTGCCGCGGCCCCTCCGCTCCGTGGCGGCCGGCGGGGTCCGTGCGCTCGAGCGCATGGCCGAGTCGCGGATGATGCTGATGCTGGCCGAGACCGCCTACGCCGAACGGTTCGAGGGCAACTGGCCGCTGGTGCCCAACGAGGCACCGGTGCCCCAGGAGCAGCCCGACGGCCCCTCGGGCGACGCCAGGGTCGTGTACCTGGGGAGGGTCAGCAGGGGACGAGGGGCCGACGAGCTGTTGGAGCTCGCCACGCTGTTGCCGCTCGGCGTCCGACTCGAGGTGCTCGGTTGGACCGATCCGGCGTTGGCCGACGAGTTCGCCGAGGCCGACCGGGACGGCATCTTGCGGTGGTGGGGCCAGGGCTGGGTGGCCAACCCGGTGGCGCTCGATCGGATCCAAGGTGCGGTTGCGGGCCTGTCGCTGTTGCACGACGAACCCAACTACCGGCACTCCCGCCCCACCAAGGTGGCCGAATACATGAGCCGGGCCGTCCCGGTGATCACCACCCCGAATCGGGAGGCGGTCCGAATGGTCGGTGCCGCGAGGTGCGGCCTGGTCGTGCCCTTCGGGGACCCGGAGGCCACCGTCGAAGCGGTCAACACCCTGCTGGCCGACCCGGCGTCGGCGCGCACGATGGGCCTGCGCGGCCACCGGGCCGCGCTCGAACGCTACGACTGGAACCTGTCGGGGCCACGCTTTGTCACCCAGCTGGAGAAATGGGCGTGCGAACGATGAGCGCCGAGGCCACGGCGGCGCGCCTCGGTCACGTCGTCGTCGTCGCCGACTCCGACACCCGGCTGAAGTGGGCGGCCGCGGTTGCCGGGGGCTTGCGGCCGCAATCGGTCGAGCTGTGGTCCCTCACCGACGAAGCGCCACTTCGAGCGCCAATGGGACGAGCTGTCGGTGCCCGTGGCCGACCGCCGTCAAGGCTCCCACGCCGACTTCGCCGAATCGGCGGAGTGGCGGCGCGCCTCGGTGGTCGTCGCCTGCACCGTCGGAAGCGGTCTCGCCCGTATCCGGCAGGCGATCGAAGCGGAGCCCGAGCCGGACGGGCACCGGCCGCTGCTGGTCACCGGCTACTGCGGGTGGTCTATGAGAAACACCTCGAAGGGCTGATGTGGCGTTCCAACTTCGACGTGATCTGCGCCAATTCGGAGGTGGATCGACAGGCCTTCGCCTCCGCCTTCGCCTCCCTCGGGCTCGACCCGGACCGGATCGTGCGTCGCGGCTTGCCCATCATCCCGGAGCTGCCGCCGGTCGGCGCCGTGTGGCCCCCACGCCGAATAGTGTTCGCAGTGCAGCCGGATGTCCCTCGAACCGCACCCCGCCGGGCCTGGCTGCTGGGACGTCTGGCCGACTACGCGGAGACCCATCCGGACCGGACGGTGATCGTCAAGCTGAGGTCGTTGCCGAGTGAGGTGACCACCCATCCGGAGCGCCACCACTACCAGGCCCTACTCGGCGACCGGATGCCACCGCCGAACCTCGTGTTCAGCTACGGCGTCATGGCCGAGGTCCTCGCCACGGCCGACCTGCTGGTGACCGTGTCGTCGACCGCGGCGTTCGAGGCGTGGGCACGCGGGGTGCCCGTGGGGATCCTGACCGACTTCGGGCTGGCGGAGAGCCTGGGCAACGCCCACTACGTGGGCTCGGGGGCGTTGTACGACCTCGACGACCTCGACGCCGACCGGGCGCCGGGGCTGGACCCGTCGTGGCTCACCGCCCACGGCCTCGGGTCGGCCGACCTGGGTGTCCGCCGAATCCAACCTGGCCGAGGCCGTCGCACGCAGGTTGGGACCGACGGGGCCACCTGCGGCCGCTGCCGCCCCGGGGGCCCGGCGCCGGCGACAAGCCGTGGATTGTCGAGCGACCGGACCGACGCCGACGCTCGGCCGATCCGGCCCGACGGGTCGTCCGCCACCTGTTGTCGCCGCGAACTCGTGCGGCGGCGCGTCGACTGCGGCGGTGGGCCGATGCGTAGGCACCCATCGGCCGTCGTCGTCATCCCGGCGCGGGCCGGCTCGAAGGGTGTTCCCCGCAAAAACCTGCGGCGGGTCGGCGGTCGCACCCTGGTGAGGCGGGCCGTCGAGGCCGCTCGTGCCGCATCGACGGCTCGGCTGGTCGTCGTGACCACGGACGGCGATGCAATCGCCCGCGAAGCCGAGGCGGCCGGTGCGGATGTCGTTCGGCGCCCAACCGATCTGGCAGGTGACCTGGCCACCAGCGAGTCGGCGGTCCTGCACGCCTTGGGGATCCTCGACGAGCGCGGCTCGCTGGCCGAGGTCTCCCAGGTGGTGCTCGTGCAGGCGACGTCGCCGTTCCTCGAACCGGGCGACATCGACGGCGTCGTGACCGCGGTGGCGTCGGGAGCCGACTGTGCGCTGACCGCCACCTCCCACCACGGGTTCCTGTGGACGGCGGACGGTGCTGGTCCGGGCCTGGCCGGAATCAACCACGACAGCGGCCACCGGGCCCGTCGTCAGGACCGCCCCACCGAGTGGCTGGAAACCGGCGGCGCCTACGCGATGACCCTGGAGGGCTTTCGTCGGACCCGGCACCGCTTCTTCGGGCACATCGAACACTGGCCGGTGCCGCCCGTTCGGTCGATGGAGATCGACACCCCCGAGGACCTGCAGGCGGCCCAAGCGCTCGCGGCGGTGGTGGACCAACCGCGACCGGCCTCCCAACCGCGGGTGCCCGCCGGCCTCAAGGCGGTCGTGATGGACTTCGACGGAGTCCTCACCGACGACTCGGTGCTCACCGACACGAACGGCGTCGAATCGGTGTGCTGCTCCCGCCGCGACGGCATGGGGCTGTCGCTGCTGCGCCGGGCCGGGTGGCAACTCGCCATCCTCTCCTCGGAGGCCAACCCGGTCGTCGCCGCCCGCGGCCGGAAACTGGGCATCGAGACCACCCACGGCATCGGCGACAAGGGGCGGGTGTTTCGGGACTGGTGCGCCACGGCGGGCCTCCATCCGAGCGAGGTCTGCTTTGTCGGCAACGACGTGAACGACCTCGATGCACTCACCCGGTCGGGGTTTGGCGTCGTACCCGCGGATGCTCACCCGACGGCGGCGGCCGCTGCTTCGCTCACGCTGGCGCTGCCCGGCGGCAACGGGGCGGTACGCGAGCTGGCCGACCTCCTTCTCAACTCATCCTCAGCAACCCATCAAGGAGACAACGACATGATCGACCACGACAACAACGGCTCCACCGGCCGCACCATGGCGGCGGACCGGCCGGACGGATCCGGCAACGCGTTCGGCGGCCACCCGCTGAACGCGGTGCCCGACACGCCGCCGGTGCGCTCGCTCGGCGACGCCCAGGTGGGCGCCGGCAACCCGGTGTACGTCATCGCCGAGATCGGCATCAACCACAACGGCTCGCTCGACGCCGCCATCGACCTGATGGAGGCGGCGAAATTCGCCGGGGCCGACGCGGTGAAGTTCCAGAAACGAACTCCCGAGCTGTGTGTCCCGCCCGAGCAGCAGCAGGTGGAGCGCGACACCCCGTGGGGTCGCATGACCTACCTGGACTATCGCCACCGGGTGGAGTTCGGCCGCCGGGAGTACGACCTGATCGCCGAACGGGCCGACGAGTTGGGCCTCGCATGGTTCGCCTCACCGTGGGACGTCGAGGCCGCCGCCTTCCTCGGCACCTACGACCTCCCGGCGATCAAGATCGCCTCGGCGTGCCTCACCGACGACGAGCTGGTGAAAGCCGCCGACGCAACCGGCCTTCCGGTGATGGCGTCGACCGGGATGTCCACCCCGGATGAGATCCGCCACGCGGTGTCGCTCGTCGACCGCGACCGGCTGCTGCTCGCCCACACCACCTCGACCTACCCGTGTGCCCCGGACGAGCTCAACCTTCGGATGATCCACACCCTGGCGGCGGCATTCCCCGATGTGCCGATCGGGTACAGCGGTCACGAGGTGGGCCTGCAGACCACGGTGACCGCCGTGTCCCTCGGGGCCACCTTCGTCGAGCGACACATCACCCTGGACCGGGCGATGTGGGGGTCGGATCAGGCGGCGTCCGTCGAGCCGATGGGCTTCTATCGGCTGGTGCGCGACATCCGCACCGCCCAGACCGCGATGGGTGACGGCACCAAGGTGGTCTACGACTCGGAGCTTCCGATCAAGGCGAAGCTGCGTCGCGTCGGGTAGCGCGGCTCAGGTGACCTCGATGCGCACCGAACCCCGGGGGTGCACGGTGCACGCACCGTCGAACACCCCCGGGCTGGGGAATTCGTAGGTCACCGTCTGACCGGCCGGCACCTGGGTCACGCTGACGTTGTGGTCGGCGGTGTCGTTGTTGACCACGGTCATCGTGTCGCCGGCGGAGAAGAACAGCTCGCCGGGGATGATCTCGATCTGCTCGCCGTTGTTGAGGCGCTCGGCGGTGCCCTGCGGGATGACGTAGCGGTGATCGGTGGGGCCGCCCGCCAGGGCGAACCACACGCCGGCCACGGCGACGAGTGCCGCAACCGCCAGCAGGGCGATGCCCACCCGAACGCCGGTACTCAGCGACACGTCCAGTCCCGACGCTGGTTCGGGACGATCCCCCTGCCGGGTCGACTCCTCGGAGTCGGGGTTCATTCCCGAGAGTCGACGGTGGCCACCGTCGAGAAGCACATCTCGTCCTCGGTGCCCTCGGCCCAGGTGATCCAGCGGGGTTCGGCCTGAGGGTTGATCAGGTCGCGGTCCCAGGAACACTCCACCTTGATGACGTCGTCGTCGGTCAGGGTGATGTCCTCCTCGGGGACGTAGCTGAACTGCCAGTTGAAGTCCCAGCGGTCGATGTCGAGGAGGATCTTCTCCTCCGGCGTGCCCGGGTTGAGGGTCATGCGGAAGGTGACGCCGATCTCGTGCATGTGGCCGTTGACCGACAGGAGCTTGCCGGGGGCGGTCACCGAGTGCTCGCAGCTGCTGGTCGACACGCCGTCCTGGTCGACGTTGGCAAGCTCCTCGGGAGACGTGCCGCAGATCCCGTTGAGCCCGTTGGCGATCGTCGGTGCCGCCGGGCCGAACTCCTCGGCCAACGCCTCGATGGCCGCCTCCCGCTCACACAGGGGACCCTGCTCGTCGGGCATGCAGGGGATCTCGGCGGGGGCGAGGTACTGGCTGACCTGCACGTCGTCGTAGTCGGCGGCATCCCCGTCGCCGAGCTCGAGCACGAGCTCGCTTTGGTCCGGCGGCGCGGCGTGCACGTAGTGGTAGTGGATCTGGGTGACGAAGAAGTCGCCGGGCTCCAACTTCAACGCCGCACCGTCCGGGTAGTCGCCGGGCTGGGCGCCCGGGGCCCACCCGGCGACCAGCGACGAGGTGCGGGTTCGTCCGGACGGGCTCAACCCGCCCTCTCCGGCGCCGACCCCGCCGAAGCACTCGTAGCCGGTGCCGGGGTCTTCGGCGTCGCGCTGGTCGACGCCCTCGCGCTGATCGGCGGACATCCGAAAGGTGAGGGCATGGTGGACGAACTCGTTCTTGTCCGGCACGAATTCGTAGCCGGTGATCGCCGTCGGCTCGGTGACGTTCGGGTCCATCACCAGGCAGCGGTAGTCGTTGGTGACCTCCGTGGAGCCCTCGTAGGGCTCGTCGGCCTTCAGGGTCACGTCCGGTTCGATCCGGTCGACCGGCTCGCCCTTGGCTTCGATGGGGGTGGTTTCGGGGGTGTCGAGTGGTGCGCCGGCGTTGGCCCAGTCCTCGATGGTGGTGATTTGGGTGTTGGTGAGGCGGGGGTCGTGTTGGAGGGGGATGCCTTGGTCGGTGGCGAGGAAGGGGGGCATGTAGCCCGATTGGGTGATGAGGGCGAGGCCGTCGGCGACGCGGACGGCGTCGGAGGCGTCGGTGAGTTCCCAGAAGGGTGCGCCGGCTTCGCCGGTTTGGTGGCAGGAGGCGCAGCTGTTTTCGAGGATGGGTTGGACGGCGTTGGTGAAGGAGGGGCCTTGGCCGGTGGGTTTGGTGGTGTTGGGGGCGGCTGCGGTGGCGACGCGGTCGGTGTTGTTGAAGTCTGTGGCTTTGATGGCGGTGAGGGTGAAGTCGAGTTGGGCGTCGTCGCCTGCTTGGGCGAAGCCGACCATGTTGATGGGGCCGATGCCGTAGGAGGTGAGGGAGACGATGGTGGTGGCTTCGATGTTGAGGGTGTTGTCGGTTTGGGTGCCGGTGGCGGTGAGGGTGGCTTCTTTGGTGGTTTCTTTGATGGTGAGGTTGCCGGTGATGGTGAAGTCGTAGGGGGTGTCGGCTTCGATGGTGTCGGGGAGGCCGGTGAGTTTGGTGGGGGAGAAGGTGGCGGTTTGGTAGTCGTTGGATTCGAGGTAGTCGTGGCGGAGGCGTTCGTCGCGGAGTTGTTGGTCGGAGGTGAGTTGTTGGACGTTGATGACGATGTCGCCCACGCGTGAGTCGGCTGGTGTGGTGGTGTTGAGGGCGATGTCGCCGGCGATGCCGCGGGTGGTGCCGGTGGCGGTGTGGGTGGTGCCGGCGAGTTTTTCGTCGACGCGGTAGGTGACCTCGGATTGGGTGGCGTCGATGCGGTAGAGGGTTTCGTTGGGCTGTGCGGTCAGGGTGGGGGCGTCGGGGACACCGAAGTAGACGACCGATTGGGGGAGCCCGAAGGTTTGGTTCCAGACCAGGGTGCCCACACCGGCACACACGATCAGCAACACACCCAACCCCGACAACACCGGATGCGACCCCACGGCGGCCTTCAGCCTGCCGGTCAACGTCCCCAAACCTGCCATCCCGATGCGCTCCCTCGCGTCGATGCCCGCCGTCCACGCGATCGGCGGCGGGCATGTTGGTGTAACCGGCGAGATTACCCCACGGCGAACGGGCTGAGATACGGGGGCGGAGCGGCCTGCGGCCCGCCACCGGGCCGGGTACTAGGTTCGGCGGCCGTGATCCTCGCCGACGCCTCGATCCGTGCGCTCATCGATTCGGGTGCGCTGGTGTTCGACCCCTACGAACCCGAGCTGGTCCAGCCGGCGTCGGTCGACGTGCGGCTCGGCCGACAGTTTCGGGTGATGCGCAACAGCCGGCTGACCCACATCGACCCGGTGACCGTCGACGACACCCTGATGGAAACGGTCAACGTCCCCGACGGCGGGCCCTTTGTGTTGCATCCCGGCGAGTTCGCGCTGGGTCACACCGCCGAGACGCTGGGGTTGCCCGACAACGTGGTGGGGATCGTCAACGGCAAGTCCAGCCTGGGACGCCTTGGCGTCCAGGTGCACGCCACCGCCGGGTTCGTCGACCCCGGCTTCCGTGGGGTCATCGTGCTGGAGCTGTCCAACGTCGCCACCCTGCCGATCCTCCTTCGACCCGGCATGAAGGTGGCCCCGATGGTGTTCCAGCACCTCGACCGTCCGGCCGAACGGCCCTACGGCCACCCCGACCTGGGGTCCAAGTACCAGGGCCAACAGGGCGCAACCGCCTCCCGGTATCCCGCCAACTACCCCGAGGCCTGACTCAGCGGAACACCGCCCGGGGCGTCTCCACCGCATGGGCCTCCCGGTCGCCGCGCACCAGCTGGGCGATCTGACGCTTGCGGAAGGCCATGCGGTCGGTGTGGGGTCGTTCGATCATCTCCCGGAGAGCGGCCAGCAGGTCGAACTCGTGGTACGGGCTGAGCAGCGTCGCATCCACCCCCGCCTGCCAGGCGAACACGGTCTGGCGACTCTGGTCGCTGATCAGCAGCACCCGCTGCTCGTGCACGGCCGGGTTGGAATGGGACCGAATCGAGTCGAGCAGCTTCAGCGAAGCGCCCGCTCCGGCCACCGAGAAGTGGCTGATCACCCCGGACACGCTGTCCTCCTTGGGCAACACCGCCAACGCCAGGTTGGCGTCGCCCACCTCGGCCACCTCGTAGCCGCCGCGTCGCAGCAGGTTGGCCAGCAACGTGGCCGAGTCGGGGTTGTCGTCCACCACCAGCACGCGCGGGGGCCCGCCGCGCCGTGGCTGGTGATGGGAGTTGGATCGGGATCGCTTGAGCACGTTGATCACCCTGGTGGTCTCGCCGGTGCGGGCCGCCAGTGGTCCCGCTCTTGTGAGTATCGGCCCGCGTCGAGGGATTTGGAGCCATTCGGCCCGGATCGTTCATCCGCCCCGGGCTTGCGCCCGATGCGCTCCGCGGACGTGGCGCCGCGCCCGGGTGTAACCGGGGAGCGGACCGGCCGTCGTGTCGTGCGGGAACGACCGGGAGGGTCTGGAATGTCGGGAGCAACGCAGGACGCAGCCGGAGGGGTGACCGCCGCCAGGCCCCGTCGCCGGGCACGGGCGGCATTGTCCGTCGCTGCACTGGCGTTCGGGCCGCTGCTGATGGCCGGGTGCGGCAACGACGTGGGTGAGCAGGCCGACTCCGACCCGACGACCACCGAGCCGACCGAGACCACCGAACAGGCGCCGGGCTCCACTGTGGCCACGCCGGACTCCGTTCCGGGCGACACCTCGGACGGCGGCGAGTACCCACCGGGCGACCCGGCGAGCGGGGTTGCCGAGTATGGCACCAACCCCGAGTGGGACCGTGCCGCCGACGCCTGCGAGGCGGGGCGGATGGTCGGCTGCGACGCGTTGACCACACCGGAGGCCGACCAGACGTTCGCGCCGGAGGGGACCGAGATGAACACCTACGGCCAGACCTGCGGCGGGCGGGTGCCCCCCAAGCTGGACAACTTCTGCCAGCAGCTGACCTTCAACCCCGGCCAGGACTAGGCCCGGCCACCGGCACGGGCGGCCGAAGCCGATCGCCCCGGGCGGTCGGTCGGCCGAACCGGTCGGTGGTATCTAGGACTGGTCGGAGAGCGCGCTGAGCGGAATCCCCACCGGGGTCTCGGCGTCCTCGAGGGCCTCGAGCAGGTGCAGCGCGATGTCGCCGACCTTCACGTCCTCCTCGTCGACGCCCTCGCCCTTCACGCCGTCGTCAATCATGACGTAACAGAAGGGGCAGGCGGTGGCGATACGGGTGGCGCCGGTGGCGAGCAGCTCCTGGCTGCGCTCGACGTTGACCTGCTTGCCGATGTGCTCCTCCATGAACATGCGGGCGCCGCCGGCGCCGCAGCACATGCCCTGGGTGCCGTTGCGGGGCGCCTCGACCACCTCGACGCCGCCCAGCGACGCGATGATGTTGCGGGGCGCCATGTAGATGTCGTTGTGGCGGCCCAGGTAGCAGCTGTCGTGGTAGACGACCCGCTCGGCGAAGTTGGTGCCCGAGGTGTCGATCGAACCGTCGTCGATCAGACGCTCCAGCAGGTCGGTGTGGTGGATCACCTCGTAGTGACCGCCCAGCTGCGGGTACTCGTTGGCCAGCGTGTTGAAGCAGTGGGGGCACTGGGCGATGATCTTCTTGACGCCCATCGAGTCGAGCGTCTCGATGTTCTGCATCGCCAGCATCTGGAAGATGTACTCGTTGCCGGATCGGCGGCGGGGTCGCCGGTGCAGTTCTCGGACGGGCCAAGGATGGCGAAGCTCACCTCGGCACGCTGCAGCAGCTTGGCCACCGCCTGGGTGACCTTCTGGTTCTTGTCGTCGAAGCTGCCGGCGCAGCCGACCCAGTACAGGTACTCGGCCTCCAGCGGGTCGCCGCCCTCGAGGATCTTGATGCCCTCGACCTTGTCGGCCCACTTGGCACGATCGCTCTGGCCCATGCCCCACGGGTTGCCCTGGTTTTCCATGCCCTGGTAGGCGGTGCCCAGCTCGGTGGGGAAGTTGGACTCCATCAGCGACAGGTAGCGGCGCATGTCGAGGATCTTGTCGAGGATCTCGATGTTGACCGGGCAGATCTCGTCGCAGGCCTTGCAGGTGGTGCAGCTCCACACCTCCTCGGGTGTGATGCGCTCGAACAGGCTGGTGGCGCCGATCGTGATCTCCGCGTCGAGGGCGATGGGCGGCGTGACCTCGGGGTCGCCGGTGGCGGCCATGACCTCGCCGGTCTTCAGCACGATCTCGCGGGGGTCCAGCGGCTTGCCGGTGCCCGAGGCGGGGCACACCGAGGTGCACCGGCCACACATCGTGCAGGCGTCGGTGTCGAGCAGCTGCTTCCAGGTGAAGTCCTCGACGACGGAGGCCCCGAAGGTCTCCATCTCGGTCTCCATCAGGTTGGGCATCGCCTTCATGGCGCCCTTCGGGCGGTCCCGGTCCTTCAGGTACATGTTGATCGGCGAGGTGAACATGTGGCGCAGCATCGTGGTGGGCAGCACCACCAGGAAGGCGATGAAGCTGAGGATGTGCACGATCCACCAGGTGCGGTGCCACCACTCGAGGCCACCCAGCCCGTCGAGCGCGTGGGCCAGCGGGTAGCCGATGAACGCCAGCTTGTCGCCCTCCGGGAACCCCTCGAGTGCGATGCGGAAGCCCTCGGCGACGAAGCCGGTGACACCGATGGCGAGCAGCACGCCCAGGCCGATCGCATGGTCGGGCTTCGACTTGATGCGGATGCGGTAGGGCTTCTGCACGTAGCGGCGCACGACCGCCCAGATCAGCCCGACGACGAAGAACACGCCGGCGAGGTCGGCGATGAAGGCGTAGGCCTTGTAGACGTCGCCGTGCAGGAACTTGAGCGACACCGGCACCTGCAGGTTGATCTCGCCGATCGTCGTGACCGCCAGCAGCACGAGGAACGAGAAGTAGATGAAGCTGTGCATGACGCCGGCGGCGGGGTCGCGCAGCAGGGTCTGCATGTAGAGGCCCGAGCGCATGTTCTCCATGCGCTTCTTGAAGTTCTTGGGGGTGGTGCGACGGTCGTCCGGCCCGCCCCGCTCCCAGTTGCGCACCCGGTTGGAGAAGTTGAAGGCGCCGTAGAGGATGGCGCCGATCACCAGCACGTAGAACGCCAGGCGCAGCCAGCCGGGGATGTTGTTGAACATCAGCCGGGAGATCGGCTGCTCCTCGGCGTAGGTCTCCGCCCAGTGTTCGGCCCACAACTGCTCGGCGACGTAGGACGCCAGGGTGATGGCCGCAAAGCCACCGCCGACGATGAGTGCGATCTGATTCGGACGGAACCGACGCTTGGTGCCGGAGTCGGTCTCGCTGGGAGTCTCGGTGGAGGTCGCCATAACGCCTGGAATCTACCGTCCAAGGCGCCGGCGGGGGAACTCCCGGCGGCGGCGCCGGATTCGGTGCCCTAGCTTTGGGTGGTACCGGCCGGACCTTCGGTGGTCGGTGACAAGGGGGGATTCGACCATGGACGCCTACCTGGAACGCCTGGGCACGCTGCCCATGTTCGCCGAGTGCACCACCAAGGAGCTCCGCGACGTCGCCCGCATCGTCGACGAACTCAACGTCGAGGCCGGGCGCGTGCTGATGTCCCAGGGCGACGCCGGTCAGGAGGCCTTTGTCATCGAGGAGGGCACCGCCGAGGTGGTCCGCGACGGCGAGCTGGTGGCCACCGTCGGCCCGGGGCAGTACGTCGGCGAGCTGGCGCTGATCGACGCCGGCCCTCGTTCGGCCACCGTCACCGCCACGTCGCCGATGCGGCTGCTGGTGATCGGCACGCGCGAGTTCTCCACGCTGCTCGACGAGGTGCCCGGCCTCGCGAGGCGCGTGCTGGTGAGCACCACCCGGCGGCTGCGGGCGGCCAACGAGGGTTCCCACCAGCCGATTCACTGAGGCGGTGATCCGCTCCGCTGAGGGCGTTCAGGCCACGCAGGCGGTTATCTGAGGGTGCGGGCGAACTCTCGGATGTCGAGGACGAGCAGGTCGGGCTCCTCCAGGGCAGCGAAGTGCCCGCCCCGGTCGTAACGGGTGTAGCGCTGGAGGTCGTAGGCGCCCTCCACCCACGATCTGGGCGGCCTGGTGATCTCGGCAGGGAACTGGGCCAACGCCGTTGGCACCTCCACCTTGGCGTCGTGGGTGCCGAAGCGGTCCCGGGCCATCGTCTCGAAGTAGATGCGTGCCGCCGAGCCGGCCGTGCCGGTGACCCAGTAGGTGGTCAGGTTGTCGAGGATCGCCTGTTTGCCGACGGCCTCGAACAGGTCGCCGTCGTGGTCGGTCCACGCCCAGAACTTCTCCAGGATCCAACCGGCCAGCCCGACCGGGGAGTCGACCAGGCCGTAGGCCAGGGTCTGCGGGTTCTTCCCCTGGATCTCCTGGTAGGCGCACCCCGTCTGGAGGAACTCGCCCATGGCCAGCAGGTCGGCGGTCTCCTCCTCGGTGACCTCGCCATCGCCGGGGAACCCGACGGCCATGTTGAGGTGGATTCCGGCCAGGTGCTCCGGGTCGACCAGTCCCAGCCAGGTGGAGACGAAGCTGCCCCAGTCGCCGCCCTGGGCGAGGTAGCGGTCGAAGCCGAGCCGTGCCATCAGCTCGGCCCAGGCCTCGGCGACCCGCTTGACGTCCCAGCCCGTGCTCGTCGTGGGACCCGAGAAGCCGAAGCCGGGCAGCGACGGCACCACGACGTGAAAGGCGTCGGCTGCGTCGCCCCCGTGGGCGGCGGGGTCGCGCAGCGGCTCGATCACGTCGAGGAACTCGGTGACCGACCCCGGCCAGCCGTGGGTCAGCAACAGCGGCATGGCGTCGGGCTCGGCGGAGCGGGCGACGATCACGTGGATGGGCGAGCCGTCGATCTCGGTGCGGAACTGCGGCCAGGCGTTGAGGCGCGCCTCGGTGGCCCGCCAGTCGTAGTCGTCCCTCCAGGTTCGACACAGGTCCTGCAGGGTGGCCAGGTCGGTGCCGTAGTCCCATCCGACGTCGGGCAACTGGTCGGGCCAGCGGGCGTGGTCGAGCCGCCGATGAAGATCGTCGACCACCGAGTCCGGGATGTTGATCGAGGTGGGCTCCATTCCGGCCGGAACCGGAGTGGAGGTGGCAGCGCGGTCGTCGGTGTTCGTCATGGTTCCCCCAGCGTCGTCGGCCCACGATCATGCCCCACCGCCGAATGGTGGGCGGACCCCTTGGTTGGATTCGGTTTCGACCGATGGAGTGGCGGGGCGAGTGTGACATGCGACGCCCCGGTTCCGTCGGGCACGCAGGTGCCGTAGGCTCGCAAAACGAGAACACGTTCTTGTTTTTGTGAACAGAGGGCCACTCACCGTGGCGCAGCGCCAAACGCTGGGGGATTGATCGTGACCAACCGTGTGCAGCCCGACTACGTCGACGTCCTGGACCTTGACCGGTTCGTACGCAACGAACACCACGCGATGTTCCGGCGCATGCGGCAGGAGGACCCGGTCTCCTGGCACGAACAGCCGATCGGCAAGGGCTTCTGGAACATCGTCATGCACCCGCACCTGCAGCAGGTGAACCGGGACACCACCCTGTTCTCCTCCCAGGCGGAGGGTGCGCTCATGCACGAGAACCCCGCGCCGTCGGGGTTCGACAGCCGGGGCAAGCTGCTCATCGACACCGACCCGCCCCTGCACACCCGCTACCGCCGGTTGATCAACAAGGGATTCACGCCCCGCATGGTCGGCCTGTTGGAGCAGTACCTGCAGCACCGTGCCGAGCTGATCGTCGACGAGGTCATCGAAAAGGGCGAATGCGACTTCGTCAACGGGCTGGCCATGGAACTCCCGCTGCAGGCGATCGCCGAGATCATGGGTGTCCCCCAGGAGGACCGCCAGCTGATCTTCGACTGGACCAACAAGATGATCGGCGCCCAGGACCCCGAGTACACCGAGACCGGTGAGGTCGAGGACATGCACGAGGCCACCGAGGCGGCCGCCGAGCTGTACATGTACGTCGATCAGCTGCGGGAGAAGCGGCGATCCGACCCCAAGGACGACATCGTCACCAAGCTGATCAACTCGGAGATCGACGGGGACACGCTCAGCGACGAAGAGTTCGAGATGTTCATGTTGTTGCTGTCGGTGGCCGGCAACGAGACCACCCGCAACGCCACCACGCACGGCATGTACGGGCTGTCATCCACCCCGGGTCAGTGGGACCTGCTGAAGAGCGACCTTCCCGGGCTGCTGCCCAACGCCATCGACGAGATGGTGCGCTGGGGGTCGCCCGTGCTGCACTTCCGCCGCCAGAGCACCGCACCCACACAGATCGGCGACGTCGAGATCGACGCCGACGAGAAGATCATCATGTGGCACGTGTCGGCCAACCGCGACGAGAACGTCTTCGAGGACCCGGACACCTTCAACATCGAGCGACACAACGCCAACGAGCAGGTGGGATTCGGCGGTGGCGGGGCCCACTACTGCCTGGGCGCCAACCTCGCGAAGGCCGAGCTGCGCATCATCTACACCGAGATCGCCACGCGCATGCCCGACCTGAAGGTGGTCGGCGATCCCGAGCGGCTGCGGAGCAACTTCATCTCCGGCATCAAGCACATGCCGGTGACCTTCACCCCCGGCAAGCGCAAGCACCCGGTCGGGGCGCTGGCCGAGGCCATCGCCTAGACGGTTCCCGACCCGTCGCCCCGGTCGGTCCACGACGTGGGACGGAACCGGCGCAGCCGCAGGCTGTTGAGCACCACCAACACCGACGAGGCGGCCATGGCCAGCCCGCCGATCAGCGGGGTGAGCAGGCCGAGCGCCGCCAGCGGAATGGCGGCCACGTTGTAGCCGAAGGCCCAGAACAGGTTGGCCTTGATCGTGCGCAGCGTCGAACGCGCCAGGCGGATGGCGTCGACGGTTCCCAGCAGCGCGCCCGACACGATGGTGAGGTCGGATGCCTCCATCGCCACGTCGGCGCCGGAACCCATGGCGATCCCCAGGTCGGCGGTGGCCAGCGCGGCGGCATCGTTGACGCCGTCGCCCGCCATCGCCACCCGGTGGCCGTCGGCCTGCAGGCGGGCGACGATGTCCACCTTGTCCTCCGGCAGGACACCGGCGACCACGTTCGCCGGGTCGATGCCCACCTGGGCGGCGACCGCCCGGGCGACCGGCTCGGCGTCGCCGGTGACCATCCACGGCGTGATGTGGTGGTCGGCGAGCGCGGCGACGGCCCGAGCGCTGTCGGGGCGCACCGTGTCGGCGACGGTGAGCAGCCCGCGCACGGTGCCCTCCCACCCGGCGGCAACCACGGTGACACCGCCGGCGCCCAACTCCTCGGCCCGCGACCGCAACCCGTCGGGCCAGGTGAGTCCCTCGTCGTCGAGCAGGCTGGGGCGCCCGATGAGCACCTCGGTGCCCTCGCCCTCCGTGCCCTCGCCGTTGCCCTCGTCGCCGACGACGGCCGAGACGCCGAGTCCCGGCCGGTTGGCCAGCGAGGCAACGTCGGGCAGCGAACCCAACTCGTCGCGGGCACCGGTGGTGATCGCAGCGGCGATCGGGTGCTCGCTGCCCGCCTCGGCGGCGCCCGCCAGCCGCAACAACTCGGCGCGCTCGGTGCCCTCGGCGGGGACGACGTCGACCAGTGCCATCGAGCCCTCGGTCACCGTGCCGGTCTTGTCCAACACGATGACGTCGATGTCCCGGGTGGCCTCCAACACGTGCGGCCCGCTGATCAGCAGGCCCAGCTGCGACCCCCGTCCGGTGCCGACCAACAGGGCGGTCGGTGTCGCCAGCCCCAGCGCACAGGGACAGGCGATCACCAACACGGCGACGGCGGCGGCGATGCCGGCGTCGACCGGTCGACCCAGCGCCAGCCACGCCATCAGGGTGACCGCTGCGATCGCCAGCACCACGGGCACGAACACCGCCGACACCCGGTCGGCCAGGCGTTGCACGTCGGCCTTGCCCGCCTGGGCGTCGCGCACCAACCGCCCGATGCGCGCCAGCTGCGTGTCCGACCCCACCCGCGTGGCCGTCATCTCGAGGCGGCCGGACAGGTTCACCGTGGCGCCAGTGACCGCGTCGCCGGGAGCCACCTCCACCGGCACCGACTCGCCGGTCAGCAGTCCGGCGTCGATCGTGCTCGTGCCCCGGAGGATCTCGCCGTCGGTGGGGATGCGTTCGCCCGGACGAACGACCAGGGTCTGGCCCACCTTCACCGCCGAGGCCGGCACGGTCACCTCGACGCCGTCGGCGGTGAGCACCCGGGCCTCCTGGGCCCCGAGTCGAAGCAGCGACCGCAGGGCCGACCCGGCGCGCCGTTTGGCGCGGGCCTCCGCCCATCGCCCGCCAAGAAGAAACGTGGGGACGACGGCGGCCACCTCGAGATACAGCTCGTGGTGGGTCCCGCCGTCCATGCCGGCGTCGGCCGGAAGCCAGCTCATGTTCATCGTCATGCCCAGTTCACCGGCGCCCCCGAAGAGCAGCGCCCACAACGACCACAGGTAGGCGGCCAACACCCCCAACGACACCAGCGTGTCCATCGTGGTGGCCTTGTGGGCCAGGTTGGTCAGCGTGGCCCGATGGAACGGCAGCGCACCCCAGACGACGACCGGCGTGGTCAGCGCCAGCGCCACCCACTGCCAGCCTCGAAACTGCCAGGCGGGCACCATCGACAGCACCATCACGGGAAGGGCCAGCGCGGCGGAAAACCAGAACCGGGTGCGAAGATCCTTCACCTGGGCCGCAGCGGCGGCGTCCTCGGCCTCGGCGGCGGCCTCGAGGTCGTCGCCCTCCTCGGCCGCCGGCTCGGCGCGGTAGCCGAGTCCCTCGACCACTCCGATGAGCTCGTCGACGCTGGGGGTGTCCTGGCCCCGGTTGATGTACGCGGAGGCGGTGGCGTAGTTGACCGTGGCGGTGACCCCGTCCTGATCGTTCAGGGCACGCTCGACCTTGGCGGCACAACTGGCACACGACATGCCGCCGATCGCCAACTCGGTGGCCGAGGCCGGCCGGTCCGCTTGCGTCGGAGGTGACGTTGGGGTGGTGGTGGCGGACGTCATGGGAGTCCTTTCAAAGCTGGGAGGTGCGATGCAGGGTTCAACTGCGGACGAGGCGGGCGATGGCGGCGGTGGCCTCGTCGAGCTTGGCGGTGGCGTCGTCGCCCCCGGAGGAGACGGCGTCGGCGACGCAGTGGTGCAGGTGCTCGTCCAGGAGGTTCATGGCCACCGACTGCAGCGCCCGGTTGGCGGCGGAGATCTGGGTGAGCACGTCGATGCAGTACTTGTCGTCCTCGATCATCCGCTGCAGGCCACGCACCTGGCCCTCGATGCGCCGCAGTCGCCGGAGGTGGGCGGCTTTGGACTCCGAGTAGCCCGGTGAGGCGTCGGTCTCGTCGCTCATGGTGCGGATCATACCCCTTGGGGGTATCCAGCGATACCCCCAAGGGGTATGTCGCCGGTCACGCGGGTCGAGTAGCAATGAGCGGGCGACGGGGAGGGGTCAACCGTGACGACGCTGCAAGCGGTCTTCGAGTTCACCGAGGAGGACCTGCGCTGCAACCGAGCCGGTCGCCTGTCGCCCACCCAGCAACGGGTTCAGTCCGGCAGCCTGGTGAAGCGGCGGGTCGTCTCTGCGACGGTCGGGTTCGTGGGCCTGGCGGTGGCCGCGGCCCTGGCCTACCCGTTGGCCACCGACGGAGTGGACGGCAACCTGGGCCGCCTGGCGGCAGCGGTGGCCGCAGCCTCGATTGGATTGCTGTTCCTGTCGGGCCTCGGTGAGCGACCCTCGCCGGAGGTGCTGGTCACCGAAGGAGCGGCGATGCTGGTGCGGCGAACCGACGAGGACGGCGACCACCAGCTCCTGACCACGCACCACCTGGTGATCGGCGAGGACGAGTGGCAGGTGAGTTCGAACCAGCTCGAGTCGCTGGCCGAGGAACGCCTATACCGGGTGTACCACGGGGGGATGCCCCGACAAATTCTGTCGATCGAGCCGGGCGGCCCGCCCCCCGGGCCGCCCGGGTGATCCGGACTACAGCATTCCCGCCATCGACAGCGCCTGGTGGGCGGGTTCGATCGAGATGTGGGTGAGGGCCATCTTGTAGTTCTTGCCCGTCGTCTTGACGGTGAGCCGGTCCTCGGTTTGGGAGTCTTGGAGGTAGGCGGTGCGCAACTTCACCTTGGTGACCGTGGTGCGATCGACGGCGAAGTTCTTGGGGTGCTGAGCCAACAGGTCGGATGGGTGCATGGCGGCGCATTCCCGGGCGAACTCCGAGTACGCACCCGACCCCGCGAAGGTTCGGGCGATCCGTCCCCTGCCCTCATCCTTGGCCCGTTGTTTGAGCTCGGCGGTCCTCCGTTTCAGCTCCGAGCCCGTCAAGCGGGCGAAGATCAGGCGATGGTTGGTGATCACCAGGGCAAACGGGCGGCTCTTGACCCCCATGAAACCGGCCTTCAGGGTCACGGGAAGCGAGGCTTCGGTCTGCTCGGTGGAGTGCGGAACGGGGGCATCGGACATGGCGTCAGCATGGCCACGCAACCGTCGCCGGCAGGGGCAATGGTCCCGGATTCCGGTGGATTGCCCGGGACGTCCGTCGGCCCCCGTTCGCCCGTGGGCGGTCGGTTATCGAGCGATGTTGGGATCGTCCTGGGTGACCCGGGCCCGCAGGGTGAACACCGAATCGCCCGACAGCACCCCTCCTCGGCCGAAGAGACGCCCCCGCTCCCAGTTGGACAGGCCGAGCTCGGGACGATCGAAGGCGTACTGGCCGTCCACCCACCGGGTGAACCCGTCGCCGACGAACGGGGCGTCGAGCCCCTGGTAGGCGGCCTCGGCCTCGGCGGGGTCGTCGGTCACGACCGATGCGACGAAGTGCGGGGAGTATTCGTTGAACCAGCCGATGGCGCCTGCGGTGGAGTCGGCCACCGCGAGGCTGATCTCGGGCGACGCCTCCCACTCCCACTCCCGGCCCAGCTCCTCGGTGGGCAACGGTTCGGCGCCAGGTTCGACCACCGCGCCCTCGGCGCGTGCGATCTTGGTGTCCGCCCACCACTCGGTCGGGACCAGTGAGCTCGCCGACTCGTGAACCCAGAGCTTGGGATTGGTGCCGCCGGCGTCGGCCGCCGCCTTGAGCCCGGCCAGCACGCGTGGCACCAGCTCTGCGGCACGGTCGGCCGGAACCACCGCGGTGTTCAGCGTGTTGCACACCTTGCGATCCAGCGAGGCGGTGACCGCCGCCTCCAGCCGGTCGGCATCGGCTGCGGCGCCGGCGATGATCCAGGCGCCGCCCGTGCCGTGCAGGCTGACGGGCACCCCGGCGCCCTGTGCCACCGCGCCGAGCTGGGCGACCGCGGCACCCGAACCCCTGGCCACGGCGAGGGCCAGGCGGGAGTCGGCGAAGAGCGCATACCCGGCCGACCGTTCGGCGGCGACGACCAGCGAGGCCGCACCGTCGGGCAGCCCGGCATGGCCGAGGGCCGGGTCGAGGGCGTGTTCGACGATGGCGCGGGCGGTGCCCAACGCGTCGGACCCGATCCGAAACACCACCGTATTGCCCGACCGGATCACCCCGCAGGCGTCGGCGAACACGTTGGGGCGCCCCTCGAACACGAATCCGACCACGCCGAGGCCGGCCCGTTGCAGCTGAACCGACCAGCCGTCGTGATCGACCCGGTCGACCACCTGGTCACGGCCCGACTCGGCAGCCGCCCAGGTGCGCAGGCCGTCGATCATGTCGGCCCGCATCGTGTCGCTCAGCACCAGCCGGGTGGTGGATCGGCCACGGGCGTTGGCGGCGGCCACATCGGCGGCGTTGGCCTCGGCGATCGGGGCGAAGGCGTCATCGTCGTCCAGGCGATCGGCAAAGGCCTCGAAGAACGCCGAGATCTCGTCGTCGGTGACGGCGCCCATTCGGGAGAAGGCCGCAACGGCGCGGTCGACCGCCGCCTCGGTGCGTTGGCCCACGCCGGCGGGGACGTGCAGCAACGCGCCGGTGGAGGGCACGGTCAGCAGCCGGTCGCCCTCGACGAACGCCTCCGCCAATTCGGCGCTCACCCGGGCGATCCGGTCGCCACCGACCACGATGGCCATTCCCTCGGTCAGCTGGCGCAGGGGTTCGAGGTCGTTGGTGTCGGCCGGGTTCATGGCGTGGGATCGTACCGGGCCGGCCGGATCGCCAACGGCGGCGGGACGACCCCGACGTCGAGTCGAACTCCACCCAGAAGCGCGTTTTCGGGCTTTGGGTGGGATCGGGCTCGGAAACCGAGCCGAAGTCCACCCAGAGCGCGAGGCGGGGTTGGAGGTTGGGGGGCGGGTGCCCGCGGGTGGCGGAGCGGGCCCAGCGGTGTGCGGGCCCGCGCCGTCAGGTGACGACGTCGAAGCGGGTCTCGCGCTCGAGGGGGTCGGCCCTGGTCAGCCGAACCCGCACGGCCTGCCCGTCGTCGGCCTCGCCGGAGGCGTCGGCGATCACCGGCGGTTCGGTCACCTGCACCCGCAGGCCGCCACGCCCGTGCGACAGCACGACCGCGGGAAACTCGTCCCCGACCCGGGGCGCCAGCACCGCCGCCTCGAGCAGGTCGACCACGGCACGATCGACCGACGACGAGCGTCGGTTGCCGTCGTTGAGGAGCTCCGGAAGGTCGTCGAGCACGTCGAGCACCCAGGAGGGGGCCGCACGGGACTCGTAGGCGGCGAGCGCGAGTTCGGCGGCGTATCGGTCGCCGAGTCGACGCAGCGGGGCGGTCACGTGGGCGTAGGGCGCCGCCACCGCGGAATGGGTGGTGAGGTCGGGCACCTCGCCGTCGAACGCCGCGTACCCGGAGCCTCGAAGGCCTTTGGTGGCGGTCAGCATCAGCGCGGCGCCCACCGGCGTGGACGGGTCGAGCGAGCGCACCCAGGCGCCGTACACCCGGTTGGACCCCTCGCCGTGCGATCCGCCCTCCGGCCATGGATGGCCGAGCGCCTCGGACGCCCGTCTGAGCTCGGCCAACACCTCGGGCTCGGCGTCGGGCAGGGTTCGCAGCAGGCCGGTCCCGGCCTCCAGCATCAGCCGGGCGGCGGCGATGCCGGCGGCGAGGGACATCTGGGCGTTCCACTCCTCGGCCGGCATCGACGGCGTGGCCACCAGGTGCACCTCGCCGGACCCGTCCACCTCGACATCCTGCTCGGGCAGCTGCAGGCTGACCCCACCGCGTCGGGCCTGCGCCGCCAGGCGCAGGGTGCCGAAGTCTCGAAGCGATCTCGCCACCTCGGGGAGGTCCAGGCCCCGTTCGGCGGCGATCGCAATCGGGTCGCCGTCGGGCGCCTGGAGGTCGATCGCATGGGCCGAGGGGGGAGTGGTGGCGGCATGAACGCCCCTGGCGGCGCCGGCGACCGTGGCGTCGTCGTCGAGGATCGCCGTGATCACCTCGTAGCTGGTGGCCACCCGGACCCGCACGGTGGCCCGACGCACCTCGGTGTCGGACAGCTCGCCGTCGGCGTCGAAGGTGAGCTTCCACCACATCGCCGGGCGCACCTCGCCGGGCAGCAGGCTGGCGGCTCCCTCCGAGAGCGGTTTCGGGTGGAGCGGTGCCTTGCCGTCGGGCAGGTACAGCGTGCTGCCCCGCTCGCGCGAGGCGAGGTCGATCGGGTCACCGGGGACGATGAACGCAGCGACGTCGGCGATGGCGTAGTGCAGCGTCCATCCGTCGCCCGCCCGTTCCAGCGCGAAGGCCTGATCGAGGTCGCGGGCGCCGGGTGGATCGACCGCAACCAACGGCAGGTCGGTGGCGTCCACCCGTTGGTCGGCGAACCGGTCGGTGGCCCTCGCCGCCAACTCGGACACCTCGGTCGGGAAGTCGGCCGGAACCTCCAGGTCGACGCGCAGCCTGGTGAGCGCCGACACGAGGGGCTCCGCGTCGATCAGCAGCCGACGGCGGGGAGCGGGCATCGGCTCAGTCCTCCTCGCCGGTGAGCGTGGCCACCGAGGCGCCGGCCTCCTCCACCACGGCCTCCAGGCGGTCGTCACCCTCCGGGTCGTCCTTCAGCGTGGCGTCGAAAAAGTCGAGGGTGGTCTCGGTGACCACCGCACCGTAGGGGTCGGCCATGCCGGTGACGTACGGAGGGATGTGTTCGCCGCCCACCAACGTCACCAGCTCCCACGGCGGTCCGACCGCGTCCACGGTGTTCTGCGCCGCCTCGTAGGGCACGGTGTCGTCGCCGTCGCCATGAATGGCCAACAACGGCGGGCCGTCCTGCACCGGGGCGCCGCCGTCGGCGAGCTCGCCGCGGTAGGCGCCGGCCCACTCGGCCACCGCGTCCACCCGATCGTCGCGCAGCTTGGGGTTGTAGGCGGCGGCCAGGGACGTGAAGCCACCGAGGGAATGGCCCGACAGCCCGACCCGTTCGGCGTCGATCCGTCCCGCCAGGGGACTGTCGGCGGGCAGGTCGGAGGCCCAGTCGATCAGGTGGCTGACGTCGGCCGGTTGGTTGACCAGGTCGTCGGTGTTGGGTCGCTCGGGTGTCTCGGCGCTGGTCAGCGGAAAGGTGGGGGCCAGCACGACGTAGCCCGCCGACGCCCAGGCGCGGAGGGTGTTGACGTACGCCGGGCCGGTGCCGCCACGTCCGTGGGAGAACACGACCAACGGCCACGGCCCCTCGGCCGGGGTCGCATCCGGGGTGGCCTCGGGTGTGGCGACGTCGCTCCCGTCGGCGGTCACCACCTCGCCCTCGGCGGGGTAGAGCACCAGCGTGGGCAGGGTGCGCTGGGGCAGTTCCTCCTGGCCTCCCCAGGCGTCGGTCGGGCGGGAGTCGTCGACGACGTCGACCTCCAGGGAGCCCACGGCGAACGAGCCGATCCCGGCCACCTCGGCCGCCGGGTCGGCCGCCGGGCCGTCAGCTCCGGCGGCGGTGGAGCCCGGCCGCTCGCCCTCGCCGGTGGACGGCGAGGCAGCCGCCGACGACGTGTCGGCGGTCGTCTCGGCTGCGGCGTCGGGCTGGTCGTCGGATCCGCAGCCCGGCAGCACCGCGCCGATCAGCAGCGTTGCTCCGAGCATCCCCCCACGACGCCGCAGTGACGACCTGGCCCGAGTCGTGGTCGCCGCGGCGGTCGGTGAGGTGTCGGGTCGGACGATGGGAGACATCGACCCAGCGTAGGTGCGTCCGGGCGACGTGGCCCGCCCGTCGATCGGGTGGGGCTCGCCGGGCGGCGCGACGATCGGGCGCCGCCGCCGGGCCTTGGGGGTACGATGCCCTGAGTGGGCCCAACCAGCCAGGCGGCGTTGAGATGAGCGCGGCGGCGCCGCGCACCAACCGATTCGCGCGGGTCGACCTGCGGCCCCGGCCGGGTCGGCGATGAGCAGCCCACTGACCCGGCGGCTGGTGACCGTGCCCGCCACCTGGCTGGCCACCCTGATGCTGGTGGTGTTGGCACCGGTGGCGCTGCCGCTGCTGGCGATCATCGACCTGGTGCGCGGCCGACCCCGCCTGCCGCTGGTACGAGGCTGGGTGTTCGCGGTCGCCTACGGGGTGCTCGAGTCGGCGATGCTCGTCGTCGTCGCACTGATGTGGTTGGCGAGCGGGTGTGGGCTGTGGATCCGCAGCCGACCCAGCATGCGGGCCCACCGCCGGTTGCAGCGATGGTGGGTCGGGCGCCTGCTGGGCCTGCTCGAGTCGATGCTGGGGCTGCGATTCTCCATCGAGGGCACCGAGCAGCTCGTCCCGGGGCCGCTGATCGTGCTCGGTCGCCACGTCAGCCTGGTGGACACGCTCTTTCCGGCCCTGGCGCTCAGCGACTCCGGCCTCGCCCTGCGTTACGTGCTGAAACGCGAGCTGGAGGTGGTGCCGCTCCTCGACGTGGTCGGCCACCGGCTTCCCAACTACTTCGCAGACCGCTCGGGCACCGACACCGAACGCGAACTGGCGGCGTTGGCCGCCCTGGGGTCGGACCTCGGAGCGAACGACTCGGTGGTGATCTTCCCCGAGGGAACCCGCGGGACGGCGGAGCGCCGTGCCCGGGCGGTGGCCCGCCTCGGCGAACACCACCCCGAGTTGGTCGAGCGGGCCGGCGGGTTGCGCCACACGATGCCGCCGAGGTGGGGCGGCACCTTCGCACTGCTCGACGCCGCCCCCGACGCCGACGTGGTCGTGTTCGCCCACCACGGCCTGGCGGGTCTGCGGGGCCTGCGGGCGATTCTGGCCGCCCTGCCGTTTCGGCGGCCGGTGCGCGTCGAACTGTGGCGGATTCCCCGGGCGGAGATCCCCGAGGGGCGCGACGAGCGGCGCGAGTGGCTCTACGACCTGTGGGTCCGGCTGGACGACTGGGTGGAGGCCCAGGCGTGAGCGGCGGCTCGACGTTTCGGGCGGCGTGCTGGAACATCCACCACGGGGCACCCGGCGAACAGCTTTTTGCCAACCACGACAGCCTCGTGGACGGGGTCGCCCGGCTGGACGCCGACATCGTCGTGCTGTGTGAGGTGGATCACCGCGTCTGGCGGTCGCGGTTTCGCCACCAGGCGGAGCTGGTGGGACGACGGCTCGGCTATCACGCCCTGTTCGCCCCGGCCCGCCGGCTCAGCCCGGGCTGGTACGGCAACGCCCTGCTCAGCCGCTCGCTGCCGCGCCGCAGCGAGGTGCTGGCCCTGCCCACCCGCAGAGGTGCCGAGAACCGGTCGGCGCTGCTGACCGACATCCCGATTGGCGGTCGGGTGGTGACCGTCGTGGGGACCCACCTGCAGAACGCCGGGCGGGGTGGGCATGGTCGAGCGGAGGCGGTCGCCCAGCTCGGCGTCGTGCTTGCGGCGCTGGCGTCGCGGCCCGGCCCGGCGGTGCTCACCGGCGATCTCAACCTGTCCGACGAGCACGTGCTGCCCGCCTTCGAACGGGCCGGCCTCACCCCGGTGCCCACCGGAGCGACCTACCCCTACCCCAAGCCGCACCGGCGGATCGACTGGATGGGTGTCCGCGGCCTCGAAGTGGTCGAGTCCTCGGCGGTGGACGTCTACGGAAGCGATCACCTGGCGGTCGTCGCCGAGTTGCGCATCCCCGAACCCGCGACGGTCCCGCTGCCCGACGACGAGTCGCCTGCGGTTTCAGGGGCGGCGGATGTCTGAGTGCGGAGTCGGCCGCGTAGCTGAGAGTGGCTGCAGGAGCGCCGCCGTTGGCGAGGACCTTGCCGGCGCCGCCGGTACCTTCTTGGAACGACCAAAGGGAGCGTTATGAAAACCCGACTGATCATCCTGATCGTCTTCACCGCACTCACCGGGGCCGCCTGCTCGACCGGCCTGTCCGAGCTGCGCGCCGAGGGCGGCGATCCCATCATCACCGGTCAGCCCACCCATCCGACCGAGAGCCCGGGGCAGTCGACGCGCCCGACCACCGACGTCAACCAGCGTCCGTATCAGGAGACCGTCGACCTGTCGATCGCCGACATCCAGGCGTTCTGGACCGCCGAGATGCCCGGCACCTACGGGCGCGACTTCGTCCCGATCCCGGCCGACGAGATCTACGCCTACGGCCGGAGCACCCCGCCTCCCGCCTGCGGCAACGGCCCGCAGCCCAGCCCCGAGGAGTTGCTGGGCAACGCGTTCTACTGCACCGAGGGCGACTTCATCGCCTTCGATGACGAGACGCTCTTCCCCGATTTGTACGAGAGCTACGGCAGCTACGCCGTGGCGATGGTGCTCGCCCACGAGTGGGGTCATGCCGCCCAGGATCAGCTGGGGCTGTCCAGCGGCCGGGTTCGCACGGTCGACCTGGAACAGCAGGCCGACTGCTTCGCCGGTGCGTGGACCAAGTGGGTGGGCGACGGCGAGAGCGCCAGCCTCAACCTGTCCGCCGGCAGCCTCGATGCTGCGCTCGGGGGCATGCTCGAGTTCCGCGACGCTCCGGGCACCAACCCGAACGACCCCGCGGCCCACGGCTCGGGCTTCGATCGGGTTCGTGCGTTTCGCGACGGGTTCACCTCCGGGATCGATGCGTGCGCCGAGTACGAATCCAACCCACCTCAGATCATGCAGCTGCCCTTCACCGAGGACGAGTACGTCAGCGGAGGGAACCTGCCCTACCTCGATCTGATCGAGCTGCTGGTTCCGGACTTCGACGGCTGGATCGCCTCGGAGTTCCCCTCTTTCACGCCGCTGAGCGGGGCGGACGGGTACGACCCGGCGACCGAGGGCGTCACCTGCGGCGACACGTCCCTGAGTGGGGAGGATGCCAACGGCAAGATCTTCTACTGCTCCAGCGACAACTCGATCCGCTGGGACGAACCGTGGCTGGCCGGTATCAACGACGACAGCGGTGACTTCGCCACCGGCCTGCTGTTGGGCATGCAGTACGGCGTGGCCCTCCAGGCCCAGAACGGTGCCGACGACGGGGCGATCGCCTCCGAGGAGGGCATCCAGCAGCGTGCCTGCCTGGTGGGGGCGTACTCGGGCTCGTTGGTCGATGAGCGCCAACGCCCCACACTCGACACCAACGGCGAGCCGGTGCGCCAGTTGTCGATCTCCGGTGGCGACCTCGACGAGGCGCTGGCGTCGCTGATCAGCTTCACCAGCGCCGACGATGTGGGGGAGTCCGGCTCCAGCCTGGCCTTCGACCGCATCGAGGCCTTCCAGAACGGAGTCCTCGAGGGGACCTCCGCCTGCGGGTTCTAGCGGGGCGGATCCTCGCCGGTCGGCTGCCGCAGTGCGGCCCGCACCCCGGGCAGATCGTCGCGGTGGGTCAGCCCGATCCACCGGCCCGACGACGGAACCACGTGCACGGTGAGGGTGCCGTCGTCCATCATGTGCGCGATCTCGCTGGGGAGGAGGAACTCCTCGTCGGCGCCCGGGTCCTCGGCCAGAAAACGATCGAATCGTTCCGCCATCGATTCGGCGGCGCGCCGGGGCAGACCCCAGAGGTTCATCGAGGCGGCCGTGTCGGCATCGTGGAGGTCGCCCCCGTCGTCGCGCACCCCCTCGCCGTCAGGGTCGGGTGCCAACCCGTGCGTCTCGACGACCGAGACCAACACGCCGTCGTCCACCTCGCAGATGCCGCGCGACACCCCGCCGTGATCGCTGAGGGTTCCGGCGAGCCGGAAGCTCACGAGCGTGCCCTCGTCGGGCCACTGCGCCAGGCCGTTGCCGAGCAGGCGGAGCGACGGGTCCCCGTACAGGTCGTCGCCGTTGGCGACGCCGAACGGGCCGTCCAGCGCGTCGACGCATGCCGCCACCGCATGGGCGGTGCCCCACGGGCGTTGGCGCGGCGGGCCGGCGAGGTCTTGTCGAACCGACACCACCTCCATGCCGGAGACGTGGGTGGCCGCCTCGGCCAGCAGGCGGTCCTCCACCTCGGCACGCGTGACCAGGATCAGCCTCTCGATGCCGGCGGCGGCGGCCTGGTTGGCGGTGATGGCGAAGATGGGCTCGTCGTTGGGGCCCACCGGTTCGAGCTGCTTGGGGCCGCCGAAACGGCTGCCCAAGCCGGCGGCCAGCAGGATCAGTGATCGTGCGATGGTGAGGTCTCCGTACTAGGCCGGGAGCTGATCGAGCTCGGCGGAAATGCCCTGAACCAGGCACTTGACGCCAAGCTGGAACTCGCTCAGTCGATCGTCTGGGGTCGTGCCGATGGATCCGGCCACCAGCGGCAGTTCCTCCTCGCTGATGCTGTGACGGAACTTCGACACCGTCTCCTGGTCGTAGCCGTCGAAGATCATCGGCGAGGCCCCGGCCTCGGTGAGGGCGTGACCGACCGCGAAGGACACCAGCACGGTCAGGATCTGCCGGGAACGTTCCAGCGTGAAGCCCACGTCGACGAGCGCTGCGAGCGCCAACTCGACCAGCCCCATCGTCTCCTCGCTCATCACCGGACGGGTGGCCACCACCGGCAGCAGATTGGGATGCGCCATCAGCCCCTCGCGAAGGGCGTACATCGCATTGGTCATCTGGTCCTGCCACCGCTCCTCGTCGAGGTTCATCTCGACGCCGACGAAGATGCGGTCCACCATCAGGTCGAGCAGCGCCTCCTTCGAGCGAACGTGGTGGTACAGCGACATCGCCTCGACCCCAAGCCGACGCGCCAGTCGTCTCATCGACAGCGCGCCCAGGCCCTCCTCGTCCACCAGCTCGATGCCGGCGTTGACGATGCGCTCCGGCGTCAGGCGCGGGCTCCGGCTCATGTTCGGAGGCTACCCAGTGAACCTGCACCGCTGCAGGATGCAATCCCGCTCACTCGGCGGTGGCACACAGGGTGGTGGGACTACCACTCGGCCCGTCCGCCAGCACCCACCCAAGGTCGGGATCCGACCGCAACAACCACCACCGTCCGAGGCGGTCGATCCGCAGCTGGCGGCCGGTGGGCCCCGAGGTCACCACGTTGGCTCGGCTGCGGACCCGTCCGCCCAGCGCCGTCGCCCCGTCGGCCAGGTCGTCCGGTCGGCGTCGAAGCGATCCAGCAGCACGGCGACCCCGGCTTCGCCGCCAACGCGCGGGCGCGACGTCGGATCTCCATCTCGTCGGGGCTGAGACCGCTGCGGTTGGCCACCGTGGCGGGCGCCAGCCCCCGTTCGATCAGGCGCTCGGCCAGCACCCCCATACCGCCGTCGGCCTCGGGCGTCGCAGCGGTCAGCAGCGCGGCTGCGCGATGGGCGGCCAGGTCGGCCAACGCCCCGAGTGCGGCCCGGCTCAGCCCGCTGTCGGCGGGCGGGGAGGTGACCTGGGCGCGCTCGATCGGAGGTCGGGCGGCCACCGGTGCCAGCGGCGCCCGGGTGCGCGCCCACGCCGACTCGGCGCTCACCCCCGGGTCGTGCGCTCGGGGCCAGCCGGGCGGCACCTCGTCGAGTTGCGTACCCCCCAACTCCCCCCGGTCGACGCCGCGCAACATCAACAGGAGGAGCGGATCGGAGGCAATCTCGTCGGCGGCGGCCACCAACAGCGACGCCACGTGTGAACAGCCGTCCCGCCCGCAGTCGCACTCGGCCGAGAGCTCCGACCGACCAGGCATCGGGTCGGCGTTCATCCGCATCAGCGTCTGGCGCAGGCGGGCGTGACTCCGGCCCGAGGTCAACGCTCGCTCGAGCACGGGGTCGTCGGCCAGGGCCGCCCGGGTGCGGGCCCAGCGCGCCGGGCCCCACTGCCGGATGGTCATGACGGTCCGACGGTCCGACGACGGGTCGATCGCCTCCACCCGTCCGGGCTCGAACGACAGTCGAAGCCGGTCGCCGGGACCGTCTCCCGGCGCATGCTCGGCGGTGTCGTCGGGCGCCGGATCCCCGACGCGGGTGCGCGCCACCGACAGGGCCCGGGGCGAGATGCCCAGGCACTCGGCTGCGGTCTGCAGCCACTGCCCGTGCCATGCGGGCGTGGACTCGTGGTCGTGGTCGCCCGGACCGGCCAACCCGGCGGGATCCCGGCTCATGCCGCCCGCCCGGTGTCGTCGTCGACGGGCCCACCGCCGTCCGGCCCGTCGTTCGCCGGAGCGGTGCCCGACGCGCCCTGCCGTCGCACCAGGTCGCCCAGCTCGCGGTCGTCGAGTCCGCCGATCCACCCGTCGACGCCCGTGCCCATGACCGCCCCGGCCAGCCGCCGCTTTTGGGTCAGCACGTCGGCCACCCGCTCCTCGACCGTGCCCTCGGAGATCAACCGGTGCACCGACACCGTGGACGTCTGTCCGATGCGGTGGGCCCGGTCGGTGGCCTGGTCCTCCACCGCGGGGTTCCACCAGCGGTCGTAGTGGATCACCTGGGTTGCCCGGGTGAGCGTCAGCCCGGTGCCGGCGGCCCGCAGGGAGCACAACAACACGTCGATGAGGCCGGCCTGGAAGTCGTCGGTGAGGCGCTGTCGTTGGGTCGGGCTGAGGCCCCCGTGCAGCACGGCGTGGCTGATGCCGCGGGCGGTGAGGTGCGAGGCCAACAGCTTGGCCATGGCCACGTACTGGGTGAACACCAGCGTCGGTTCGGCGCGTCCGTCGTCGCGCGCCTCGCGAGCGCCGTCGATCAGGTCGTCGAAGGCCTCCAACTTTGCGGAGCGGCCGTCGAGCGGACCGCCGTCGTCGAGGTAGTGGGCGGGGTGGTTGCAGATCTGCTTGAGCGACGTGAGCAGCGCCAGCACCAGCCCACGCCTGGCGATGCCCTCCGCGTCGGAGATGCGATCGAGCGCCTCGGCGACCGCGGCGTCGTACAGGGCGCACTGTTCGCTGCTGAGGCCGACGACCAGGTCCCGCTCGATCTTGTTGGGCAGCTCCGGGGCGATCAGCGGGTCGGCCTTGGTGCGGCGCAGCACCAGTGGTGCGATGCGTCGGCGCAGCATGGCGTTGGTCGACTGGGACCCGTGCCGTTCGATCGGGTCGGCAAATCGGTTGCGGAAGTCGTCGTGGGCGCCCAGCAGCCCGGGCGTGACCCAGTCGATCAACGCCCACAGGTCGCCCAGGTGGTTCTCGACCGGCGTGCCGGTGAGCGCCAGGCGGAAGCGACCCGGCACCCGCCGCAGGGACCTGGCGGCCCGCGACACCGGGTTCTTGACCGCCTGGGCCTCGTCGGCCACGACGATGCCCCACGTGCGCTTGCCCAGCTCGCCGTGGTCGCGGCGCAGCACGCCGTAGGTGGTGACCACCACGGCGTTGTCGGCCAGGTTCCCGAGGTCGCGGCGGGCGCCGTGGTAGCGGCGAACCGGGGTGTCGGGCGCAAACCGCCGGCACTCCCGTTCCCAGGTGCCCAGCAGCGACGTGGGCGCCACCACCAGCGTGGGGCCCAACGGGGCGGCCGTCGTCTCGCCGGATCCCGCAGGCGCCTCGGGGGACTCGGCGTCGGATCGACCCAGCGGCGGCACCGTGGGGGCGTCGGGCCCGTGCAGCAGCTGGTGCACGGCGATGGTTTGGAGCGTCTTGCCCAGACCCATGTCGTCGGCGAGCACGCCGCCCATGCCCAACTCCGCCAGCCCGGCCATCCAGGCGACGCCGCGAACCTGATAGTGGCGCAACTCGGCCTTGAGGCCGGGAACGTTGAGGTCGGTGGCGGGCTGTTCGTGGGCGAGCTCGGCCAGCCGCCGCGCCCGCTTCACCAGCTCGGGGGAGGCCACCACGGTGGGCTCGGCGGCGTGGGTGTCCTCCAGGGCCAGGCGCCCGAGCCCGGCGCCTTCGGGCTCGCCCGCCTCGTCCTCCAGGCCCGCCATGAGGTCGGCGATCGCGGAACCGACCGTGACCTCCGGCCCGCGGGTGCGCAGCTTGGCGGTGACCTCGTCGGGCACCCGCACCCAGCCGTCGGGGGTGCGGATCAGCGGGCGGCGGCTGGCCAGCAGCTGGTCGAGCTCGTCGGCGTTCAGCCGTCGTCCGTCGACGTGGGCCCGCCAACGGGTGTCGCAAAGCTCCTCCATGCCGAACGCGCCCGACGTGGGCGGTCGCAGCTCGGCTCGGATCTTCACGGTCGTCAGCGCGGCGTCGTCGGGCCAGAACAGTCGGATGCCCGCCCGCTTCAGGGCGTCGGTGGCGTCGATCAGGGCATCGAGCTGCCCGTCGGTCAGGACGGTGTCGGTCGGGTGATCCACCGCCGCCAGCTCCGGGGGCACCACCCAGTGGGCGCCGGCGCGGGCCAGTTCGCTGCGGAGGTCCTCCCACGGGGTGGGCCCCAGCCGATGTCGCTGGTCGCTGTCGGCGATCCCCGAGGCCAGGACCGCCACGGTGGGGTGGGCCCTGCTGCGGAGGCGCAGGATCAGGCGCCACGGGTCGCCGGACTCCGGGGAGTCGGGCGGATGCAGGCACAGCTCGAGGGCCGCTCCACGACAGCGTTGGGCGATCGCCTTCGCCGCCCAGGGTCGAAGGTGGGGCACGCGGGTCGGTGCCTCCGCCGAGTAGAGGTGGCTGCCGGCGAGCGCCTCGGAGGCCTCCCCGCGTGGCAACGCGTCGGCCAGGGCGTCCCACACCGACAACACGGTGGCCTCGGCCCCGGCCAGGCGGCTGCCGCTGCGGGTGCCCGGCAGCGGGGTGGCGTGCACCTCCGGGGGCAGGGAGGCGGCCAGCGCGCCGAGCACCGCATGGTCCTCGCTGCCCAGCGGCGCCACCGCCCAGGAGTCCCATCCGGTGGGGGTGACGCACGGCAACAGGCGTCCGGCGGCCACGAGCGCCAGCCCGGCCCGGACCACCTCGCCCAAGGCGCGTTGCGACGTGGAGGCCTCCGACGTGGCGGCGATCAGTCGGGGCACGAGGTCGATCAACGGCACCAGGTTGGCCATCGTGTCGGTGGCGGTCGGCCGGTCGCCGCCACGCCGTGGGGCGACGTGGGTGAACAGCGATCGCTCGCCGGGCAACTCGGGTGGGTCGGGCGCCACGGTGAACAGGTCGTCCTGTGCCTGATCGCGCTCGGGCAGGCGACAGGCCACCAACGAACGGCGCGGCGGGTCCACGGGGCAGAACGTCACCTCGACCGAGGGTGGGAGCGGAGCCACCATGGCATCGATCCTACCGGATGTGCGTACACGTGTTCGACCCTTGCGAGGGGTCGCGTTCCCCGGGGTGGACGACCCGGACAGACGGTCGGTTCCCGGCGCGCCACCGGCACGTCGGCGGTAGTGTCCGCGCTGCCATGACTCCCTCGCAACGCTTGACCCATCGCAGCCTCGTCGACCGTGCCACGCCGGCCCGACACCCGCGGCGGACGCATCGGCGGCGCCGCGACGGTGGGCTGTGGCCGACCGCTTCGCGGCGGCACGCGGTGCTGACCGTGGGCGTGGCCGCGGCGCTGGTGGTCTCCGGGTGCACCGACAACGACCAGGGCAGGGGTGCCGAGGGCGCCGAGGGCAGGGTGATCGGTACCGGCGAGACCTACTCGGCCTCGATCACCCGCACCTAGGGCGGCGTGCCGCACATCTCCGGCGAGACCCTCGACGACGTCACGTTCGGGCAGGGCTACGCCTCGGGTGAGGATCACGCCTGCACGTTGGCCGACCAGGTGCTCAAGGTGCGGGGACGCAAGGCCGAGTTCATGGGTCCGGGGGAGGACGACGAGAACCTCAACTCCGACTTTGCCTGGCGGGCAATCGGCATCGGCGAGATCGCCGACGCCGACTACGAGCGGGCGTCCGACGAGGTGAAGTCGCTGATGGGTTCCTTCGTCGACGGGTGGAACGCCCACCTCGAGGAGGTCGGCGCCGACGGCGTCACCGGATGGTGCGCCGGTGAGCCATGGGTGGTGCCGCTCGAAGCTGCCGACGTGTACGCCTACGCCCGGGCGATCACGCTGAACGCCTCCGGCGCCCGGCTGACCGACTTCATCGCCACGGCGCAGCCGCCGAAGGCGGAGGGCTCGCCCGAGGACGGCGAGGGGTCGGCCGACGCGTCGTCCACGACGGCGGCGAGCGCCACCTCCGCCGCCCCGGTCACCACGGCGGCCGCCGACTCCGAGACCACCGTTGCCGCACCGGAGGAGCAGGGTTCCAACGGCTGGGCCATCGGGTCGGAGAACTCCGAGGGCGGCGGCGGCATGTTGCTGGCCAACCCGCACTTCCCCTGGCAGGGCGAGCTGCGGTTCTGGGAAAACCACCTGAGCGTCACCGGCGACGAACCCGCCGACATCTACGGCGCCCAGCTGCTGGGCCTGCCGGGCGTGGGCATCGGAGCCACCGACGACTTCGCCTGGACCCACACCGTGTCGGCCGGCACCCGATTCACCGCCTACCGGCTGACCCTGGCGCCCGGTGACCCGACGTCTTACGTGATCGACGGCGAGAACCAGGCGATGGACTCCCAGGACGTGACGATCAAGGTGGCGGACGACTCGGGCGAACTGTCCGAGGAGACCCGCACGATGTGGAGCACCGAGTTCGGTCCGGTCATCGACTTCCCCGGGGTCGGATGGACCGACGAAACCGCCATCACCTATCGCGACGCCAACATCGACAACGACGAGTTCGTCGAGCAGTACCGGGCGATGAACACCGCCGGGTCGTTCGATGAGTTCGTCGCGGCGCATGCCGACAACCAGGGCGTGCCGCTGTTCAACACGATCGCGGTCAGTGCCGACGGCCGTGCCTGGTACGCCGACACGTCGGCCACTCCGAACCTGTCCGCCGAGGCGCTCGAGGCCTACGAGCAGGCCCTGGAGACCGACCTGATCACGTCGGTTGCCGCCGACTCCGGTGCGGTGCTGCTGGACGGCTCCAAGGGCTACAACCGTTGGGAGGAGGTCGACGGGTCACGCGACCCCGGGCTGGTGCCGTATTCGGAGATGCCCGTGCTGGAGCGCGACGACTACGTCTTCAACGCCAACGACAGCTTCTGGCTGGCCAACGGCAACGAGTTGATCGAGGGCGACTACTCGCCCCTGCACGGACGTCAGGACACCGAGCGGTCGGCGCGCACGCTGCAGAACCTGTCGGTGCTCGACGGGGACGACACCGGGCGCCTCGCCGGCGACGACAACAAGTTCAACCTCGAGGAGCTGCAGACGGCGGCCCTCGACGACAACGCCTACACGGCGGCGAAGTTGCGCGAGGACGTCGTGTCCCGCTGCGAGGGTGCGGCGGGCCCGGTGGTGGTCGAGGCGCTCCTTGGCCCCGAGGGTGACGACGGGGAGCCCGGCGAGGAGCTCGTGCCCGCCGGTGAGGTCGACCTCGCCGACGCCTGCCGCGTGCTCGACGAGTGGGACGGGCACTTCGACCCCGACTCGGTGGGGGCGCCGCTGTGGCGGGAGTTCCTCAACGGATTCGAGGATGACGAGATTTGGGGCAACGAGTTCGACCCGGACAACCCGCTCGAGACTCCGAACGGACTGGTCGAGGCGGGCCCCGACGAGGACCCGGTGCTGATCAATCTCGCCAAGGCCCAGCAGCTGCTCGAGTCACAGGACCTGAAGGTCAACGTGTCGCTGGGCGAGCTTCAGAAGGACGGCCGGGTCGACGACGGGGCGTCGATTCCCGGCGGGCTCGGCTCGGAGGGCATCACCAACGTGGTCGGTCGGGGTGGCCTGGGCGGCACCAGCGAGCCGGTGCGGGAGCTGCCCGACTCGGTGGCCGACGGAACGGGCCTGACCCCCGACGGGTATCCGATCACCAACGGTTCCAGCTTCATCATGTCGGTGGAGTTCGGCTCGGACGGTCCCGAGATCCGCACGATCCTCACCTACGGGGAGACCGGCGACCAGGACTCCGAGCTGTTCACCGAGCAGGCCGAAATGTTCTCGAGGAAGCAGTGGAAGGACGTCTCGCTCGACCCCAAGGTGATCGCGGATCAGGCGTTGTCCGACCCGATCACCGTCAAGGGCTGAGCGGCCTGGGCCGGATGGTGATGTGCTCCAGGTGCTCGCAGGCGCCAAGGCCTCGCTCACGGCACCACAGGTTCAGCGGTCGGTTGAGGGCTGGTCCGAGTCCGGCGTCCGTCGGACGCTTCATCGTCTCGTGGAACAGGGGATCGTGAGGTCAGACACCGTCGGTCGCACGGCTGCTTACCGCTTGAACCGGCGCCACTTTGGGCCGCTCAAACGCCGAAGGCGTCGAAGAGGTCGTTGCGCACCTGGTTGTCGCGGCCGCCGGGGGCGGTGGACAGCACGACGATCACCAGGTCCTTGCCGGGCACCACGTTGATGCTCTGACCGTTGAATCCGCTGGCGTAGAACAGGTCGGGCCGCTTGGGGTCGAGCCACCACTGGGCGGCGTAGCGGCCGTCGGCCATCGTGAACGTGGGCATGCGCGAGTAGTCGACCCAGCCCTCGCCCGCCAACGTGAGGTGATCGTGCTGCGATGTGTCGACGAGGCCTCGACCGCCGAGATCGCCGAGGTGCTGGAACTGACCGAGGCGACCGTGCGCCAACCACCTCGCGACCGCCACTGCATCTGGCCGAACTGCTCCAGTGGACGATCCCCGAACCGAGGAGGAGAAAAGTCATGAAGGAGACTCTCCAACAGCTGGAACAACGCCGCCGCCGAGGTTCGGATCGGGCCGAGCAGGGCCACCAGCCAACCGCCTGCTGGCGATTGGCGATGCCGCGCTGCCGCCGAGCCGGCAACGCGCAGGGCCCTCCAGGCCGTCGCCCTCGTGACCGTGCTCGCCGTCGTCGGCGGGATGCTGGCTGTGCAGCTCGTTCCGACGACCTGGTTGTTACAGCCGACGATCCAACGACCGGGATCGACGAACCGTCCGACCCGACTCCGACCACGTCCATTCCCGACGGCACGCCCTGCTCGGAGGCCGAGCTTGCCACCGGCAGACGGGGCCGCTGGACGAAGTCGGAAGGAGATCGAGATCGACCCGGTCGTCTTCTCGGAGGCTGGCGCGCGTGTGGTCGAGGCCTTCCAATCGAGTAGCGATCCGGATTTGTCCAACCTGGTTGAGGAACCGCTTGAGGATGCTGGAGGCGGCGACCCGGAAATTGAGCGAGCCTTGAACCTGCAGCTGATTCCTGGAGCCCAACACCGACTCGAAGGTCTCGGTGTTTGCCTACCGAACCGTGGGCCAGCTCTGCGAAGCGGCGGGCAGCATGGCCGAGGGCGACTCAGCTGGGATGGTGCTCAGGCACGAGGCGGTCTGGTCGTCGGCCTCCAGCAGCAGGCCCAGTTGCAACAGATCGTCATCGGGCCGACCTACGCCTTCAGCGTGGTCGTGACAATGACGTGGACCCGTTCTTGAAGTGCCGCCGGTTGACGCCTCGCCGACGGAGGCCACCCGGGAGGTCGAACGCATCGCCAAGTGCTCAACGGACTTCCCAGTGCTTCGCCCGACGAATCTGGTCGAGCACCAGCCGCAACGGTTGAACCCGCTGAGGCCGGCACTGCCAGTCACCACTTCTCAGCTGCCGGGTTCGGTGAATTGTGCCGATGATCAGGGGACGAGCTGTTTGGCAGAATGGTACGGGTGTCAGTACTATTCTGTGGGTGAATCTCGGCCGGCCTTTCGCGGTAGTCACGCCTACCCTCGATGGTGATGTGCTACAGGTGCTCGCAGGTGCCAAGGCCTCTTTCACGGCACCGCAGGTTCACCGGTTGGTCGAGGGCTGGTCCGAGGTCGGCGTCCGCCGGACGCTTCATCGTCTCGTGGAACAGGGTATCGTGAGGTCGGACACCGTCAGTCGCACGGCTGTACCGCTTGAACCGGCGCCACCTCGCGGCCGACCACGTGATCGGGATCGCACAACTCCGCGTGCGGCTCCTCGAAGCGATCGCCGTCGAGGTCGATGGGTGGGATCCGTGGCCAGCGGTGTGGCCTTGTTTGGTTCGGCGTGACGGGGCCATGACCACCAAGAGCGACATTGATGTCTTCGTCGTACGGCCCGTCGGCACGAGGGGGGAGGAGATGTCGATGTCGAGGCGGACGACGAAGGTGGGAAGGGCAAGTGGCGGAGTTGAGCCGACTGATCGGCGAGTGGACGGGTAACGACGCTCGGGTACTGGTGTTCACCGACCAGAGGTGTTCTCAGCTAGCGCGCTCGGAGCTCCGCTGGAACCGGTCTTTGGCTGATATTGCCGAGCACGGCATCTGGGTCGTTGGTTCCTCGGCGGACCTTCGCCCGGAGTCGACCGCAGGTGATGTAAGCGAACCGTGCCCTGCGGCAGAGCGCAGCCGGTGTGCCGGACGTATGAGCAAGAAGCTGCGTGAAGGTTCACCGCTTCCGCCGAGAAGCTGGGGTTACTGGCCGAGCCAACGGATCCGGTGAATCGCGCAGGTTGAGCTGTTCATCCAGGCGGGTATCGCTGCGGCGGACGTGGTGTGCTGCGTGCATGGTGGGCGAACATGCCAGCGGTCAGGACCACAAGGAAGCGGTGGCGCTGCTCAAACAGGTTGACAGCAAACTCTCGGTGAACTTGTCCACCGTCCTATCGCTCAAGGCGAGGACCAGCTACGGCGCCGAACGGGCGACGCCGAACCACCTCAAGCAGGTTGAGCTGTTCATCCAGGCGGGTATCGCTGCGGCGGACGTGGTGTGCTGCGTGCAATTGGGCGAACATGCCGGCGGTTCTCGGCCGATGGTTGTGAACCCGCGGTAGCGGTTCGTCGGCACCTCGGTGCGCCGCTCAAACGCCGAAGGCGTCGAAGAGGTCGTTGCGCACCTGGTTGTCGCGGCCGCCGGGGGCGGTGGACAGCACGACGATCACCAGGTCCTTGCCGGGCACCACGTTGATGCTCTGACCGTCGAATCCGCTGGCGTAGAACAGGTCGGGCCGCTTGGGGTCGAGCCACCACTGGGCGGCGTAGCGGCCGTCGGCCATCGTGAACGTGGGCATGCGCGAATAGTCGACCCAGCCCTCGGGGAGGATCCGGGTGCCGTCCCACACGCCGTCTCGGGCGTACAGCAGGCCGAAGCGGGCAAAATCCTGCGGGGTCATGTCGATGAACGAGCCGCCGCTGATCAGCCCCTCGGAGTCGAGGTTGTGCCGGACCGAGGTGATGCCGAGCGGTGCGAACAGGGCGTCGTCGGCCCAGCCGGTGAGTTGCTCCCCGTAGCCGACCTGCTCGGCCACGCTGCGGGCGATCAGGTTGGACGTGCCGGTCGAGTAGTACCAGAACGTGTCGGGCTCGTGGGCCAACGGCTTGTCGGCGGTGTAGTGCGCCCGGTCGACGTCGGACCCGAGGGTGGTGATCACGTCGGCGTCCGGGTCGGTGTAGCTCTCCTCCCACTCGAGCCCGCTGCTCATGCGCAGCAGCTGATCGAGCGTGATCTCGGCCCGGGGGTCGTCGGGGTCGTCCCACTCCGGCGCGTCCACCGGCTCCCAGATGTCGAGCCTGCCTTCGCCGACGAGGATGCCGACCAGCGCCGAGTTGATCGACTTGGCCATCGACCACGAGTTGTGGGCGGCGTCGGGGTCCCAACCGTTGTACTCCTCGAGCACCAACTCGCCGCCCTGGACCGCCAGGATGGCGTCGATCGTGTCGCCGCTGTCGTCCTCGGCGAACGCCGTTTCGACGATGTCGTCGATCGTGCCGCTGTCGACCTTGTCGGGGAGGTCGCCGGTGGGCCACTCCTCGGTGGGCCACGGTACGCCGTCGGGCTGCTCCGAGTACCTGGGTTCGGCGATCGTGAGGCCGGCCTCGGTGACCTTGGCCACCCGGTCGTCGGGGAGGGCGAATCCGTCCCCGGTTGACGTGGGTTCCGTGGGGCCGACCGCGGTCGACGCCGCTCCGGAGTCCGACGCCCCGGTGGTGGGCGAACCCGCCGACCCGGTGTCGGAGGAGCACCCGGCGATGAACACGACCGAGGCGACCACGGCTGCGGCGGCCCTCGGCAGTTGTCGGCGTCCACCGGGGGAGCCGGCGTGCGACGTGCGGTGGATCATGCCACGCAAGCTACCGGCAGGGTGCTGCGTCGGGCTCGACTGTGCCGGTGTCAACCGTGCCGGCGTCGGCTGGGTCGGTGTCGTGCAACGATTCGAGGACCCGACGCGACACGTCGGAGATCACCTCGAGCTCCTCCGGGCTGAGCAGGTCGATGAAGTACCTGCGCACATGGGCCACATGGTGGGGCGCAGCCGCCTCGATGGCGGCCTGTCCGGCCTCGGTCACGACGGCCAGCGACCCCCGGCCGTCGTTGGGGCAGGGCCTGCGCTCCACCAGCCCGCGCTTGGTCATGCGGGTCAGGTGATGGGACAGGCGGCTGGTCTCCCAGCCCAACAGGGTGGCCAACTGCGAGATGCGCATGCACCCGGCCGGCTCCTCGCTGAGGGTGGCGAGCACGCCGTAGTCCTGGATGGAGATGTCCCCGGTGAGCTCCCGGTCCAGGCGAGCGTCCAACTGGAATCGCATGCCCGTGAACCGCTTCCAGGCCTCGCCTTCTTTGGCGGTCAGCCAGTGGGGTTCGTTGGGTATCGCCGTGGCCATGGGGTCAGCCTACCCGGGTGTAGTTGACATGTCATCCACCCGGTGTATAGTTGACACGTCACCCAAACCCCCGACGCAGAGGACGAATGATGAGCATCGACACCGCAACCACCAGCGCTACCGGCACCTACGCCATCGACCCAACCCACAGCGAGGTGGGCTTCGTCGCCCGTCACGCCATGGTGACCAAGGTGCGAGGGGCCTTCCGGGACTTTGAGGGCACCGGCTACTTCGATCAGGAGACCCCGTCCAACTCGAAGGTGGAGCTGACGATCCAGGCCGACAGCGTCGACACCGGCAACGCCGACCGCGACGGTCACCTGCGCAGCAACGACTTCTTCGACATGGACAACCACCCGCAGATCAGGTTTGTGTCGACCGCCGTCGAGGCCGCCGGGGAGGACTCCTATCGTGTGACGGGCGACCTCACCTTGAAGGGCACCACCAAGCCGGTCACGATCGACTTCGAGTTCATGGGCACCGCCACCGACCCGTTTGGCATGGATCGCCTCGGGCTGGAGGGCAGCGTCGTCGTCAACCGCAAGGACTGGGGCCTCAACTTCAACGCGGCGCTGGACACCGGCGGCGTGCTCGTGGGCGAGAAGGTCACCCTCAACTTCGACGTCTCGGCGATCAAGGCCGACTGACCGTCCCCACGGTTGGGTGACCGCTCAGCCGGCGGGTGTGGCGCACGGCCTGGCGTCACACACGTCGATCAGCTCCTGATCGGCGCCGATGAAGGCGGCGACCATGGCCAGCGCACCCGCCTCGGTGGCCAACTTGCTGTGCGGGTCGTCGCCCTCCCGAGGCGGCACGTTGTTCGCCGGCGGCGCCGGGGTCTGGAAGTCCCACACGACCAACCCCGACCCGCCGGTGGGCAACGCCTCGATCTCGTCGATGCCGAAGAACGGCTCGACGTCGTTGGACCGATCCGGGGCCAGCGTCGGGGCACGGCGGGGCAGGCCCAGCGTGCGGGCGAGCTTCTCGGTCGACACGTTGGCCACCTGATGGTCGCCGAAGGCCTCGAGCAACAGCACGTTCTTCTCGGGGACGCCGTCGTAGGTGTCGTGGGTGAGGTGCTGGGCCCACCCGGCGTTCTCCCCCCGGTCCCACAGCATCTGGATCAGCTCTCTGGCGATCGCCCGGTCGAGCGGGTCGGGATAGGACTCCTCGATCGCCGGGGCGAACCTGTCGAAGTCGATGCTGCGCGGCAGCAGCAGGTTGTAGCCCATGCCCGGAACGCCCAGGATCACCTGGCCCCAGTCCTCGGTGAGGGCCGAGGGCGCCCCGCCGAGAATGCCGCCCTGGCTGGCCCCCAGGAACGAGATGCGCCTGGGGTCGAGCAGTGGGGTGTCGTTCGCTCCGAAGAACGCCGGGTCGAAGTTGGTGACGTTGGCGGTGGCCAGCAGCCGCCCGAACGTCAGCCAGGCCAGGTGGCCCTGCTGAAGCCGGTCGGGCACGGTGCGGAACTGGCTCAGGTCGGCCAGTGCGTCGACGACCGAGGGCACGTCGGCGGCGCTCATGCCGATCCAGTCGAGGGCGCAGAACGCGATGCCCACCGACGCGCCAAGCGCTCCGATGGAGCGAACCTCGTCCTTGCTTCCCAACAGGCCGTGGCCGTACAGCACCACCGGTGCGCCCGGCGTCCCGGGGGCCGGCTGCTCGGCCGGCGGAGGTGTGGGGACCGTGCACAGAAACTCGGCGGCCAGGGTGCCGTTCGGCCGGGGTACGCCTGCGGGGTTGGCGCCGTCCCGGGCCTCGCCGGCAGCGTCGTCGGCGGAGGGGTCTTCGAGGTTCATCGTCTCGCCGGGACCGCCGTCACCGGTGAGATAGTTGGGGACGTCGAAGGTGCCGCTCAGCGTGGTCAGGTTGCCCGAGGTTTCGGCCTCGGCCACCGTCAGGTCCGGGCGCCGCTGCTCGATCGAACGCTGCGTCTCGTCCCACATGTGCCGGAGGCGCCCGGACAGCGCCTCGCCACTTGCCACCGTGAAGCTCCAGGCCACGTCGAAGTCGGCGGCCTCCATCCCGGCCGTATCCAGCGCGTCGATCAGCAGTTGCGTGTGGGCGTCCGGGTCGTTCAGGCGGTCGAGATACGCCTGGTTGGGATCGACCGCCTGCCCGTCGCCGGTGGCCAGGCCGCGCAGCGCCACCACGTGGGTGTGGCCCTCCAACAACGCGGTGGCCGGCACGACGATCAGCGGCGCGCGCGTCGGGTCATCGGAGGCGGCGTCGAGTTCGGCCCAGGCCGCCACGCGCTCGCCGGTGGTGACGTCGAGCAGCACCAGCGGGGAGTCCTCGGCGAGCGACGCGCCGAGGTCGGTCGACGGCGGCAGACCGGACGCCGCGAGGTCGAGGCCCGGCACGACCACCATCGGCATGGACGACGGGCTGAAGCCATCGCTGCGGTTCTGATCCGCAACGTCGATCGGGACGCCGTCGTCGTTGACGGGCACCCCGTCGGCGGGCAGGTCCACGCGCAGGCCGGTGGGCGTGGCGTCGTCGGCTCGGGCGAAGCGGTCGTTGGGCCAGGGCAGCAGAGGCGCTGGTGTCGAGGTCGTCGCACTCGCCGGAGTCGGCAGCTGCACCTGCCGAAACAGCTGAATCCGTGGCGGACTGGCCGGACCTGTCGGATGGCGCCGAGGCGGCGAGCGACTGATCGTCGCCAGTATCGGAACACGCCGCGGCGAGCACGGCGAGCGTGACCAGCGTCAGCAGCGATCGTCGTCTCATGAGCCCCCTCGAGTCCCGGAGGATGGTACCGGGAGCGTCAGGCGCAACGCCGCGTGGCCCACGCGTCTCGGGCGACCCGCCACCGGTACTGCACGCCGGTTTCGCCGGGCGCTTCGATCTCCTCGTTCACCTCCTCATCCAGGGTGTAGCCCAGCCGACGGGGCACGGCGCCGCTGGCGACGTTGGCCCGGTCGTGGTGGATGCTGACCCGTTCGATGCCCGCCTGGTCGAACGCCAGGCTCGTCATCGCAGCGGCTGCCTCGGTCATGTAGCCGCGACCGGTGTGGTCGATGTGCAACCAGTAGCCGATCATGAGCTCGTCGGAGGCGCCACGTCGATGCAGCCCGATGTTGCCGAGGTACTCGTCGCCGATGAGGATGCCGCAGACCAGGTCGCCGCCATCTCGCCATTCCTGTTCCCAGGTGGCGAGCAGCTCTCGTCGATCTTCCGGGCTCACCGGCTCGAACGCGATCCACGGGAACCACGGGCGCAGGTGTTCCAAGTTGGCGGTGACAGCCGCAGCCAAGGAGGGCTCGTCGTCGGGCGTCAGCCGACAAATCATCAGCCGCTCCGTGTCGGTTCGCTCGGGAAGCCGCACCATGGGCCGAGCCTCGCTCAGCACGCCCCGGTCCGCCAGGCGATTACGAGGGGCCCTGCCAAGGCGGGGGTGATCGTGGTGGGCCGCCCGAGACTCGAACTCGGCACCTTGGGATTAAAAGTCCCCTGCTCTAACCCGATGAGCTAGCGGCCCGCCGGACATCGTACCGGGCGCAGCGACCCGCTCGGCGATCGATTCGGTGCCGACCCCGCCGAGCGCGCCTACCGGGTGGCGTCGACGATCGGCTCGCACTCGAAGACCCGACCGAGTTCGTCGGGAACGACCGCGTCGACGCGCCAGCCGGAGCGCCTCAGCGCGTCCCGTATCAGCGTGTCGGCCATCTGCTCGGACAGCTCGCGGCCCTGCGAGGTGAGATGACGCCGCACGAGCACCAACGCCCGGCCGGAGCGATCGCCCTCGAGCGAACGGATGGCGGCGACGAGGTCCTCCAGCCGTCCCTCATCGGTTTCCTCGAGGGGTTCCTCGGGTTGGCCGCCGTGGCCCTCCGCCGGATCGTCGGCAGCAGCCCGGCCACTCCGGCGGCCCCAGGTGCCCGCCTGCACCCGCCGCACGGTCCAGATCGCGAACGGAGCGACGATGACGAGGGCCAACAGGAACATCAACACCAGGCGGCCCAGGCCCTCGGGCGGGTTGTCGGGGTCCAGCTGTGCCAGCAGACCGGCGCCGGAGTCTGCGATGACCGTCGACCAACTCGTCACGCTGCGAACGCTACCCGTGCCAACCCGACACTCCGAGTCCGCCTACGATCGGATCGTGACCGAACGCATCGAGAAGCTGGAGCAGGACATCGCGGACGTGGACCGCGCCCTGGCCACGCTGGAGGAGCTGCACGCCGAGAGCAAGGGCCGGGGTGGAACCGCTGCGGCCGATCGCATCCGGGCGGTGGTGAGCGCCGAGCGCTTTCCGGCGGAGCCGGAGCTTCCCGCAGACGCCTGACCTCCCGCCGCCCCGGCGCCGTGCACCACGCGCACGTCCGGGTTTCGCACGTCTTGTGGCACGAAAGCCTCACGTCCGGGTTTCGCGCGCCCTGCGGCACGAAAGCCTCACGTCCGGGTTTCGCACGTCCTGCGGCACGAAAGTCTCACGTCCAGGTTTCGCACGTCCTGCGGCACAAGCCTCACGTCCGGGTTTCGCACGTCTTGTGGCGAAAGCCTCACGTCCGGGTTTCGCACCGGCGCGCGGGGCGGATGCCGGCGAGGCCGGGCCCGGGCTCGACGTCGGCCCGGCTACTCGATGACGCCGGGGCTGGATGCGGCGTCGATCAGCTGCACCCGCTCGCCCAGCACCCATCGGTCGGCGGCATCGCCGTGCACCCATCGCCCGCCAAGGTTGGGCAGGCGCCCGGCGGGGTCCCCCAGGTGTCGCTCGATCGCCATGATCAGCCCCGAATGGGTGACCACCGCGACCTGACCGTCGGGGCATTGGGCCCAGAGTCCTGCGAGTGCGTCCAACGCTCGGGCGACCAGTGCGTCGTCGGTTTCCCAGTGGTCCGGACGTCGACCGTCGGCCAGGTAGCCGGGCCACCCGTCTTCGATCTCGGGCCGGGTAAGGCCCTCCCAGGGGCCGGCGGTGCGCTCCATCCATCGGGGGTCGCACAGCACCGGACCGACCCCGATGCCCTCGGCCAGCGCCTCGGCGGTCTCGATCGCCCGCTGGGCCGTCGAGGCGGCCACGCGTCGAAGGCGCCGATCGTGGCTGCGGCCCGTCGGGCGTCGGACCGGCCCTCGTCGGTGAGCGGCGGGTCGGCCTGACCCTGCCACCGGCCGGTCGCGTTCCACTCCGACTGCCCGTGACGGATCAACAACACCTGCAACGACATGGAAGGGACTGTAGGGCAGGCGTTCGGGGGGCTCTGAGGCCGGATGCTGTTCACTTTGAGTGGTTGATTCACCACCACCGGACGGGTGCGGGAGATGTTCGGGAGGGGCAGGTAGCCTGGTGCCATGGCTGTTTTGCGCCTCTTCGCTCAGGCACGCGAGGCCGCCGGCACCTCGGCGGTCGAGCTGGAGGGATCCTCGGTGGGCGACGTCGTCCGAGCAGCCACCACCCGGTTCGGCGCCGACTTCGAGCAGGTCGTGGCCGGCTCGAAGCTGTGGCTGAACGGCGAGCCGACCGAGCACGACGTGGCGGTTGGGACGCACGACGAGGTGGCCGTCCTGCCCCCGATCTCCGGCGGATGCGGGTGAGCGAAGACGCCAGGCCGGGCAGCGGGGCACGGCTCGCCGGCGGCGAGCCTGAGTCGCTCGAGACGGGAGCCGGTGCGTCCGGCGACGCCGACGACGACCTGCCCGCCCACGCCCGTCGCCGCCGCGACGTGGCGATCCCCTGGACGACCCGTCCGCGCCACCCGGCGGAGCAGCCGGTCGTCCGTCGACGACGATCGGCCGGAGGGCCGGGGTCCCCCCGCAACGGCAGCGCGCGCCGGTTGCCGACCTTCCAACGGGACGAACCCCGACGGTGCCCGGAGAGCGGCGGGGCGCTCCCCGAGGCCCGCGGGCAGTGGTTCGTCGATGCGCCGGATCCCGACGCCGTCCCGCCGGGTCGCCCGCGAGATCGGCGATATCGCCGCCGACCTCGAGGCCGAGGTTGCCGAACTCGGCGAGTTCGACCACTTCGGTGGGGAGCCGGGCGACGGGCTCGACGACGAGGCCTACGACGAGGCGGGCTACCCGGACGAGGCCTACGAAGGGGTACGTCGGGGACTTGCCTACGAGGACGGTGAGGACGTCGACGGGGACTACGTCGCCTACGTCGACGACGGCGCCGTCGACGAGGGTCACCGGACGGATTGGCCGACGTCGAGCCGGTCGCCGAGGCGGAGGTGGAGGCCGCCGCTGTCACCGCTCGAGCGGCTGGCCCGGCGGGCGGCCAAGCTGTCGTACCGGGGCGGGCGGGTCGAGCCGGTCTACGACGTCAGCGGGCCCAAGGTTCGACTCGGCGTGCTGTGGTTCCTGCTCGCCTGGGCGGGATTCGCGCTGGGTCCGCTCGGGGTGGGCGCGGTGTTCGTCACCGCCGCCACGGTCGCCTCGTTGCAGGTGGCGGCGCACCTGATGATCGAGGAGGACACGAACAGCCGGGTGACCGCAGCGGTGATCACCGCCGCGGTCGGCACGTCGGCCATCTTCGACGCGCGGGTCGTCGGCATCGCGATCCTGGTGTCCGTGGTGGTCGCCTTCCTGGTGGCGTCGCAGACGATCGACTCGCACATGACCGTCCAGGTGGCCGGGCTGACCCTGCGGGCCGCGCTGCCGTTGGGCATCGCCGTCGCGGCGCTGCTCTACCTGCATCGCATCGACGCCTGGGTGTTCATGATCCTCTTCGGTGTCGTGTCGCTCTACGACGCCGGCAACTTCCTGGTGGGCACCGGGTCCCGCCGGATCTGGGTGGGTCCCCTGGCCGGGTTGATCGGAGCGTTCGCCGTCGTCTTCGGTGCGGCCGGCTTCGAGGCGCCCCCGCTGACCGAGAAGACCACCTGGTTGCTCGGCGGGCTGACCGCGTTGGCCGCGCCCCTGGGCCAGATCGTCGGGTCGTTCATGCTGCCCAGGCCGGACGCCAAGGCGCCGGCGCTCAGACGGCTGGACACCTACCTGATCGCCGCACCGCTGATGCTGGCGCTGTTCCTGGCCATCGGCGGCAACCGTCCGCTGATGTAGCGGCCGGCGAACCGGCGGACCGCCGAAGCGGCTGGTCGGGTGGATAGCATCGCCTGGTGATGGACTGCACCGAACTCGACGAGGTGGAGGCGCGCCTGCCGGACGACCCGGCCACCCTGTCGATCGACGAGTTGCGTTCGCTGCGGAACGACCTCCAGCGGGCCGAGTCGGGTTTGAGCTACGTGCGGCGGGTGTTGCAGGGACGGCTCGACATCGTCGCCGACGAGCGTCGGCAACGACGATCCGCAGACGGGGTCCGATCCCGCCGACGAACCGACGTCGGACGACGAGGCGCCGGGGGATGATCGATCGGACGACCTGGTGTCGTCGCTCGCGGCCACCCTCACCCGCAACACCCATTCCGGTGGCGGCAACCGGCCCCCGCGGATCTGGCTCCGCCGTCGTTCGCCGACGAGCTGTTGGCCACCTACGACGCCGGGTCGCCCCACGACACCGGCGAGGTCGCCGACCTGTCCGGCGAGGCCCTCGTCGAACTGCTCGAGTCCCTGGCGGCCGCCGAGGCCGAGGTGTCCAACCGGCGCCGGCATCTGCACGGTGCCATCGACGACCTTCAGGCCGAGACGATCCGTCGCTATCGCGACGGCGAGTCGTCGGTGAACGACCTGCTGACGTAGCCGCCGAGCCGCCCGAACCCTGCAGGCGGGGTCGCGGTCGGAACGACCTGCTCGCGATCGTGGGTTGGGTGCTCGCGATCGCGCGCATAGCGTGGGGTGGGTGAAGGACGAGATCGACCGCCGATGGGATGACGTCGGACAGTTCATCCGCGAGCAGCGGAACCTCGGGGAACTCTCGTTGCGCCGGCTGTCGGAGATGGCGGGGATCTCCAACCCCTACCTGAGCCAGATCGAGCGCGGGCTTCGCCGCCCGTCGGCCGAGATCCTCCAGCAGATCGCCCGCGCACTGCACATCTCCGCCGAGACGCTCTACGTCCGGGCGGGCATCCTCGACGAGCCCACCGGCGTGTTCGACCTGGTGGCCGAGATCCGGCGCGATCCCCACCTCACCGAGGAACAGAAGAAGACGCTGGTTCGGATCTACGACTCGTTCCGACGCGAGAACGGCGATCCGCCGCCGGGCGAGGCCGACGTCGGCGACACCGTGACCTCAGACGACTAGTGCGGCGATGATCCTGCGATGCGGCGCGGGCTGACGTGATCGAACCATCGGCAGGTCGACGGATCCGTCGCCTCTGCGTGTTGTCGCTGCACACCTCCCCGTTGGCCCAACCCGGCTCGGACGACGCCGGGGGGATGAACGTCTACGTGCGGGAGCTGGCCACCTCGCTGGCCCAGGCCGGAGTGGCGGTGCGGGTGTACACCCGGGCCGGTCGGGACACGCCACCGGGTCCGGTGACCGTCGAGCCCAACCTGGTCGTGGTACCGGTGGCGGCGGGGGCGCCCAACCTCCCCAAGGAGCGCCTCGAATCGACCGTCGGCGACTTCGGCGACGCGGTGGAGGCCGACCTGGCGGCGAACGGCGGGACCGATGCGATCCACGCCAACTACTGGTTGTCGGCCCTGGCGGGACGCACGCTTGCCGAGCGGCTGAACGTGCCGCTGGCGGTCAGCTTCCACACCCTCGGCCGGGTCAAGGCGGCCCATGGCGACCCCGAGCCCGCCGCCCGCACGACCGCAGAGGAGCGGGTGGTGGCGACCGCCGACGTGCTGTGTGCGGCCTCCGAGAGCGACGCGTCCGACCTCGCCCGCCACTATGGAGCCCGCCCCGAACGCATCGTGCGCGTGCCCCCGGGGGTGCAGCATGCGTTCTTCTCCCCCGGATCCCGCGCCGGTGCCCGCTGGGCGTTGGGCCTGGGCGACGACCCGCACCTGTTGTTCGTCGGGAGGATTCAGCCCCTGAAGGGCCTGGACGTCGCGGTGGGGGCGCTGGCCGAACTGCGGCGCGACGACGTGCGGCTGCTGGCGGTCGGCGGACCGTCGGGCCCTCGGGGCGTGGCGGAGCAGAAGCGGGTGAACAACCTGATCGCCGCGGCCGGGCTGGGCGACCAGGTGAGCTTGATCGACCCCCAGCCCCACCACATCCTGTCGACCTACTACCGCGCCGCCGACGTGGTGGTCGTGCCCAGCCGCACCGAGAGCTTCGGGCTGGTCGCCCTCGAGGCCGCATCCTGCGGACGAAGCGTGGTGGCCGCCGACGTCGGCGGCCTGCGCAACCTGGTGCTCCAGGGCGAGACCGGGCTGCGGGTCCGCGGCCGGGACCCGAGGCACTGGGCGGCCGCCATCGGTGAGGTGCTCGACGACCCCGAACGCGCCGCCGCCTTTGGTGCGGCCGGAGCGGCCTTGGGCGCCACCTACCGGTGGTCGGCCACCGCACACGCGCTGCTCGATGCGCTGGAGTCGGTCACCGCCCGCGCCCGCTGATCGCATCCCGTCGACGCGGCCGCGGTGCCAGACTGACGCCATGGTCGATCGTCCACCCCCGTCCGAGGCCGTGACCTCCGCCGCCCTCGAGGCGTTGCGCGCCTGGCTCGAGGAGGCGTCGGAGTACCCGATGGTGGATGCGGTGGTCGAGGACGAGTCGTCGGGGCTCCCTGGGGGTCGCTGGTTTCTCCGGTTGACCGGCGACGCCAAGTCGGTGTGGTCGTTGTGGATCGCGGTCCATCAGCGGTCGCTGCACCTCGAGGCCTACTTCACGCCGGCCCCGGAGCGGAACGCCGAGCGCTTCTACGAGCACCTGCTGCGCCGCAACCGCGGCACCGACGACGTGGCGTTCTGCATCGGCGAGGAGGACGCGATCTTCCTGCGGTCGCGCCTTGCGCTGGAGCGGGTGGGGGCCGACGAACTCGACCGGCTGCTCGGCGCCTTCTACACCGCCGTGGAGGACTCCTTCGCCACCGCCGTGCGCCTGAGCTTCGCCAAGTAGCTTGCCGGGATGGCCAGTCCCGCCGAGTCCGCCCCCCCGAACCGATCGAGCGCCGAGCACGGCGACGGGTCGGTGCGGCTGCAGTTCATCGGCGGCGGCCGAATGGGCGAGGCGCTCGTCGCCGGGCTGATCAACTCGGGCGCCGAACCGGCCGAGGCGATCGCCGTAGTCGAGGCGCTGCCCGCCCGCCGGGACGAGCTGGGCCGGACCTATCCGGGCCTTCGGGTGCGAGAGGTGCCGTGTGGCGCGGCCACCGTGGTGGCGGTCAAGCCGCAGGACGTGGCCGATGCGGTGAGCGGCGCCGTCGCCGCCGGTGCCACCCGGGTGTTGTCGGTGGCCGCCGGGGTCACGCTGTCGTCGCTGGAGGCGGCGGCCGGGACCGGAGTGGCGGTCGTTCGGGCGATGCCCAACACGCCGGCGCTGGTGGGCGCCGGGGTGGCGGCGATCGCTGCGGGCGTCGAAGCCGACGAGGCGACGATGGCCTGGGCCGAGGCCGTCCTCGGCGCGGTCGGCGACGTCGTGCGCGTCGGTGAACCCCAGTTGGATGCCGTCACCGGCCTGTCCGGCTCGGGCCCGGCCTACGTCTTTCTCGTGGCTGAGGCGCTGATCGAGGCCGGGGTGGCCGAGGGGCTCACCCGGCCGGTGGCCGAGCAGCTGGCCACCGGCACGCTGCGGGGTGCCGGGTTGATGCTGAGCGAGTCCGGCGACTCGGCCGCCGAGCTGCGGGCGGCGGTGACCTCGCCCGGGGGAACGACGGCGGCGGGCCTGGCCGCCCTCGAGCGCCATGCGGTGCGGGCCGCGATCGCCGACGCCGTGGCCGCCGCCACGGCGCGGTCACGCGAGCTGGGTACCGTGCGGCGATGAGTCCCTCCTCCCGGCCCCCCTCCCCGGACGGCACCGCCCAGGAACGCCCAGCCCGGGAACGCCCCGGTCCCGACGGCCCGGCCGCCGATGGCTCGCCGCCCGCGCCCGTCGTGACGCTGATGTCCGACGTGGGTCACGGCGACGAGCTGGTGGGCGTCATGCATTCGGTGCTGGCCCAGTTGGCACCCCACGCCCGCGTGATCGACCTCACCCACGACATCGACCCCCGCGACGTGCGGGGCGGGGGGCTGCGCCTGGCGCGCAGCGTGCAGTGGTTGGCCCCGGGGTCGTCGTGGCGCTGGTGGCGCCCGAAACCGCGGTCGACGGCAGGTTGGTTGCGATCGAACTCACCGGCGGGCAGGCGTACTTCCTCGGTCCCGACAACGGCCTGCTGGCCCCCGCGATGGCCATGGTCGGTGGGGCGGAGCGGGCGGTGATCCTCGACGCCGACGACCATCACCTCGAGAGCCCTGGGCGCGTGCACCCGGCCCGCGACGTGCTGGTGCCGGTGGCGGCCGCGCTGGTCAACGGAACGCCGCTGGAGCAGCTGGGCACCCTGGTGGACCCGATGACCCTGCGGCCGGGGCTGTTGCCGCTGCCACGGGAGGACGCCGACGGCTCGCTCGGGTGCGAGGTGCTCGGCGTCGACCGCTTCGGCGACGTCCAGCTGAACGTGCAGGTTGACGAGCTGGCGGCCCTGGGCGACCGTCTGTCGCTGAGCGTCGGGGAGACCACCCGCACCGCCGCACCGGTGGAGCGACGCCAGGACGCCGGGCGCGCCCTGGGGTGGTGGACCGACTCGATGGGCATGGTGGCGGTGGTGGCCGACGGGGCGTCCGCGGCCGAGGACCTGGGCGTCGTGCCCGGCGACGAGGTGACCCTCGCCTCGGCCGAGGCGGCCGATGAGGCCGTCACCACCTCGGTAACCTTGGGGCCGGGCCGCGGCGCCGGAGCGGGCACCGCCGGTGACCGGTCCGAGTCGGACCCCGGTCGGAACGACCCGGCTCCGACGGAGTCGACCAACGAGGAGCAGCGCCGATGAGGGCAGGAACCACGATCGCCGTCGCCATCCTGATGCTGGTGATCCTCGGCGCCGCCGGGCTTCAGTTCTGGCTGGCGTCCGGACAGGGCTGAGTCCAAGCCCGGCCGCTGGGCCCGACTACCCGGTGAGGCCCACCACGGCCTCGGCGGTCGCCTGAACCAACTCGGCGTCCGGTGCGGGCGCGGTCCGAGCGCCGTCGTCGGCCGGGCCGGCGGTCGGCGGCTCCGTCCGGGGCGGTGACGTGGCGGGCTCGGCCCCGCTCCCGTTGGAGGTGGGGTTCCCGGCCTCCGTCGGCGGGTCGTCGCGGCCGGTCGTGGCGGACGCCGCTTCGGTGGCCGTCGAGGGCTCGGCCGCCTCCGCCGGTGAGGCGCTCGTCGGTGTGGCCTGGGCAGGTGGCGCAGGGGTTGACCCCGCCGGGGTTGATGCGGGTGGGGTCGGTGCCGCCGGGGTGGCCGGGACCGCCTCCACGGGTGAGGTCACCTCATCGCCGTCGCGAAACCGCTGGGTGGTCCACAGGCGGGGTCCCTGCCAGATGACGCCGATGCCGATGTGGTCGAAGTCGGGGTCGGTCAGGTTGGCGTAGTGGGTGGGGCTGGCGACGAAGGCGTTGAACACCTCGACCACCTCGGGGCCGGTTCCGACGTTCTCTCCCAGCTTCTCCCACGGCCGGGTGACGCCGATCGACTGGTCGGCGGTGTGGTAGATGCCGCCGGCGTTGGCCATGTTGACCGACCAGTTTCGGGCGTTGGCGGTGAGCTCCGGGTCCACCGTCAGCGGCTCCAGCCCCCGGGACGTGCGCAGGTTGTTCACCAGGCCGACGAACCGGGCCTCGGCACCGGCATCGACGCCGCCCGGTGCGGCCGAGGCCTCCGCTGTGGCGCCGGGCGCACCGGGCACGACGACGGCGCCCAGGGCGAGCAGCGCAAGCACGACGAGCGAGCGCGCCGGGCGACGGGTGGGGCGCAGGACGCCGAGGCGGGTGCGGTGGTGCGGACGGGGGGATTGGTGCACGGGGATCTCGATCGATGGACGACTGGAACGAGCGTCGCCGGGGGGTTCGGCGTTGCGAGGTCCCTATCGCCCCTCAGGCCGGCGGGAGTGAGCCGGTTGGGCAGAAGTCACCTGCGGATCCGGTCGGTCGGGCCCGGTGGCCAACCGTGGGCTGGGCTCTTCGGCCCAGGGGTCGCCGATGAGGCCCATCCTCTAACGTGGTCCAAGGAGGCAACGCGTGAACCTGGCCAGCATCATCGACGGACACGACGACGAGCGGGTGGCGGTGCTCAGCCGCGGTCGACCCACGACCTACGGCGTGCTGCGCCGCCAGGTTGCCGGGATGCGGCGCGGTCTGGCCGACCTGGGGCTCGAGCAGGGCGATGCGGTGGCGATCATGGCCTCCAACAACCGGTACTTCGTCGTGAGCTACCTGGCCACCGTCGGCGCCGGCCTGGTCGCCGTGCCGATCAACCCCACCACCCCGGCGCTGGCGGTGAAGGAGGAACTGCAGGCGGTCGGCGCCGCGCGCTGGTCGCGGTCCTGCCGCCCGTGCCCTGGTGACCGCCAACACCGAGGGGGCGCTCGATGCGATCGAGTTCGTGATCGGGTGCGGTTTCGAACCCGACGGCGGGTCGCGCTTCGAGACGCTGATCGAGTCCGAACCCGAACCCTGGGTGGACGTCGACGCCGACACCCCGGCGGTCTACGCGTTCACGTCGGGCACGGCCGGGTCGCCCAAGCCGGCGGTGCTCTCCCACGGCAACCTGCTGGTCAACCTGCAACAACAGGCCGCGTCGGCCGAGGGCCGCCAGGAGGCCGACGACGTGTCGCTCGGCGTGGCGCCCCTCAGCCACATCATGGGGCTCAACCTGGTGCTGGGCTCGGCGCTGTCGGTTGGCGCCGCCGTGGTGCTGATCGAGCGGTTCGATCCGGTGCTGGCGCTGGAATCGATGACCAAACACGGCGTGACCGTGGTGGTCGGCCCGCCCACGATGTGGGCGGCCTGGTTGAACCTGCCCGATCTCCCGGCGGACGTCTTTGCGTCGGTTCGCATCGCGGCGTCGGGCGCCGCCCGGCTGCCCAAGTCGACCTCCGAGGCGTTCGAGGAGCGATTCGGGCTTCGCCTGTGGGAGGGCTACGGCCTCACCGAGGCATCGCCCGTCGTGTGCACGTCGTACGGCTCCGACGCGCCCCACGGTTCGGTCGGCATCCCGGTTCCCGGCCTGGAGGTCCGCCTGGTCGACCGGGAGGGCGGCGACGTGCTGATCGGCGATCCGGGCGAGCTGTGGGTGCGGGGCCCCAACGTGTTCTCCGGCTATCTCAACGAGCCGGAGGCCACCGCGGCGGCGCTCGACGACGATGGTTGGCTGCGCACCGGTGACATCGCGGTCGTCGACGAGGACGGTTACGTCTTCCTGGTCGACCGCAGCAAGGACCTGATCATCGTGTCGGGCTTCAACGTGTTCCCGGCCGAGGTCGAGTCGGCGATCCGGGCGCACCCCCAGGTGGACGACTGCGTCGTCGTCGGGGTGCCCCACCCGGGAACCGGCGAGTCGGTCGTGGCCTACGTCGTGGTCGCCGAAGGGGCCATGTTGGAGGAGGAGGGGCTGATCCGGCACTGCCAGACCCGGCTGGCCCGCTACAAGTGCCCGAAGAAGATCTGGTTCACCGACGAGGTGCCCCAGGATCTGGGTGGCAAGGTGCTGCGGCGAATGTTGCCCAGTCGACCGGCGGCCCAGCAGGGCAACTGGGACCGTCACGCATAGCGGTTGCGTAAGTGCGAGCTGCGTTCGGCCGACTTTGTGAATCCGTGAACAAGGCCGATACGGTCGTCCTATGAGCAACAGAGCGGGCGCCTCCGATTCCGACAGGGAACCGTCCGCCGGCGACGACTCGCCCTCGCCGGTGCCCGAGGCCACCGTCGCCCGGCTTCCGGTGTACCTGCGTGCGGTGGTGTCCGAGCGCGAGGCGGGCGCCACGACGATCAGCTCCGAGCGGCTGGCCAAGCTGGCCGGCGTCAACGCGGCCAAGGTTCGCAAGGACCTGTCGTTTCTCGGAACCTACGGCATCCGCGGCGTCGGCTACGACGTCGATCGCCTGATGGCCGAGATGGGTAACCAGCTCGGCCTCTCGCAGAACTGGCCGTGCGTGATCGTCGGTGCGGGCAACCTGGGCGCGGCGTTGGCCAACTACCTGTCGGCCGACGAACGCGGATTCTCGGTGGTGGCGATCGTCGACGCCGACGAGGCCAAGTGGGGAGAGCACATCGGCTCGGTTGCGGTGCACGCCGACGACGACCTGCCCCGCCTGGTCGCCGAGCACGACATCGCCATCGGGATCATCACCACGCCGCCCTCGGTCGCCCAGACCGTGGCCGATCAGCTGGTGGCGGCGGGGGTCGGCTCGATCCTGAACTTCGCACCCGTCGTGCTGACGATCCCGGACGGGGTGCTGCTGCGCAACGTCGACCTGGCCCTCGAACTCCAGGTGCTGTCGTTCTACCAGGGACGCAGCGGCGAGGCCGCGGCCCCGGCCTGACCCACCGGTCGTCGCCGGCGACACGGTCAGTGACGGAATTGGCGCCCGCGCGGTTGGCGCGGCGCCCGGGCGGCGACCAAGCTGTTGGGTGACCGGTGAGCCCCGTCATCGGATGTGTGAGGAGTCAGCCGCGTGTCAGTGTTGCTCATAGGAGTCACACATCGAGACCTGCCACTGGAGGTCTTCGAACGCTTCGCGGTCACCGCGGACGACACCCCCAAGCTGCTCGCCACCCTGTGCGCCCGCGACCACGTGTCCGAGGCCGTCGTGCTCGCCACGTGCAACCGCACCGAGATCTACGTCAAGGCCGAGCGCTTTCACGGGGCGTTCGAGGACCTCCGCGACCTGCTGGTGGAACTGTCCGACGTGGCGCCCGACCGGTTCCTCCCGCACCTCACCGTGCTGTGGGACGACGAGGCGATCGAGCACCTGTTCTCCGTGGCCGCCGGACTGGACTCGGCGGTGCTGGGCGAGGTCGAGGTGCAGGGCCAGGTGCGTTCCGCACAGCGCCTGGCCGCCGACGAGGGCACGCTGGGCCCCACGCTCGAGCTGGCGTTCCGCCACGCACTCGGGGCCGGTAAGCGGGTGCGCACCGAGACCTCGATCGCCACCCACACCGCGTCGGTGGCCCAGGCGGCGGTCGAGATCGCCCGCGATCGACTGGGCGGCGACGGCGCGCTCGACGGGGCCACGGTGGCGGTGGTCGGCGCCGGGAAGATGGCCACCTCGATGGCCCGATCGCTCGCCCAGGCCGGCTCGCGGGTCGTCGTCGCCAACCGCAACGCCCATCGGGGGGCCCGGCTGGCCGACGAGGTCGGCGGCACCGCGGTGGCGCTCGCCGAGTTGCCCTCCCGCTTGGCGGACGCTCAGGCGGTGCTGTGCGGCACGGCCTCCTCCTCCACGGTGCTGGGACCCGACCAGCTGGCCGGTGCGTCCGACCTGGTCGTCGTCGACATCGCCATGCCCCGCGACGTCGACCCGGCGGTGGGTGAACTGGCCGGGGTCGATCTGTTCGACATGGACGACGTGGCCCGTCGCACCGAGGCGGGGCTCGATCGGCGTCGCAACGAAGTGGCCGCCGCCCGTCTGATCGTCGAGGACGAGGTCCTCCGCTATCAGAACGCCACCACGGCCCGCGCGGCCGGGCCGATCATCGCCTCGATGCGCACCAGGGCCGAACAGCTTCGGCTGCTGGAGCTCGAGCGCCACGCCTCCCGGATCGAGGCGCTGGACCCCGACACCCAGGCGCTGGTGGACCAGGTGACCAAGGCGACGCTGGCCAAGCTGCTCCATGAGCCGTCGGTCCGGTTGCGAGAACAGGCGGGCACGCTGCGCGGCGATCGTCTGGCCGACGCGCTCCGCGATCTGTTCGATCTGCCTTGAACGATCCCGACCCGAGCGGTTCCGACGCGCCTGACGCCACCACCTCCCGGGTGCGCCTGGCCACCCGTGCCAGCCCGCTCGCCCGCTGGCAGGCCGAGGCGACCGCCGACGCGCTCCGTTCCGGCAACGACGGCCTGAGCACCGAACTGGTCGAGGTGTCCACCGAGGGCGACCGGCGCGTGGACGTGCCGCTCGAGGTCATCGGCGGGAAGGGTGTGTTCGTCAAGGAGGTGCAGGCCGCGCTGCTCGACGGTCGGGCCGACGTGGCGGTGCACTCGGCCAAGGACCTCCCGGCGATCGGCCCCGACGCGCTGGTGATCGCCGCCTACCTGCCGCGGGCGACGCCCGCGACGCCCTGGTCGGCGCCCGCCTGATCGACCTGCCCACCGGGGCGACGGTTGGCACGGGCTCGGCCCGCCGCAAGGCGCAGCTGTTGGATCTCCGGCCCGACCTCGATGTGGTCGGGTTGCGCGGCAACATCGCCACCCGGCTCGCCCGGGTGGGTGAGCTGGACGCGATCGTCGTGGCGGCGGCGGCCTTGCGGCGCCTCGGCCTGAACGACCGGGCGGCCGAGTGGTTGGCCCCGGGGCTGTTCTGCCCACAGGTCGGCCAGGGCGCGGTGGCGGTGGAATGCCGGGCCGACGACGCGACGACGCTGGCGGCGCTGGCGGCGATCGACGACGGCCCAACCCGCACCTGTGTGCAGGCCGAGCGGGCGTTTCTGAGGGAACTGGGGGGCGACTGTTCGCTGCCGGCCGGTGCCCACGCCACGCTGGACGGCGACACGATCCGGCTCTCCGGTGTTCTCGACGTCGGCACAGGCGACCGGCCCGAGCCACGCTGACCGGTGCGGCGTCGGGCGACGCCCCCGTCGCGCTCGGGGTGGAACTGGCGCGTCGGCTGCGGGCCGCGGGCGGCTGATGCCCGCGCCGGGTGCCCCGGGCACCCCGGCGCAACCCCGGCGCCCTGACCGGCCGCACCGTCGTGGTGACCCGGGCCGAGACCCGGTCGTCGCCGCTGACCGACCGGCTCGAGGCGCTTGGGGCGGAGGTCGTCGTTGCGCCCTGCATCGCCACCGAGGCCCCGTCCGACGGAGGTGCCGCGCTGTCCGACGCCATCGCCCGCCTCGACGACGCCGCCGTGATCGCACTGACTTCGCCCACCGGGGCGCGACGTCTGCTGGCGGCGCTGGCCGAGGCCGGGCTGGACGGCGCCGCACTGGACGGCACGACGGTGGCAGCGGTCGGGCCGGGCACCGCGTCGGTGCTCTCGGCCGCCGGGGTGCGGGTGGACGTGGTGCCCGACGACCACGTGGGGGAGGGGCTGCTCGACGCACTTGGGGAGCCCCGTATCCGGGCGCCCGGGTTGTGCTCGCCCGAGCCGAGGTGGCCCGGGAGGTGCTCCCCGACGGTCTGCGCTCCCGAGGCTGGGTGGTCGACGTGGTGGCGGCCCATCGAACGGTGACACCACCGCCCGACCCCGGATTGGCCGACGTGGTGGCCGGCGCCGACGCGGTCACGTTCACGTCCTCGTCGACGGTCACCGGGTTCCTGGCCCGGTTCGGCCGGGATGCGTTGCCGCCCCGGGTGATCTGCATCGGACCGATCGCCGCCGGAACCGCAGAAGCCGCCGGCGTCGAGGTCGATGCAGTGGCCCGGCCTCACTCGCTGGAGGGCCTGCTCCGGGCGGTCGTCGACGTGCTCGGCTGAGACCGCCACCCCGGGTGCGGACCTCGTCACGGCTCCGGAAACCGCAGGGTGAATCGCCCCCAACGCTCAAGTTGGGCCGGGTCGGGCCGATCGGCGGGATGTGAACTCGAACGGTTTGGACCTGCTTCCCGCACCCGCCGCCTCCGAGCGCCTCGACGAGTCGGCGCTGCGCGGTGGGAGCGTGACGGAGCGGCGCGGCGGCGGTGCCGTACAGGCGCGGGTGCGGCCACCCCCACCGCTCCGGCGCCGGCAGCGTTCCGCTGCGCCCGGCCCCCGCCCCCGCCGAGGCCCCCGGGCCGGATGCGCCCCGACGCCCGTTTACCGCCGCCCGGCCGGTGGAGCCACAGCCGTCGGCGGAGCTCGCCCCCGCCGCCCGTGGCCGCCTCCTCTTCGAGGTCGACGTCTCCAGCGGGCTGCGAACACGCCCGCTGCAGTGCTTCGAGAACTCGCTCGCCTTCGGCGCCGAGGAATGGACCTACGAGGAGATCGAGTCGATCTGTTATCAGCTCTATCGCTTCCGCATGGGCCTCAACCCGCTGTCGGAGGTCTATGAGTTCACCCTGCGCACCCGCGCCGGGCGCACCGAGCGGGTACGCCTCGTCGCCGCCTTTCTGTCCTCCCGGTCGGTCAAGGGCGACACCGACCTGTTGTTTCAGGCGATGGTCAGCCTGTTGCACGACCGGATGGGACGAAGCCGCAACCTGCGCTACCTCTCGCAGCTGCGGGCCGGCGAGACCGTCCGCTTCGGGTCGATCCGGCTGCACCGCAGCGGCGTGCGGGTGCGCCGTGGCCCGTTCGTTCGCGAGCTGGCCTGGGACGATGTCGCCGGGGCCGAGTTCGTTCACGGCATGGTGGTGGTCCACCGAACGCTGCGCGACGGCGGCACGAAGCGGTGCGGGTCGGTGTCGATGAGCGTCGACAACGCCGTGTTGCTGTCGGACCTGTTGCCGCTGGCGGTGGAGCGGTTCGGCCGTCGGGCCAACCGGGCCCGTCGCCACGCCTCCGCCTGAGCGCGACCTCGACGCCAACATATGAGTCGCCGTCGGGTCGGCCGATAGCGTTCGACGCATGCGCATCATCGAGCAACCCGAACTCCCTCGGGTCCAGGCGGGGGAGATCCCCCGCCACATCGGCGCCATCATGGACGGCAACGGCCGGTGGGCACTGATGCGCGAGACCGAACGAACCGAGGGGCACCGGGCCGCCGAGGCGGCGGTGTACTCCAGCGTTCACGGCGCCCTCAACCTCGGGGTCGAGTGGTTGTCGCTGTACGCCTTCTCCACCGAGAACTGGCGTCGCAACGACGCCGAGATCGCCTTCCTCATGGACTTCTCCGAATGGCTCCTCCACGAGGAGCGGGTGGAGGAACTGCGTGAACTCGGGGTGCGCATCCGCTTCGTCGGCCGCCTCGACGACGAACGGATCCCCGACAAGTCCCGGGCCTACCTCGACGACATCTCCTCGCGGACCGCCCACAACACCCGCCTCCAGTTGGTGATCGCGTTCAACTACGGCGGACGGGCCGAGATCATCGACGCGATGCGGGCGATGATGGCCGACGGCCTGGACCCCGCTGCGGTCACCGAGGCGGACCTCGAGGCCAGGCTGTACCTGCCGGAGATGCCCGACGTCGATCTGGTGGTGCGCACGTCGGCCGAGCACCGTCTGTCCAACTTCCTGCTCTGGCAGGCCAGCTATGCCGAGTTCGTGTTCACCGAGACGCTCTGGCCCGATTTCCGTGCCTGGCATCTGTACTCGGCGGTCGCCGAGTTTCAGTCCCGTCGCCGCCGCATGGGTGCGGCGATCACCGAATGAGCGACGTGCTGCGAGCACCGGCCACCGGCGGCGAGCCGTCGCGCGGCCGGGCCCCCGGTGCCGCCGACGCGCCGGGTGTGGGTGCGTCGTCGGCGCGCCCGTAGGCTCCTCACCCATGGACCTTCACGAGCTGTCCCGGCTGTTGGCCCTCCCGTCGCTGGTCGAGGATCTCGACGCCCTCGAGGCGGCGATGGTGGACGTCCTGAGGGAAGCGGAGACGCTCGATGCGCTGGTCGAGCCCGGCATCCGAGTGGTCACCGGCGGGGGCAAGCGCCTGCGCCCCACGCTGACGATCGCCGCCGCCGCGGTGGGCGGCGCCCCGGCCAACGATCACGTCACCGCCGCCGGGGTGGCGGTGGAGCTGGTGCAGGTGGGGTCGCTGGTGCACGACGACCTGATGGACCACGCCACCACCCGCCGCGGGGTGGAAACCGTCAATGCCCGGGAAGGGCTCAACTGGGCGATCCTGGTGGGCGACTACCTGCTGGCCGTCGCCGGGATCCAGGCCGCCTCGGTCTCGGCCGACGTCGCCCACAGCCTGGCCCGCACGATCGCCGACCTCGCCGCCGGGCAGGGCAGGGAGGTCACCCGCCAGGGCGACTCCAACCGCACCGTCGCCGACTACGAGGCCTCGATCCTGGGCAAGACGGCGGCGCTGATGCGCTGCTCTGCCAAGGTCGGGGCCCAGGCCGCCGGCATGAGCCGCTCCGAGGTGGACGCGTTGGCCGCCTACGGCGAGGGCTTCGGCATGGCGTTCCAGATCATCGACGACGTGCTCGACGTCGTCGCCACCAGCGAGAACCTGGGCAAACCCGCCGGCAACGACATCGGGGAGGGCGTTTTTACGCTGCCGGTGATCTACGCGCTCGATGGGCCCGACGGCGACCGGCTGGCCGAACTGCTGGCGAACCGCACCGATCAGGCGGCCGCGGCGGAGGCCAACGAACTGGTGCGGAACTCCGACGGGGTGCGACTGGCGTTGGATGCGGCGCGGGACTGGAACGGCCGGGCGGCCGACCTGCTCGCCGGGTTCGGCAACGCCACCGCCGACGGATTGGCGAGGCTGCCCGACCGCTACCTCGCCTGGGCCCTCGACCGAATCGGCTACGAACCGGTGGGCTGAAGGGCCGGTTTGGCGTCCCGAGCCCACCTGCCCGGGTGCGGCGGCGCCGGCCGCCGGGGTAGCCTGGCGAACGTATGTTCGTGGACAGCGACTCGATCGTCCGGCAACCGACGCTGTTCGACGTCGGTGCACCGGCCATCGACGCCGACTTTGGCGGCATCGAGCGCCGACGACTCGACGACGCCTCGTGGGTCGACCTCGCCCCGGGCTGGTTGGGCGGCGCCGACGCCCTCCTGGAGACCCTGCTCGCCGAGGTGCCGTGGCGTCGCCGTCGGGTTCGCATGTACGACCGGGTCGTCGACGAGCCCCGCCTGACCGCGTGGTGGGGCGCCGACGATCCGCTGCCCCACCCGTCCCTCCGCTCGGCCTGGACCGCGCTGGAGGGCAGGTATCGCCGCAGGTTCATCTCGATGGGCGCCAACTACTACCGCAACGGCGACGACTCGGTGGCCTGGCACGCCGACCGCAACCGTCGTCGGGTGGTCGATCCGATCATCGCCATCGTGGTGCTGGGCGAGCGGCGCAGCTTCCGCCTGCGACCCGCCGAGGCGGGGCCGCCCGCTGACGCTGCGGGCCGGGCACGGCGACCTGCTGGTGATGGGCGGGGCGTGCCAGCACCGGTGGCAGCACTGCGTGCCCAAGACCCGGCGGCCGGTGGGGCCCAGGGTGTCGCTCACCTTTCGCCACGTCCACGACGACAACTACGACCGCCCGCCCCGCTGAGTGCCCGCCGCCGTCGCCGGTACGATGCCGGGATGGATCTCGACTCGCCCGGCTTCCCCGGTCGTCGCCCCCGTCGCCTGCGCACCACGCCGGCCATGCGCTCGCTGGTGGCCGAAACGCGGTTGAGCACCGACGACCTGGTGGCACCGCTGTTCGTCCGCGAGGGCATCGACCAGCCGCAGCCGATCGCCAGCCTCCCCGGCGTGGTGCAGCACACCCGCGAGTCGATGCGGGCCGAGCTGGAGGCGCTTGCCGGCCTGGGTGTGCCCGCCGTCATCCTCTTCGGCGTGCCCGAACACAAGGACGCCACCGGCTCGGGGGCGTGGGACCCCAACGGCATCGTGCAGCTGGCCATCGCCGACGCCAAGGCCGAGGTGGGTGACGACCTCGTGGTCATGGCCGACCTGTGCCTGGACGAGTACACCGACCACGGGCACTGCGGCGTCGTCGACGACGCGGGCCGGGTGGACAACGACGCCACGCTTGGCCTGTACCGCCGGGTGGCTCGGGCCCAGGCGGCCGCCGGCGTGGACGTGGTGGCCCCCTCCGGCATGATGGACGGGCAGGTGGCCGCCATCCGCGGGGCGCTCGACTCCGACGGGGCGACCGACGTGGCCATCCTGGCCTACTCGGCCAAGTACGCGTCGGCGTTCTACGGGCCCTTCCGCGACGCGGTCGACGTCACGATCGCCGACGGTGGCGATCGCCGCGGCTATCAACAGAACCCCGCCAACGCCCGTGAGGCCATCGAGGAGATCCGCCTCGACGTCGCCGAGGGGGCCGACATGGTGATGGTGAAGCCGGCCCTCACCTACCTGGACGTCATCGCCCGCGCCCGCGACGAGGTGGACGTGCCCCTGGCCGCCTATCAGGTGTCCGGCGAGTACGCGGCCCTGCACGCGGCGGCCGAGCGGGGCTGGCTCGACCTGGAGGCCGCGGCGCTCGAGCAGCTGCTGGCGATCCGTCGAGCGGGCGCCGACTTCATCCTCACCTACTTCGCCCGACGGCTGGCCGAGTTGTTCGCCCGCAGCTGAGCACCCTGACCCCGCCCATCCCGTCGCACCGCCGATCTCGCCACCCTGCTACCGCCGCCCTGCCCCCCCCCCCCCCCCCCCCCAGCCCCCCCCCCCCCCCCGCCCCGCCACCGCCGCCCTGCCCACCCCGCCACCCCCGCCGCCCCATCAGAGGAGCACCGATGACCTCCAACCACGACCTGTACCAACGCGGCCTTCGGGTGATGCCCGGCGGGGTCAACTCGCCGGTGCGGGCGTTCCGCTCGGTGGGCGGCACCCCAAACTTCATCGCCGAGGGACACGGCGCGTACGTCACCGACGTCGAGGGCGCCGTGTACCTCGACTACGTGCAGAGCTACGGCGCGTCCATCGTCGGCCACGCCCACCCACAGGTGATCGGGGCCATCACCACCGCCGCGCGTCGGGGCACCACCTTCGGCGCGCCGACCGAGGGTGAGGTGGCGCTTGCCGAACAACTCGTCGGTCGGATCGACGGCATGGAACAGGTGCGCCTGGTGTCGTCGGGCACCGAGGCGACGATGTCCGCCATCCGCCTGGCCCGGGGCGCCACCGGCAGGAGCAGGATCGTCAAGTTCGTCGGCAACTACCACGGCCACTCCGACGCGCTGCTGGCCTCGTCGGGTTCCGGCGTCATCGAGGGGTTCGACCTGGGCGAGACGTCCACCCCCGACTCGGCCGGGGTGACCCCGGGGGCGGTGGCCGACACCGTCGTCGCCCCCTACAACGTCGTCCCCACCCTGGACGACACCGTGGCGGTGGTCATCGTCGAGCCGGTGGCCGCCAACATGGGGCTGATCGCCCCCCGGGACGGGTTCCTGGAGGGCCTGCGGGCGGAGTGCGACCGCGTCGGGGCGTTGTTGTTGTTCGACGAGGTGATCTGCGGCTTCCGCCTGGCCGTGGGCGGCGCCACCGAGTTCCTCTCGGTCACCCCCGACATCTGGTGCTTCGGCAAGGTGATCGGCGGCGGACTGCCCGTCGGCGCCTACGGGGCGTCGGCCGAGCTGATGAGCCTGATCTCGCCGCTCGGCCCGGTGTACCAGGCGGGCACGCTGTCGGGGAACCCGCTGGCCACCGCGGCGGGCCTGGCCGTGCTCGAGCTGCTCACGCCGGACGCCTACCAGCAGTTGGAGGACACCGCCGAGCGTTTGGCCGACGGGCTGCACCGGGCCTTCTCCGATGCCGGCGTCGAGGCCCGCGTCCCGCGGGTGGGTCCCCTGGTGGGCGTGTTCTTCGGCCCGGATCTGCCCATCGACTTCGAGACCGCACGGGCCTCGGTGGCACTCGGCCGCTATCCCGAGTTCTTCCACGGCATGCTCAACGCCGGAATCGCCCTCGCCCCGGGGCCCTACGAGGTGATGTTCCCGTCGCTGGCCCATCGGGCGGAGGACGTCGAGCGAACCGCCGAGGCGGCGGCCCGGGTGGCGTCGCTGATGGCCGAGAGCCAGGCCTGAGGCCGGGGCGACCCGCGGCGGCCGGTCCCGGCGTTTTGTGGTGTCCAGGCGCCGCTCCAGCGGCTCGAGGACACAACAAACGGGTGCGCGGGGTTCGGATTCCTCCGGAACGGCGATAGCATCCCCAGGTCCCTGGCGGGCCAACGACAAGCGGGATGGACATGCTGGATCAGGCGAGCGCGGAACGCGCCGACCACGCGACGACGGCGGGTCACGACGGCCCGGCCGTCGACGATCGAACCGATGCCCCGACGAGGGGCGGACCGACGACGGGGGCGCCGAACTGCGGCGCCCCCGGTGTCGGTGGTGATCTGCACGGTCGACCGCCCCGTGCTGCTGCGGGCCGCGATCGAGTCGATCGTCGCCCAACGCTACGACGGCCCGATCGAGACGTTCGTCGTCTACGACGGAACCACCCCGGACGAGACGCTCAACAGCAGCGACCCGCTTCGCCCGGTGACCGTCATGCCCAACACGCACCGGAAGGGCCTGCCCGCCGGCCGCAACTGCGGCGCCGAGGCGGCCACCGGCGAGTTCCTGGGATTTTGCGACGACGACGACACCTGGCTCCCCGAGAAGGCCGAGACCCAGGTGAGGCTGCTGGAGGCGCACCCGGAGACCGACGCCGTCGTGTGTGGCATGGAGGTCGACCACCGGGGAACGATCGTGCCACGCCCGCTGACGAGCGACGCGATCACGATGGGCGACCTGCTCGACGACCGCGTGATGGAGGTGGAGTTCGTCACCACGCTGGTGCGGCGCGAGGCCTTCCTGGACCCCGACCGGCTCGGCGGAGCCGACGAGGAGATCCCCGGCGGGTACGCCGAGGACTACGAGTTCGTGCTGCGCGCCGCCCGTCGCCATCCCCTGCCGACCAGCCGGGCCCCGCTCGTGCGCAAGGGCTGGGGCGGCGGGTCGTTGTTCGCCGAGCGGTGGCGCACGATCGACACCGCCCTGAACTACCTGCTCGACCGGTTCCCCGAGTTTGCGGAGCACCCCAGGGGGCACGGCCGCGTGCTCGGTCAGCGCGCCTTCGCTGCGGCCTCGGCCGGCGACCGCGACGAGGCCAGATCGCTGATCCGGGCCACCCTCGCGGCCGACTGGCGCCAGCCCCGGGCCTGGCTGGCGCTCGGCGTGTGGGCCAAGCTGCTGCGGCCCGACCGGGTGGTGGCGTTCCTCAACGCCCGGGGACGCGGCATATGAGCGACGCCGGGGGCGCCCCGGTTGCGACGACCGCGGTCGGCGACGACGCGCTCGGCCCGGAGGAGGGCTCGGTCGCCGTGCTCGGTGAACTGCTGGGCCTTCGCCCGGTGAACGGTGGCGCCGCTCCGGAAACCCACCGGGCCTTCCCCAACGCCGAACATCCCCGGTTCTACGTGCCCATCACCAGCAGGCGGGCGGCGGCGGCCAGCTGCCTGGCCTACAACCGGCTGCGCCCTGCCAAGGTTGCCCGTCGCCGGTCGATGGTGGGGTGGGGGCTGCGCACCGGCCTGCTGCAACGGATTCAGGGCACGGCGATGACCAGCGGCGCCCCGAGCGGACGGTTCGCCGCCACCGGCACCGACCCGTTGGGTCCCCTCGTCGACGAGCTGGAACGGCGCCTGGGGCGCGGCCCGTTGGCCTACGCCACCTCGCCCCGACACCTGGACCCGTTCTGGACACCGACGCTGCAGCTGTTTGCCGAGGACGGCCGGCCGGTGGCCTACGCCAAGGTGGGGTGGACCCCGCTGACCCGGCGCCACGTGACGATCGAATCCGACACCCTGGCGCTGCTGGGCGCACGCGACGATCACCGCTTTCGGTCGCCGGAACTCCTCGACCGGTTCGACTGGGGCGACGCCGTGGTCTCGGTCGCCGCCCCCATGCCGGACGGGGTCGCCCGGGTGGAACCCGCCGACGCCTCGATGGGTCCTGTGATCGCCCGGGCGCTGGCCGACGTCGCCGCGATCGACGGGCCGCCCACGATCGAGCCGTTTGCGGACTCCGGAGGCGCCGCCTGGGCCGACCGCCTTGTGGCGGGCCGCGCTGAGGGCGCCCCACCGGCCGTCGAGCACGGCCGACGGCGCTTCGGGGAGGCCTGGGCGGTCGCACGGGAACTCGTCGGCACCACCCCGGTGCTGCTCGGTCGATGGCACGGCGACTGGGTGCCGTGGAACCTGGCCCGGGTGGGCAACCAACTGTGGGTGTGGGACTGGGAATACTCCGGGGAGCGTCGCCCCGTGGGGCTCGACACCTACCACTGGCACTACCAGCAATCGCACATCGTCGACGGCGCAACCGTGCCCGAGGCGTTGACCCGGTCGCGGATTCTCGGGGGCCAAAGCCTCGATTCATCGGGTCAACGTGCCGATACGGAGCAGGTGTTGGCTTGTGCGCACGTGCTCGAACTCGCCGCCAGGTCGCTGGAGGCCGCCGTCTTGGGCGCGCCCGGCCACGAGGCCGCGCTCGACGACCTGGCGCCGCTGTGTGACGAACTCGTCGCGCGGCGCGGACCGCCGGATCCGGAGCGACGCCATGAGGTGGCCGCCCCCCTCCAACGGGCATCGCAGCGATCGGCCGCAGGGTCCGGCGTCCGAACCCGATCCCGGGCCGACCCCGGAACCCACGGTGGGTCAGGCGGGCGACGGCTCGGGCGACTGGGACCTGGCCTGGGAGGCACTGGACTCCACCGAGGCACCGCGCGAGGCCGAGGTTGAGTCGTCGATCGGCGACGGACCCAACTCGGCGTTCCTCCCTCCCGCCGGCCGGCGGGACGACCTCCTGCCCCCACCCGGCCCGCAGCCGATGCCGCCCGCCGCCCCGCCGTCCGGGGGCGAACCGATCCCGTCCGCCGGGACCGGTCCCGCCAACGAGCCCGCCTTCGGGGCCGACCCGCAGCACCCCCAGGCCGACTGGGTGATGGAGTCGCCGTCCTGGAAGCCGCCGACCCGGGGGCCGATCGCCGAGCCGGAACCCACCGCTTCGGGCGACGAGGCCGGACCGGACGAGGTGTTGCCGCATCGCTCGCCGGCCGAGCGCCCACAGGCGCCCACCGACGCCCGGCCGGTCGTGCCCGAGTTCGATCCCAGCCCGTACGAGGCGCTCATCCCCGAGGACCAGCGCCTGGAGGTGGGGCCGGACGGCCGGCCGCGACTGCGTCGAGGTGGGCGCGGTCCGGCGGACCTCGGCCCCTCCGGCCCCCCCGAACCGCCCCAGCCGTCGCCGGTCATCGAACCGGAGCCGAACTGGGAGGCCGCCGGGGACGCCTACGCCAACGACGCCGCCGGCGGATTCGTCGACCCGGTTACGCACCGGACGTCCAGGCCCCCCGCCCGGCCCGGCGGTCGCTCGTTGGACGAGCCGACCGACGACGCCGAGCGGGTGGTGTTCGAACCGGTCGCCCCCGGATCGGTCGCCAGCTTCGGTGTGGACGGCATTTCCTTGGTGCCGATGCCGACCGACCCCAACCTGGTGGCGGCACCCGCGAGCCCGACGGACATCTGGGCGGAGATTCCCTCCGCCCAGCTCGACCCTGAGGAACTTGAGGACGACGACCAGGGCGACGACGACGGCGGTGGCGACGACGTCGGCGATCGCACACAGCTCGGAGGCGTCGCACGAGGCGGCGCGCTCAACCTGGGCGCAGCGCTGATCTACGGGGTCGCCAACTTCGCCCTGCTCTGGGTGCTCAACCACGAGTTGGGCACCGCCGCCGCAGGCGTGGCACTGGTCGGCATCGCCGCGTTCAACATCCTCGCCCGGGTGGCCGAGCTGGGCTCGGCCACCGGCCTGATCCGGTGGATCTCGCGGCTCCGCGCCGTGCATGCGGCCGACGTCATCCCCCGGATGATGACGGTCGGACTCGTTCCGGTAATGGCGATCAGCCTGCTGTTCGCCTGGTTCCTCGGAGCCCAGTCGGGCCGGTTGGCCGAGGTGTTCGCCAACGGCGAGGGCGTGACGCAGCTGTCGCGGGTCTTCCTGGCGCTGGCACCGCTGCTGCCGATCGCCGTGCTCGAGACGGTGTTGGTCAGCGCCACGCGTGGCTTCGACGTCATGTGGCCGCAGGCTGCGATCGAGAAGGTCGGCCGCGCACTGCTGTTGCCGATCGCCGTGCTGGTCACCACCAGGCTCGGAGGCGACGTGGTGGCGGTCGCCCGCGTGTGGGCGCTGACCAACCTGGTGGCGCTGATCCCCGCGGTGATGGTGTGGCGTCGCCTGCTGGCGACGACCCGCACCCACCCCGCCGACCTCGACGACCCCAGGGTGGCCTTCGCCGCGCCGGGAACCGCCCACGCCCAGGGCGACCCCGGCTTCGATCGCAACTCGTGGGCGGCGGCGGCCAAGGCGTTCTGGGGGTTCAGCGCGCCGCGCGCCGCCGGGCAGACCTTCGAGGTGTCGATCGCCTGGGTCGACACCCTGCTGGTGAGCGCCCTGGTCTCGACCAGCGCCGCCGGCATCTATGCGTCCGGCACCCGCTACGTGCTGCTCGGTGCGTTCATCTCCGAGGCGATCATGCAGGTGGTCGGGCCCCGGGTGTCCGGTCTCATGGCCAAGGAACGCGGCCGGGCCACCTCGCACCTGGTGCGGACCGCCGCAGGCTGGCAGACCGCGCTGACCTGGCCGATCTACCTGCTGGCGATCGGGTTCGCCCCGGTGCTGTTGGGCGTCTTCGGGTCGGAGGTCCTCGCCGCCCAGGGCGCGTTGATCGCGCTGTCGTTCGGCCTGATGGCGTTCTCGCTGTTCGGCCCGGCCGGTTCGGTCATCCTGATGGGCGGCAGGAGTTCTCAGGCGATGGGCAACGCGGCGATCGCAGTGGCGTTCAACCTGGTGGGCAACCTGGCGCTGATCCCGTGGCTGGGCATCACCGGCGCCGGAATCGTGTGGGCGCTCACCCTCGTGCTGCTCGTCGGCCTGCCGGCGTGGCAGGCCCAGGAACAGATGCACCTCGACATGGTGAGCTGGTCGGCCTTGTGGACCGCCGGCCTGGCCACCGCCACGATCGGTGTCCCCGCCCTCTTCTTCAGGGTGTTCTTCGGAGCCACCTGGACGAGCCTCGTCCTGGCCGGGCTCACGGGTGTCATCGCCTACGCCGTCGGCATGTGGCGGTTCCGCAGCGAGACCGGACTGGACGAACTGATCACCGACCCGGCGCAGCTCCGCCCGGGCCGACTGCTGGCACGGCTGCGTGCGGGCGGCCCCAAGTCTGCGGATCGCCCCGGCGGCGACCGTTCCTCCGGAGCCACCTCCGGGCCGAAGGCCGGCGACGATCCCCGTCGTCGACCCCCCAACCTCAAGGGAGGCCGTCGTGGACGGTGACGACACCCCAACACTGGCCGACTACCTCGGCCTCATCCGTCGGCGGTTCGTCATCATCGCGCTCGCCGGCGTCATGGGCGCGCTCGTCGGCTTGGCGTATCTGGCCAAGGCCGAACCCGGCTACGAATCGACCGCGCGGGTCGTCCTCGAGCAGGTTCCCGACAGCCCGGGCATCTCCGGCGTCGGCGGCGGAATCAGCCCGGCGACCACGCTGACCGCCACGCAGCGATCGATCCTGCGCTCCGACGAGGTCGCCCAGCGGGCGGCCGACCGACTGGGCGACGGGGCCACCGCCGAGCAGCTGCGCGACTACGCGGCGGTCGAGATCCTGCCCGACAGCCTGACGATGGACGTGTCCTACCAGGCCGACGACCCGGCGATCGCCCAGGCCGGCGCCCAGGCGCTGGTCGACAGCTACCTGGAACTGCGCACCGAGCAGGAGGAGGCCCGCCGCTCCGAGGTGGTCGGCGGGTTGGTGGCGCAGCTCGACGATCTCAACGAGGCCCGCGACGCCACGTCGAAGCAGCTCGAGGACGTCGACCCGGACGAGAACCCCACCACCGAGACCGTGCTGGCCGCCCAGCTCAACTCCCAGTTCGCGGAGGAACTCAAGCTCAAGACCGAACTGACCGCATGGCAGCGCTGGACACGACGCCCGGCAACGGGTCAGCCCGGCGTCGCTGCCCGAGGACAGCACCAGCCTGGGCGCCCCGGTGGTGCTCATCGGAGCGATCGCAGCCGCCCTGGCCGCCGGGTTCGTCGTGGCGCTGGTTCGTGACCGCACCGACCCGGAAGGTGCGCAGCAGCCAGGATCTGCAGGACCTGGTGGGCTCCACCCCGGTCAACGTCATCACCACCGACGCCTCCGACGACGACGAGGGCAAGGAGTGGTTCGGCGAGTGGTACGGCCGGGCGGCCAGCCGCCACGCCCGGCGTCGAGGTCGCCGGCAACGGCAACGGCGCCGAGGCCGAGAGCTACCGCCGCCTCGCCCTTCGCCTGGGCGGATGGAGGCCGGGGCCACGGTTCCTGCTGGTCACGTCGGTCGGCTCGGCCCCGCCGAGGAGGTCGCCGCCAACCTGGCGGTCACCCTGGGTCGCGAGGGCGGCCGGGTGCTGCTCATCTGGTCGAACCTGCGCGAGGACACCCTTGGTTCGTACTTCTCGGTGCCCCGCGGGCCCGGGCTGGGCGAGGTGCTGGCCAACAAGGCGACGCTCGAGGACGCGGTGTTGGAGATCCCCGGCTGCCAGGGCCTGTACCTGCTGCCGGTGGGCTCGCGCGAGGAGGCCCGAGACCAGCTGTTCCGCTTCTCCGGACTCAAGGACGCGCTCACCGACCCCAACGGCGCCACGTTCGACCAGATCGTGCTGATCGCCCCGTCGCCCACCGACTACGCCGATGCGCTGGCGCTGGCCCCGCAGGTCGACGGCGTGCTGGTGACGATCGAGTCCGAGTCGGCCGACCGAAAGGAACTCACCGCCACGGTGGAGAGCCTGAGGTCGATCAACGCGCACCTGACCGGTGTCGTCGCACTGTGAGCCACACGTGGCCTGAGCCCGGACCGCTCCGGCTTCGCGGCGTGCCCCCGCGGAGGAGGTGACGGTGGCGCTGCGTCGCGGTCGGAGCCGGGCGGCGGACGGCGATCCGCTGGTGATGCTGGTGACCTCCTCGGGCGGACACCTGTCCCACCTGCTGGAGCTGCGGCCGTTCTGGGAGGACCAGCGGCGGGTTTGGGTCACCTTCGAGCTGCCCGACGCCGTGTCCCGCCTGAGCGGGGAGGAGGTGGTGTGGGCCCACCATCCGACCACCCGCAACCTCCCCAACCTCGCCCGCAACCTGGTGCTGGCCTGGCGGGAGCTGCGAACCCGCCGCCCTGCACTGATCGTGTCGACCGGCGCCGGTGTCGCCGTGCCGTTCTTCTGGCTCGGCAAGCTGTTTGGTGCCCGTACCGCCTACCTCGAGGTGTACGACCGCATCGATTCGGCCACGATGACCGGTCGGCTCGTGCGGCGGGCGACCGACGCGATGCTGGTGCAGTGGCCCGAGCAGCGGTCGCTCTATCGCGACGCGCAGGTCATGGGCACGATCTGGCCCGACTCGCCCGTCGCCGCCGCAGCGCCCGACGCGTCGGGCGGCACGACGGGCACCGAATCCGACGACCACCCCGACGGTGAGGCGGCCTCGGACCACGACGCCCGGGCGTTGGTGGTCGTCACGGTGGGCACCGACAAGCATCGGTTCGACCGTCTGGTGGGGTGGGCCGCCCGCTGGGCCGACGACCACCGGGCCGACGCCCGGGTGGTGATCCAGTACGGCACGGCCGACGATCCCGGGGGAGTGGCCGCCCGCTCGGAGGCCCTCGACTCCTCCGAGCTGCTCGGGCTCTTCGCCGAGGCCGACGCCGTGGTCTGCGCCGCCGGTCCGGGGACGGTGATGGACGCACTTCGCGCCGGGGTGAAGCCGGTCGTCGTCCCTCGTCGAAGCGAGCTCGACGAACACGTCGACGGCCATCAGGTGGCGTTCGCCAAGGTGCTCGGCGAACGGGGCATCACGCTGACCGCGGACACCGAGGATGAGCTTCGAGCCCGCCTCGACGCCGCGGTCGACCGCCCGGGTTGGTACGCCGTCAGCCCGCTCGAGGCCGGCGCCACCCCGGGGGCGGCCAACGTGGGACGGGCGCTCCGGGACCTGTTGCCGT
>JAWKIE010000012.1:0-112444 GCA_041394485.1 Microthrixaceae bacterium
TTGGTCACGTAGTCGTCGGCGCCGACCTCCAGGCCGACCACCGTGTCGATCTCCGAGCTCTTGGCGGTGACCATGATGATCGGCACCCGCGAGGTCGACCGGATCTCGCGACACACGTCGAGGCCGGACACGTTGGGCAGCATCACGTCGAGCAGCACCAGATCGGGGCGGAGCGAGTCGAGCCGCTCCAACGCCTCCGCGCCGGTGCGGGCCACGTGAACCTCGAAGCCCTCCCGACCGAGCCCCACCGTCAACACGTCGATGTAGGACTCCTCGTCCTCCACCACCAGGATCGTCGCCGTACTCATCGTCGCTCCGCTGTGCTCATCATCGCTCCGCTGTGTTCTCGTCGGCACCGGCGCTGGGGAGATGCACGGTGAAGGTGGTGCCGACGCCCTCGGTGGAGGTCACCTCCACCGTCCCGCCGTGGTTGTGCACGACGTGGCGGACGATGGCCAGGCCCAGCCCCGAGCCGCCGGTGTCCCGGCCGCGGGCACGGTCCACCCGGTAGAACCGCTCGAAGATCCGGTCGAGATCGGCCCCCGGGATTCCGATGCCGGAGTCGGCGACGGTGACCACCACCTCGTCGGGACCCGACTCGGCGATGCCGAGGCACACCGACGCGCCGTCGGGTGAGTACTTCACCGCGTTCTCCACCAGGTTGAACAGGGCGGAGCCAAGCTGGCGCGGGTCCCCGAGCACGACCCGCCCGCTCCGGGCCGCCGGCCGGGCGACCGAGACACAGCGGTCCGCAGCCACCGAGGCGATGCGTTCGATCACCCCGTCGAGGACGTCGTCCACCGCCACCGCCTCCGCCACGTCGGGCCGGCCGAACTCGATCTGGGTGAGCTCCAGCAGGTCGTCCACCGACCGGCCCAGCCGCGCCACCTCTGCCTCGATCCGGCCCGCGAACCTGCGAACGGTGGCCCCGTCCGACTCGTCGGCCAGCAGCTCCGCCAGCAGCACCACCGCCCCGATCGGGGTCTTCAGCTCGTGGGAGATGTTGGCCACGAAGTCCCGACGGACCGCCTCGGTGCGGGCGATGTCGGAGTCGTCCTGCACGACGGCGATGGCGCCGCCGCCCTCGATCGGGCTGGCGACCACGACGTGGCGCTCCAGGGGCGGGCCGATCAGCTCCTCGACCCGACGTACCGGGGTGCCCTCGACCGCCTCCGCCAGGGCCGCCTTCAGGCTCCGCCCCACCAACGCCGAGTCGATGCGGGGTTCGAGCAGCCGGTCGCCCTCGGCGTTGCTCACCACCGGCGACCCGGACGCGTCGGCGATCACGACCGCCACGGGCAGGGCGTCCACCACCTGTTGCACGTCGAGCCACGGTGAGTCGCCCGACCGGGCATCGGCCAACTCGGACTCGAGCTCTCTCACCCGGACCCGGTTCGACCTGACCTCGGCGCGCCCGTCGGGAGGCGACCGCACACACCGCAGCGACGACGAGCGTCACCGCGAGCACCACCGCCACCGGATTCATCGAGCTGCGACCAAGGCCGCGAGCTAGCCGTCGGATTCGGGAGCGTTCGGCGCCGGGCGCCGGGTCGGCCTCCGTCGAAGCCTCGGCGACACCCGACCCGTCATCGGACTCGGAGCGGGTTCGTTGCGCCGGGCGGCCCGGTCGGCGGCCTTCTGCTCGGGCAGCCAGCCGGTGACCATGTAGCGCACCCGTTCGCCGATGTTCACCGCGTGGTCGCCGATCCGCTCGTAGTAGCGGCCGATCAGGGCCAGCTGCACCCCCTCCTGCAGGGTCAGGCGCTCCTCGTCGTGCGGCAAAGATCTCCGCGATGTAGTCCCGGTGCAGCGAGTCCAGCCGGTCGTCGAGATCGTCCAGCGCAGCCGCCATGGGCGCGTCCCCCTCGGCGTAGGCCTGCATGGCCAGCCGGTACAGCCGTGCGGCCTCCTCGCCCATCGACGCGATCAGGCCGCGCAGGCGCGGCGTGATCGTGACGCCGTAGATCCGCCTGGTTGCCTTGGCGATGTTGACCGCCAGGTCGCCCGAGCGCTCGATCTCCGACACCATGCGGATGGCCGCCACGATCGCCCGCATGTCGCCGGCCATCGGCTGTTGGAGGGCCAGCACCCGGTAGCACGCCTCCTCCACCTCCACCATCAGCGCATCGAGCACATCGTCGTCGTCGATGATCAACTGGGCCTCGGCCAGGTCGACCGCCAACAGCGTCTCGGTCACCCGCGGGATCGTCTCGGTGACCAGCGCCGCCATCGCCACCAACTGATTGGTGATCTCGTCCAGATCATCGTGAAAGTTCTTGCGGATGTCCTGAGCGTCGGCCACGGCGCCAATCATCCCACCTTTGCCCAGTTGGTTCACCCGAACCGGCCGGTGATGTAGTTCTCGGTGCGCTCGTCGGAGGGGTTGGAGAAGATCTTCTCGGTGTCGTCGAACTCGATCTGGGTGCCGGTGCGACGGTCGCCCTCCTCGTTGACCTCGGTGGTGAAGAAGGCGGTCTTGTCGCTCACCCTGGCCGCCTGCTGCATGTTGTGGGTGACGATCAGGATCGTGTACTCGCTCTGCAGCTCCCGCATCAGTTCCTCGATGCGGGCGGTGGCGATCGGGTCGAGCGCCGAACACGGCTCGTCCATCAGCACCACCTCGGGCTGCGAGGCGATCGCACGGGCGATGCACAGCCGCTGTTGCTGGCCGCCGGAGAGGCCCATCGCCGAATCGCCCAGGCGGTCCTTGACCTCGTCCCAGAGCGCGGCCTTGGTCAGGCTGGTCTCGACGATCTCGTCGAGGTCCGCCTTCTTGGCGCCGCCGACCTTCGGGCCGTAGGCGACGTTGGCGTAGATCGACTTCGGGAAGGGGTTGGGCTTCTGGAACACCATGCCGACCCGCCGCCGAACCTCGACCGGGTTGACCTCGGGGTCGTACAGGTCGACGCCCCGGAAGTTGACCGAGCCGGTCACCCGGGCGGTGTCGATCAGGTCGTTCATGCGGTTGAAGCAGCGCAACACCGTGCTCTTACCGCAGCCCGAGGGCCCGATGAAGGCGGTGATCTCGCCGCTTCGCACGGTGAGGTTCACGTCGCGGACGGCCCGAAAGTCGCCGTAGTAGACCGAGAGGTCGGCCACTTCGAAGACGGGGGCGGTCACCAGGTCGGGCATGAGGTCGAGGTCCTTTGCGTCGGCCGTCGGGGCTGCCACCCCGGGGGCTCCGACGCTCGGTCGGGTGCGGAGGTTGGGTGGCGTCGCTGCGGCGTGCGGGGCGCTGTTGGGGGTCATTGGCGCTTCCTCTCAAAGTAGTTGCGGGCAAGGATCGATCCGGCGTTGGCCACCAGCAACACCGCCATGAGCACGATGATCACGGCGGCGGTCACCGCGGGCCAGCCCTGGGACTCGGGCTTTTTCAGGGTTCCGTAGATGACCATCGGCAGGGCGGTGAACTTGCCGGTGAGCTGGTCGGGAACGGTGCCGTACGTGGGCAGGAGGCCGGTGATGGCGCCCACCATCAGCAGCGGGGCGGCCTCTCCGATCGCCCGGGCGAACGACAGCACCGTGCCGGTGAGGATGCCGGGTGCGGCGTAGGGCAACACGTGGCTGCGGATGACCTCGGAGCGGGTCGCCCCCACCCCGAAGCCCGCCTCCCGCAGGCTGCCCGGCACCGCCCGGATCGCCTCGGCGGAGGTGATGATGACGATCGGCAGCACCAGGATGGCCATCGTGAGCCCGGCGGTGATCAGGGTCGGTCCGCCGGTGAACTGCCACCAGGCGGCGTTGTCGTCCCCGGCGGCGCCCAACAGCTCCTTGAACACGGCCAGCCCGAGGATGCCGTAGACCACCGACGGAACCCCGGCGAGGTTGCGGATGATCAGGTTGACCAGGCGGGTGAAGCGGCTGTCGACCGCATACTCCTCCAGGTAGACGCCGGCGGCGACCCCGACCGGGAAGGCGATCACCGCCACGAACACGAGGATCCACAGCGATCCGATGATGCCCTGGGACACCCCGTAGGTGCCGGGTTGGCTCGACAGGGTGCCGCCGAGGAAGCCGAGGAAGCCGCGCTCGGCGAGGTAGGGCTGGGCCTCGAGGACCACATCGGCGAACAGCCAGATGAGCAGGCCCATGATCACGAGCAGGCAGCCCGCCACCAGCGCCTTGAACACCAGGCCGGCGGTATCGACCCCGCCACCGGTGATCGCCTTGCGCACCGCCTCGGCGGTGGCCTCTCGTTGTCGTCGACGGGTGAATGCGATCGTCACGTCTCGTCCCTCCTAGTAGCTCTGGCGGAATCGGCGGACGAGCCGGTCGCCGATCATGTTGAGGCCCAGCGTGAACGCAAACAGCACCAGACCAACGACGTAGAGCGAGTTGACCGGGTTGAGGGTCACGCCGGTGCCCACCGCCACCGAGTCGGACCCGGCCGCCAGGTTGGCCATCGCCGAGGTCATCGTGACGCCACCCGACGAGGCCGCGGGCCCGAACGCCCGCGCCGACCCGTTGGCGCCGCCGGCGACCAGCGTGACCAGCATCGTCTCGCCCAGCGCCCGGCTGGCGCCCACGATCAGCGCCGCGGTGATCCCCGAGACGGCGGCGGGCAGCACCACCCTGACGGTGGTCACCGCCTTCCTGGCGCCCAGACCCACGCTGGCCTCACGAAGCGAGTTGGGCACCGCCGACAGGGCGTCCTCGGTGACCGAGGCGATGATCGGGATCGTCAGGATCCCGACGCCGAGACCTGCCGCCAGCAGCGTGTACTTCGAGCTGAGCACGCCCTCGAGCGCCGTCGGGTAGATCACCTGAAGGATGAAGTACGCCACGACCACCGAGGGCAGTCCGGCCAGGATCTCGACCGACGGCTTGAGCCAACGGCGCACCCGCTTGGAGGCGTACTCCGAGAGGTACACCGCCGCCCCCACCCCGATCGGGGTGGCGACGGCCAGTGCGATGCCGGTGACCCAGAGGGATCCCAGCAGCAACGTCACCAGATCGAAGCGTTCGCTCCGAGGGAACCAACCCAGGGAGGAGACCAGCGACGACCATTCGACCCGGGCGAGAAAGCCGACCGAGCGGACGATCAACACGGCGAGGATCGCCACGCTGATGACGATGCTGAGCGACGCCGCCGAGCCGACACCGGCCTTGACGGCCGATTCGACGCGATTGCGATGCTTCGAACCGGCCAGGTCGGCCAGTGTCAGCCCGGAGTCGCTCATGACTTGGCCGACTCCCAGGTGGAGCGGGTGGCCTCGAGGTCGGCGTCGGCCAGCGACACGTAGCCGACCTCGGGCACGGCGGCCATGCCCTCGTCGGAGAGGTAGAAGTCGACGAAGTCCGACAGCGCCTGGTTGTCGGCCAGCTTCTCGTTGTTCACGTAGATGAACAGCGGGCGGGCCAGCGGGTAGGTGCCGTCGGAGACGGTTTCGGCGGAGGGTGCGACGCACCCGTCGCCGCCGTCGATCTCGATCTCACGGACGCCCTCGGCCTCCTCGGCAAAGGCGAAGCCCACCCAACCGAAGCTGGTGTCGACCGACTGCATGCCGGAGACGATCTCGTTGTCGTTGGCCAGGCCGCCGTAGTCCGGGCGGATCTGCACGTCCTCGGGTGCACCGTTCTCCTCGGCCAGGCCCTCGATCGCCAGCTCGTAGAACGAGTCGTAGGTGCCCGATTCGGTGCCCGGGGCGAAGATCTCCAGCGGTGCGTCCGGCAGGTCGGAGGTGGCGCCCTTGTCCTTGGCGTCCGACCAGTTGGCCACACCCTCGGACTCGGGGCCCACCAGGCCGTACAGGTCCTCGAAGGTGAGGCACTCGATGGAGTCGTTGGCCTCGTTGGTCAGCACGGTCAGTGCGTCGTTGGCGATCTGCAGCTCGGTGTAGGTGACACCGGCCTCGTCGCAGGTGGCGATCTCCTCGTCCTTGATCGCCCGGGAGGCGTCGGAGATGTCGGTCTCTCCGGCGCAGAACTTCTTGAAGCCGTCGCCGGTGCCGGGGCCCTCGACCGAGGGCAACACGCCGCCGGTCTCGGAGAACAGCTCGCCGACCCGCACCGAGATCGGCTCGACGGTCGACGAGCCGGAGATGGCGATCTCGCCGTCGGCGGCGCCCTCGGCGGTGCCGCTGCTCGATCCGCTGCAGGCGCTGACGGCCAGGCCACCGGCCAGGGCCAGTGCTGCAAGTCGAAGGGATGGACTGGTTCGTTGATTCACTCTCGTCTCCTCTGTCATGGGGGGGGTCCGCCGATGAAGGGGCGGATGTGGTTGACGAGACGAACGGTAGGGAGCCAAGTTGACGCGCAGGTGCAGCCAAGGTGAACTCCAGCTGAACAGCCGGCGAACCTTGAGGTGGGGTGGCGTCGGCCGGGACGTGCCCTACGCGTCGCCGCGGAGCTCCATCAGGCGCGTCCACAGGTCCGGGTCGTAGGAGGACAGCGCCGGCCGGCCCTCAACCGCCCGTCCCCCGATCCGGGCCACCACCAGCCGCAGGTCCCGGCTGAGGTACAGCTTCTGATCGTCCTTCCCCAGCGCGGCCACCAGGTCGTCCGGCGCCGGCGGGATCAGCGGCCCCTCACGCTTCGGGGAGCCGGGCGCCGGGTAGAGGTAGGACTCGTGGCCGTTGAGCCACCACAGGTGGCCGTACCCCTCGTTGAAGGGTTGCGACGGGGTCAGCGAGTCGTCGAGCCAGGTCGGATCCAGGCCCGCCTGGGTGCCCTCCACCACCGTCCGGCCGATCGCAACCAGGTCGCTCGTCGACGCCACCAGCCCGATCGGCGCATAGCTGTCGATTCGGCGCTCGTAGAACTCGGCGGTGGTCGCTCCTGCGTCGTCGAAGAGCCACGACTGCGCCAGCGGTTGCAGCTCCTCGCCGGTCACCGACGTCACGACGTCGAACAACGCGGCAAACGCCCCGCTGTACAGCCAGGCCTCGCCCGGGGCACTCACCACCTGGAGCTGATTATCCAGCCCGCTGGTCATGGCAAGCAGGTGGTGCACGGTGATGCCCGCGGTCGGGCTGCCGCCGGCCCAGTCGGCCCCCACCACCTCGCCGACCTCGGTGTCGAGGGCGATCAGCCCGTCGGCGACCGCCCGTCCCACCAGCAGCGACAGCACGCTCTTCTGTGCCGAGGCGATGTCGCGCCGGAACTCGGGATCGTCGCGATGCCACTCGAAGACGCTGTCGCCGTCCTCCCAGATGGCAAAGGAGTTGGTGTTGGTGTCGGCGAGGTACCGCTCGAGCTCGTCGAATCCGGCGTCCGCCCATGGCCGGGAGACCGCGGTCGTGTCCGCCGACGTCGCCGCGGTGCCGGCGCCGGCGGCGGTGGTTGTGGTGGTTGAGGTGGTTGAGGTGGTTGTCGTGGGTCCGGTCGGCGACGATTCGGCCGAGTCGCTCCCGTCGGTGGTGCAGCCGACCGCGGCGGCGGACGTCACCGCCGCCATCGAACCCAACACCCGCCGCCGTCCAACGTCCATCGTCGCCCTTTCGCCGCCCCACCAACGGTACGGGCTCCGGAGGTGGGCCCGTGCGCGGCCGAAGATCGCCGAGGCGCACGCAGGTAGGTTGACGCGGTGAGCAACTTCACCTCTCCCGACCCCACCGACTTCGAGACGCTGCCGGCCGAGACCACCGCCAAGTGGGCCCGGTTTCCCGATCACACCGGCAACGCCAACTTCGCCCAGCTCGTGGGGCTTCGCCTCGAGGAGGTCCGCCGCGACTACTCCCGAATGCGGGTTCCCTGGCGGGACGAGATCCGCCAACCGGCGGGCATGATGCACGGCGGGGCGTTGGCCACGCTGGTCGACACCGTGGTCGTTCCCGCCATCGCGAGCGCCTACGACGCGGTGCCGGTGATGCTCACCCTCAACCTCAACCTGTCGTACCTCGGAGGGATCGTGGACAGCGACGCGATCGCCCACGGATGGGTCACGCGACGCGGACGATCGATCGTGTTCTGCGAGGCCGTGGTCACCGACGAGGCGGGCAACCCGGCCGTGCGGGGTGCGATCACCTACAAGGTGGCCACGCCCCGCTGAACGTCAGGGCCGAGGGTCCGAGGCGGCGTCGCCGACGGCCGGGGCGACCAGCGGCCAGGGCCGCTCGCGTTCGACGGACAGGGCCACATCGAAGAGCAGCGGGTCCTCGTGGTGACGGGCCAGCACCTGCATGCCCACCGGGAGTCCCCCCACCGTGCCGGCCGGGATCGACACCGCCGGGTTGCCGTAGATGTTGGAGATGATGGTGAGCGCCCCCATGTTGACCATCTCGGGGAAGCGCTCGCTCACCCGGGCGAGCAGGTCGCTGGGCAGCTTCGGCGCAAAGGTGGCCGCCAGGCGGGTGCCGAACAGGGCGCTGCGGAAGGCGCCCTTGGCGGGCGTGCTGCCCTTGGCCCGCTCGATCAGGTGGTTGTCGGTGCTGCTCATGGCGGCTTCGGCCGGGAACGCCGGCCCAGGGTTGGAGGCGGCGATGATCAGGTCGACCTGCTCGAAGGCCCGTGCCATCGCCTGGTTGGCCTCCACCCGCAGTTCCTCGGCCACCGCGGCCGTGCGCAGGTTGTACATCGACTGGCTGACGAACAGTCCGAAGGCCACCTCGTCGGTGAGGTCGCCCGCGCACTTGGGCCAGCGATCGCCCAGCTCGGCGAGCAGGGTGGACAGGTTGCCCATCATCCACTGAGCGGCCAGGTTGGGCGGGGACACGTCCACCTCCACCTGCACCATGTCGTTGTCGGCGATCAGCGCCGCCGCCTCCTCGCGGATGCGCTCCTCGACCCCGTCCTCCAGCGTGACGCCGCCCAGGTTGGGCACAACCGCCACGCGGAGACCCGACAACTCGCGGGTGCCCAGGCCGGCCTCCCAGTTGCCGGGCGAGGGCAGGCTGGTGGGGTCGTAGGGGTCCAACCCCGCGCAGACGTCGTAGAACCGCGCGGCGTCGCGCACCGAGCGGGACAGGTTGCCGAGCACGACGGTGTTGGGTCGGCTGTAGGCGCCGGGACCCTGGGTGATCCGGCCGAAGGTGCCCTTCATGCCGAGCAGGCCGGTGTACCCGGCGGGGATGCGGATCGACCCCCGCCGTCGCCGCCGGTGGCCAGGCTGACCAGGCCTCCGGACACCGACGCTGCGGCGCCGCTGGAGGAGCCCCCAACGGTTCTGCCGTGGCGCCACGGGTTGTGGGTCACGCCGTTCAGCTTGGTGACGCTCACGTTGAGGCCGCCGAACTCGCTGGCGGTGGTCAACCCCACGGGGACCACCCCACCGAGGTCGAAGAGCCGACGGTTGAAGTGGCTGGTGCGCTCGGCGATTCGGTTGGCGAAGACCAGCGAGGCCCCGGTGTCGGGCCAGCCCTCCACCTGCTCGAGTTCCTTGATGCCCGTCGGCACGCCCCCGAAGGGCAACGCCACGTCGGCGGCCTTGGCCCCTCCAGGGCCCGCTCCGGGTCGAGGTACGAGAAGCTGTTGAGCCGCGACCGCTCGATGGCGCCCAGAGTGGCCTCCATCTCCTCGACGGGTGAGCGATCGCCGGCGCGGAAGGCGTCGACCAGGAGCAGGCGTCGCGCTGCCAAGGGGTGTCGGTCATCGCACCATCATTCCCGGTTGGAGCGCTGCGACCCAACCCTGCGTGCGGGCAGTCGGTTGGCCAGCGAGACCAGCCGGTCGATCGCCCGCATCGAGGCCCGGCCCTGGCTCAAGACCGCAAGGTTGCGCAGCGGCAGCTCGCCGAGCGCCCGGTCGACCATCACCCCGAGCCCGCCCTCGTCGTCGGAGCCCCCGGTCGTTCGGGCGACGACCGCCTTGATCGCCGCCAGCAGCGGTCGACCCAGCGGGGTCTCGCCCAACTCGATCAGGGTCGAGTTGCGTGAAGGGCCGCACCGGTCTGGGTTCGGGTACCGGCCGCCCCAGCAACGCCTCGAACGCCGCCGAGCCGGGGTCCCAGTCGTCGGGGCGGGGATCGCGGTACGGCTCGAGTGCGGGTCGGGGTCGGGGGCCTCCCAGGTCGAGCGCACCTCCACGTGGAGCCGGTGGGGAAGGTCGGCCGAGGACCGCCCCACCGCCACCCCCCAGGTGCCCGGGGCCGCCGCCCACCCGTGGGCCCCGGCGTCCCAGTGGCGCAGCGCCCGGACGTGGACCTCGACGGTCGCCTCGACGGTCGAGCGGGGGCCGACGACCACCTTCGCAAAGCCCGCCAGGTGGCGGGGCGGACCGATGCGGCCGTCCGGCGGCTCGACGTACAGCTGCACCACCTCGGTGCCGGCGCGGTCGGAGGTGTTGGTCACGGGGACGGTGGCGACGAAGGCCAGCGGTCCCGCTCCCGGCGCCGGCGCGTCGGCGGGACCGAGCACCGCCTCGGCGTCGACCGTGGTCGCGCTCAGGGTCGGCTCGCCCAGCGTCAGGTCGGCGTACCCCAGGCCGTGGCCAAACGGGAACAGCGGGCGGGCGCCCGACGCGTCGAACCAGCGGTAGCCCACATACGGTCCCTCCCGGTGGGTCACCTGGTGGGGCTCGCCCGGGAACCAGCGGTCGCTCGCCACATCCGCCGCTCGCACGGGCAGGGTCTCGGCAAGCCGCCCTCCCGGTTCTGCCTCACCAACCAGCACGTCGGCCAGCGCGCCACCGGCCGCCTGCCCGCCCAGATAGGCGAGGACCGTCGCCGCAGGCCGGTCCACCCATCCCATCGCCACCGGGGAGCCCGCCACCACGATCACGACCGTCCTCGGATTCGCCGCACACACCGCCCGCACCAGCTCGTTGTGCTCGGTCGGCAGGTGCAGATGGTCGCGGTCGAAGGCCTCCGACTCGGCCGCATCGGGGAGGCCGACGACCACGACCGCGACCTCGGCGTTGCGGGCGACCGCCACGGCCTCGTCCCGGCGGCGGGCCGCCGCTCCGTCGTCGTGATCGCCGCGGCGAAGCAGGTAGCCCGGGGCGTATTGCACCCGGCCACCGGCGGCCCCGACGTGCGCCCGAAGCTCGTCGAGCAGCGTGTCGCGACGGGTGGACTTCACCTGCGAGCTGCCGCCACCCTGAAACCGGGGCCGCCTCGCAAACTCGCCGATCAGCGCGACGTGCGCCGAGGGCGCCAGCGGCAACACCCCGTCGTTGGCCAACAGCACCACGCCCGAGGCGGCCACCTGGCGCGCCAGGCGGTGGTGCTCGCCGTGGAGCGAGGCCGGGGCGGCGCCGGCGCCCTCCCCGCCGCGGGCCGGCCCCGCTTCGGCGCGCTCGAGCAACTCCAGCACCCGGTGCACGCAGCGATCGAGGTCCTCGTGGGGCAACGACCCGTCGGCCAACGCCTCGAGCACCGCGGCGTCGTGCGTCGCATGCCCGCCCGGCATCTCAAGATCCTGCCCGGCCCGCACCCCGGCCACCCGGTCGTCGTTGGCGCCCCAGTCGGTGACGACCAGCCCATCGAACCCCCACTGGCGTCGGAGCACCTCGTTGAGCAACCACGGGTCCTGCGAACAGTAGGTGCCGTTGAGCAGGTTGTAGGCCGACATCACCGTCCACGGCCGGCTTCGTCGGACCGCCGCCTCGAAGGCACTCAGATACAGCTCCCGCAGCGTCGCCTCGTCCACCACGGCGTCGACCGTCATCCGGTTGGACTCGTGGTTGTTGACGGCGAAGTGCTTGAGCGAGGCGCCCACCCCCTCGCCCTGCACGCCGTCGATCCACGCCACCGCCAGCTCGCCCGCCAGGAACGGATCCTCGGAGAGGTACTCGAAGTTTCGCCCCGCCGCGGGATGGCGCTTCAGGTTGACGGCCGGACCCAATACCACGCCGACGCCCTCGGCCACCGCCTCCCGCCCGATCGCCCGGCCCACCCGGCCGATCAGGTCGCGATCCCAGGTGGCCGCCAGGGCGCTGCCGGTGGGGAAACAGGTCGCCGGTTCGCTCGCCTGGAGGTCCGCCAGTTGCGCTCCGGTGACCTTGCGCAGGCCGTGGGGTCCGTCGGCCACCATCACCGCCTTCAAGCCCAACTCGGGCGCGGCCTCGAGGTGCCAGTCGTCGGCGCCCGACAACATCGCCACCTTCCGTTCGTCGCTCAGCGCCGTCAGGTCGATCGTCGGGTTTCGTGGCATGGTCGAAGCGTAGGCACGACCGGTCGGGCCACGCGCCTGCGAGACTGCCCGCATGCAGGTCGTGGAGCTGTGGCGATATCCCATCAAGTCGCTGGGCGGTGAACCGGTGGAGGTCTCCGACGTCACCGAACTCGGGTTGGCCGGCGACCGGTCGTGGGGCATCGAGGACGTCGCCACCGGGAAGGTCCTGACCGCCCGGCGGGAGCCGGCGCTGCTGCTGGCGGCGGGTCGGCTCGCAGGTGACGGCACCGCCGAGGTTCACCTCGACGGGCAGGTGCTTCGCACCGACGACGAGCTGACGGCGTGGCTCGGTCGACCGGTGCGGCTTCGAGCCGCCGACGCCCACTCGGGTGGCACCTTCGAGGCGCCGCTCGACGACCTGGACGAGCAGCGATCCGGTTGGGCGACGTGGACCGGTCCGGCCGGGGCGTTCCACGACAGCAAGCGCACTCGGGTGTCGCTGATCGGCCGGGGCACGCTGGCCGGTGAGGATCCCCGCCGGTTCCGGGCCAACGTGATCCTCGACGTCGACGCCCACTCGAACGGAGCGCCGACCGGGAGCGTGGAGGACGGCTGGGTGGGACACTCACTGTCGATCGGCACCGTCACGCTGGACGTCCGCAAGCACATCGGTCGCTGCGTGATGGTCACCAGACCTCAGCCGGGGCTGGAGCGCGATCTGGAGGTCTTGAAGCGAATCAACCGGGACCGCCGGGGGTTGGCGGCCGTCGGAGCGCTGGTGACGACGCCGGGACGGATCTCGATCGGCGACACGATCAGGCCGGAACGACCGCAGGGCCTGGCACCGATCGTCCGACCGGCAACCTCGAGGGCGGTCAGCCAAGCCGCTCGGCAGCTTCCACGGCTCGATCGACTGCGGCGACGTATCCCCCGCCGAACTTGATCGCGTGGGTGATCAGCGGCGCCAGCTGGTGCAGCGGCACCCGGTCGCGGCGGCCCGGCGCCGGCGGAGACACCTCGTCGTAGGCCGCCCAACACGCCGACCCGAAGCCGCCGAACAGCTCCATCATCGCCAGGTCGAACTCGCGATGACCGCCGTGCGCCGCCGGGTCGATCAGCCGGCTGTTGCCGTCGACGTCGACCAGCCGGTTGCCGGCCCACAGGTCGCCGTGCAGTCGGGCGGGCGGCTCGTCGGGCACCCCGAGTTGATCGAGCCGACCGGCGAGTGCCTCCAGCCGGGCGATCGTCGTGGGCGCCAGCGCCCGGCCGTCCGACGCCAGGCGCGTCAGCGGCACCAGGCGACGAGCGGCGAAGAACTCCGCCCAGGTGTCGCACGGGTCGTTGGGCAGCACCCTGCTGGTGGTCGTCGCCCGGTCCGGCCGCCCGAAGCACGGGGAGCCGCTCCGGTGGAGCAACGCCAGTTCCCGGCCGAAGTGGGCGTCGGTGGTGGCCACCTCCGGACCGACGGCGATCCATTCCAACACGAGCAGGTCGTCGGCGACGGCCGCCACCTCGGGCACCCGCACCGCTCCGCTCGCTCCCAACCACCGCAGCGATGCGGCCTCGGTGGGAAAGCAGCCCGGCGGCGGGTTCCGGTGGGTCTTGGCGAAGACCACCCCGCCGTCGGCCAGGTTCACACGGTAGGCCTCGGCCACGTCGCCGCCACCGAGACGCGCCAACGATGCGACCGGCGCGTCGAGCAGTTCGCCCACCCGTTCAGCGAACGCGTCAGCTGGGTTGTAGGCCACGCCCCATGTTCACAGATCGCCCTCGACGCCGTCCGCCATCAGCGCCCCGCCGCCGTGCCGCTTGACCTCGAAGAGGGCCTGGTCGGCGGGCCGGATCGACTCGCCCACCTCGAGATGGGGCCGGAGGCGGTCGATCCCGACGCTCAAGCCCACCTCCACCGTCGCCTCGCCGACCGTGATCGGTTGCCGCACCGCGTCGACCAGTCGCTCACCGAGCCGCAGCGCGGCCTCCTCGTTGCCGCCCAGGCGGGCGAGGACCGCAAACTCGTCTCCTCCGATTCGGGCGACCAGATCGCCCTCGCGGGAGCAGTCGCGGAGCCGATTGGCGATCTCGGTCAGCACCGCATCGCCGGTCTGGTGCCCGTGTTCGTCGTTGACGGCCTTGAACCCGTCGACGTCGCAGATCAGCACGAACCCGCCGTCGTCGAGGTCGGCCGACCGCATCGCCAGCTGCTCGTCGAGGAGACGACGGTTGGGCAACCCGGTCAGGTGATCGTGGCTGGCCCGTACGGTCAGTTCCGAGTTCTCGCTGCGCAGGAACTGTTCGGTTCGCCGTCGTTCCGAGATGTCGACGACGTTGGCGACGAAGTGAAGCGGGGTGTTGCCGACCCCGCGCACCAGTGCCACCCGCAGGTCGACCCAGACCACGTCGCCGTCGCGCCGGATGTAGCGCTTCTCCATGCGATAGGACACCCGCTCCCCCGCCAGCAGCTCCGCGACGTATCGCTGGTCGAGGGCCAGGTCGTCCGGGTGGGTGATCTGTTGGAAGGTCGTTCCCACCAGTTCGTCCTCGGGGTAGCCCGTGATCGTCGTGAAGGCGGGATTGACCCGGGTGAACACGCCGGCGGTCGTCACCATGGCGATCCCCGCCTGGGAGTGTTCGAACGCGGCGGCGAAGGTCGCTTCGGCACGGGCACGGGCGGCCGAGGCCGCCACCTGCTCGGAGATGTCCTGGAGGCTCACCAGCAGGTCGCCGGAGTCGCCCGACGGTGTCGCATCCACCCGCAGGGTCCGGCCGCGAAACAGCACGACGACCGGGTCGGTCGACCCCATCCTCGGGTCCCGGTGGGCGGCCGCCAGCTGTTCGAGCGTGGCGATCACCGGATGTTCGAAGCGCTCGCTGGTCGACGTCGGGCCCGGTTCCCGGCCGCTGAGCTCGACGAAGCTCTCGTTGGCCCAGGCCAGCGCGCTCCGTTGGGAGTAGATGCCCAGCCCCACCGGCGCGGAGGCGGCCAGCGAGAATCCGTCCGAGGACGTCGAGTCGAGCTGGAGCGGCCCCGATCCGTCGACGCGGGCGGCCAGCGCGACGACCGCGCCGTCGGACCGGCGGTCCAGGCCGGCCGCTGCGAAGGTGACGGTCAGCCAACACTCGTGGTCGGTGGCGTGTCGCACCCGAGCGTTCTGCACCAGGATCTCCCCCGGCCGCCCCGCCACCTTCGACCACAGTTGGAGCAGCACTGGAACGTCCTCGGGGTGAACCCGCGGGAGGATCAACGAGTCGGTGACGTCGTCGTCGGAGACGTCGGACAAACGCGAGCCCGTCGCCTGTCGACTCAGCACGCGTCCGTGCAGGTCCAGCGTCATCACCACGTCGGCCACGCCCTCCAGCAATCCACGCCACACGTCGTCGTCCGGAACCTGCGAGGCGCACATCACGACGTGACATTAGCCGAAACACATTGAAACTCCGCTCGGCTCCGGGCCGTGACAACGGACCCCAGACGCCGCCATCCGCCCCCCGGCGAACTGACCAACCCGGTGCGTGTGAGTAGCGTGAAGGGCGATGATCACCCTGCCACACCGGGCCTCCGAAGCGATCGATTCACCGGTTCCCACCCTGGAACCGGTGGAGACCGAGGCGCCACGCACGGACGTCGTGCCCTCGACCGACGACGGCGATCACGACCGCTACGCCCACATCGTCTCCAAGGCCGACGCCAGTCGTGCGTACGTCACCGGCGAACCGATCACCGCGCTGTGCGGCAAGAAGTGGACGCCCAGTCGTGACCCCGATCGGTACCCCGTGTGCCCCAGCTGCAAAGAGGTGTTGGCCGCCCTCCAGGCCGACGACGGCTGAACCCACGGGGCCTCCCTGGGCCTTTTCGTGGGATTTGCCCCTATCCTCGTGTGATGGCGCAGTTGGAGAGCGGTGGACGGACTCGTTTAGGTCGCCCCAGGGCGCCCCAACTCAACGCCACCATTCTGCGCGAGGACCTCATCGGCGTGCTCCGGCACCGATTCGAACGCAGGCTCACCGTCATCGCCGCCGGGGCGGGTTTCGGCAAGTCGACGTTGCTGGCGCAGGCGATGGCCGAGAACCGGCTGGAGCGGCACGGCCAGGACGTCTGGTGCCCGCTGGCGTCGAGCGATCGCGACCCGGCGCAGCTGCTGTCGTCGATCGCCGCCAGCCTGGGTGTGGACGAGGTCGACCCCTCCGTCGAGTCGCTGGCCGAACACGTGTGGAGCCGAGCGCCCGACTCGGTGGCGCTGATCCTCGACGACGTCCACGTGCTCAACGGTTCGGCCGAGGCCTGGGGGGTGCTCACCGACCTCCTCGAAACGCTGCCCGACAACGGGCACCTGCTCTTCAGCGGCAGAACCGCGCCGATGGTGGGCATCAGCCGGCTGCTGAGCGCCGGCCAGGCGGCGGTGATCGGCGAACAGGAGCTGTCCTTCAGCCCGGCCGAACTCACCGCCTTCGCCGACCTGAGGGGCATCCCGGCGGAGGTGGCCGACGAACTGCCGAACTGGCCCGCACTGGCCACGCTGACCGGGGCGGTCGGCAAGAAGGCCGGGTTGGAGTTCCTCTGGGAGGAGGTGCTCGACACGATCGAGCCGGACCGGGTTCGGACGCTGGCGGCGGCGACGCTCTTTCGGGAGGTCGATGACGAGCTGGTCGAGGCACTCGGGGGCACGGGCAACGCGTCCGACCTGGTCGCCGGCCTGCCGCTCGTCGACGTGACCGAGGGGGGCACCGTTCGCCTTCACGCGCTGTGGAGCGATGCGTTGGCCGGGTCGTTGTCGAGCGACGACCGGGCGATGGCGCTGCGGGACGGCGCCGCGCACCTGCTCGAGCGCGGCGAGCTGCTGCGCTCGGCCGAGGCAGCTGCGGCCGCGGGCGACGAGGAGGGCCTTCGCTCCGTCGTGCTGGAGTTTGCGACCCGGCCGTCGTTGAGCGCTTCGACGGTGGAGATCGACCGGTTGCACTCGCTGCTGCCCGACTCGATGGCCTCACGGCCGACCGCCATGTACCTCGAGGCCGCCCGTCACTACGCGCACGACGACCGGCTCGCCGCCGGGCTGTTTGCCCGCGCGGCCGACGCCGCCCGCGCGATCGGACTGCCCGTGCTCGAGACGCTGGCGCTGTGGCGGGTCGTCCAGTTCTCCAAGCTCGATGCCGACGGCGACCCGGCGGTTCGGGGTCGCATCGAGGAGCTGGCCGACGAGGTACCGATGGCCCGGGGCATCGTCGCCTTCCTCGAGACCGTCAACGCGATGGAGCGCGGTGAACCGGAGCGGTCGATCGAGCTGCTGGCCACGGTCGACGGGTTCAGCCCGGACCAGCTGGAAACCACACGCGCGATCCAGCTGATGGACCTCGGTCGGCCCGAGGCGGTTCCGGCCACGCTCGAGGGCGTCATCCAGGACGGGTTGACCGACATCTTCGGGGCGCTGGCGGTCTGGTTCCAGGGGGCGATCAACCCCGGCGACGCCTGGCCGATCGCCCGCGAGCTCCCCGCCCGGGCCGAAGGCCTGGTGGCGATCACCCGCGTCGGGCTCTTCTGCTCGACCGCCACGATGGCCGTGTCGGCCGGACACTACGACGAGGCACGGCAGCTGGCCGACCGGGCGCTCAGCGAGTCGACCGGCCTCCCCGAGGCGGCCCGGCTCTTCGCCGACGTCGCCGCCGCGTTGGCCGACCTGGTCACCGTCGACGAGGAAACGTGCACGCGCCGCCTGAGCGCCATCCTCGACGAGGCGCCGATCGGCTCGTGGCCGATCCGCCCCTACCTGTGGGCGCTTGCCACGGTTCGGGCGCTGGTGCCCGGCACCGAGACCCTCGACGACTGCCGCATGGGGCCGTCGCTGACGGTTGCGATCCAGGCCGGGGCGGCCGTGGCGGCGCTCCGGGACGGCGACCCCAGGCCGGCTGCGGCCCTGCCCTGGCAGTCGCTCAACCTGCTGCGGGTGCACGTCCCACCGCCGCTGCTGACCGAGTTGGCGTTGGCCGCGACCGGGGTGCCGGCGGCCGCCGACGTGCTGGCGGACGTGCCCACCTTGCGCCCCTGGGTCAAGCGGGTCGCCGAGCGCCGAGGCCACCCTGCGGCCGGGGCCGCGGCCGCGCTGCTGGAGCGACTACCCGCCCGACCCGACTACGACCTGGTGGTCACCACGCTGGGGCGGTTCGAACTGGCCCACTCCGGCGGGCGCACGCTCGAGGGGTGGGACCGTCGCGGCAAGGTGCGCGACCTGATGGCGATGCTGGTCATGCGGCGGCGGGTCGGTCGCGACGAGATCATCGGCGAGATGTGGCCCGACCTGGCGCCGGACAAGGCCCGCGCCAACCTGCGGGTGACGCTGCACCACCTGCAGGCCGCGCTGCAACCCGAGCGTGCCGGCGACGATCCGCCCTGGTTCGTCCGGGTGGAGTCCAACCTGATCGAGCTGGTCCGCGAGGGGGTCACGATCGACCACGAGACGCTCGACGAGCTGATGGCCCAAGCGGTCACCGACGAGGCCCGTGGTCTGGCCACCCGGGCGCTCGAAGGGTACGCACAGGTCGGGGAGCTCTACGGCGGCGACCTGTTACCCGAGTTCGATCAGGAGTGGTCCACCTACGAGCGCATCCGGCTGCAGTCGGTCGCACACGCCGCAGCGGCGCGCAGCGGCGAGCTGGAGCTGGCCAGGGGCGAGCCCGAGGTGGCGATGAAGTTGGGCCTGGAGGCCCAACGCCTCGACCCCTTCTCCCAGCGGGCGCATCGCCTGTTCGTTCGCTGCCACCTGGCCCTCGACTCGGCGGGCTCCGCCCAGGCGGCCGTGGAGGAGTTCCGGGCCCGCCTGGCCTCGGCCAACCTGCGACCCGAACCGGACACCGAGGCGCTGTGGCGGCGCCTCGAGGCGGACGCCCCGGCCTCCTAGCGCGCCGACGCACCGGCGATCCCGGTGCGCACCACCACCGGTCGGGTGCCTACCGGCCGGTCGACTCGGCCAGCAGCAGCTGCATCATCTCGCGGGCCACCATCGGGCCGGCGTTCTGGTTCTGGCCGGTCACCAGGTTGCCGTCGACCACCCAGTGGTTGGCCAGCGGATCCCGGAACCGGGTCGCCGCCTCGAACTCCGCGCCCACCCGGCGCAGCTCGGTCTCCGGATGGTGGGGCGTCGAGGTGATGCCCAACTCGGCGACCTGCTTGTCGGTCACCGCCGACACCCGGCGTCCCGCCACCAGCGGGGTGCCGTCGGGTGCCGTGGCGTTGATCAGCCCCAGCGGGCCGTGGCAGACGCCACCGATCACCTTGCCCAGCCCGTTGGCGGTCGTCACCGCCTCGGCCAGCGCCTCGGAATGGCCGAAGTCGAAGGCCGCCCCCCAGCCCCCGGCGAGGAACACCAGGTCGTAGGTCGCCAGATCGACGTCGCCGATCGCCAGGGAGTCGTTCACCCGACCGCGCAGCTCGTCGTCGGCCAGGAACCTGTCGTCGGCCTCGCTGCGGATCACCGGCTTGAGCGACAGCGGATCCACCGGGATCAACCCGCCCTTCGGGCTGGCCAGGTCGACCTCCATGCCCGCATCGAGAAACGCGTAGTACGGCACGGTCATCTCGCTGGCGAACAGCCCGGTGGGCTTCCCCACGTCCAGCCAGCCGTGGTTGGTGCACACGATCAGGGCCCGGCGGCCGACCAGCTCCAGCCCGCCGTCGACCGGACCGGCCGGGTCCTCGGGATGCATCCCCAGGCGCTGCACCAGGCGCCGGAGCGCACGGGCGGGCGGGGGCGGGGCCTGGGTTGGCGGCACGGTCGGCTGCTGGACCGCATAGGGCCACGGCTCGTTGCGCTCGGGCACCGACTCGGCGCGCGTGGCCTTGAGCACCTGACGCAGGTGCGTGAAGACGGCGTCGTTGCCGGTCGGGGCGCCGTCGGAGCCACCGGGGTTGGGGGCCAGGTTGACGGCCTCGATCGGGTCGGCGGTCAGGTCGTAGAGCTCCCACTGGTCGTCCAGTGGTTCGCTCCGGTACTGCGGGCCGCCGATGCCGGTCGCCGCCAGCTGCCGGACGCCCGGCTCGGTCCAGGTCGACGGGTCGTCGAAGGTGCGCACCAGCTTCCAGAGGTGGCCCGAACCCCCGGCGGCGTCGGCCTCCTCCACCCGGGTGACCACGCCCTCGAAGTTGGAGCCCACGTGGGCGGGCACCTCGATGCGCAGCGGCGCCGGCACCTTGGTGCGGCCCAACCGCCGGGCGACGCCGGACAGCCCGCTGTCGCCCTCCAGCATGTTGTCCCGGGTCATCAGGTACACGCCGCGGTGCACGTCGGGCTCGGCGGCGCCGTCGACGAGCGTCATCAGGTCGCGACCGGGCAGCGGATGCACCTCGGAGAAGTCGTCGGCGAGGCGGGCGGCCACCTCACCCTGGTCGATCCCCGCGGCGGCCAGCAGCGTCGGCACCAGGTCGACGTGGCTGGTGGGCATGTCGTCGATCGTGCGCCCCTCCGTCGAGGAGCCGCCGACGCGGGCGATCGTCATCGGCACCCGGGTGGCCTCGTCGTAGAGGTTGAACCATTTCTGATGCAGGCCGCCGTGGGCGCCCAGCAGGTCGCCGTGGTCGGAGGTGCGGACGAGCACCGCCTCGGACGATCCAGCCCCATCGCCATCGCCGGTCACCGCCCGGCGCACCCGATCGAGCGGGCTGTCCACCTCGGCGTGGAGCCGGTAGTAGAGGTCGCGATACTGCTGTGCGTTGGCGCGGTAGGCCCGCTCGACCACCGCCGGTGGGCCGTAGCCGGTGGGGTACGCGGCGCGGTAGGCGATCTGGGCGGCGGGCTTGGTGGACAGGTCCTCGTCGGCGGTCGGCGATGGCGGCACCGCCGGCGGATCGAGCGGCGAGGGCTCCATCGGGTTGCGCCGCACCCAGGCCGGGAACAGCACGATGTCGTGCGGGTTGACGAAGCTGGCCACCAGCAGAAACGGTCGCTGCGCGTCGGCGTCGCCCGCGGCGCGGCGGGCGTAACGGTCCTCCAGCCAGGCGACCACCCGGTCGGCGATTAGCGGGTCCCGGCGGATGCCGGCGTTGGCCAGCGGCGCCCCGTGGGGCTCGGGCCCCACCCAACCGGAGAACCCGTAGGGCGCCAGCGGGTCGGCGTCCAGGTACGCCTGCACCGCCGCCTGATCGACCCGGCCGTGGGCGTCGTTGGTGGCGAGCGGCTCGCCGGTGTCGGGGTCGGTCAGGTCGGCGTGGCTGATGTGCCACTTGCCGTCATAGTGGGTGTCGTACCCGGCGGCGCGGAACCAGTTGCCCAGCGTGGGCACCTCGCCCGAGCGCATCCACCGCAGGCGTGAGTCGTCGGCCATCTTGCCCAGCCCATCGGTCTGGGTGACGCCGTGGACGTCGGGATACTGGCCGGTGAACAGCGTCGGCCGGCTGGGCACACACGCCAGCGAGCCGGTGTAGTGCCGGGCGAAGCTCACCCCGTTCTCGTCGAACCAGGCGCGCCCCGGCAGCTTGTCGCGCCGCCAGGCACGCAGCTCCTCCGGTTCGTAGGGCGGAGCGGCCCGCTCCTCGTCGGTCATGATGATCACGACGTCGGGCCTGGTGGTGCCGGCCGGGTTGCCGGCCGTGTTCCTGTTCTTGGCAGGGTCGTTGTTCTTGGCAGGGTCGTCAGGCATGTGTCCGCTCCTTCAGCGAGTTGGCCAGCCCGGCCAACATGATCTCGGAGTCCTTGGCCAGGCGGTTGGCCAGAAGGCGGGCCACGAGCTTCTGGGGCGGGCGGGCCCCACAGTCGACGGTGGTTTCCAGGGTGACCGTGGTGCGGCTCGGCCGGTCGCCGGCATCACCGTCGGCGCCCTCCAGGCGCCACTCGTTCTGCACGCGTCGCACCACGGGCGGGAGGCCCTCGATCTCGTAGGCCAGCCGACGGGTCGGTTCCCAGGTCACCACCCGCTCCACCAGCGCCCGACGCCCCACCTGGACCCGGCGGGTGGCCCCGATGCCGGCCCCCGACCCATCGTCGCCGCCGTGAAGCAGGCACGAGTGGTCGACGTTGTCGGCCCAGGCGCCGATCGACCCAAGGTCGGCAAGCACGGCCCACACCTCATCGGCAGAAGCCGGGATCTCGATCGTCCGGTCGACGACGCTCATCGCGGCCCGATCACCGCGTTGCGGCGATGAACTCGTCGATCACCTGGGCCAGCTCGGGCCCCCGGTCCTCCTGAAGGAAGTGCCCACCGCCCTCGATGATCGTGTGCGGTTGCCCGTTGGCGCCCGGCACCTTCGCTTGGAACGGCGCCTCACCGCCGCCGGTGATCGGGTCGCCGTCGCTGAACGCCGTGAGGAACGGACGATCGAACCCCTCGAGCACCTGCCAGGCGGCGAGGTTGTCGGCGCTTGCCGGGTCGTCGAGGGAGGTCGGCACCAGCGCCGGCATGATGCGGGCGCCGGCCTTGTAGGTGTCGTCGGGGAACGGCGCGTCGTAGGCGGCGATCACCTCGTCGGCGGGTTTGGTGGCGCAGCCGCCCCCGATGATCGCGCCCACCGGAAACTCCTCGGTGTTCTGCGAGAACTCCTGCCAGGCGAGGAACGCCTCGCTGGGCGCGCCGTGCCCGGTCGGCAGCCCGGTGTTGCCCACGACCACCCGGGCGAAGCGGTCGGGTTGGGCGGCCACCAGCCGCAGCCCGATCAGGCCGCCCCAGTCCTGTCCGAAGAACGTGAGGTCGCTCAGGTCGAGGTGGTCGAAGATCAGGGCGCTCATCCACTCGACGTGCCGGGCGTAGGTGTGGTCGGCCTGCTCGGTGGGCTTGTCGCTGCGCCCGAACCCCACCAGGTCGGGGGCGATCACCCGGTGGCCGGCGGCCACCAACGGCGGAATCATCGTGCGGTAGAGGTAGCTCCACGTGGGTTCGCCGTGCATCAACAGCACGGGCGCGGCGTCCGCCGGGCCCTCGTCGAGGTAGTGAACCCGCAGCGTCGCTCCGTCGTCCCCGGCGGGGACCTCGGCGTAGTTGGGGGCAAACGGGAAGTCCGGCAGATCGTCGAATCGATCGTCGGGCGTTCGGACGGTCTGCATGATGTGGCTCCTCGAATCGGATGGCGCCGGGCCGGCCACAAGTGACAGTAGCACTGTCAAAAGATGGAGGGACGGCCGCGTCCCGCTTCGGTGGACCACCCTACGATGAGGCGATGGCGCCCGTGTCCCGAGCCGACGACCCTCCCGGCCCGACGCCGTCGACGGACGCCGCGCCCGGCGCGACCGCGGCCGGGCCGCCGTGGTCGACGCCGTCTTCGCTGATCGAGGAGCGGGGCGAACAGCCCGCCGTCGAGGACATCGCCGCCCGGTCCGGGGTGTCGGTCTCGTCGATCTTCCGCTACTTCGACGGGCTGGACGACCTTCGAGAACACGCGATCCAGCGCTACTTCGAACGGTTTGCGCCGCGCTTCGAGATCCCCGGCCTGGCCGAGGGACCACTCCCCGCCCGCATCGCCGCCCTGGTCGACGCCCGCCTCGGCCTGTACGAGGCGATCGCACCCATCGCCCACATCGCCCGGCTTCGGGCGCTGGAGACGCCCGCTTCGCCACCACGCTGGCGGCCACCCGGGCGGACTCGGCCACTCAGATTCGCACCCACTTCGCCGAGGAGCTGCGCCGCTGCACGCCGGCACGGACCGACGACCTGGTCGCCCTGGTCGACTCGATCACGTCGTTCGAATCCTGGGAGCTGCAACGCGACACCCACCGCCGTACCCGAAGCCAGATTCGGCGGGCGTGGACGGAAGGGCTCACCTCACTGCTGGCCGCCTGAGCCTTCCCGGTAGGCGGCCACGATCGGCGCCAACTCGGTCGGGGTCGCGCCGTGCATGATCACGGCGTCGGCGCCCAGAGTCATCTGGTAGCGCACGGCGGCAGCGCATTGCTCGGCACCACCGGTGGCCGCCGGCGCCAGCCACTCGTCGGGGATCAGCGTGGCGATGTGCTCCAGCTGGTCGTCGGTCGCCGCCCCGTCGATGGCGCCCATGAACGAGCCGACCATCTCGTCGGCCCGGAACCGCTCGAGCACCGCCGGGTCCCAACCGTTGGTGGCGACCATCAGCTCGCCGTAGCCCTGCAGATAGGCGGCGAGGCGCCCGACGGTCTTCCGCAGCCGCAGCGCCTCGGGCACGTGGTCGCCGATCGTGGCGTAACACGACCACACGGTGACGTCGTCGGGGTTGCGCCCAGCCTGCTCGGCGGCGGTCTTCACCGTCCGAACGCAGCGCTGCAGCGTCTCGTCGGTGAAGAAGGTGTGCAGGACCACGTGGTCGAACGCCCGACCGCCCAGCGCCAGCGTGTTGGGGCCGAACGCCACCAACGACAGCTCGATGTCCTCGTCGAAGTCCGGGTTGAGGCGAAGCACCGGGTAGCTGCCGATCGGCCCGTCGTGCCCGAAGATCATCTCGCCGTGCCACAGGCGACGCATCACGCCGGCGAAGTCCTCCATCTGGGCCGTCGTGATCTTGGGGATGCCGTAGGCGTCGAACATCGGGGCGATGCCCCGGCCGATGCCCAGCACGTAGCGCCCGCCGGTCAGCCGGTGCATCGTCGTGGCGTGGGAGGCGGTCACCAGCGGGTGGCGGGTGTTGTGGTTGGTCGCCGCCGTGACAATGCGGATGTTGTTCGACACGGCGCCGACCGCTCCCGAGATCGTGGCGGCCTCCTTCAGGTCGAACCGTTCGGAGATGAAGACGGAGCCCAGGCCCAGCTCCTCGGCCTGGGCCACCTCGGCGATCAGCTCCCGGGGCGAGTCCGGCGCCCCGGCCAAGGTGTAGAAGCCCAGTTCGGTCAGCGGTGCGGCCATCGCCGCACCCTACGTTCCTGCCCCACCCGGCCGCGTCCCGTCAGGGGTGCGCCGGGTAGGCCGCCAGGTGTTCGAGGATCATCGGCGCGACCGTGTCGGCGGCCACGTCGGGGATCCAGTGGCTGACACCCTCGAGCACCTCGTACCGGTACGGGCCGGCGACGTGATTCGCGGTGAGGTCGGCCGCCTTGCGGCCGAGGGCCACGTCGTCGGTGCTGTACACGTACAGCGCCGGCACCTCCACCTTGCCGCCCTTCGGCGGGCCGGCGAACGGCAACGCCCGATACCAGCCCAATGCTCCCCTGGCGGCGCCGTCGCGCAGCATCGCCAGCCGATCGTTGGCCTCGGGGGACGACATCCCCGAGTCGATGAACGCGTCCCGGATCCGGCGACCCCCGCGAGCCGACCGGATGGCGGCCTCGGGCAGCCACGGCAGCTGGAACAGGCCCATGTACCAGCTCTTCAGCAGCTGCGTGCTCCGCAGCATCGCCGACGCCATCGCCCGAGGGTGCGGGGTCGACAGCGAGGTCATCGACAGCAGCCGACCGGGGCGGCGCTCCGCCAGGGCCCACGCGAGGAACCCTCCCCAGTCGTGGCCCACGACGTGAAACCGGTCGAGTTCCGCCGCGTCGGCCAAGGCTTCGACGTCGCCGACGAGCAGGTCGATGGCGTAATCCCGTCGGCGCGTCGGGCGCGCCCCGGGCGAGTAGCCGCGCTGGTCGGGGGCCAGCACCCGGTACCCGGCGGCGACCAGGTGCGGGGTGAGCTCCGACCAGCACGTGCGCGACTGCGGAAACCCGTGCAGCACTACCACCGCCTCGCCGTCGCCACCGCTGTCGTCGAGGTCGAAGGTCAGGCCGTCGTTGCGGAACGAGGTCAGCGCCATGCCCGGATGCTACGCAGGGCCCACGGGCGGGTGTCGGGCCCGGATGCTCAGCGCAGACAGTTGTCGGGCTGGAAATCGCCGGAGCGCTCGAAGTCGTCGCAGGTGAGAAATCGGTCGTTCTGGTTGCCCACGTACCAGCCCGCCCCGGCGATGCACAGCACGGTGGCCGCGGCGGCCAGCTGGTGCTTGCGAGGCAGCGTGAAGTAGTCGGTGCCCAGGATCCGGGCGATCGCCCACAGGGTGTAGGGGAACGTCGCCAGCACCGCCAGCGCAAGGATCACGGTCACCAGGTCGTTCTCGGTGAGGAACACCACGTCCGCCAGCAGGTACGCCAACGGAAGCCCGAGGATGACCCGGCTGGCCCGGGAGGTCACGAACGTCTCGTCGTCGGCGACAAACGTGGCGATCAGCACCACGGTGGACACGACGAACACGGCGAAGATCCGGCGATAGGAGACCGTCTCGAACGCGCCGAAGTCGAAGCCGATGTCCCAGGCGACCAGCGACGCGGCGATCGTGACCACCAGGAACATGCGGGAGGTCGTCGGCTGCGCTCCTGCCGGCGATGCGGCCCCCATCACGGCGTCGCCTCCCCTCGGTCGACGACCTGCGACCTCACGAGGGAAACCCCGGTGCGGCATACACCGCGTCGCCGCCGACGACGGTCATCAGCACCTCGGTTTCGTCGAGGTCGTCGGGCTCCACTTCGAACGGGTCGGCGTCGAGCACGACGTAGTCGGCGAACTTGCCCACCTCGATCGACCCGGTCGTGTCGTCGTGGCCCAGCGCCACCGCGGCGTCCAGGGTGTGCATCCGGATGGCGGTCTCCAGGTCGGGCACGGCGTTGGCGTCGCGGGTGAGCGACCGTTCGATCGTTCCCAGCGGCGGCAACGGCCCGGCATCCCAGTCGCTCGACAGCGTCACGGTGGCGCCGGCATCGAGCAGCAGCTCGGTGGGGATCAGGTCGTCGGCGCGGTCGCCGATGAACCCGGCCAGGAAGTCGTGGTAGTCGGTCTCGACGGCGTCCTGCGACTGCTGCTGGTCGGCGATCATGCCGAGCTCTGCGAACCGGCCGAGGTCCGCCGGGTCGACCAGGTAGGTGTGGGTGGTGCGGTGGTGACGCCCGGCGATCGCCTCGGGATCGTCGTCGATGGACTCCACCGCATCCAGGGCGTCGCGCACCGCCCGATCGCCGATCACGTGGAAGTTGGTCCGGTACCCCATGGCGTACAGCTCGTTGACGTAGGTACGCAGCTCGTCGGGCGGGAAGTAGTTGAAGCCCGACGGGTAGTTGGGGTCGACGGGCTCGTCGTAGGGCTCGCGCATCGAGGCGGTGCCCAGGTCGAGGATGCCGTCGACGTAGATCTTGGCGGTGTCGAACCGGAGCAGGTCGGAATCGTCGGAGAAGCGCCGCTTGAACTCGGCCAGCTGCTCGTCCATCGGGAGATCGGGGTACACGTACAGCGAGTTCATTCCCCGCACGGTCAGCGTGCCCTCGGCCTCCGCCCGCTCCCAGGCGGCCGGATGGTTCTGCATCCAGTAGCCACCCGCGTCGCTCACGCTGGTCACCCCGTTCTTCGCCAGCTCGTCGAGCGCCACCAGCAGACCCTGATAGTTGGCCTCGTCGTCGAGCGCCGCCGCGTTGCGCACCAGCTGCTGGGCGTCCTCCAGCAGCAGCCCGGTGAGCCGCCCGGTTTCCGGTTCGCGGTACAACACGCCGCCCTGCGGGTCAGGATCGTCGGCGCCGATGCCGGACTCGGCCAGGCCCAGCGAGTTGGTCCACACCGCGTGGCCAAGATCATCGAGGATCAGCGCGGGCCGGTCGGGCACGGCGCGGTCGAGCACGTCGATCGGGTTCTCCTCGGCGCCGCGCAGGTCGAACAGCGACGCTCCGGCCGCCCGGACCCAGTCGGCGTCGGGCTGCCGGGCGGCGCAGTCCTTGGCCTGGGCCTCCAGGTCGGCGAGGTCGGAGCCCTCCATCACGCAGGTGGTCTCGTTGATGCCCGCCTCGGGCACGTGGACGTGCGCATCCTGGAACCCGGGCAGCACCGTGGCGCCACCCGCATCGATCACGGTCGGTTCGTCCCCCGCCGCATCCCGCACGTCGGCCTCCTCGCCGACGGCCAGAATCGTTCCCTCCTCGTCGTAGGCGAACGCCTCGGCCGAAGGCTGATCCGGGTCCACGGTGTGCACCACGGCGTTGACGACCATGGTCGTGCCCGTGCCGCCCGTCCGCTCAGGGGCAGGGGCAGGGTCGCCGCTCTGCCGATCGTCGGTGCAGGCAGCTGCCACCAGACCGATCACCGCAACCAGCATCAACGGACGGGCTCGAGACGGCACGCGGCGAGCATAAAACGGGTGCGTCCAACCCCGGCATTCGGCGCGCATCGGGTGCCGCTCGGCGAATCGGAACCGGCCGAGGCCACCTCCATGGTCACGCCCGCGTGAGCCGACCGCATCACCGCAAACCATCACGAGCGTCAGGCCCACATCACGTCGACGTCGTAGTCCTCGTACGCGTGATCTCGGGTGATCACGGTGGCAGATTCGGTTCGCCCTTGGGCGATCAGCAGTCGGTCGAATGGGTCTCGATGGTGAAGAGGAAGCTCCCGGACGGCTTCCGCCTGTGCCCAGGAGAGGGTCAACTCCTCAAACTGAGCCGACTCGTCCATGAGGGTGTCGGGCACGTCCAGCTTGCCGAGGGATGCCTTGATGGCGATCACGAAGCTGGTGCGCTCGGAGCGCAAAGGCCGCCATCGCGGCGCTGGATCAGCACTTCGGTGCGGGTGTCCACCGAGCTGGTCGCCTGCCGAGGATCAGGATCGACGGGTTGGCCAGGAACCCGGGCGATCGTCAGCAGTTGTTTCTCACCGGCGGAGACGTTGCCGCCCTTCGTCGCCGATCACGGTGTCGTAGCCGTCGGGCAGGGTGCGCACGAAGCGGTCGACGTAGGTGGCCTTGGCGGCCAGCATGATCTCCTCCTCGGAGGCCTCCAGGTTGCCGTAAGCGATGTTCCTGATCAGGCCGCCGAACAGCCAGGTGTCCTGCAGCACCATGCCCATCGACGCCCGCAGGTGGTGGCGGGTCATCTTCATGATGTCCACCTCGTCGATGGTGATCGCACCCGAATCGATGTCGTAGAAGCGCATCAACAGGTTGACCAGCGTGGTCTTGCCCGCCCCGGTGGGCCCGACGATCGCCACGGTCTGGCCCGGCTCGGCCACCAGCGACAGGTCACGGATCAACGGGCGGTCGGGCTCGTAGGAGAACGAGTGAACTCCACCTCGGCCCGGCGGCGTCTTCAGCTCGGCCGGCGACTGCGGGGTCGGGATCTCCTCGCCGACGTCGAGCAGCGCAAACACCACTGATCGACGCCACGCCCGACTGGAACACGCGTTCGCCATCGCCGCCACCTGGGTGAGCGGCTGGGTGAACTGTCGGGAGTACTGGATGAACGCCTGACGTCGCCCAGCGACATCGAGCCCGAGGCTCCGCAGACCGCCGATGACCGATCGCCACGAAGTTGAGGTTGCCGAGGAATATCATCGACGGCTGATGCCCGAGATGAACTGGGCCCCGAAGCTGGCCTGGTACAGCTCGTCGTTGACCTGGTTGAAGCGCTCCTCGGCGTCGGCCTGGCGACCGAACACCTTCACCAGGGCGTGCCCGGTGAAGGTCTCCACCTGGGCGTTGAGCGTGCCGGTAGAGCTCGTACCGGGCGATGAAGCGCTTCTTCGACCGGGCGCGATGAACTTGGTGAGGAACAGCGCTGACGGGATGGTGACCAGCGCCACCAGCGCCAGGATCGGCGAGATGACGAACATCATCACCAGCACCCCGAAGATCGTCAGCAGCGAGGTGAGCATCTGGCCCAGGGTCTGCTGCAGGCTCTGGGCGACGTTGTCGATGTCGTTGGTGACCCGGCTGAGCAGGTCGCCGCGGGGCTGGCGGTCGACGTAGCCCAGGGGCAGCCGGTTGATCTTCTCCTCGACGTCGGTGCGGATGCGCGATATCGTGCGCCGCACCACGCCGGCCAGCAGGTAGTTCTGGCCATACGACAGCACCCAGGCCACTACCGCCAGGCCGGCGGCCAGCAGCAGGACAGCCAGGCAGCCGGGTGAAGCCGATGCCGTCGGCGGCGAGGCCCTGGAAGATGACGTCGGTGGCCCGGCCCAGCACCTTGGGCCCCAGCACGGTGAGCGTGACGCTGACGACGGCCAGGGCGATGACGACGATGGCGCCGCCGGTGCCGGGGCGCATCAGCCGGGCCAGGCGCCTGGTGGAACCGGCCAGGTCCTGGGGCTTCTCGGCGGGCATACCGGCGGCGGCCCCGCGGTTGGGGCCGGGAGGCCGACGCCCGCGCCTCGGCGGCCACGGTCTTGGGGTCGGTGGCCGACCCGGTCTCGGCGTCGGTCTCCAGCGTTGAGATCGTCGGCCGCCGGCTGCTCCTCGGGCCGGTCGGGAGTGGTCGGATCGCTCATGCCGGCTCCTCCACCCGCTGCGACTCGACGATCTCCTGGTAGGTGGGACAGCTCTGCACCAGCTGGTCGTGGGTGCCGAGACCCACCTGGCGGCCGTCCTCGAGCACCAGGATGCGGTCGGCGGTTCGGATGGAGGCCACACGCTGGCCGACGACGATCACCGTGGCGTCCCGGGCCCACGGCACGAGCGCCTCGCGGAGGCGGGCGTCGGTGGCCAGGTCGAGGGCCGAGAAGGAGTCGTCGAACAGGTAGATGCCCGGCTTGCGAACCAGCGCCCGTGCGATGGCCAGGCGCTGACGCTGACCGCCGGACACGTTGGAGCCGCCCTGGGCGATGCGGGCGTCCAGCCCGCCGTCCATGTCGGCGACGAAGTCGCGGGCCTGGGCCACCTCGAGCGCCTCCCACAGTTGGGAGTCGGTGGCGTCCGGGTCGCCAAAGCGCAGGTTCGAGGCGACCGTGCCCGAGAACAGGTACGGCTTCTGGGGCACCATGCCCACCCGGCTCCACAGCAGTTCGGGGACGAGCTGGCGAACGTTCTCGCCGTCGACGATCACCTCGCCCTCGGTGGCGTCGTAGAAGCGGGGAATCAGGTTGAGCAGCGTGGTCTTGCCCGATCCGGTGCTGCCGATGATGGCCGTGGTCTCCCCCGGCGCGGCGGTGAGCGAGATGCCCTGGAGCACCGGCGCATCGGCGCCGGGGTAGCCGAAGCCGACGTTGCGCAGCTCGAGCACGCCCCGCTCGGCCAGCGCGGTGACCGGCCGGTCGGGCACGGAGATCGACGACGGCGTGTCGAGCACCTCCTGGATGCGGTCGGCGCTGACGGCCGCCCTCGGCAGCATCACCGCCATGAACGTGGCCATCATCACCGACATCAGGATCTGGATCAGATACGAGAGGAAGGCGATCAACTCGCCGATCTGGAGGTCGCCCGCATCGATGCGATCGCCGCCGATCCACACCGCCGACACGCTGGACAGGTTGAGCACCACCATGACAAACGGAAACATGAATGCCAGGTAGCGACCGGCCTTCAGCGACGTCTCGGTGAGGTTGGCGTTGGCGCCGCCGAAGCGCAGGCCCTCGTACGGTTCCCGCACGAACGCCCGCACCACCCGGATGCCCATCAGTTGCTCGCGCAGCACGCCGTTGACCGCGTCCAGGCGCTCCTGCATCGCCCGAAACTGGGGCACCAGGCGCACGAGCACCATGCCGATGCCGAACACCAGCGCCGGCACGCTCACCAGCAGCAGCGCCGACAGGCCCACGTCCTGGCGCAAGGCCAGGATGATGCCGCCCGTCGCCATGATCGGTGCCGCCACCATCAGCGTGGCGGCCATCACCAGCACCATCTGTACCTGCTGCACGTCGTTGGTCACCCGGGTGATCAGCGACGGTGCGCCGATTAGGCCGACCTCCTGGGTGGAGAAGCCGGTGACGGTGTGGAACAGGTCGGCCCGCACGTCCCGGCCGAACCCCATGGCCATGCGGGCGCCGAAGTAGACGGCGACGACGGCGAACGCGATCTGGGCCAGGGTGACCAGCATCATCACGCCACCCATCCGCCAGATGTAGTCGGTGTCGCCGGTGACCACGCCCTTGTCGATGATCTCGGCGTTCAACGTGGGGAGAAAGAGCGTGCCCAGCGTCTGAAGGAACTGGAAGAACACGATGCCCACCAGCAGCCACTTGAACGGGCCGAGGTGGTTTCGCAGCAGTTTGATCAGCACGGGGAGGTCACCAACGTCTCTGGGGAGCTGCGGAGGACCGAGTGTCCGACCCGCTGCACGCTCAACACGAACCAGCCGAGACTATTCCCGGCTGACACGTCTGCCACGTTGAAACCGAGACGGAGCAACAGATCGCAGCCGTTTGGGCTGGTCACCCAGCATCGACCGATGAGTGAGCGACGCTACGGAGTTGGTTCATCCCATCTCGGAGCGAGCGCGGCGCGCCGGTGCGGTCGACCCCGGGCGGCCGCCGTTCATGTGCCGAGCAGTTCGAACGTGACGCCGACCCGTTGATAGGTGCTCGAAGCCCGGCCATCGCGGGTGAGCAGGGTGAGGCCGTGATCCTTGGCGGCGGCGGCAACCAAGGCGTCGTAGACCGAACCACCGGAGATCCCCAGCTCGGGCAAGCCTGCGAACAGCACGGTGGTGGCTTCTGGCGAAAGGAAACGGCTGCCCGGAAAGTTCGTTGCCAGCAGCGTCGAGATCACATGTGGTGAACGCCGGTTGGGTGGGGGCATCCGGGTGAGTACCGAGAAGGTTTCGAATGCTGCGTGGCCGGAAAGCCCCAAGGCCATACCGTCGAGTCGCTCGATCGTTGCGGTGTGAAACGGATGGTCGGCGGTGACCAGCGCAACGGCCACGCTGGTATCGACCAAACGGTCGGGGACCTCAGCGCTGGTCGCCACGACGCATCTCGTCGACCCATTCGTCGTCGACCTCCACCCCGCTCGCCGGAATCACCAGTCGACCGGCAACAAGGTCGAGACCATCGCCGTCATCCGATTCGCCGTCATGATGCGGCTCGATCCGTAGTGCGGCGCCATCGACGGTGACCTCGACCTTGCCGGGAACCAGGCCGACCCGATCCCGAAGGCGTTTGGGAATCACCAGGCGGCCTGCCTGATCGATGGTCGTTTGCATACCATGACTCTACCATCGGGCTACCATCCATCCTGACACGGGCCGGGCGCTCGAGCGGCCGGAATCCTGTGTGCGGAGGCCGGATCGTCGGATGTCATCGACGCATCGGTAGCGCTCACCGCTGCCGGAGTCGCTCGACACGGCCCTACCTCGGTGCTCTCGTCCGACGTACCCGACATCACCGCGTTGCTGTCCGTGCTTGAAAGCCCCGCTGCCGTCGTTGGTGTGTAGCTGCATCCGACAGATCGCGTTCCGCCTCCGCCCGCGTCTGGAAGGCTCGACGCAGCTCGTGCAACTCGAGGGCATCCCGAAGTGAGGAGCGGCCGACGTGACCCTGCGACATGAGTACCGGTACCTGGCCTACGGGTCGAACCTGGTGCCCCACGGGCTGGCCCGCTACGTCGGAGCCGTCGCCGACGACGCAGTCGGCGCTCACGTGGAGGTGCCCGGATGGCACCTTCGGTTTCAGGGTCACTCCACCCGTTGGGACGGATCTCCGGCCACGATTTCGCCGGACCCGTCGGCCGTGCTGATCGGCCGGGCGTGGACGCTCGACCGGGCCTCGCTGGTGGGCGTCGTCGCCGGCGAGGCCGGCACCACCAAGGCGCGTGCCACCACAGCCGTCGACGCCGTCTCCGATGAGGTCAAAACGGATGCGCAGGCTTCCCACTGGGCCTCGCCGGTCACCCGGCCGGTGAGCCAGTACGACACGGTGGTGGCCATCGATCATCCGGACGGTGCCCTGTGGGCGGTGACGTCGTCGACGCCGGACGTCCTTCGCAGACGCTGCGAGCCCTACCTGGCCCAGGTGCACCTGGGCCTCACCCAGCTGGTGGGCAACGACCGGGCGACGGCCGAGGTGGAGGCGGCCCTGGCCCGATCGGCCCAGCCACCGCCCGATCCCGCCGGGTAGCGGCCGGGAGCTCCGTCAGCCGACGAGCTCTGGCGCCGGGGCCGGGGCTCGGCGGTCGTCGAGTCGTCCTCGGCGGTCCCGCCGTCGTCATCGAGGGAGCCTTCGACGTCGATGTTGGGCAGCAGGCGGTCGAGCCATCCGGGCAGCCACCAGTTCTTGTCGCCGAGCAACTCCATCGTGGCGGGCACCAACAGCATGCGGACGATCGTCGCATCCAACAGGATCGCCGAGGCCAGCCCGGTGCCGAACAGCTTGATCACCCGGTCGTTCTCCAGCAGGAAGCTGCCGAAGACGAACACCATGATCGCCGCCGCGGCCGTGATCACCTTGGCGGTTGCGGCGAGGCCGTCGGCCACCGAGGTGCGGCTGTCGCCGGTGCGGTGCCATTCCTCCCGCACGCGGGACAGCAGGAACACCTCGTAGTCCATCGACAGGCCGAACACGATGGCGAAGAGCATCATCGGGATGAACGGTTCGATCGGCCCGGTGGTCACGCCGGTGATGTCGCTCAGCCAGCCCCATTGGAACAGCGCCACGACCAGCCCGTAGGCGGCGCCGATCGACAGCAGGTTCATGATCACGGCCTTCAACGGCACGAGCAACGAGCGGAACACCGCCATCAACAGCAGGAAGGACAGCGTCAGCACCGCCGCGAAGAAGTACGGCAGACGGGAGGCGAGGTAGTCGGAGAAATCCACCTGGATGGGCACCGAGCCGGTGAGGTTCACCTCCACTCCGGCGGCCTGTTCCGCGGCGGGCAGGACGTCGGAGCGGAGACGCTTCACCGTGTCGGTGGTGGCCTCGGCCTGGGGCGCACTGGTGGGCACGACCACCCACTGCACCGCCTTGGCCTGGGAGGGGTCCTCGGTGTCGCTGGGCTGTGCGGGCGAGGCGAACACGACGCCGTCGTCGCCCTGCACCGCCTCCTGGATGGGCGCCAACGCCTCGGCGTCGAAGCCGTCGGGCAGCTCGGCGACCATGAGGAACGGACCGTTGAAGCCGGGGCCGAAGCCCTCGGCGAGCAGGTCGTAGGCCTGGCGGGTCGTGGTCTCCTCGGCAAAGTTGCCCTCGTCGGAGAAGCCGAGCCGCAGGCTGAACACCGGCAGGGCCATGGCGATCAGTACGATGGCGCCGATGCCGACCGAGATCCACGGATGGTGCTGGATCACCCGGCTCCACTTGTAGGCGAAGGTCTCACGGATGGGCTTCTGGCGCCGCATGGGCACCTCACGCTTCAGCGGCTTCACGAAGAACCCGGCGATCAACACGATGACGGCGACGGGGAAGGCCAGCATCAGCGGGGTGAACTGGAGGCCGGCGCCCACCAGCGCCAGCGCGGCGAGCCCGGCGGCGATCAACCCCCTCCACCTGGTGAGCTCCACCCGTTCCCCGGCGAAACCGAGCAGGGCCGGCAGCAGGGTGACCGATGCGACGATCGTGACCGCCACCACGGAGGAGGCGCCGATCGCCAGGCCGGTCACGAAGCTGACGTTCATGATCAGCATGCCCAGCAGCGAGATCACCACGGTGGTGCCGGCGAACACGACCGCCCGACCGGCGGTGTCGATCGCGACGGCGACCGAGTCCCGAACGCTGTGGCCCGCGTGCAACTGCTCCCGGTACCTGGTCACGATAAACAGCGCGTAGTCGATGCCGACGCCGAGGCCGATCATCACGCCGAGCACGGTGGCGAAGTCGGGGATGGTGAAGACGTTGCTGAACAGCGCCACCAGGATGCTGCCCAGGCCGATCCCGAACAGCGACACGCCGATGGGCAGCCCCATGGCGAGCACGGACCCGAACGCCAGGATCAGGATGACGATGGCGAAGGCCAGGCCGAGAATCTCCGAGGACGGGTTCTCAAACTCGGCGAACACCTGACCGCCGAGCTCGATGTCGACGCCGTCGATCTCGGGCAACGCCTTGTCGATCTCGTTTCGGATCTCGGTGGCCTGCTCGAGATCGATGTCGTCGACCAGCTTCACGTCGGCATAGGCGATCTTGGTGGCCTGGTCACCGACCGGGGAGATCTGGCGGGCCCCCTCGGCGGTGTAGGGGCTGATCACCGCGGTGACGCCCTCCAGCGTCGCCACCTGGTCGAACAGCGCGGTCATCGGCTCCGCCACCGACGGGTCGGTCACCGGCAGTTCCGATTGGTAGACGATCGTGCCGCTCTGACCGCCGGCGCCTCCGCCGAACTCGTCCTGCAGGATGTCGAGGCCGGTCTTCGACTCGACGTTGGGAAGGTTGAACTCGGAGCGATAGTTGGTGCCGACCAGGCCGGACAGCAGCCCGCCACCGATCAGAACCGCAAACCAGATACCGAGCACGAGGCGGCGTCGGTCGTGACACCAGTTGGCGAGGCGACGAAACATGACTGGGACTCCCTGGTCGGCGTCGTCCGGAGGGGCGGGGCACGAGCCTGGCGCGAACGGACGGTGTACAAAAGTTAGCAACTGTCCGCCGGGATCACGAGCGCCAACGGCCGATCGTGACGACTGACACCACCGGCGGAACCGGCCGGATTGCTCGGTCGAACCGGCTGTCCGGTTGAGCCCACGGCGTAGCATCCGACTGTGACGGAGCAGGTCGATCTCGCCACCGGCCCCTCCGCAGCGGGGCCGGCCGACGGTCTGAGCACCACGTCGCCGACCGGCGGTTCGGCGTGGACACCGCTTCGGTACTCCCCCGCGATCGACGGGCTGCGCGCGTTCGCCGTGCTGGCGGTGGTGGGCTATCACGCCGACCTCGGCGTACGGGCGGGGTACCTCGGCGTGTCGCTGTTCTTCACGATCTCCGGCTTCCTCATCACCCACCAGATCCTCGATCGTCGACGGGCCGACACCTGGGCCTGGGGCACGTTCGCCGCCCAGCGGGTGCGACGCCTCGCGCCGATGGCCCTGGTGACGCTCGCCGGGATCACGGCTGCGACGATGATCCGCCCCTTCTTCTGGGGGCGCGACGACGTGGGCGGCGACACGATCGCCGCCGCGTTGCACGGCGTGAACTGGTGGTTCGTCAGCGGCTCCCGCGGCTACGACGGTCCGACCGACATCCCCAGCCCGGTGCAGCACTTCTGGTCGCTGTCGGTCGAGGAGCAGTTCTACCTGGTGCTCCCGCTGCTCCTGGCGGCTGCGCTGTGGTGGGCGGCGCGACGTTCCCTCAACCGGGTGAGCGTCGTGGTGGTCACGGCGTCGGTCGCCGCGGCGGCCTCGGTGGTGATCGGCCTGCTCACCGGCGGCGAGCGGGCGTACTTCGGCACCGACACCCGCGCCGTCGAGCTGCTGGTCGGCGTGATCGCCGGGGCGTTGGCGCACGGCGGGACGTTGAGCGACGCCCGAACGCGGCGACTGCTTGGCCGGGTGGGACCGGTGATGCTCGCCGGACTGATCGCCACGTGGGTGGCCGCGCCCGCCTCGACGCAGTGGATGTTCAACGGTTGGCTGGTACTCGTCGCCGGAGCGGCGGCGGTGCTGGTGGCGGGCGCCGATGCCACGGCTGAAACGGTCGGCCTGCTGCGTCACCCGGTGGCGGTCGGCATCGGCCGCCGTTCGTACTCGCTGTATCTGGTGCACTGGCCGGTGCTGCTCGCCACCGACCCTCGCACGCTCGACACACCATCGGCCGTTCGGTGGGCGGTTCGTTTCGTGGTGATCGTCGCCCTGACCGAGCTCGGCTACCGCCTCGTCGAAACGCCGATCCGGCGGCGACGCGGCTTCGGCGGGGTTCGACTGGCCGCCGCCTATCTCGGGGCATTGGTCGTGTTGATCGTTCTCGTGCTGCCCACGATCCCCACCACCACCGTTCCCTCCCAGCCGCTCGCCACCGGGCTGCCCCCGACGGTCGCCTCGCGTTTCGAACGCGACGGCGAGCTCACACGGCTCGGCAGGCGACCGGAGATGTTGCCCGAGCCCGACGACGACCTGCCCGCGCTGGTGCTGCGGGGTGACTCGACGGCCCGCTTCCTGGGCGGCCCGCTCTCCTACTACGCGCCCGAACTCGGCTACCGACTCGTCAACCTGGGCGCACCCGGCTGCGTCCTGGGCGGTAACCCGGGCTCCGACCCCGACCTGCCCGAGGGCTGCCCGACGATCGCGGACGAGCGGGTGGTCGCCGAGGTGCTTGCCCCAGAAGCGGTGGTGTTCACGTTCGGCATCGCCGACGTGGCGTTCCTGGCCGCCGAGCAGCCCGAGCTGTTCGCCCAACGGGTCGAGGAGGCGGTGTCGGCCTACACCGAGGTGGGCGCCTCGGTCGTGCTGGTGGCGCCGTGGCCCGAGCCGACCTGGCAGCAGGCGACCCGGCCCGCCGATCTCGCCACGGTCACCTCCACCCTGACCCGCGTGGCCGACGAAATCGACGGGGTCGTCCTCAGCGACGGCGGCGGACTGTTCGACGGCGAACGGCAGGACGACCGGGCGCTGCGACCCGACGGGGTGCACATCTATGACCAGGCGTTGGGACGTCGGGTGGTCGCCGACACCCTGGGTCCTGCACTGGGCGAGGCGCTGCGGGAGGCGTCCGCCGAAGCGACCTGACGGGTCGTCAGGTACTGCTAGGTTGCCTCGATGTCGCCGGGGGGCGACGCCACATCACGTCTTCGGGGGAAGCGGACCATGGCCACCAGCACGGGCGACAACTACGTCGTCATCTCGGCCGACTGCCACGGCGGGGCCGACGTGGTGGACTATCGGCCCTACCTGGAGTCCCGCTATCACGACGACTTCGACGCCTGGCGGGCCCGCTTCCAGAACCCGTACCCCGACATCGCCGGCGACGATGCGGCTCGCAACTGGGACTCCTCTCGCCGACTGGGTGAGCTGGAGGCCGACGGCGTGGTCGCCGAGGTGGTGTTCCCCAACACGATCCCGCCCTTCTTCCCGAAGACCTCGCTGGTGCACCAACCGCCGGGGGCGAGCGACGGCGACCTCGAGCGCCGTTGGGCCGGACTGCGCGCCCACAACCGCTGGCTGGTCGACTTCTGCGCCGACGCCCCCGGACGCCGGGCCGGCATCTGCCAGATCATGTTGCACGACGTCGAGGGCTCGGTGGAGGAAATCCGCTGGGCGGCCGATGCCGGATTGACCGGCGGGGTGCTGCTCCCCGGGGCGCCCCCGGGCAGCAACGTGCCGCCGCTGTACGCCCCCGACTACGAACCGATCTGGTCGGTGTGCGAGGAGCTCGGCGTCCCGATCAACCACCACAGCGGCAGCGCCGCGCCCGACTACGGCGACTACCCCGCCGCTCAGGCCATGTTCCTGCTCGAGGTGGTGTGGTGGGCGCATCGCACCCTCTGGCACCTGATCTTCTCCGGCGTCATGGAGCGCCACCCCGACCTGCAGTTCGTCTTCACCGAGCAGGGCACCGCCTGGCTCCCCGAGGAGATCACCCGGCTGGACTACTACCACCTGCGTCTCGGTGGATCGGGCGCCGCGTCGGGTTCCCAGGAGGCCCGGTTCGGCGAGGCGCTGGGGAGGCTGTCGCTGAAACCGTCGGAGTACTGGGCACGACAGTGCCAGCTGGGCTCCAGCTTCATCCGCCGCGCCGAGGTGCCGCTGCGCGAGGCGGTCGGCATCGAGCGCATCATGTGGGGCAGCGACTTCCCCCACCTCGAGGGCTGCTGGCCGTACTCGACACAGCACCTGCGCCTGGCGTTCCACGACGTGCCCGAGCATGAGGTTCGGGCCATGGTCGGCGGCAACGCAGCCCGGGTCTACGGCTTCGACCTCGACGCCCTCGCCCCGCTGGCGGCCCGCTTCGGGCCCACTCCGGCCGAGGTGTCGGTGCCGCTCGACGCCGACGACATCCCCGACGACTCGCTGCGATGCCCCGCCTTCGCCTCCGGCAAGTACCTCGGCGACTGACCGCCCGATCAACGAGGAGCACCGATGACCCAGCTGCGCTACGGCCCAAGGCCGACGGCTTCCCAGGACGACCGCGAGGTGAAGGCCACCAAGATCGGCGCCTGGTCCACCTCGTTGACCGCCACGTTTCTCACCGACCCCGAGGTGGTGGCCGCCGTGCTGCCGCCGCCGTTGGAGCCCCCGGACGAGCCCACCGTGAAGGTCAGCATCTCCCGCGTGGACCTGGGCGGCGACCGGCCGCCGTTCGGCGCGGGCACCTTCGCCGTGGCGGCCCGTCACGGCGACACCGAGGGCTTCTATCCGCTGCTGATGCCGATGACCTCCGAGCAGGCCGTCATCGGCGGTCGGGAAACATTCGGGGAACCGAAGAAAATCGCCGATATCGTTTTGGAGACCGGCGGTGACGACCTTCAGGGTCAAACCGTGCGCGGCGAGGTCAGCCGAATGGGGGTGGGGATCATCGAGCTCAGCGGATCGCTGGGCGACGAACTGGCCCCGCCCCCGGCTGGCCGGCGCCTCGACTACTACCTGAAGTTCCTGCGTGACCCCGGGGGCGGCGGCTTCGACGGCGACCCCTGGCTGGTCTATTGCACCCGCGAGACCGAAACCCGCAGCCACCGGGCGGCCGACGTCACGCTCACCCTGCGGGAGTCGCGCTTCGACCCGGTGGCCGACATTCCGATCCTCGGAGACGTGACGGCGACGCTGTCGGAGCGCCGCAGCACCCAGGAGGGGCGGCTGGTGGAACGGGTGCCGGCCGCCGACGTGCTCCCGTATGCACATCAGCGCTACGACGACGTGTCCCCCGTCGGCGTCGACGCCAAGTAGGTGGCGCGGTGAAGGATCTGATGGGCAGGACCGCCGTCATCACCGGCGGGGCGGGCGGCATCGGCGCGGCGCTGGCCGACCGGTTCGCCGGGGCGGGGATGGCGGTCGTCGTCTCGGACCTGGCCGAGGACCGGGTCGATGCCACCGTCGCCCGACTCACCGACCAGGGCGCACGGGCCATCGGCGTGGTGACCGACGTGGGCGAGCTGTCCTCGGTCGAGGCGCTGCGCGACCGGGCCTATGCCGAGTTCGGCGGCGTCCACGTGCTGTGCAACAACGCCGGGGTGGGCGCCGGGGCCGAGGGCAACATGTGGGAGCACACGATCAACGATTGGGGCTGGGGGCTCAACGTCAACCTGTGGGGCATCATCCACGGGGTGAAGGCGTTTGTGCCCGCCATGCTGGAGGCGGGCGAACCGGGCCACGTCGTCAACACCTCCTCCGGCAACGGCGGCATCGCGCCGCTGCCGACCACCGCGGTCTACGCCACCTCCAAGGCGGCGGTCACCGCGTTCACCGAGGTGCTCTACGGCCAGCTCCGCGCGGTCAACGCCGACATCGGCGTGTCGGTGCTTTTTCCGGGGCCCAACGTGCTGAAGACCGGCCTGCTCGAGTCGTCGAAGAACCGGCCCGAGGCCTGGGCCAACGACACCCCGCGGAAGACCCCGTACACCACGATCGAGTCGTTCGAGGCACGAATGCGGGCCGCCGGGATCGACCTGAACTACACCCCGGTCGAGTTCGTGGCCGAGGCGACCCTGGACGCGATCCTCGAGAACCGCTTCTGGATCCTTCCCGAGAGCGACCGGACCGACCAACGAATCCGAGCACGGGCCGACTCGATGCTGCACCGGTCCCAACCCACCTACATGGAGGCCTGACGTGGCTCAACCATCCGACGACCGGTACCTGGTGATCTCCGCCGACTGCCACGCCGGGCTGCCCAACGAGCAGTACCGCGACTGGCTCGACCCCGACGTCCGGGAGGCCTTCGACGACTCGATCATCGCCCGCACCCGCCAACAGGAGATGGCGGCCCAGGGGTTCCTCAACACCGAGTTCGCCGAGGAGTGGAACGCCGAGAACGCCGAAGGCCTGCGCGGCGGTTGGGACGCCGAGCGACGCGATCGGGAACTGTCGGCGGACGGGGTGGTGGGCGAGGTGATCTTCCCCGACGCCGACTCGGTGAGTTCCGGCGCGTCGGCACCCTTCGGCGCCGGTCTGGGATCGGGTTCGGAGACCGCCCCCGAGCTGCTGCTGGCCGGCGCCACCGCCCACAACCGCTGGCTGGCCGAGCTGTGCGCCACCAGCCCGCACCGCCGGGCCGGGGTGGCCGTCGTGCCGATCATCGCGGGCGTCGACGAGTCGGTCGCCGAGATCCGCCGGGCGCATGCCTCCGGCCTGTGGGGCGGCATCCTCATCCCGCCGATGTGGCAGCCGCACGAGCCCTACCACCACAGGATGTACGACCCGATCTGGGCGGTGTGTCAGGAGCTGCAGCTGCCGGTCCACGTGCACTCGGGCCCGGCCGACAAGGCCTCCTACGGCCCCCACATCGGCATCTACACCACCGAGGTGCGCTTCTGGTCCAGCCGGCCGCTGTGGTTCCTGATCTGGTCGGGGGTCTTCGAGCGGTTCCCCGACCTGCGCTTCGGTGTCACCGAGTGCGGCGCGTTCTGGGTCAACGACCTGCTGTGGCGAATGGACCTGGTGTTCGAACGGGACCACGGCAGCCAGAAGCTGGGCGAGCAGCTCACCAGCGACATGACGATGAAACCCAGCGAGTACTTCGACCGCAACTGCTTCATCGGCGCGTCCAACACGCTGCGCCGCGAGATGGCACGGCGGTACGAGATCGGGGTGGCCAACATCTGCTGGGGCAACGACTTCCCCCACCCGGAGGGCACCTGGCCCCACACCCGGGAGTTCCTCGCGGAGGTGTTCTGCGATCTCCCGGCCGACGAGACCGCCGCCATGCTCGGCGGCAACGCCGCCGAGGTGTACGGCTTCGACACCGAGGCGCTCCGCCCGCTGGCCGCCGAGGTGGGACCGACGCCCGCCGAGCTCGGGCAGACCGCCCACGACCCGGCCGACGTCGAGGCCAAATGGGCCGACGCCAAACGCGCCGGCCGCCCGTGGCTGACCGGCATCGAGACCTGGCCGACGGCGGCCCCCGCCACCCGAACGAGCGCGGCGTCGGCGTCATGACGGTTGCGACCCCCAAGCCGGACGCGCCCGCATTCAACCCGTTCGACCCCGCCTTCACCGAGTCGCCCTACCAGCTGTACGCCATCCTGCGCGACGAGGACCCCGTGCAGTACTCCGAGCTGTTGTGCGGCTGGGTCGTCACCCGCCACGCCGACGTGGCGGCGCTGCTGCGGGACCCCACGATCTCGTCGTCGGTGCACAACGCCACGCCCACCGCGGTCACCCGCATCGAGTTGGAGCGGCTGGCCGAGCAACCTCGTGCCGCCCGCACCGTCGTCATGCAGGACGACCCCGACCACGCCCGAACCCGCAAGCTGATGGCCAAGCCGTTCCGGGTGAGCGCCATCGAACAGCTTCGGATGCGGGTCCACGAGCGCATGCACGCAGCCCTCGACGAGCTGGCCGCCAGGCTCGGTGGCACCTCCGGGCGCACCGGCGGGGCCGTCGACTTCGACCTGGTGGAGGACTTCGCCTATCCACTCCCGGTGGAGATCTTCTCGCAGATGCTGGGCGTGCCCGAGGAGGACAACCCGAAGTTTCGCTACTGGACCCAGTGCGTGGCCCGCTCGGTCGACCCGGTGCTGCCCGACGACGAGCGCGACGAGTCGATCGCCGCGCTCGACGAGATGTACGAGTACCTCGCCGCCCAGGCCGCGCTGAAGCGCGCCGACCCGGCCGACGACCTGATGTCGCACCTCGTCCACGCGGAGATCGACGGCGAACGCCTCGACGACCTCGACCTGATGAGCCAGCTGGTCACCCTGTACATGGCCGGCCACGAACCCACGTCCGTGCTGATCGGCAACGGCACGCTGGCCCTCACCCGCCACCCCGACCAGCTGGAGCGGCTGCGGGGCGATCGTGGCCTGCTGCTCAACGCCATCTCGGAGCTGCTGCGCTTCGACGGGCCCAACCAGTTCACCCGCCGGATCACCACCCAACCGACCACGCTGAGCGGCGTCGAGCTGCCCGCCGGGGCCGTGGTGTACGCCGGGCTGGCCTCGGCCAACCGGGACCCGCGCTTCTGGGGCGACGACTCCGAGGTGGTACGGGTGGACCGGCCCGAGGCGTCGAAGCACCTCCAGTTCGGCGCCGGGGTGCACGCCTGCCTGGGGTCGCACCTGGCCCGGCTGCAGGCCGAGGTGGCCTTCACCGCCATCCTCGACCGGCTGGAGGGCCTGGAGGTCACCGGCGAACCCGTCGTCGCCACCCGCATGTTTCTCCGCGGGCTCACGTCGCTGCCGGTGCGGGCCGCCATCCGAGCGCGGTAGCCAACTCCCAGCGGCCGACCGCCGAGGTGGGCGCGATCGCTGCGGGACGGGTCACGCCGATCGCGCCCACCTCGACCGCGGGCGCGATCGGTGTGGCCTACTCGGTGGCCAGGGCCGAGCCGTCGGCGTTGCGCTCGGCGGTGAATCCGTCCTCGGAGAAGCCGATGACCTTCCCCCGGTTGATGCTCACCCAGTCCCGAGCCTCCAGGTAGGGCGTGAAGGTCTCGACGATGCGAGCCTCCATCGCCGGGGTCTTGGGTTGCTGGAGCTCGAAGAGGTCGGGGAACTCCACCCAGGCGGCGACGGCGTGCCACAGCCGAACCGCCGCGTCGCCGGTGGGCGGGTTGATCAGCACCGGCCCGAACAGGCACCGCTCCCCCGCCTGCGGGTCGTCGAAGAAGAGCGTGGGCACGCCGTACCCACCCGAGGCCACCACCCGGTCGTGATCGGCGCGCACCTCGTCGTGAGTGGTCGGGTCACCGATCGCCTCGTCGACCAGGGCGGGGTCGAGTCCCAGTTCCTCGAGCAGGTGCCGGGCGACGTCGGGCTCGTGGGGACGGTGACCGTCCTCGTGCAGCGCCCGCCCCGCACGCTCGTACCAGCGGTCGAGGTCGTCGTTGCTGCTGCGCCTCAGCAGCGCGCCGATCCGCATGATCGACCATCCGTAGGACCACTCGCGTTCCCACGGGTGCTTTTTGCCCTCCACCCGGTTGATCTCCTCCAGGCTGAAGAACCTCCAGTTGACGGTGAGCTCCAGGCGGTCGCGCACCTCGCGCATCCACTTGGAGGTCTGGTAGGCGTACGGGCACAGCACGTCGAAATGAAAATCGACGTCGGTGGGTGCGGGCGATTGGCTCGGTGTCATCGTTCCCCCTCGATGGGCAACCTATCGGGGCGACGTCGGCCGGTGCCGGGCCGACCGAGGCGGGTCGGACCGATTCCGCCGCACTGTCAGACTGGCCCGATGTCTCGGAAGCGCAAGGGCAACAAGAAACGCCAGGGAGGGCGGGTCACCCCGCCGAAGTCGACGAGCAACGGCACCGGCGGGTTCGACACCGACGCCGGGTTCCCGGTGCGCAGCAGCGACGGCGGGCCTCCCGCCGGAGGCACCGAGCTGTTCCCGCCGGGCCCGCAGCCGGACGTCCACGACGTGTTCTCGGCCATGGCGGGCGAGATGGGTGGGCTGCGCGACGGCCACCCCGCCGCCGTCGAGGAACTGGCGTCGCAGTTCGTGGCAATCCTGGCGATCGCCGCTTCAGAGGGCGACAACGAGCCGACCGACGGGCCGCCCAGCCCCGCCGACCGGGCTCGGGCCCTCGAGATGCTGGGGGTGGCGGTCACGCTGCTGGCCGAGGCCGAGCTGACCCACCCGAACGCCGACTACATCGACTGCCTGCGTGCGCTGGATCCGTTTGTGGACGAGCAGAGCCGTCAGGGTGCGCGTCTGGCGATCGAACGCGCCGACGCCCGGTCGGCGGCTCCCGCCTGGGCGGGCGCCATCTGGCAGGGCGCACCGATGGGCGCCTGGCGGGCCGGGGACCTGCTGGGGGATGCGCTCAACCTGGGCATCGAGTTGGCCTGGCCCGGCGACTGGGAGAATCGCGTGCTGTTCGGCAGCCTCATCCTGACCGAGGGGCCGTTTGTGAACGACCTCGTCGTGGCCTCGATCGACGAGTTCACCGAGGTGTACACACCGGGCACCGGACATCCGGTCGGCCCAGACGACCGCCCGTATCTGGCCGACGTCGTTCGCCACCTCGAACCGGCCGACGTGGGCGAGACCGCCCGAGACCTCGCCGGCGGCATCTCGATCTCGGCCAACGACCCCGACGCGCCGCTGCAACCCGGGTTCGACAGCCTGGCGCCGCTGGCCGGGCTGCTGCTGGAACGCCTGACCCCCGCACCCCCACGGGAGGCGGCTGCGGTCTCGGAGGAGGGCCGCAGGGAGACGATCGCCCGGTTCCTCGGCTCGGAGGAGGCAGCGGACCTCCCCCGCGACGACGTCGAGGAGTTCGCACCGAAGCTCTTCGAGTACATCGAGACGCGTTCGGACGGGGACGTGCTGCGCTGGTCGCCCGCCGTCGTCGCCGCGTTCATCGACTGGTTCCATCACACCAACCTGGCGTCCGCAGACGAGGATCGACGGCTTCAGTCGGTGCTCGCGGCGTGGGTTCGCTTCAGCCACCGCCTGAAGGAATGGCCCTCGTCGGTGACCGACGAGGCGCTGCTCCAGGTTCGGGCCCAGCTCACCGAAGGCGTCGACCCCTCCACGCTGTGGGAGGAATCCCTCGCCGATGGTCTGGGACGACTCTCCGACGAGCTTGGGGTGGACCTCGCCGACGGCGATCCATCGACGCCGCTGTTGGCGGCCCGAGACGAACCGGGTGCCTCGCCCGACGAACCGATCTGACGCCGCCACACCGCGTCGTCCAGGTCGGTCTCCCAGTGGAACCGACCGGCGAGTTGAGCGGGCTAGCGCTCGGGGATGGAGAAGTCGCGGTTGGGTGACGGAGGCGGCATGGTCATCCTCATGCCCTCGGGCGGACGCCAACCGCTCTCACCGAGCGCCTCGATGACGTGGGTCATGTTCAGCAGATCCTCGTTGTAGCGGAACCTGCCACCGCCTGCGTAGATCAGCAGCGAGAACCCCGACTGCTCGTGGTCGCGACCGTCCGCACCGGGGATGATCTGCCGCCACTTGACCATCACGGTGTCGCCGTCGATCAGGTAGTGGTCGGTGGGAAAGCGCCAGTCGAGCCCCTCCATCGCCTCGCCCAACACCTCGGCCCTCACCGCGTCGATCCCCTCGATGCGCCCCCCAGGCGGGATCGACGTACACGACGTCGTCGGTGAACAACGGTGCCAGGTCGGCCCAGCGGCCGTTGCCCTCGCTGATGGCGTCGCGCAGCTCGATGAGCCGACACACCGCCGCCTCGACCTCCTCACGTGGATGGCCCATGGTCGACTCCCCTCGTCGGCTCCCCACCCTACGGCCCGGGATCGCGGCCCGGCCGGTGCCTCGGTCGGACGGCGTCAGCGCCCGGGCCGCCCGGCGTGGCGCATCCGGTCCGGGAGGCCGAGGACCACCGAGTCGGCGGCATTGCGGGCCAGCGAGCGATAGTGCCGCTCGGCAAACCACCACCGGCCGTCCACCCGCCGGTAGTCGTCCTCGTACAGGCCGTGGGTCTCCTCCCACGTGTCGCTCGCCAGGTCGTGACGGATCTCGCTGATGAACATGCGGCCGACGGCCCGATCGGGATCGCCACCACCGTCCTGTTCGTCGCCACGCTGCACCACACTGTGTCGAATCGCGAACAGGAAGTGATCGAAACGCGCCAAGGCCGGCCCCAGCATCTCGGCCACGGCCTCGGGTCCGGTCAGGTCGCGGGCAGGTGCCGACACCAGATCCAAGTGCACCACACAGGTGGGGGGCATCAACTCGCCCAGTTCCTCGAAGGCCCGGCGGGTGATGACGTCGGCGTACGCCGAAGGTTGAACGACCAAGCGCCACTACGTCATCGGTCATCGAATCGCTCATGAGGCCACCATACGGTTGTTGCGGTGCAACACGTCACGTTTCGGAGGCTCGGCGATCGGCTACTCGCCACCTCAGGCCCACTCTTCCAGGAGATGAACATGTTGATCACGATCGCCGGTGGACACGGCACCATCGCCCGCCAACTCACCCGCCTGCTCGTCGACGATGGGCATCGGGTTCCGATCGTAGTTCGCAAGCCGGATCAGTTCGGCGACATCGAAGCGGTGGGCGGCACCCCGGTGTTGGCCGACCTCGAGGCGATGGACGCCGGGGAGCTGGCCGACGTGGTGGGCGACGCCGACGCCGTCGTGTTCGCTGCGGGATCGGGGCCGGGCAGCGGGGCCGAACGCAAGGAGACGGTGGACCACCGGGGCGCCGTGCTGTTGATCGACGCCGCCAAGCGACGGAACGTTGCTCACTACGTCATCATCAGCTCGATGGGCGCCGACGCCTTCATGAAGGCGACGAGGTGTTCGACGCCTACCTGCGGGCCAAGGGCCGGGCGGACGACGCGCTGCGCGACAGCGGGCTGGGCTACAGCATCGTGCGGCCCACCCGCCTGACCGACGACGAGGCGACCGATCAGGTCGAGCTCGGTCCGGCCGCCGACGGCGATGCGATCCCCCGCGCCGACGTGGCCGCCGTGCTGAAGGAACTGGTGGTCGGAACCGGCCCCTCGACGCCGTGCAGCTCACCGCGGCTCCACCCGCATCGCAGGCGGTGCAAGCCCGCTCGTCCTGATCAGCCGGTGGCACCACCGAAGGCCGAGCGGTCAGGACGCAGCGACCGCCTCGGGCACTCGGGCCGTGGTGAAGGTCATCACCCCGTCCTCGATCGGGGCCTCGGCGATCAGCTTCTTGTCCTCGGAATAGCGCTGGGTGTTCAGCCGGCGCCCGGTCGCCCTGTTTTGGCAGGAAGGGGATCATCCGCTGGATGTAGCCGGACGAGAAGTCGTCGATCCACGACGCGCCGACGTGTCGGCGTCGGAGGGTCGTAGTCGGGGCGTGGCGATGTCGGTGCCCACTTCATCCGAAGGTGGTTGAGCAGTCGACACGTAGGCACAGGTGAGGTCGGCCCGCAGCGTCCACGAGGCGTTGATGTATCCGAACGAGGACACGAGATTGGGCACGTCGGAGTAGGCGAGACCCTTGTAGGTCCAGGTGTCGGAGAAGTTCACCTGCTCGCCGTCGACGGTGAAGTCGACCTCGCCGAGGGTTACCAGTTCGAGGCCGGTGGCGGTCACGATGACGTCGGCGGGCAGTTCACGGCCGGACACCAGCTCGATACCGGTTTCGGTGAAGGTCTCGATGTGATCGGTGACCACCTCCGCTGCGCCGGATCGGATCGCCTTGAACAGGTCGCTGTCGGGGATCAGGCACAGCCGCTGGTCCCACGGGTTGTAGGAGGGGGTGAAGTGGGTCTCGACGTCGTAGTCCTCGCCGAGTTCGGCGCGCACCATGCCCAACAGCCGGGCCTTGACCTTGTCGGGATCGGTTCGGGTCTTGCGGTAGACGAACTCCTGCAGGCGCGAGTTCTTCCACCGGGTGAGGTTGTAGGCCAGCTGGTCGGGCAACACCTTGCGCATCGCATTGGCCAGCGCATCCTTGGCCGGGCGGCTCACGACGTAGGTGGGCGATCGCTGCAGCATCGTGACGTGCTCGGCCGTGGCCGCCATCGACGGCACCAGGGTGACCGCCGTGGCGCCCGACCCGATGATCACCACCCGCTTGCCGGCGTAGTCGAGGTCGTCGGGCCACTGTTGGGGGTGGACGACGGTCCCGCCGAAACGGTCCCGACCCGGGAACTCGGGCGTGTGTCCGGCCTTGTAGGAGTAATAGCCCGAGCACATGAACAGGAAGCTGCAGGTGTAGGTGATGACCTCGGCGTCGTCGCCCCCGCCCTCCTCGGCGCCGGTGCGCCGACGCGCCGTCACCGTCCAGCGGGCGTCCTCGCTGGACCAGTCCGCCCGCTCCACCAGCGTGCGAAACCTGATGTGCGGACGGATGTTGTTCTCGTCCACCGTCTCGTTCAGGTACTCCAGAATCGAGGGGCCGTCGGCGATGCACCGTTCGGCCTTCCAGGGCTTGAAGCTGTAGCCGAGGGTGTGCATGTCGGAATCGGACCGGACGCCCGGGTAACGAAACAGGTCCCAGGTACCGCCGAGGTCGTCGCGTCCCTCCAGCATCACAAAGCTGCGATCAGGGCTGAGCGTCTGCAGGTGATAGGCGGCGCCGATCCCCGAGATCCCGGCGCCCACCACCACCACGTCGAAGTGCTCCGGTGTGGTCATTGCTGTGCTCCCCCTCGCGATCCGGCGGCGGCCACCCGGCCGGCACCCCTGCCACGATCAGACTAGGTGCCCGCGGCGGACACCGGCACGGCGTGCCGAACGCCCCGGCCACCGTGGCACACTTGACGGGTGAGTTTGACCCCCATCAGCCTCGAGGTCGGCAGCCTGGACCTGCCTCGCCCGCTCGCCTTCGTGCTGGGCGGCGGCGGCAGCCTGGGGGCGTCGCAGGTGGGCATGTTGCAGGCGCTCGCCGAGTACCAGCTGCGGCCCGATCTGATCGTCGGAACGTCGGTCGGCTCGCTCAACGGGGCGTTTCTGGCCTCCGACCCCCTGGGGGCGGCCACCCGACTGTCCCACCTGTGGCCCGAGTTTGAGCGTGACACGTTCCTGCCCGGGTCGGCGTGGCAGTCGGTCCGCACCCTCCGCTCGTCTCGAACCAACCTCTACTCCAACGACGGGCTGGCGCGCTTTCTCGACGACCACCTGTCGGTCGTTCCGAACATCGAGGACCTGGTGGTGCCCTTCGTCGCCATGGCCACCGACGTCGACACCCGCCAACCCGTCGCCCTCACGGACGGCCCGCTGAAGTCGGCGCTGCTGGCCAGCGCCGCCATCCCGGGCGTGTTTCCCGCGGTCGAGCGCGACGGGCGGGCGCTCTACGACGGCGGCATCGTCGCCAACCTGCCGGTGCGTCAGGCGTTGTCGATGGGGGCGAAGTCGCTGGTGCTGCTCGACTGCAACGATCGGGGCAAGCAACGGTCCCAGCCCAAGTCGGTGCGCGAGGTGATCGAGTGGACGCTCACCCTGATGTTGGGCCGCCAGGCCAACGCCGATCTTCCCTACATCGGCCACAACGTGCCGGTGGTGTACCTGCCGGGGCCTCGCCGGGCGGCCAGTTCGCCGCTGGACTTCGACCGCACCGTCGAGCTGATGCGAGGCGCCTACGAGGCATCCCGGGAGTTCCTGGGTTCGCTGGAGATCGACGGGCCCGGCGTCTACCAGGCGGTCGGCGACGAGCAGGTGCCCGAGGACCCGCTGACCGATCCCGAGCCCGAGCCCGGGGAGGGCCGGGGTGCCGGAGCGTGACCCGGTGAGTCCCACCGAGCCCGGACCCGGCGCCCCGAGCGAACCGATCGGGCTGTTGGACGGGCTGGCCACCACCCGGGCGATTCGCCGCTACCGCGACGAACCGGTCGACGACGACGATCTGGCCTCGATCCTGTGGCACGCCACCCGGGCGCCGTCGGGCAGCAACCGCCAGCCGTTTCGCTTCCTCGTGCTGCGCGACGGACCCAGGGCCCGCGAGGCCAAGGCGTTGCTGGGCACGAGCTTCCGCGAACTCTGGGCGGAGAAGCGCCGGCGGGACGGCTACGACACCGGGAGCGGCGCTCGCCTCGACACCCCCAAGGCCCGAATGGCCGCCACGATGGAGCACTTCGTCGACCACTTCGAGGCGACGCCGGTCGTGATACTCGCCTGCCTGATCCGCCACCGCGACCCGTCCCCAACCGAGGGCGCCTCGGTCTATCCCGCCTGCCAGAACCTGCTGCTGGCCGCCCGGGCGCTCGGGTACGGCGGGGTGATGACCATGTGGCACGCCGCCGTGGAGGACGACCTGCGGACGCTGCTGGACATCCCCGACGGGGTCGCCGTCTCGGCCACGCTCACCTTGGGCCGGCCGGCGGGACGCCACGGCGGCGTGCGGCGCCGACCGGTTCAAGAATTGGTCTTCGACGACGCCTGGGACCGCCCGGCGCCGTGGGCGAACGACCCGCCGGGCACGCGCTTCACCCAGGCGGGCCCGCCCCGCACCCGCTGAGATCGTCGGTCGAGGTGCGGTCGGTCGAGGTGCGGGCGTCGAGGTGGCACACTCGTCGTCGATGACCTCGACCGCGAGCACCTCCACCAACGCGCTCGACCTTCCCGGTCCCGTGGCGTTCGTGCTGGGCGGCGGCGCCACCCTGGGCGCCTCGCAGGTGGGCATGTTGCAGGCCCTGGCCGAACAGCGGGTGACGCCCGACCTGATCGTCGGCACGTCGGTCGGCGCCCTCAACGGCGCCTTCCTGGCCCACGACCCGGTCGGAGGCGCCAACCGGCTGTCGCACATCTGGCCCACGATCTCGCGGGACCAAATCTTCCGGGGCTCGGTGTGGCGCTCGATTCGCACGCTGCGGGTCGACAAGACCCATCTCTTCCCCAACGACGGCCTGGCCGACTTCATCGAGGCCCACCTGCCGGTGACCAACATCGAGGAGCTGGTCGTTCCGTTTGTGGCGATGGCCACCGACGTCGACACCGGTGAGGCCGTCGAGCTGGACTCGGGCCCGGTCAAGTCGGCCTTGCTCGCCAGCGCCGCCATGCCGGGGATGTTGCCGGCGGTCGAGCGGGACGGGCGCCTGCTCTACGACGGGGGCCTGGTGGCGAAGCTCCCGCTGGGCCACGCGCTGAGCCGCGGCGCCGCCACGCTGGTGCTGCTCGACTGCACCTTCCCCGGGCAGCCCGAACCACGGCCGGACAACCTGTTGAAGGTGCTCGACTGGTCGGCGTCGCTGACGCAGAACAGCCAGGCCCGGGCGGCGCTCAACTTCGTGCCCGAGGACGTGCCGGTGCTGTACCTGCCCGGACCCCCGAGATCGAGGTTCTCCCATCTCGAGCTGGACCACACCACCGAGCTGATGCGGGGTGCCTACGAGGCGTCCCGCGCCTTTCTCGAGTCGGCGGCCGAGGACCGGTCGCTGCTGTATCGCCACCTGCCGCCGGACCCGCCGGATGCCAACGAGGCTGCGGACGGCTGATCCGGGGCCGGCATCGATGCCGCCGGACCGGCCCTACAGGTTGAGCACGGCCGTCGGCCGGTTGCGGTTGGTCGTGGTCCCGTCACCCACCTGGCCCATGGTGTTGAGCCCCCAGCACTTCGCACCACCGTCGTCGAGGCGGACGCACGACGGTCCGGTTCCGAGGGTCACGATGCCGGCGCCCGACAGGTTGACCACCGAGGTTGGGGTGTCCCGGGAGGTGTTGGTGCCGTCTCCCAGCCCGCCATAGGTGTTCTCGCCCCAGCACTTCGCCGTCCCACCGGAGCTGAGGGTGACGCAGGTCCTCGAGAACCCGGCGGCGACCGAGGTGGCCCCCGAGACCCCGATGGCGGTCACCGGCGTTCGCTGTTTGTTCTCGTACTCGCCGTCCGCCAGCTGACCGTTGGAGTTGCTGCCCCAACACTTCACCGTGCCGCCGACCAGTACGGCACAGGTGTGGGCGGAGCCCAACGACATCGACGCCACACCGGCGAGGCCCGAAACGGTGACCGGCGAGGTTCGGTCGGTCTCGGTGCCGTCCCCCAGCATGCCCGCGAAGTTTCGGCCCCAACACCTGGCGGTCCCGTCGGTCTTCACCGCGCACGTGTGGCTGGCGCCGGCCTCGATCGACGCGACTCCGGTGAGACCCGGCACCTCGACGGGCGCCCACCGATCGGTGGTGGAGCCATCGCCGAGCTGCCCCCGGTAGTTCTCGCCCCAGCACTTCACCGTTCCGGCGGTGAGCACGGCGCAGGTGTGGCTCCCCCCGGCGGCGAGGTCGGTCACGCCGGTGAGCCCGGTGACCGTCACCGGGGTGTCCCGGTCGTAGGCGGTGTTGTCGCCGAGCTGTCCCTCGTTGCCTTCACCCCAGCACCGCACGCTGGTATCGCTCACCAACGCACAGGCATGGAAGCCACCGGCGGAGACCCCGGTGACGCCCGACGCCAAGCCGCTCACGTTCACCGGGGTCGACGAGTCGGTGTTGCCGCCGTTGCCCAACGTTCCGCCCACGCCGTTGCCCCAGCACTTCAACCCGCCGTCGACGATCGCGCACACGAACTGCCCGCCCGCATCGATCGTCGGTGCCCCGGCCGGGAAGTTGCCGCACGCCGACCGGTTGAGGAACACCGCCATCTGGGCCCGCGTCACCTTCTGGTTGGGCGAGTAGACCCCCGGCGAGGTGCCGGTGGTGATGTCCGCCTCGACCAGCCACGCCACGGCCGTCTCGTAGTAGGACCCGGGCTGGACGTCCCCGAAGCCCGGCTCGGCCGAGGGCACCGGTTCGCCCGCCGCCCGCCACAGAAACACCGCCATCTGGGCCCGCGTCACCTTCTGATTGGGCGAGTAGACCCCCGGCGAGGTGCCGGTGGTGATCCCTGCGTCGACCAGCCACGCCACGGCCCGCTCGTAGTAGGACCCGGCCTGAACGTCGCTGAAGCCGGGATCGTCGGACACGTAGGGCTCGCCGGCGGCCCGCCACAGAAACACCGCCATCTGGGCCCGGCTCACCTGCTGGCTCGGCGAGAACGTTCCGGGCGAGGTTCCGGTGGTCACCCCCGCACCCACCAACCAACCGACCGCCGCGTGGTAGTAGGTGCCGGGCGCGACGTCGGAGAACGAGTGCCCGCTCGGCGACGTGCACGACTCCGACCCTGCGGCGCCGGCCGTCCCGGTGCCCACTGCCAACGGCACGGCGACACCCAGTGTCAACAGGCCGATCGACGCCAACGACCGCACGCATCGCCTGGTCATGGTGAACCTCCCCCGGTGGTAGGTGGTTCAACCTACCGACCGCGCAGGGTGGCGACAAGGGGTTCGAAGTGGCGATTTCCGGCGAGAATCGCGCTGTTAGTGGTTTGTTAGCGGGTTGTGAGCGAGCGCTGCGGGGCCGAAGGGTCCCTCAACGCCGAAGAAACCCCAGCGCAGCGTCGATGAACTCGAAGGACTTGGGCGTGCGTGCGTGATCGGTTCGGGGCAGCGTCACCAGCGTGGCGTCCGCCAGCGCATCCAACAACTGATCGGCCGGCCCCACGAAGTCGTGTTCGCCCAACACGACCAACACCGGGCAGGTGACCCGCTCCAGCTCCTCGGGGGTCACCCGGCCTCCGCCGTTGGCCATGCATGCGGCCAACGCCTCGCGGTCGTTGCCGGGCAACCCCGCCAAACCGGAGAAATAGTCGAGCGCCGGAAGGTCGCCGCCACCCCCGTGCCGCACGACGTCGACCACCGCCGAGGTGTCGTCGCTGCGGAACAGGTTGGCGCCCACGCCGGCCACGACGAGCGAGGCGAACCGGTCGGGGTGGGCGGCGGCCACCTTCAGCAGGGTCTTGGCCCCCAGCGAGAACCCGATCGCATCGACCCGGCCCTCGGACGGCAGCGCCCCGACCACCCGGGCGCCGAGATCGTCGTAGGCGTCGACCTCGTGGGGCTTCGGGGCGGTGCCGTGACCGAGCAGGTCGACCCCGATGACCTCCCGCCCCTCGTCGGCGAGCAGGTCCGCCCAGCCGTTGGCAACCCAGGTGAGCTCGTAGGACGTGCCAAAGCCGTGGACGAGGACAACCGGGTGAGTCATGAGGCCAGTCTGGCAGCAGCCGCACCGAGGGGGACGGAGGTGACCGGGCGGTTCCGCCGCACTCGATACGGTTGCGCCGAGCGAGACAGCGCCGGCGTGGTGAGGCCACGACGGGCCGGCGCAGGAGGGGACCCAGATGACCATCGGATCGGTGCTGCGAAGCCGGCTCGACCAACGTTCCGACGAAGCCCTCGCCAACCGGGCCGCCATGGAGGCCCTGTGGGACGAGGTGGCCGAGCAGCTGGCGTCGGTGCCGACGATCAGCGGCCGACGCTACGTCGACCGGCACCGCAAACGGGGGAAGCTGCTCGTGCGCGAGCGCATCGAGGCGCTGGTGGACCCGACCACCCCGTTCCTCGAGCTCAGCCCGCTGGCCGGCTGGGGCACCGACGACGCGGTCGGGGTCGGGGTGGCGATGGGCATCGGGGTGATCGAGGGCGTCGAGTGCGCGATCTTCGGCACCGACATGACCTACAAGGGCGGCTCGGTCAACCCGACGACGCTGACCAAGCTGGAGCGGCTCTTCGAGATCGCCGAGGCCAACCGCCTGCCGATGGTCGCGCTCAACGAGTCCGCCGGCGCCGATCTGCCCCGCCAGGCCGACATCTTCATCCGAGGCGGCGGCCAGTTCCGGGCGCTCACCAAACTCTCCGCCGCCGGCATCCCCACGATCACGGCGGCCTTCGGGCCCAACACGGCCGGCGGTGCCTACACACCCGGCATGAGCGACTACACCGTGTTCGTCAAGGATCGCGGCACGGCGTACCTGGGCGGGCCGCCGCTGGTGAAGATGGCGATCGACGAGGAGGTCGACGAGGAGACCCTGGGCGGCGCCGAGATGCACAGCCGCACCAGCGGGCTCTCCGACCACCTCGCCGTCGACGAGCTGGACGCGTTGCGGATCGTTCGCTCGATCGTGGCCCACCTCAACTGGACCAAGCGGGGGCCGGGCCCCACCGAGCCCGCCGACGAGCCGCTCTACGACCCGGCCGGGCTGATCGACTGCGCCCGGGCCGACGTGCGGATTCCCTTCGAGATGCGAGAGGTGTTCGCCCGCATCCTCGACGGCAGCCGCTTCGAGGAGCACAAGGCGTTGTACGGCGACAAGCTGGTGTGCGGCTGGGGGTCGATCCACGGGTTCCCGGTGGGCCTGCTGGGCAACAACGGCATCCTCTTCTCCGAGGAGGCCAAGAAGGGCGCCCAGTTCATCCAGCTGTGCAACCGCACCAACACCCCCCTGATCTTCTGCCACAACATCACCGGCTTCATGGTGGGCACCGCGGCCGAGCAGGGCGGCATCATCCGCAACGGCGCCAAGCTGATCAACGCGGTGTCCAACTCGACGGTGCCCCACATCGACCTGATGGTGGGGGCCAGCTACGGGGCCGGCAACTACGGCATGGCGGGCCGGGCCTACGAACCGCGGTTCATCTTCTCGTGGCCCAACCACCGCATCGCGGTGATGGGCCCCCAGCAGCTGGCGGGCGTGATGGAGATCGTCGCCCGCAACTCCGCCGCCGGGAGGGGCATCGAGATCCCGGAGGAGGACATCGCCGCCGGCAAGGCGATGATGGAGGCCCAGATCGAGAACGAGTCGACGGCCCTCTACGCCACCGGCCGGGTGTGGGACGACGGCATCATCCACCCGGCGGACAGCCGTACCGTGCTGGGCCTGGCGCTCTCGGCCGTGCATTCCGCCGAGGTCACCGGGGCCACCGAGTACGGGGTGTGGAGGCACTGATGGAAGCCACGACGAGCCAAACCCACGGCGTGACACCGGCCGAGGTTGCGCCGCTCTCACGACTGCTCATCGCCAACCGGGGCGAGATCGCGGTGCGCATCGCCCGCACCGCCCACGCGCTGGGCATCGACACCGTGGGCGTCTACTCGGAACCGGACGCCGATGCGTTGCACTGCGACGCGGTCGACGTGGCGGTTGCCCTCGGTGGTTCCGGGCCGGCCGAGTCGTACCTGCGCGGCGACGCCGTCATCGAGGCCGCACTCAACACCGGCTGCGATGCCGTGCATCCCGGCTACGGGTTCCTGGCCGAGAACGCCGACTTCGCTCGGCAGGTCGAGGAGGCCGGGTTGATCTGGGTGGGCCCGACGCCGGAGCAGATCACGCTGTTGGGCGACAAGGTGGCCGCCAAGCGGGCCGCCGTCGAGGCGGGCGTGCCCACCACCGACATCATCGGGGCGGCGCCCGGGGCGGTTCCCGACGACGTACCGATGCCCGCCCTCGTCAAGGCGGCGGCGGGGGGCGGCGGCCGGGGCATGCGCGTCGTGCGCGATCCCACCGACCTCGCCGAGGCGGTCGAGGCGGCCTCCCGGGAGGCGGCCTCAGCCTTCGGTGACGGCACGGTGTTCATCGAGCCCTACGTCGAGCACGGCCGTCACATCGAGGTGCAGATCCTCGGCGACGCCTTCGGCAACGTCGTGCACCTGGGCGAGCGGGAATGCTCGATCCAGCGGCGCAACCAGAAGGTGGTCGAGGAGGCGCCGTCGGCCGGAATCGACGAGGCCACCCGGACCGCCGTCTGCGAGGGTGCACTCGCGCTGGCCCGTCACGTCGGCTACCGCGGTGCCGGCACGGTGGAGTTCCTCGTCGGCGCACCCGGCGCCGGCGGGGACGCTCCGACGATCACGTTCCTCGAGGTCAACACGCGCCTTCAGGTGGAGCACCCGGTGACCGAGGCGGTCACCGGGCTCGACCTGGTGGAGTGGCAACTGCGCATCGCCGCCGGTGAGCGGCTGGGCCTCACCCAGGACGCCGTCGCGTGCGACGGCCACGCCATCGAGGTTCGCCTGGTCGCCGAGGACCCGACATCCGGGTGGCTGCCCTCCACCGGCACCCTCGACACGTTCGAGCTCGCCGGCGAGGTGCGGGTCGATACCGGCGTTCGGGCGGGCAGCGAGGTATCGGCCGAGTACGACTCGTTGTTGGCCAAGGTGATCGCCCACGCCCCCACCCGCACCGGCGCCGCGCGCCTGCTGGCCCGCGCCCTGCGCACCGCCTCGATCACCGGGGTCCGCACCAACGCCAACGCGCTCGTCGCCGTCCTCGGCGAGGACGACTTCCTGGCGGCCCGCACCCCGACCTCCTACCTGGAGGACCATCCCGACGTCGCCGCCGCCACCGGCCCGGCGGGCGACGAACGGCAGGCCCTGCTGGTCGCCGCCGCCTTGGCGATCGAGCAGCGCGACCGGGCGGCCAACCCCCACACCGGCTTCGCCCCGTCCGGGTGGCGCAACCTGCGCACGCAGGGTCAGCGGCTGACGCTGCTCGACGGCGACACGCCGAACCACCTCGAGTACGTGATCTCCGGCGACCGGGCCGACGTGCTCATCGGCCTCCCGCCGCAGCCCGGCGAGGACGGTGCGCTCGCCGATGACGACCGCCAACGGCTCGCCGTTCGGCTGATCCGTCGGGAGCCGACACGCCAGATGATCGAGGTGGACGGCCGCCGCCGGGTGATCGACGTGCGGCTGCACGGCGACGCCGTGAGCACCTCCGGGCCGAACGGCGCCGTGTCGTTCGTGATCCCGCCTCGGTTCGCCGACCACGACGTCGAGGCCGTCGGGGCCGGCCCGGTCTCCCCGCTGCCCGGCAGCGTGCTGACCGTCCACGTCGAGGCGGGGCAACAGGTCGGCGACGGCGAGGTGTTAATGGTGGTCGAGGCGATGAAGATGGAGCACCGCATCACGGCGCCGGGCGACGCCACGGTCGAGGCGGTGCACTTCGGGCCGGGCGACCGGGTGGACACCGGTGACCTTCTCGTCACGCTGAACAGCGACTGAGCTTCGGCTACGGCGCGCCGCCGCTTTGCGGGCGGCGACCGCTGCCGATGGAACGGGGTGAACCCGTCCCGCCTCGACCCGAACGCCATCGTGGCGACGGCAGAGAACCTGTCGCTCCGCATCGACGAACGCTTCGAGGGTCGCGGCATCAGCGAGATCGGCCATCACCTGTTGGGCACGGCGCGAGCCACCCGCGAACGCCTCGAAGAGCTCCACCGGCCCCGTCGGGGGTTGCGCTACGGCATTGCCGCACTGATCCTGGTCACGATGGCGGTGGCCACGTACGCCGCGTTCTCGGTGGACCTCGACGTCGACGAGGTCGGCGGCATCGACGACTGGATCATGGTGCTGGAGGCCGGGCTCCAGGACCTGGTGTTCGTCGGGCTGGCGGTGGTCTTTGTGCGCGGCGCCGAGGCCCGCGTCGTCCGCAAGGACGCGCTGATCGGGCTCCATCAGCTGCGCAGCGTCGCCCACGTGATCGACATGCACCAGCTGACCAAGGACCCGGAGGCGTTGCTCTCGCCGGACCAGCGGACCGAGCACAGTCCGGCCAGAACCCTGTCCCGCTTCGAGCTGACCCGATACCTCGACTACTGCTCGGAGATGCTCTCGATCACGGCCAAGCTGGCGGCGATGTACGCCCAGGAGTCAACCGACGCCGTGGTGCTCGGCGCCGTCCGGGAGATCGAGAGCCTCGCCTCGGACATGTCGGCCGAGGTGTGGCAGAAGGCGATCCTGCTGCAGATCCAAACCTAGGAATCGTGGCCCTTCACGACCTCCACGTCGCGGTTCACGACCCGATGCCCGTTGCTGGTGCCCAGGTTGCGTGGGTGCCGCTGGAGATGCGCTCGGGCAGGGCGATGCGGGCGATCGGGCCGTCGCCGGGTCGGGCCGCGTCGAGCACCCAACACTCCGATCGGTCGTTGGGCACGTCGGAGGTGAAGGTGATCAGGTAGCCGTCGTCCTCGGCCCGGCTGTCGTCGCGCGGGGCCATCACCGTCTCGGACAGAAACACGCCGTCGTCGGCCTCCAGCACCTCTTCGACGCCGGTGTCCAGGTCGTGTTTCAGCAGGCCGTTGAAGGCGAACATGCCCGGCACGCCCAGCGCGTTGTAGCTGTAGCGGTGGCGCCTGCCGGCGTAGGCCCCGTTGACCATGGGGAACTCGCTGCACCGCTCGCTGGTGGGTGCCTCGGTCGTCCGGCCGGTCACCAGGTTGAAGCGCCAGCGGTGCGCCTTGGCGTCCATCGCGTCCAGCCCCAGCGCATCGAATCCCGGGTACTTCGGGTTGGACGGCCCGCTGCCCCAGATGCCGGGGTTGTGCTCGAAGAAGCCGTCGAGCACCACCTCGTCGCCGTCCTCATAGGCGTTGGTCAGGTGCAGGATGAACGTGGGGTCGGCCTCGAACCAGCGGACGTCGGCGGCGGTGCCGTGGCGGGGGATGAGCGCAAACCGCAGCGGCTCGTCCTCGTGGAACGTGTTGACGAAGTAGCCGGCCGCCCGGGCCTCGAGGTTCCAGTACAGCGACGGGGCGTTGAGGATCGTCCAGTTCTCGGTGAACGCCATGTCGTGTGGTTGGCGGGGCCCGGGAAACGGGATTTCGACGTAGTTGGCGAGTTCGCCCTGCGCGTCGATCACGCCATAGCCCAGGTTGGGGTCGTCGCGCTGGTAGTTGAAGAACAGCAGGTCGCCGGTGTGGGCATCGACCTTCGGGTGGGCGGCCACGCCGCGCCCGGAGTACTGACAACCCCACCTGCTGACCCCGCGGTCCTCGAGGGTGACCGGATCCATCCGGTACAACTCGCCGCCCTGGTAGTAGCTGGCCAGCGCCTCGCCCCGGTGCACGACGACGTCGGTGGAGGCGGCGTCCTTGAGCATGCCGCGGGCGCCCCAGCCGTACTCGGCGATGGCGTTGGAGGGGTGCTCGGAGATGCCCGCCCACAACGCCCGCCCGGCCTGCTGTTCGGCGAGGAACCCCTCGGTCTTCACGAAGCGGTTGGCGTAGCGCGCCTCGCCGTTGGCGAAGGTGATCGAGTGGATCATGCCGTCGCCCTCAAACGGGTGGTAGCGCTTGATCGGCTGGAACACCGCCGTCTCGGTGTTGCGCAGGTAGGTGCCGGAGAGGTCGTCGGGGAGCTCGCCGACGACGTCGAGGTCCCAGGCGTCGAACTCGGTGTGCTGGGGCCGCCACGCCCCGGTTCGGTACGGGTGGTCGTCGTCGGACGGCAGGTCCGAGGCGTAGGTGGCGATCTGCTGGTACTTCACGATGCTCCAGGGTGCTCGACCACGAACGACACCGTCGTTGCCGTGGATCCGCCGATGTTGAGGGTCTGTGCACGGCGGGCGCCGTCCACCTGGTACTCGCCGGCGCCGTCGCTCACCTGACGGCCGGCGTCGAGCAGCATGCGGGCACCGGTGGCGCCCACCGGATGTCCGCCACCGATCAGGCCGCCGCCGGGGTTGACCGGGATGTCGCCGTCGCGGCGGATGCGCCCGTCCTCGATCGCCTTCCAGCTCTCGCCCGGGTCGGTGATGCCCAGGTGGTCGATCGCCAGGTACTCCGACGGGGTCATGCAGTCGTGGACCTCGACGCAGTCGACGTCCTCGATCCCGCCGATGCCCGCCCGGGCGTGGGCGTCGGCGATGGCCCGCCGCACGTGCCCCATGACGTACGGGCCGGGTTCGGCCCCCGTGCCGGCGCTGCGGCCCAACTTGCTCGCCAGGTCCAGCGCCACGGTGGTGTGACCCCACCCGGCGATGCGGGCCAGCGGTGGGGCGGTGCAGTGGTCGGCCAGCCAGCGATCGGACACCAACACCAGCCCGGCACCCCCGTCGGTGATTTGGGTGCAGTCGTTGCGGCGAAGCCGGCCCGCCACCACGGGGTTGGCTCGGTCGTCAGCGGCACACGCGTCGTCGTTCAGCTTCCAGTCCCGGGTCTGGGCGTTGGGGTTGGTCTTGGCGTTGGTCAGGTTGAGCTCGCCGATCGCCCGCAGGTGGGCCTCGTCCAACCCAAAGCGCCGGTCGTATTCGGCCGCGACGGCGTCGAAGGTCGCCGGCCAGATGAAGTCGATGTCGTCGGTCTCGTGGCCCACCCACGCCGCCGCCTGCTGGGTCTGCGCCGCCTGCGCACCCGGCATGGTGCGCTCCACCTCGACGCCCAGCACCAGCACGCAGTCGTAGCGCCCGGCCTCGATCTCGGCCATCGCCGCCAGCACCGCCACCGAGCTGGAGGCGCACGCCGCCTCGTGGCGCATGGCGGGGATCCCCCACAACTCGGGCACCACGGTGGCGGGCATGGCCCCCAGGTGGCCCTGCCCGGTGTAGAGCTGGCCGAAGGCATTGCCGACGTGGATGCTCTCCACGAACTCGGGGTCGATGCCGGCCGCCTTCAGCGTGCCCTCGGTGACCTCACGGGTCAGGTCGGCGATGTCCAGGCCCTCGCGTGTGATCGAGCGGGCAAAGTCGCTCTGGTAGCCCCCAAGTAGTGACGTCGATCCCATAGCGCCCCCCGGCCAGTCCGAAGTCGCCATGGTACCGATGGCCCGATCGATACCCGGACTGTTGGCACGACAGCCGGCGCTGCGCTACGCATACTCAGGCGGCGGGGCTCGCCGCAGACGCTCACCAACCCGGGGGAACTCCAACATGCCCGACGCATTCATCATCGACGCCTGTCGCACGCCACGAGGCATCGGCAAGCAGGGCAAGGGGGCCTTGGCCCACCTGCACCCCCAACACCTGGGCTCGACGGTGCTCGCCGCACTCCGCGACCGCAACGACCTCAACACCGCCGACGTGGACGACATCGTCTGGGGCACCAGCTCGCAGGTCAGCGAGCAGAGCGGCGACCTGGGGCGCATGGCCGCCCTCGACGCCGGTTATGACGTCAAGGCCTCCGGCGTCACGCTGGATCGGTTCTGCGGGTCGGGCATCACCAGCACCAACATCGCCGCCAACGCCATCATGGCCGGCATGGAGGACCTGGTGGTCGCCGGCGGCACCGAGATGATGTCGTTGCCCAAGAAGGGCATGTTGCCGATCGGCGCCAACAACGCCCACCTCCAGGACCTCCACCCCCAGCCACATCAGGGCGTGTGTGCCGATGCGATCGCCACCCTCGAGTCGATCCCCCGCAGCGCGCTCGACGAGCTGGCCGCCACCTCCCAGGCCCGGGCCGCCCAGGCCATCGAGGAGGGGCGCTTCGACCGCAGCCTGGTGCCCGTGTACAACCTGGACGGCACGCTTGCGCTCGATCGCGAGGAGTTCCCCCGGCCGGGAACGACCGCCGAGTCCCTCGCCGGGCTGAAGCCGTCGTTCGAGGTCGTCGCCGACTACCGCCACACCGAGGACGCCAAGACCTATCGGGAACTGGTGGCACAGAAGTTCCCCGACCTCGACATCGAGCACGTCCATCACGCCGGCAACAGCTCGGGTGTGGTCGACGGGGCTGCGGCCATCCTGCTGGCAAGTGAGGCCTACGCCACGGCCCACGGGCTGACGCCCCGGGCCCGCGTGGTGGCCACCGCCAACATGGGCGACGACCCGACGCTGATGCTGAACGCCCCGGTGCCGGCGGCGCACAAGGTGCTCGAACGCGCCGGGCTCACGCTGGACGACATCGACCTGTTCGAGATCAACGAGGCGTTCGCCGTGGTGGCGGAGAAGTTCCAGCGGGACCTCGACCTGGATCGTGACAAGGTCAACGTCAACGGGGGTGCCATGGCGCTGGGCCACCCGATCGGCGCCACCGGATCGATCCTGATCGGCACGGCGCTGGACGAGCTGGAGCGCCGCGATGAGCAGCGGGCACTGATCACGATGTGCGCCGGTGGCGGCATGGCACCGGCGATCATCATCGAGCGCGTCTGAGCGGTGTCGTCGCCGGCCTGTGGCAGGCCCCACACTCGCTGAGCAACTACCTCGACCCGACTCCCGGGCCCAGTGGGTTGCCCTGCGCATCCATACCCAACCCCTGGCTCGCCCGAAGCTCCACGGTGCGACGCAGTTGGGCGGCGCACCCCTCCAGGTCGGAGGTCAGCTGTTCGTGCATGAACCGCAGCGTCTGGATGCCCAGCTCGGCGGCGGCCAGATCGCGCTGGCGATCCTTGACCATGTCGGCACAGCGGCTGTGCCACCGGCGGCCGTCACCTTCGGCGATCAGCGCGCCTCGCGGCAGAAACGCGTCGACCAGCCCGTTGAGGTGCCCACGGGACGGGAGCGGGTTCTGCCGGATCACCTCGGTGATCCCGGCGGCCTCGAACAGCTCGCTCAGCAACCGTTCGAGGGCGGACCGCTCCAGGTTCCGCCCGCCGGTGCGCTCGTCGAGGAGTTCGCCCAGCAGGACGGTGCCCCGTCGCCCCGATTGACCGGCGCGAACGAGCGCGCGACCGACCTCGACGTAGCCGGCGACCCGGTCGTAGTGCGCCTCCTCCAGCAGGGCCGTGAGCCTGGCCCTGCCGGTGGCGGCGGACAGGTCGACCAGCGTCCGCGCCGGCCCGGTCACCGGCAGCCCACCCACCTCTCCGATGTCGCACCCGTGCATGCGACGGGTGCGGTGCACGATCACGTCTGGCCCGACGCGGGGTGACAACCGGTGGGGCACCGTCAGCGTCGGCCGACACGACTCCGCCGAGCTCAGCCCCCACCGCCGGGCGGCCGAACCGTGCGAGACGACCGACTCGGGCCCCACCCGCAGGTGGGCCACCCACAGCCGTTGCGTCTCGTCGCGCGGCGACCCCGGCACCCGCAACACGCCTGGAAGCACCGCCTCGAGACGGCCGGTGGCGACCGCCCGACGAAGCTGCCACGGGCTCATCCCAGCGGCCAGCAGTTGGCGCCGCGCCACCACCCCTCCCTGGGTGCTCGCCAACACGTCGATCCTGGTGTGGACGTCCATTTCGCCGACGGTACGGAAGCCGCCGGCGGATGGCACCGGGTCCCGGCCCCGGTGCGATCGACCCGTGAGACCGACCGGACCGGGCGATCTCTCGCCACCACCGCGATCGCTCGCGACCCAGGTGGGCGCGATCGCAGACCTGGTCCGCAACGATCGCTTCCAGCTCACCCTTGGGCGCGATCGCTGTGGCGGACGTATCCCGGAGCACGGCGACACTCGGCTTGGTGTGGACGGTTCCGCCGCGCCGCCCGAACGGGAGGTCAGTCGACCGCCGCAGCCTGATCTCGGAGGGCGGTCTTCAGCATCTTGCCCGCGGCGTTGCGGGGCAGCGGCTGCTCGACCAGCGACCATCGGCTGGGGATCTTGAACGGCGCCAGGTGGTCGGCGAGGAAGGCCGCCAGGTCGTCCTCGGTCAGCGATGCGCCCTCCCGCACGCACACCGTGGCGGCCACCTCCTCGCCCAACCGCTCGTGGGGCACGCCGTAGACCGCCGCCTCGTACACGTCGGGATGTTCGTAGATGGCGGACTCGACCTCGGCGGAGTACACGTTCTCGCCGCCGCGCAGCACCATGTCCTTGGCCCGGTCCTCGACGTACACGAACCCCTCGTCGTCGACGTGGCCGATGTCGCCGGAGCGCAGCCAGCCGTCGACGATGGTCTCGGCGGTCGCATCCGGCCGGTTCCAGTAGCCGCGGATCAGGTGCGGGCCGGTGAACCAGATCTCGCCCCGCTCCCCCACCGGGACGACACTCCCGTCCGGGTCCCGGATCTCGATCCGCAGGATCGGCGTGCCCCGGCCGGTGCTGGTCGGATGGGTCAGGTAGTCCTCGCCACCGTTCTGGGGTCCGTAGGCGTTGGTCTCGGTCATGCCGTACCCGATGGTGGGCCCGCCGCCGGTGAACCTGTCCTCCACCCGGTGCACCAGCTTCTCGGGCGCCGGCGCCCCGCCGCCGCCGATCTTCTGCATGCTCGAGGTGTCGAAGTCGTCGAAGCGCGGCGACTCGAGCAGGTCCCAGCTCTGCGTCGGCACGCCCACAAACTGGGTGACCCGCTCGCGTTCGATCAGCTCGAGGGCCCGCTCGGCGTCCCAGCGGTACATCATCACCAGCTTGATCCCCGACGCGACGCAGCTGAGCAACACGGGCACACAGCCGGTGACATGAAAGAGCGGCACGATCAGGATGAACACCGGCGGGCTGGAGGTCGACGAGACCACGTCCGCCGCCACGGCGCCGCCACCGTCGGCCGACGCAACCTGACCCGGCTTGGATCGGGCCTTGTCCACCGCCGCCCGACAGGCGAACCCCATCAACGCCTGGATGATCGCCCGGTGGGTGGACACCGCCCCTTTGGGCCGACCGGTGGTTCCCGACGTGTAGAGGATGGTGGCGTCCTGCTCGCCATCGACCTCGACCTCGGGCATCGGGGCACCGGACAACACCACGTCGTCCCAGCGGTCGACACCCGCAACCTCCTCCTGGGTACGCACCGAGATCACCCGCACGCCGCGTTCGACGCACGCCTCGGCCGAACGCTCCACCCGCTCCCCGTCGGCGATCAGCACGCTGAGCCCGGCATCGTCGATGGCGAAGGCCATCTCCTCGGCCACCCACCAGGCGTTGAACGACACCGAGATGGCGCCGATCGAGGTGATCGCCCCGAAGGCGATCACCCACTCGGGGTAGTTGCGCATGGCGATCCCCACCCGGTCCCCCGGCGAGATGCCGTAGGTCTGCACGAGGGTGGCGGCCAGCGCGTCGATCGCCGCCGTGACGTCGCCAAAGGTCCAGCGCTCGTCCTCGTACACCAGGAAGGTCTCATCCGACCGCGCCTGCATCATGGCGAACACCTGGCGGAGGGTCGGCGGAGCGTGGGCGAACACGTGATGCTGTACGCCGCCGATCTCGCGTTGGGCCAACTCGAAGATCTGGCCGGGTGCGGTGACCCGGGCGACGGCCTCGTCGTAGCTCAACATGTGTGGTCCCCTCGTTCCGCCGCCGTGGCGGGCCTCACGTCTACCAGAGACGGGGCGGGGCTCAGGCCGGCTTGGAGAAGTCGGGCTCGCGCTTCTCGGCGAAGGCGCTCATCGCCTCGAGGTTCTCCGGCGTGCCCAACAGCCGCTGGAAGGCCTCGTCCTCCCGTTGGCGCGCAGCGGCGATCTGGGGCGCCATCGCCGCCAGGATCGCTGCCTTGGATTCCACCAGCGAGCTGATCGGCTTGGCCGCCAACACGCGGGCGTGCTCCATGGTGACATCGAGCAGTTCGTCGGGTTCGCACACGCGAAACACCAGGCCCATGCGCTCGCACTCCTCGGCGCCCAACCATTCGGAGCTGAGCAGCGCCCACGTGGCGTTCTGTCGGCCGATCAACGTGGGGAAGGTGTAGCTGCTGGCCAGTTCGGGGGCGACCCCCAGCCGGGTGAACGGACACTTGATGCGTGCCGTCGACGACATAAAGGCGAGGTCGGCGAGGCCAAGCACCGTGGCGCCGAACCCCACACCGATGCCGTTGACCGCCACCAGCAGCGGCTTGGTGAAGGCGGCCATCGTGTCGGCCATGCGGGGGAAGGCGTGGGCGTCGGCGTCACCGGTGCCCATGGCGATCTCGGCCATCTCGTTCAGATCGACCCCGGCACAGAACGCATCGGCGGTGCCGGTCAGCACGACCACGGCGATGCCCGGATGCTCCTGCGAGTCGCTCAGCGCAGCGTCGAGGGCGCTCCACATGTCACCGCGCATCGCGCCCTTCGCCTCGGGCCGGTTAATCGTGATCGTGCGGATGCGGTCGCCGTCGACCACGTCGATGTTGGGGCAGCCGTTGAGATCGGCCGGGACCGACGATTCGGGCGGGTCCGTCACGGGGACACCTGGTCGTTGCCGAAAACGTTGCCGGGGCCGCCGGATACCTCGAAGGTGCCGGGGTACATCGCCGTCGTCCCCTCGCTGATCATGTCGACCCGTTCCGCCCGATCGACCGTGGCCGCAAACTCGAGGCTCTCGTCGGCCAGCCACCGGGTGGGGCCGCCGAGGGCATCCAGCGCGCCCTCGACCACCTGGCGGGGCGCCACCGGCGGGGCGAACGCACGCGCCTCGTCGAATCCGCTGGAGCGCAGCATCGGCGTGTTCATCGCCGGCGCGACCACCGCCAGCGTGTGCACGCCGGTGCCCTTCAGCTCCCAGCCGATCGCCTCCATCAGGTTGACGCCGTAGGCCTTGGTGGCGCTGTACAGGGCCACTCCCCCGGTGCCGGACAAGGCCGACCCGGAGCTCGTGGACATCAGCCCGCCCCGCCCACGCTCGACCATGGCCGGGAGCGCCCACGCGGCGAGGTCGGCGGTGGCCGCACAGTTCACCTCGAGGATCGCCCGGCGGCGGGCGGCGTCCATGCCGAGAAAGCGGCCCACGTAGGCCACGCCGGCGTTGGCCACGGCGAGGCCGACCTCCAGCCCGGCGCACTCGGCGTCGAGCGCTTCGATCCACGACGGGTCGCCCAGATCGGCCACCAGCGGCCTCGCGACCGTTTCGTCGCCGACCGCTGCGGCAGCGGCGGCCACCTCGGGCGACACATCCACCATCACCACGCCCACGCCACGTGCGACCAGCGCCTCGGCAAAGGCCAACCCCACACCCTGCGCGGCGCCAGTGACGACCGCCCACGGTCCGTACCTCGCTGCGAACTCGCCCATTGCGCCCCCTCGCCCACCGCCGCTGTCCGAAGCCGCCGATCCTACCCAGCGCCTCGGCCACGCCGGCCGGCTCTCCTGACGGGCCTGGGTGCCTACAGCGACGGTACTCGTCGTTGGCGTCGCTGTTGATCGGCAGCGCGGTCACGGCGCCGGTCTCAGCGTCGATGGCAACCAGATCGAAGCTGTCACGCCCTGGTTCGAGGCGATGGGTGACGATGGTGGCACCGTCGACGGACCACTGAGGTCGGCTGGTGACCGCCGAGTCGTCCACCAGCCGGCAAGCAGCTCCGACGAGAACTGTCCGGCCTCGTCCAGCGAGGCCATTCGTACATCCCAGACGCTGATGCCCCGGTCTCGACCTGGGACAGCCAACCCAGCCGGGTGCCATCGGGGGACTCGTACGGGTCGTTGTCACGGATGTCGTCGGTGGTGTGACGGACCGGGTCGCCGGCGGGGGCCGTGCCGGTGTCGTCGAGTTCCACCGAGTAGATCTCCTGATCGGCGTCGGAGCAGACCGACTTGGGGCAACCGACGAACCAGACGCGGCGGCCATCGGCCGAGTAGGCCGGGTCGAGGTTGCGACCACCCCGGTCGGTGAGCTGGTGGGGGTTCGCCCCGGTCGGGTCGGTGACAAACACCTGCGGGCTGAACCGACTGCCGCCGAACATGACGAGGGCGCTGCCGTCCGGGTGCCACTCGGCGTGCCCCTGCATCGTCCACCCGTCCAGTCCGGCCGGGCGGAGCAGCACCGGATCGGATCCATCCGCTCCCATCGCCCACAAGCCGACCTTGGTGGCGTCGAGGTCGTGCACGCCCTTCGGCGCGCGGTAGAAGAGGATGGTCGTGCGGTCGGGCGAGATGCGGGGCCACCACGAGTCGAACGCCGGATCGTCGGTGAGCTGCACCGCTCCATCGTCCGGTCGATCATCGCCGGTCGTGTTGGAGGCCTCGCCCTCCCCGTCGGCCTCGTCGCCGGGGAGTTCGGCCAGGAAGATCTCGAAGTTGCCGGTCCGGTCCGAGTCGAAGGCAAAGGTGTCCGGAGCCAACCCCGGTCCGACTGGCAGCTGCGTCGGGGCCACGAAGTCGTCGGGCACCTCGGCGGGTCGATCGAAACGCCGCAGGGCGAACACGATCACCGCAACCGCGATGACGACCAGCGCCACGAGCACTGCGATCGTGATCATGCAGCCACGCCTCCTTCTCGACCGCCCGGGGCGGGCGCCCGTCTGCGGTTCGAACCCGACCACTCCGCCGGGGACCGGCCCCGCCGGTCCGACCGACGTCACCGGCGCCCGGCCGCGGTGATGCGAGATTGCAGCGGGCGGTCGGCCATGGCGTGGAGCGCCTCCCACAGTGCGGCGGTCGTCCGGGCGGGCGAGTAGTGCTCGATGCGGGCGCGCCCGGCCCGGATGAGGCCCGCGCGCACCGTCCGGTCGGTGACCGCGGCCGCCAAGGCGTCGGCCATCGCCTCGACGTCGTCGGGGTCGACGAGCAGTGCCGCGTCGCCACAGATCTCGGGGATGGACGTCACGTTGGAGGCCACCACCGGCGTGTCGCGTGCCATCGCCTCCAGCGGCGGGAGACCGAACCCCTCGAAACGCGACGGGTACACCAGTGCGTCGGCGGCAGCGAGCAGCACGTGGCGGTCCTCGTCGGACACCCGGCCGATGAAGCTCACGCCGTCCGGGACCGAGCGCCGTGCGGCACCGCCGTCGTCCGGGTCGCCCCACCACGTGGCCCCGGCCACGACGAAGGTGTGGTCGGCCATGGCGCGATGGCGGGTGCGCGCCGACGCAACGGCCTCGATCGCCACCCCCAGGTTCTTCCGCGGGTGCAGGTTGCCGAGGTAGATCACGAAGCGCCCCTCGATCCCCAGCCGTTGACGGACCTCGGCCTCGGCGGTCGCCGACGGGGCGGCGCCCGGGGGCTCGGCGTGCAGCGGCACGTGGTGGACCCGGTCGGGCGCCAGGCCGTAGGTGCTCACGAGGTCGGCCCGGCAGAACCCGCTGATGGTGAGCACGCCCCGGGCGGAGGCCGCCTGGCGTCGCACGAGCGCGCGCAGGCGCACCCTGGTGGAGCGGGGAAACGCGCCGGGCAGGTGCTCGAAGCTGAGGTCCGGCACCATCAGCGCGACCGGCACGGAGCAACGGATCGGTGCGTGGGTGAACGAGACGAGCAGGTCGGGCCTCGGTCGCAGTGACGCCACCCAACGGGGCAGCTCTCGGAGGAAATGACGCGATCCACCCCGGCGAGGCGTGTTGCTCACCACCACGGTGGCCCCGCCGCCAACACCCGACGCTCCGTCGACCAGGCCGGCGCCGTCGCCCGGGCCCCCCGACCTCAGGACCACCCGGTCGCCCTCCAGCATGGCGCCGTCATCCAACAGCACGTCCAGCCGATCGTCGGGTTGGGCGCCCGACACCAGGGCGCGTACCAACGCGCGGGCCATCGTCTCGTCGCCTCCCAGGCCCGATCCGATGTTGCTGGCGTCGATGGCCACGTGCATGGCGGCGGGCCCGATCTAGCGGCCGGACAGTTGGGCGACCTGGTCGGCCGGAAGGCTGCCGCCGTGCGACTCGAGACCCACCTCGGCCAGCGTGCGGATGCGCATCTTGGCGTCCATGGTGACGAAACTGTCGGGTGGGATGTCGCTGGTGACGGTGACCCTGGCGCCGACGATCGAGCGATCGCCGATCGTCACCGGACCGAACACCTGCGCCGAATCGAACAGCCACACGTCGTCGCCGATCACGGGATGTCCCGGCTTGTCCGGATGGCCGCTCCCGCCCACGCTGACCTTGCCCATCACCCGGCACCGATCACCGAAGCGCACCTCGGAGCTGATGTCGAGGCCCACCGGATGCGGCGTGACCAGGCCCGCCCCCACCTCGGCGCCGGGGTGCAACTCGGCGCCGAACAGCACGATGTTGGCGAAGTAGCACAGGCGGGACAGCACCTTGACGCCGCGCCCGTTGAGCCACGTGCCGAGGCGCCACAGGATGGCGCTCCAGGCGCCGGGCAGGGTGAGCACGTCCACCAGCCACAGCGGCGACTGCGTCGAGGTGCCCTTCAGCTTGGCCAGCTCGCGCAGATCCGCCCGCACGAGGGGTCTCAGCGCACCCGGGCCGCCGCCGTCGCCGGTCGCAACGGCCCCGGCCGACGAGCCCGACTCGTTCGGCTGCTCCCTCACTGGAACGCCCGGGACCAGCGCCCCATCCAGTCGGCGAGTTGCCCGTAGGTCCACAGGTAGTGCGAGGGCAGCGTCGAGACCGAGATGCCCCGGTTGAGCTCTTCGACCAGGTGCGCATACATGTCGGCGTAGCTGCCGGGGCCGACCTCGGCCGCGGCGGCGTCGACGAGGTCGTAGAAGCCCATCGACATCATGTGCATCCACTGCTCGAGCACGACCACCCGCTCCAGCGCCGTCTGCTTGGTGTGGGCCACCACCGGGGCGCCGTAGGCAAAGAGGTCGCCTCGCAGGTCCATCAACTTCTTGACGACGTAGCCGCCCCAGATGTCGTCGTGCCGCGAGAGCTGCCAGCCATCGATCCACAGGTCGGGGAGGAAGAAGTAGGCGGGCGTGATCTCGGCATTAAACGCCGTGTTCATGCCGCACACCGGGATGTTGCCGAGGGCGATGCGGTTGACGTCGGACGTCAACATCGGGTCGCCGGGCTCGCCCCCCTGCAGCTTGTCGATGCCGTTGAGGTCGAGGATGCCGTCCCACACCCCCATGTTGAGCTTCACCTCGCCGGTGGCCGTCGTCTCGGTGACGGCGGCCCGGTCAGCCGTGCGGAACTCGTACGGATACCCACGGGAGTAGAACCCGGGGGTGTCGATCGAGTTCACCCAGCCGTTGTCCAGCACGGGTCGAACCGCCGGGGCGTCGACCACCTTGTCGATACCTGCCAGGTGCGACTCGAGCCATCCCTCGCGGGTGCCGCAGTCGTAGTCGAGGGCGACGATGACGTCGAAGCCCTCCCGGTAGGCGATGTAGTGCCCGATGTTGCGGGACGCCGCCGACTTGTGCGGCATCGCCGCGTAGTGGGGCCCGGCGTAGGCCTCCTGCGCCGCGTAGTCGTAGAAGAACACGTTGTCCCGCTTGGGTGGCGTCAGGTTGCCGTTGGAGTCGTCCGACACGATGATGGGGACGTCGGCGGGAATGTGGTCGAAGAGCTCCACGGCGGGTCGTTGGGCATCGGGATGACCACGGCCACCGAACGGTTGTCACCACCTGCTTCGGCGGCTCGCGGCTGGGGCGTTGGTACTGCTGGGGTGCTCATGGTGTCCTTTCGGCGTCTCCGCCCGGTTGGGTTGCTGGGTGTGCTCGGCGCTCAGATGGCGACGCTGGCGGCCGGTGAGATCAGGTCGGCGAACTCGTGCTGGAGGTAGTGCCGGAGGGCCTCCCGCCAGGGCCGCATCAGGTTCATGTCCTGGAGGTCGAGCGCCTGGTTGCGCATGATCTCGCTGTAGGGGCGGGCCGAGGGAAACTCCTCGGCGAAGAAGTCGGACGTGACCTCGACCAGGTCGACGTCGTCGCGCCCGCAGATGCTCAGGATCTCGGCGGCGACGTCGTACCGGGTGCCCTCGCCCTCACAGGCCATGTGGTAGAGCCCGTACACCTCGGAGTCGATGAGGTTCAGCAGGCAGGCGGCGAAGTCGGTGGTGTAGGTGGGTGTGCCCAGCTTGTCGCCGACGGCGTGCAGGGTGGTGCGCCCCTCGCGCAGTTGGCCGAGGATCCGGGACACGAACTTGTGGTCCTTGGCCGCACCGCCGCCGACCATCCACCCGGCGCGCACGATGTAGTGCTGCGGGGCGAACTGGCGGATCTCGTGTTCGCCCCGCCACTTCGAATCGCCGTAGGTGTTGATCGGGTTGGGGGCGTCGAACTCGGTGTAGGGCCCGGTCTTGGTGCCGTCGAACACGCCTGCGGTGGAGATGTAGACGATGGGGATCTCCCGCCGGCCGCACTGCTGGGCGATCAGCTTCGTGGCGGTGGTGTTGGTCAGGTAGGCGTGGTCGGGGTCGGCGTCGCTGGCCTCCAGCGACGTCTCGGCCGCCAGATGGGTGACGAAGTCGGGCCGAACGGCGTCGAACGCGTCGCGGACCGCGTGGCGATCGCGCACGTCGAGGTAGCCCAGCTCGGGCCCGTCGGGGCCCCACGGGCGTCGCTGCGCCAGGTTGATGTCGGTGGCGACCACCTCGTGTCCGGCGGCCACGCAGGCCGGTATCAGCGAGCTGCCCAACATTCCGGCGGTACCGGTGGCAAGGATCTTCATGAGGTGGTCTCCTGTCGATGTGAAGATGTGCGGTCGGCGGTTGGCGGGATCCGGTCGGCTGCCGGGCCGGTTGCACCGGCGATCGGCAGCCCGAGGGTGATGTTGGCCATGCGGCAGAGCCGGCGGCTGGAGGGGACGGCCGCCAGCAGTCGCCGATCGAAGGACTCGAGCCGGTTCCAGGTTCGGTCCGACAGCTCGACGAAGTTCTGCAACCGTGCGGTGAGTTGGAACGGCTTCCACTCGACGTGACGGAAGTGGCGCCTCATGATGTCGAGGTCGCCCTGGTTGAGCGACCGTTCGTCCTCGGTGTGGGTGTGGGGCGGGAATCGCCGGGCCACCGGTGCCGAGTAGCGAATCGCCCGGATCGCCTCGGGGAACGAACAGCATCGGCTCGCAGAACACGGCGATGGCTCCCGGACGCAGCAGGCCGCCAGGCGCAACATCGCCAGGTCACGGTCGAAGTGGTGCACGACGTTGTTGCCGATGATGGCGTCGAATCCGCCCCGGGCCTCGGCGAAGCCGTCGGCGTCGAACTCCTCGATCGGCGTGTGAATGAAGCGCGTCGCGTCCTCGACCCCGCTGTGGGCCGCCCGGCGTCTGGCCACCTCGAGGATTCCCGAGGACACGTCGATGCCCACCACGTCGGCGCCCTGGTGGGCCAGCCACACCGCCAGCGTGCCGCCGCCGGAACCCACCTCCAGGATCCGCTTGCCCGCCAGCGGCCGGATCTGGTCGATCGCATCGGTCAGGAAGTCGACGTGTTCGCGGTTGGCGAACGGGATCGGCCCCGGTTCGATGAGGTAGTCGTCCTCGCTCCAGGTGGCGAGGATCCACTCGGCCATGGCGTCGTAGGTTTCCGCCTCGTGATCGTGACGGTCGTCGACCGCCACGGTGGTGGTTGCGCTAGCTGACATCGATTTTCTCCAGTGCAAGCTTGAGGTGAACCAGGTGGGCGTCGGCCTGTTGTTGGGCCTCGGCCGAACGGGCCGGGTCCCGGCGACGGAGCCCGGCGACGAGGCGGTACGCGGCGACCCGGGCGCCGAACCCGGCCGCCTCCAACCCCCGCAGCGCCAGCCCACGTCGGGGGCCGTGGATGCGAACGAACCACCGGTTGAGCGCCCGGAGCGCCTCCGGCGACGCCTTGCCGGTGACGCGCTTGGTGGAGGCCCCCATGAAGTGCACGGCGGTGGCATCGGCCGCGTACCAGACGTTCCAGCCGGCCGCCCGGGCCCGGTGGCACAGGTCGACGTCGTCCATGTAGACGAAGATCGAGTCGTCGAGCAGCCCGAAGTCGTCCAGACCCTCGCGCCGGATCAACATGACGGCGCTGGACACCCAGCCGGGTTGAAACGGCGTGCCCGTGTCGCGCCCGACGTAGATGCCATCGGTGCCGGGCAGCCCGCCGGGCAGTCGGTCGAGGCCGAAGAGGTAGGCGGCCATCGATCGAAGCCCGATGGCCGCGCCGGCGGTCCAGCGCTGGAACGAGCCGTCGCCGTAGACCAGCCGCGGGCCGACGATCGCCGCCGACGGGTCGCGCTCGAGGTGATCGAGCATCGTGCGAAACGAGCCGGGGGTCAGCCGGGCGTCGGTGTTGATCAGCAGCACGAACTCCGAGTCGGTGCAGCGCAGCGCCAGGTTGTTGGCCCGACAGAATCCGACGTTCTCGGGGCTCTGGATCAGGGTGACCTCCGGGTGGTGGTCTCTCAGCCACGCGGCCGAGCCATCGGAGGAGTCGTTGTCGACCACCACCAGCTGATGGGTGAACCCCTCGGGCACCTCCGAGCGCACGCTGTCGATGCAGGCGTCGAGCAGATCGACCGTGTTCCAGTTGACGATGACCGTGGTCAGATCGAACCGCACGCAGGCCACCCCGTCGACGTCCGGGGTCACCTCCGGCGTGGGCGAAAGCGCCGTCATCGCAGATCCACCGATCGATGCGCCCGCAGGTCGCCAGCGACCATGGTCGGCGGCGCCGAGCCGTCCGTGGGCACTCGGGCGATCCGGGGACCCACCGGCGTGAGCGACAGGAAGTACACCCACGTGCCCGAGGGGTCCACCGCCGGTTGGAAGGCCGACGGGTCGCCGACCGGGCTGAGCAGCGTCTCGGTGTTGGCGACGAGGTCACGTCGCACCAGCACCCAGCCCGTGGGCTGCACGTCCAGCGAGCCGTCGCTGTTGATCGTGATCCCGTCGCCCGAGCCCCGGTAGCTGGCGTACACGACCGAGCGGCCGTCGGGGGTGAACGCAGGCGTCGAGTCGGTCCAGGAGTCGTCGGTGAGCCGCCCTGCGTTGAAGCCGGTGCCGGCGTCCATGACCCAGACGTCGTTCCACCCGTCGGTGAAGGTGAAGGCGACCCGTGCACCGTCCTCCGACACGCCGGGGTGTTGGTCGTCCACCCACGCCGCGCCGGAGGTGCCGTTGGTCAGGCTGAGCACCTCGCCGACGCCCGACGATTCCGAGGCGGTGCGGGCGGAACCAAGCCTCAGGGCCATGACGAACGACTCGCCGGTGAGCTGCGACGTCGAGGTGTAGTACACGGTTCCACCGTCCGGCGACACGGAGGGCTGGCCGTTGGACCGGGCGTCGCCCGCCCGCAGACCGTCGCGCCAGTCCTCGGTGGAGGGGTCGGTCAACCGCTCCACGGTGCCGTCGGGGAAGCGACGGAACAGCTGCTCGGTGACGTCCACCTCGTGGGTCTCGCCGAGCCTGGTCGGCTCGAACTGGTCGAGCGTGTAGTGCTCGCGCCGTTGTGACCCGGGCGGCGGTGGCGGATGGGGGGTGCCCGAGGATGCACCCAGGGCGGCCTTGGCCGAGAAGACGACCTCGCCGTTGCGACCCCACCGCGCGTCCAGCACGTCGTAGCCGTCGGGCAGGGGCAGCTCCCGCTGGTCGGAGAAGTCGGGGGAGGCGTCGACCAGGGTGGTCGACCCATCGGCGTCCTCGGTCACCAGCAGGGCGCGTTGGAAGGGTGCTGCGGGCGGCAGCTGCATCGGCCGTGGGGCGGGGGCTCCCGTCTGGACCCAGTCGAACCAGTCGATCGCCAGGTTGATGCTCTCGAGCTCCACGGTGGGGTCGCCGCCGTCGGTGTCGATCGCACAGATGCAGGTGTGGAGCGAGTCGAGCGCGGCAACGAATCCAATCGCGGCGCCGTCGGGCGAGTACCTGGGCCGAAAGGCCGCTGCGTCGTCGGGCGAGCAGCGAACCGACGGGTCGCGCACCGTGCAGTTCTCGCCCCGGGTCAGCTCCAACTCCGGGCCCGACCCGACGGCGGGGCGGCTCACCAGCTGCCAGCCGCCGACCTTGACGTCGAGGAGGCCTCCGCCCGGGCTCCGCGGTGATCCGGGCCCCCGATAGGACGAGTAGGCGATGCGGGTGTCGCTGGGCGACACGTCGGGGTCGACGTTGTAGTACGGGTCGGCGGTGAGCATCCGGCGCTCGCCGCCGTCGGCGGCCAGGCGGGCGATCTGGGTGGAACCCCGGAGGTTGTCGGCGAACACGATCGACCGCCCGTCGCGGGCGTAGGCGGGGTCGGCGTCCGAGGCGCCGGTGGGTCGGGTGATCGCCGAGAGGTTGGTGATGTCACCCGTCGCCAGGTCCATCGAGTACAGCCCGGCGATCGGGTACCAGGGTGCGGTTGCGGTGAACAACAGCTCGGTGCCGTCAGGGGAGATCTTGGGCTGGGCCACCTCGTAGGCGAACGAGCGGATCAGGGTGGGCGACGCCCCGTCGGCGTCCATCACGTAGATCGAGGTGGGACTTCCCGGCAGGCCGGCGCGGGCGGTGTAGACGATGCGGGTGGCGCCCAACGCAAACTGCGGCCAGGCGTAGAAGCGTCCGTCCGCCGGGGTCAGGCGGCGAGGCTCCCGGTCGGCCCCCGCCACGTAGATCCCGGTCTGTCCGGTGGACCGGTCGGTGGCGCTGAACACGAGCTGCAGGTCCGACCGCGAACCTGCGGCCCCCGACGACGGGCCGACCAGCACCAGCCCCAGCGCACCGATCGCCATCGACAGCGGCACCGCCCGCCGGGCTCGACGTCGGTGGGCCGATCCCCGCTGCGAGTCGGGGGTTCCGTACCGGTCGAGCGGCTGCTCCTTCGCCGCTGCATCGGGAAGGACCCATCGGCTGGGACGACGAAGGCGTTCGCCCCCGCGCTCGGCGAGGTTCAGCCCGGCGATCGCCAGCCCGGCCATCAGCCACAGCATGGCCAGCGGAATGTCCTGACGCAGCGAGAATCCCAACAGCTCCTCGACGGCGAAGAACGCAACGACGGCCACCACTCCCCGACCGACCGCCCGGTAGAGCGGGTCGCGCGATCTGGCCAACCGCACGCCCGGCACGACCAGCGCAACCGTGGTGACCAGCAGGCCGACAAACCCCACCAGCCCGGTCTCGGCCAGGTACAACAGGTAGAGGTTGTGCACCGGGTTGTTGAAGAAGATCACCCCGTACTCCTGGTAGGGGCCCATCACCTGCTCGAAGTTGTTGAGCCCCACCCCGACCACCGGATGGTCCTCCCACATTTGGAAGCCGATGACGTTCAGTTCCTGACGGGAGTTCACCTCCTCGAAGAAGTGACCGGTGCCGAAGTTCTCCTCGAACTTGGGGATCAACACCGGCAGCGCCGCCACGCCGCAGACGACGCCGACCATCGCCACCCGCCACAACTGGGTGGAGCTGACGTCACCGCGCCGCCAGGCGTGGGCGACCAGCCCCAACCCGACAACGATCGCCGCCACCATCGCCGCCCTGGTGTGGGCCACGTACATCGCACCGAGCGCTCCCGCCACGGTGATCCAGGCGAACGTGCGGGCCAGATCGTTCTTGCGGGCGAGGGCCACCGACAGCGCCAGCAGCCCCACCGCCGACATCGTGGCGCCCATGAACACCGGGTGGATGATCGTGCCGAACGGGCGACCCAACGTGGTGGTGTCGGTCACCCGTTCGCCCAGCTCGGTGGGCACGCCGAGAAAGCTCAGCCCGAGCACGCCGCCCGTGCGCCACTGCAAGAGGATCACCACCAACTCGATGGCGGCGAACACGCCGAGACCCAGCAGGATCACCTCCACCTGCCGGCGGGTGCGCACCCGGATCGCCACGTACACAAACAGCAGGTACATCCACCCCATGCGGGTGAGCTCGGCGAAGCCGAGCAGCGGCGTCTGGCTGACCAGCAGGCTGGGCAGCAGGAAGAGGGCGCCCACCAGCGGCAGCCACATGATCCGGCGGCGCATGCCGACCCGGAGGTCGGCCAACATCGTGCCCTCCATCAGCCACAGCCCGTAGAGGCCCAACAGCATCATGTCGAAGGTGGTCACGAAGATGGAGATCGCACCTCCCGACACGTTGAGCGCCTGGGCGGACAACGACTTGTGCAGGACGAACGTGAGCGAGACCGTCGTGGCGAACATGCCGAAGGTGGTGCGGTCGCGCACCAGCAGGTAGGCCGCACCGGCCAGGGTGGCGCCGATCGCCACCAGCAGGCCCTTGAAGCCGAGGCCGGCGGCGAAGAAGCCGATGCCCCCGGCGCTGAGCACCACGATCGCCGCACCGGCGATGGTGGCCCCCGGCAGCTCGGCCCGGGTGACGCCGACCGGCGGGAACGCCCGCCGACCCGCTTCCGGCTCGGCGACGGCCGACCCGGTCGGACCGGCGGGCCGGGGCACCAGATCCTCGGGCGGGCGGAGCGTCAGCTCCCGGATCAGCAACCAGGCCAGCCAGGCGCCCGCTGCGGCCACGGGAGCCCGCGCGGCGATCGCCACCTTGGTGCCCGCCGTGACGGCGGCGAAGGCCAGGAACGACGCTGTGAGCACCACCGTCCACGCCCACAGCCGGGGTGATCGATGGCGGGCACCCGAGGATCGGCGGCCAACGACCGCGCACGATCGCGCGCATCGGCGAACACCGGTGCCAACTGGTCGCGGAGCAGGACGGCCAACACGCCGACGCCGACCACGGCGAGCGCCCCGTACAGGCCCATCGTGCCGAAGGACGCGACCAGCGCGGCGGCCACGCCGCTGGCGAGCACCAGGCCCACGGTCGCCGGCAGGCTCGGGCCGCCGGCCGGACGCGACTCGGTGACGGGCGGCCTCATGATGCGTCCACCAGTCGAGGCTCGGGTCGCGTGGGTGTCGGTTGCGGGGACCGGGGTGCCTCATCGCGATAGCCCCGGGCCGTGTGATGCAACATCAGCTTCCAATAGGTCCACTCGGCGAACCGACCGGGCGACCCGCTCGAGGCCAACGCCCGCTGCAGCGGGGGCACGGTCCAGCGGTTGAACAGCACCGAACGGACCCCGGTGCGGACGATCGATCGCAGCGACGACCGGGAGCTGAACACGCCGTAGCGCTCCAGCAGGTCGGGCTCGGGGATCAGCGCCTCGAGGTCGCGCAGCCCTCGGCCCACGCTCTCCTGCAGGCGACAGGCGCTGTTGAGGTCGTGGGGATGAAAGTGGTCGCCCCTCGCACGCGGGTTGTAGATCAGGTCGTACCCCGCCTTGGCCCAGCGGTAGCCCAGCTCGACGTCCTCGTGTCCGATGTGGGCCCAGTCCTCGTGGAAGACCAGGTTGCGGTCGACCATCACCCGGCGCGGCAGGCTGAGGTTCATCGACCAGCTGTAGCGGTACGACACCGGTTGGTCGGCCCGATCGGCGATCTCATCGAAGGCGAACGGCCGATACCACTCGATGAACGGATCCTGAGGCATCTCGGGCGACTGCTCGACCAACCCGACGACCGCCACCGGGGCCTCGTGGGCCCGATGGACGGCCGCGTGCTCGGCCAGGAACGACGGGTCGACCCACACGTCATCGTTGAGGAACACGACCAGCTCGCCGGTTGCCGCCGCCAGGCCCTGGTTGCGTTTCACCGCCGGTAGTCGCTCGTCGCTCGCCTGAAGATGGATGGGGAACGGGGCGCCCGCAGCCACCTCCAGCACCATCTCCGGCGTGCCGTCGGAGGAGTTGTCGCCGACGATGATCTCCACCAACTCGTGGGGGTAGTCGCCGCGATCAGGCATTCCAGCGTGCGTCGCACGACGTCGCAGCGGTTGTAGGTGGGGAATCCACGGAGATCGTCGGCAGCGTGTTGCACTCCCGTCGTTCCGGCGCCCACGGCGCCCTCCAGGTCGGACGGCACCGGCGGCGCGGGTGAACGGCGCCCGGGTGGCGGAGGTCGATCACGTCCTCGAGGGATGCCTCCTCGTCGGCCCCGGCAGGCTCGACCTGGTCGTCGGCGCCGCCGACGAGTTCGACGAACGAGGGGCGGGCGAACGCCACGATGAACAGCACGTAGGCGGCGATGGCCGTCAGCGCCTGGAGGAAGGGCCGACCCCGATCGCCGACGTGGAGGCGCCCAGGCCGCCCGCCCCCGCGGCGGCTCCGGCGGCGATCATCAGCGGCGCCGGTCGAAGCGTCACCTCCACCCGGCGGCGGACCGCCACCAACGACAACACGGCCACCACCACCGCCACGCACAACGTGGCCGCGGCGGCGCCGGTGGCGCCGTAGGGGCCCACCAGCGAGAACCCCGCGACCAGCGCCACCACGCAGGCCACCAGGTCGTAACGAAGGGTGGCGACCTGCTGGCCCGCTGCGAGCAGCACGAAGGAGCGCCACGCGTTGGACACCATCAACACAAACGCCACCGACAGCACCAGGAACGGCACGGCTGCGTCGTTGTACTTTCCGGCGTAGGCCACCTCCAGCATGGCCGTGCCGCACAGCGCCACGGTCAGCGGCACCAGCAGGCAGCCGATGAAGAGCAGCTCGGTCCCCGACCGGTAGGTAGCTGGAAGCGTCGGGTGTCGCCGGAGCCGAAGGCCCGAGCCAGCAACGGGAAGACGACCCCCACCACCCGGCGCTGGAGAGGAACAGGTACTCGATCGGTTGGGCGGCGCCGTGGTGGGCGACGTCGACGCTGGGTCGACGAGCGGCGAGAATCAGCCCATCGGACTTGAGGTAGGCCACCCGATGATCACGGTGGGACCGATGACGGCGGCCTCTCCGCAACAGCGGGCGGGCGTGCGCCTTGGAGAGCCTCGGTGCCACCCCGAAGGTGCGGCGGGCGATGGCGAACGCCCCGAGCGCTCCGGCCAGCGCGCCCACCACCGGGGCCACAAACAGCATCGGCAGCGAGGCGCCGGCCGCGACCAGCGCCACCAGGACGATCACCTCTACCGTCTCCATCACCAACCGGAGGAGCGCCTCGAGGTGTTGTCGCATCGCCGCGTGGGTGACGACGATCAGCGTGAAGAAGGCGTCGAAGATCAGCGAGGCGGAGGCGATCAGCGCGGCCAGGTGCGCGGCGCTCGAGGCGCCGATCGCCAGGAGCACCAGCTGGATCAGGCCGGTGGCGACCACGGTGAAGGACAGACGAAGGACGACGACGGTGCCCAGGATCTCGTCGCGGTACTCGGGCCGACGCACGATCTCGCGCACCGCAAGCGTGGGCAGCCCGAACTCGCCGACCAGCCCGGCCAGCATCACCGTGGACAACACCACGACGTATTCGCCGAACGCCGCCTCGGGCAGGTAGCGCACCACGATCAACGTGGAGGCCACGTTCAACAGCAGGTGCGCACCCTTGGCCCCCAGCTGCGCCCCGCTGGCGAAGGCGACCTGTCGGGGCGTCGCCTCGGTCGCGGCGGTGGGTGCGGCGTGGGTCGTGGAGGTGTCCCCGTTCGCGGGGTTCGTCATGGGGTCACCCATCGGCACCGCCGCTGCGCACGCCCACCTTGTGACGGGTGCCGTTGGGGGCCGAGCGCCGGTCGGTCAGGTCGATCTCGCCGGTGTCGGCGCCCTCCCCCGAACGATCGGTCTCGCCGGTTTCGGTGCCGTCCGAACCCTGCTCGCCGTCGACCTCCGGTGCGGGAAGCCGGCGCCAGGTGAGGTAGCCACCCGCCAGCGCACCGAAGAGCAACCCGAGCGCCAGGTACAGGATGCGCTTGGGCTCGTCGGGATAGGTGGGCAGCGAGGCGGTGTCGATCCGGGTCAGCTCGCTGGAGGCCCGGGTGCCCCCCAGCAGGGCCGCCCGGTACTCCTTCTCCACCTCGGCCTGGTTGTCCGCCGCAAGGTCGGCGGCGGTCTGAAGTGCGAGGAGTTCGGTCTGATCCTGGCTGAGCTCGGCGTCGGTGGCCCCGGTCGGCAGGTCGGCCAGCGTGGCCGCCTGCGCCTCCAGGTCGGCGATGCGCCCCTTCAGCTGCTCGCGGGCCACGACCAGGTCGTTGTACACCGGGTTGGGCGACTCGTTCTCGATCCGATTCTCCGACCGTCCGGTCTCGATCACCTGCGACGAGGTCTGACGCTGCGACGCCGACTGGATCGACACCTCCAGCTGCGCCAGTTCGGAGCGGGCCCCTGCCAGCTCGACGGCGACGTCCTCGGCCTTGGTCTCCGAGCCCGACACCGCCGAAAGCTCCGCCACCTCCTGGCGCTCCGCCTCGGACATGTTGTTGGCCAGACGGAAGTCGGTCACCGCCTGGTTGGCGGCGGTCACCTCTGCGGCGGCCAGCTTCGCCTGGTCGGCAAGGTTGTCCGCGTTCTGCGCCGACTCCTCGCTAAAGCGTTGGTCGCTCACCTGCACGAGCGCGTCGGCGGTTGCGTTGGCCACGGCCCGGGCCTCCTCGGGGTCCTCACCGGTCCCCACCACCTCCATGACAAACCCGGACGGCTGGCCCGACGCCTCACCGGCGGTGGAGCCCAGCTGGTTGGCCGACACCCCGGCCTGCACCGCCTGGATGGCGCCCTCCCGGGGCTCGGGCTCCTTGCAGAAGCCGTGGCTCACGAACGACTTGGTGCACTTGTAGGCCTTGCCGAGCCCGCTCACGATCGAGGAGAAGAAGCCACCCGACTCCTTGGGAACGTCGAGGTCGAGTTCGTCGACGACGATCGTCGCCACCTCGCGGCTGGTGACGATGCCGGACTGGGTCTCGGCCAGGCTCTTGGCCAGCGACGCGTCGATCACGCCGGGCTGATTGCTCAGGTCGGTGCCCGAAGTGGTCAGGAAGGTTGCCTCCCGGCCGCGAATCAGCACCCGCGTGGTGGAGCTGTACTTCTCCGCCGACACGAACGAGCCGCCGAAGGCGATCAGCGCGCCGACGAGGGCGATGACCGGGATGCGCCAGTAGGCCTTGAGGAGTGCGCTCACGTCACTCACCTGCTTTCTGTTGAGTAGCTACGGGCCGCGAACGGCCGGACGGATTCGCCGAGGGGTGCCGACGTGTGGTCGTTCGGTGCGCCCGTGCGACCGCGTGCAGGCCGAGTCCGCACGCAGCGACGCACGAGCTCGACGCCCATCAGCGCCGCAGCGCGCCCACCGAGCCCGGCTGCGGCCAGCCAACGCAACGGGTTCCACGCCTGGGGAGCGTGATGGTTGCGCCAGTAGAGGTAGGCACCGGTGTGGAAGGCCCGGTTGAGCCTGGGCGAGTAGCCCTTGCCGCGGGTGCCCCCCTCGTCGTGGACGATGCGGGCCGCCGGCTCGCACCACACCTCGTAGCCGGAATCGTGGAGGCGACGGCACCAGTCGGCGTCCTCCCAGAACATGAAGAAGTGCTCGTCGAAGCCGCCGGTGGCGTCCACCACTGAGCGCGGGACCGCCATGGCGGCGCCGGACACCCAGTCCACCGGGTGGGCTCCCTCGTCACCGGTCCCGTCCGCCGGCAGATACCGCGCCGAGTACCGATTGTTCGGGAACCAGCGGGTCAGCGGCGAGCGACGCCCGAACACCGCCGCGGCCGGCGTCGGGAACGAGCGGGCGGTTCGCTGGTCCGACCCGTCGGCGTTGACCAGGCGAGGTGCGACCATGCCCACCTCGGGGTGCGCATCGAGAAACCCCACCAGCGCGTCGAGCGCCCCCGGATCGACGATCGTGTCGGGGTTCAGGACCAACACGTGGCGTGAGTCCGTCGCTGCGAACCCGGCGTTGTTGGCCACCGAGAAGCCGGAATTGCGGCCCATCTGCACCACCCGACACCGGCCCGCCAGGGCCTGCTCGGTTCCATCGGAGGAGCCGTTGTCGACGACGACCACCTCGTAGCTGCATCGGGTGGGGGCCGCCTCGAGTGCGTCCACGCAGGCCACCACCAGCTCTCGACACTGGTAGGACACGATGACCACCGCCAGGTCCGCCAGGTCCGCCGGGTACATCGCGGGCGGCGAGGCACCGGCCACCGCACCGATCGAATCGGCCTTCATCAGAACGCTCCCCGGCCGAGGAGCACGACGATCACGGTCCGCCACATGATGCGCAGATCGAGCAGCACCGTCTGGTGGGCGACGTAGCGGACGTCCAGTGTCAGGCGTTGCCGGACGGTCAACAGGCTGCGGCCCGCCACCTGTGCCAGCCCGGTGACGCCGGCCTTGGTGAAGAGACACGCCAATTCGGCGGGACGGTAGAACTGGATCAGCTCGGGCAGGTCGGGGCGCGGCCCCACCAGCGAAAGGTCGCCTCGAATGACGTTGAACAGGTTGGGTAGCTCGTCGAGCGTGGTGCGTCGAAGCCACCGACCAACCCGGGTGTTTCGTGGATCGTCGGCCAGCTTGTAGAACGAATCGGCGAAGTCGGCGTCGGCGAAGTTGTAGTCGTACAACTCCGGGAACCGCTCCCGGGCGTCGACGTACATGGTGCGAAACTTGTAGAACCGAAAGGTCCGTCCCCCTCGGGTCACCCGCTCCTGACGGAAGAGCGCCGGTCCGGGCGAATCGAGTCGGATCAGGATCGCCAGCCCGACCAGCAGCGGGGCCGACAGCGCCAGCAACACCAGCCCGCCCACCAGGTCCACGGTTCGTTTGGCGAACTTGTAGGCGAGGCTGCGGTTTGGGAGCACGAGGAGCTCGGCCTGGGCGAGCCGCCGATCCACGTAGGCCTCGACGCTTTCGCCGGCCCGGCGCAGCTCCGCCGGCGACGGTGACCGCTCGGCGCTGCTGCGCCCCGACCCGACGTGGTTGACACCCACGTGGAGCGCACCGTCGGTGCGACTGGGCGGCACCAGGTGCACCGCGTTCGGCAGGCGGGTCAGGTCACGCAAGGCCTCGGTGCCGATCGACCGGTGACACAGCGCGGTTTCACGAAGTGAGCGCCCTCGAAACTCGTCGAGTTGAGCCGGGCTAATACCACCATGAAACCCGGAGGACACCGGTGAGGAGGCGACGCGATCAAGGTCCAAAGATCGCTTGTCGGCGGTCAGGTCACCGCCAATCGGCACGTCGGCTTCAAGCGACATTGTGCTCAACCTCGTTGGTCGGCCCGCAGATATGCATGCGTGTCATGGCACCAAACCACCAAGCGCCTGTGCGCTCCTGATGTCCTTGAGTTCCGGGCCGTTCCTGGCCGAACGACCGCCCTGAGGTCGCCCAACGTAACGAGGCACCACTCTGAGTGCAATGAAAAACGGACCTACTCCAACCTTCGCGCCGGGCGTGATACCTCCCGTTCACACTCCGGCAACAAATGTATTTCTCACTCCTTGTGATGCACCCAACACACGAAGAAAGAGAGATCTGCTTTTCAGCGCGTTTGGGTCGGTTTCAGAAGGCCCCGATCTATCGGAGAGTATTTGTACAGTCACTTCGCGATACATCGATGAGCGACGCGTCACCCGCGAATCGGGCCTGGATCATGACGGAAATTCATCGATCCGGTCGCTGAACGCGACCGAATCGGCACTCCAGGGCGGGTGTGAGGGTGGCGAAGATGCCCGTTCAGGATCGGATCGGTCGACGTTCGGGACGCAACTCGGCGCGTCGGGGCACTCGCCGACAAGGTCCGGCAACCGCGGCCGCCCGGGTCAGGCGTAGGTGGTGGCGAGCAGTTGGTCGAACACTTCGATCTCGTAGCGCTGCGTCGCGATCATCTGCTCCGCCAGCCGACGCACGCGCTGGGTCTGCTCGGGCCCAACGGCTTCCGCCATGTGCACGCCACCGGCATGGTGTGCCTTCATCAGCTCCAGGAACATCCGGCCCTTGGCGAGGCCGGTCGCCTCGGCGAGGCCGCGCATCTCCTCGTCGGAGGCCAGGCCCACCATCGACTCGTAGGGCATGGCCATGCCCATCCACGCCATCACCTCGGTCGGCGGCGCGGTGCTCCGCCCCCAGTTCTGAAGCAGGGCGTGCATCAGCCCCACCTCGTAGGCCTGGTTCTGCAGCATCTCGGCCGCGGCGGCCTCGACGGGCCCACCGGCGTCGGTACCCAGCACTCGCTGACACATCGCCAATGCCTGGGTGTGGTGCGCCGACATGTCAGTGCAGAACCCGATGTCGACCTCATCGGGGGTGTCGGCGGACGCCGCAGAACCCTCGGAGGCCTTCGACACCGCAGACGCCTGATCGTCGGTGTCGGTGTCGGTGTCGGTGTCGCCCGACCGGCTGCACGCCGCCAGCCCGGCGCCGCCCGCCGCAACCGCCAGGCCGCGCAACAGACCCCGCCGACGGTCCACGTCGACGGTCACTGGCCCGGGGGTCGGCCGCCGGCACCTCCGGGGCCTCCGCCGCCACCCGCCGACGGAATGGCGTCGTCGGACACCTCGCCGTGGAAGCAACCGGCGATGTACGGAAACGTCTCGGTGGCGTAGTAGCGGTACTGACCGTCGTCGTCGATCCGGCCGTTGCATTCGTCGAGGTCGCCCGAGCTCTCGACGTAGGTGTGGGCGTCCCACGTATCGGTGGCGAACAACGAGTCGTCGCTCAGCTCCCAACTGCTGGTCAGCTGCTCGGTCGAGGTGCACGCGTCGTCGGCGCACACCGTGCCCGACATGATCGGATAGCCGTCGGCCGCCCAGCCGAACAGCACCGGCTCGCCGGAGGCCACCTCCTCGGCGGAGTAGAGGCAGTCCACGCCTTCGGCCGCACCGAAGAGGTGGAAGTGAAAGCCGGTCGGTCCGTTGTGGCTGCCGCACTCCGACAGGCCGCCCACCAGCGACAACACGTCGCCGCCGGTGCCTTCGGTGGGGCCGTAGATGGGCACGCCGTCGACCGCGACGCCCAGGGCGCCGAGCAGCGGGATCTCCCCGGGCTCTGCTGCCTCGGTCGGCATTGCGGGCAGGTTGAAGGTCAGGTCCTGCGCGGCCGGATCGCCGGGGCTGGTCGCCACGTAGGTGAAGTCGGGGATGGCGTTGCTGGTGACGACCACGGTGTCGCCCTCGCAGGTTGCCGCCAGCTCGGGAGCGTCCAGGTTGTCGTTGGCGGATTCGACGTCGCGGAACGTCGATGCCGTGGCCTCGCAGTCGCCGGTGCCGGGCGCATCGCCCTCCTCGCCGTCGCCCGTGGCTTCGGCCTCCGACGTCGGGGTCGCTGCGTCCTCCGACGAGGTGGTCGGCACCTCGGAGGTGGTCGCGTCGCCGGCCGTGGCGGTGGTGGCGGATCCCGCCTCCGCCGTCGTGGCCGCCGGTTCGGTGGTGGCCGACGCGCTCTCGCCGTCGGAGCCTCCGCATCCTGCCGCGACCAACGCCAGGGTCAGCGCCAGCGGGTCAGTCCTCGTTGCTTCCAGTTCATCGTGTGCTCCCGGCGGGTGGATTGAGTTCTGCCAGTTGACACCATCCACCTGTGAGTTTCATGAGAACGGCCGTCCGAACCCGGCAACCACGCCGGCGAGACGCGTTCGAGGCGCTCCGACGCCTCTGCCAACCGGGCCTGGTCTAGGGCGGGCACGCCGGTCGGCGAGTCGGCCTGCGCCGGGTCCAGGTACGCGCTGGTTGAGCTCGATCTGCACGGCGTCCACCCGGCCCGGCGCCCCGGCGCGTTGCACCAGCCGTCCACCGGTGAATCGCCGGTTGCGGACCGTCGTGTATCCGTGGGACCGAAAGCGCGTCCTCGACCAGCCCGGTCGCCTCCGACGCGGCGGTGTCGCCGCGCCGGTCCCCAGCACGACGTCGACACCCAGGTCCAGCCCGAAGCTGTGCAGGTCGAGCACGAGCACCGGGCGGTTGGATCGGGACAACTCCCCGATCGCCTCGTCGAGCAACCGATGAAACGGCGTATGGGCCGCGGCGACCCGGTCGGCGACCTCGGCATCGGTCAGCGGGCGGGCGTACAGCGGGCGATCCTGCGGGTCGACGGCGGGCACGACCGTGCGCCAGAAGCCTCCATGCCCGGAGTCCGGGTCTCGGTTGGGGTCGGCCACGAAGCGGCTCAGCGAGGTCCGCACCACCGTCACCCCGAGCCGGGAAGGAATCCGTACAGCTCGGACGTGAAGTAGTCGGACCACAGCGTCGCCGGGTCGACCACCATCCCGTGGCGAAACCGCTCGGGCACCTCGCGACCGCCATGGGGAATGGCGACGACGACCGCCGCCCGAGGCTCCGCGGGAACGATCAACTCCGGCCCGGCCTCCGGGACGGCCTCTCCCGGTCGGTCCGATTGCGGCGGTCAGACCGCCTCGAAGGTGTCGGCCAGGTCGCGCAGTTCCTTCTTGGAGATCTTGCCCAGCTCGGCCACGGGCAACTCGTCGAGGAAGTACACCGCGCGAGGCACCTTGAAGTCGGCCAGGGCACCGGCGCACGCCGCGATGATCGCCTCGGCCATCTCCTCCTCGGGGGCCGCATCCGCGCCGCGCACGACAAAGGCCACCGGCACCATGTCCAGCATCTCGTGGCGCTTGGCCACCACCGCCAGGTCCTCGATGCCCGCAACGGTGCGGCGCGTCCTCGACCTCCCGTGCCGACACGTTCTCGCCGCCCACCTTCAGCGCGTCCTTGTCGCGGTCGCAGTAGAAGATGTGGCCCTCCGCTTCGAGGCGCACCACGTCACCGGTGCGGCACCAGCCGTCCTCGGAGAACATCTTCTCGTTGGCCTCGGGGTTGTTGAGGTACTCCTGAAACACCGAGATGCCGCGCACCCTCGGATCCACAGCTCCCCCATCTCGCCGACCTCGGCCGGCCTGCCGGTCTCGTGGTTCATGATCAGCATCTCGTAGCCGGGCGCCACCCGACCCATCGCCATGTCGGGGTAGGTCTCGTTGGGGGACGAACGAATGCAGTGGCCCACCAGCTCGGTCATGCCGTAGGTGGCCATGACCCGCATGCCCAGCCACTCGTCGAGGAACGGCATGATCAGCCCGAAGACGCCCACCCGCACCGTGTGCTCGGGGATGGGCTCGCCGCCGATCGCCTTGAAGACGAACGGGATCAGCGAGATGTGGGTGACGCTGTGGGCGGCGATCACGTCCCAGAAGCGGCTGGCGGAGAACTTGGGCTGCAGCACGACGGTGCCGCCCGCGCCGAGCACCGTCCAGATCGCCCAGCCCTGGGTGTTCACATGGAAGAACGGCAGGTAGCAGAGGTAGGTGTCCTCGGGGTGGAAGTCGATGTTGGTCGGGTTGACCTTGGCGGCCCACAGCACGTTGCCGTGGGTGTGCACCACCGCCTTGGGCTTGGACGTCGTGCCCGACGTGAACAGGATGCCGGCGGGACGAAGCGGATCCGGCGCCAGCTCGGGCACGTCGTCGGGGTCGCCGGTGATCGCGTCGAATCGCTCCAGCCCGTGGTCGAGTTCGCCCTCCGCGGGCGTCTCCCCCGAGTTGTCCTCGGTGCAGGCGATCCAGGCCAGGTCGGGTCCGGCCTCCTTGACCACCGACGCAAACTGCGGCTGGGTGATCGCACCGACCGCACCCGAGTGCTCGATGAAGTAGCTCAACTCGGCGGCCACGCTGCGCGTGTTGGTGGTGACCGAGATGCCGCCCAGCCGGGCGACCGCGTACCAGGCGATGACCGCCTCCGGGCAGTTCCCGGCGTGGATCAGCACCGCGTCGCCGACCCCGACACCCCGCCCGCTCAGCCCGGCGGCCACCTTGCGCGTGGCCTCGGCGAACTCGCTGTAGGTCCAGGTCCGGGACGCACCGTCCTTCGGCTCCCACACCAGAAACGGGTGATCGCCGCGGTTGGCCGCGCGGTCGTCCAGCAGCCAGGCCACGTCCCGCCCGTGAAACTGGTAGCGGGCCACGGTGGCCGCATCCACCGCGTGGGTGGTCGAAGCGGCCTCGGCCGGCGTGGTGTTGGTCGAATCGGACATCGGTTGGGCCCCCAGGGTGACGTCGGCACAGGTCGGTGAGACCTGACGGGCCGTCAGATTAGCGGCTTGGCCGGCACCCGGCCCCGGGAGACCGGACGAGGTCGGCACCCGTCGGTGGAGCTCCACCCGTGGGCCGACGTCGATCCACCCGGGGGCCGATGTGGGCACCCACGAATGCGCCCTAGGTTGCTCACATGGTCGGACGCGCCGAGCCGGAATCCCGGCCGGACCAACACCTGGTGCTGATGGCGATGGCCCTGGTGGTCGCGTTCGCCGCGCAGCTGACCGACCCGGGCTCGCTCCCCGAGTGGTCGGCCCTGATCGTTCCGCTGCTGGGCTTCGCCGCCTGGTCATGGCTTCCCAGAACACCGCCCGAGCTGTTCGCCGTGGCGGTGGTGGTGCCGGTGGGCCTCGTGGTCGGCGGCGACGGCAACCTGGAGGGCGCCCTGTTCCTGCCCGTGCTCATGGTGCTGGCCGTCGGCGCCCGGGTGGCCAACCCCGTGCGGGCCTGGGCAATCGCGTTGTCCGCCGCCGCGGCGGTGCCGATCGTCGCCGCCGCTGCGGGGGCGGTCAACCAGATCGGCTGGGAGCCGTGGATGGCGGCGCACCTGTTCACCTTCATCCTGGGGCGCCTGGTCCGCCGTCAGGCGCTGCTCATCGAGGAGCTCAACGACACCCGCGAGGCGCTCGCCGCCCAGGCGGTCGCAGAGGAACGACGGCGCATGGCACGCGAACTTCACGACCTCGCCGGCCATACGCTGGCCGCCATGCTCCTTCACGTCACCGGTGCCCGCCACGTGTTGGGGCGCGGCGACCAGGTCGAGGCCGAGCGGGCGTTGCGCGACGCCGAGGAGGCGGGACAACGCGGCCTCGGACAGCTCCGCAGCACGGTGGCGGCGCTGCGGACCGACGAAGGCGGCACCGACGCTCCGCTGGCCGACGGCGACGACGTGTCGGCGCTGCTCGAGCGCTACCGCCAGACCGGCCTCGAGGTGGAGCTGGAGGTCGAGGGCTCGCTGCACGAGTTGGACGGCCCCGTCGGCACCGGATTGCACCGCATCGTGGACGAGGCGCTGGCCAACGTGGTCAACCACGCGCCCGCCAACCGGGCGGTCGTGCACATCAGCGTGTTGTCGCCCGACTCGGTGACCGCCGACATCTGCGACTTCGGGAGGCCGCCGACCGGCGGCGACGACCAGCGCGATCACTTCGGCATCATCGGCATGTCCGAGCGCGCACGCGCCCTGGGCGGCTGGTGCACCGCAGGTGCCACCGATGACGGCTGGCGGGTCGACGTCTCGCTGGGTGCGCCATGATCAGCGTGGTGATCGTGGACGATCAGGCGGTCGTGCGGGCCGGGGTGGCACGCATCCTCGGCCCCACCGACGGCTTTCGGGTGGTGGCCGAGTGCGACGATGGCACCGAGGTGCCCGCCGCGCTGGCCGAGCACCAGCCCGACCTGGTGCTCATGGACGTCCGGATGCCCCGGGTGGACGGGGTGACGGCGATCAACACGATGCGCGAGGCCGGCGACGCCACGCCGGTGTTGGTGCTCACCACGTTCGACGACGACGACGTCCTGTGGGGTGCCCTCGATGCCGGGGCCAACGGATTCGTGCTCAAAGACGCCAGCGCCGAGCGGCTGCTCGAGGCGGCCCGGGCGGTGGCCGAGGGCGCGGTGTGGCTGGATGCCAAGGTGGCGCCGCGGGTGCTCGAGTCGCTTCGCCGCACCGGCCGAGGTGGCCGCGAGTCGGCCCGCCGACTCGCCGAGCTCACCGACCGCGAACACGACGTACTGACCCTGATGGCCCGGGGTCGCACCAACGGCGAGATCGCCGAGGAGCTGGTGGTCAGCAAGGCCACCGTGAAGACCCACGTCGGCTCGGTGTTTGCCAAGCTCGGCGCGCGGGACCGTGCGGCCGCGATCGTGTTCGCCTACGACCGTGGGCTGGTGACGCCCGGCCCGTAGGGGGAGGGTGAGGGAGCGACCGCACTCCGATGACGGCCGGGGTGGTCGGGCTCACACTGGGTTCCATGATCAACACCCTGTCGACCGGCGTCCGCTCACCCGGCGCCCCCTCATCCACGCTTCGCCCATCCTCCACCCCCTCACCCGGGGCGAACGGTCGCCGCCACGGTGCCCCCATCGGCGCCGCCGACGCCGACGGGCACCCGCCGCCGGCCATCGAGATCGACGGATTGACCAAGCGCTACGGCGAGCACACCGTGGTCGACGGGCTCGACCTCCGGGTGAACGACGGTGAGCTCTTCGGTCTGCTGGGCACCAACGGTGCCGGCAAGACGACCACCGTCGAGATCCTGCAGGGGCTGCGAAGCCGGGACGGCGGTCGGGTTCGGGTGCTCGGCCTGGACCCCGAGGTCGACGGCACCTCGCTGCGCCGCCTGATCGGGGCGCAGTTGCAGAGCACGGCGTTGCCCGATCGCCTGCGGGTGGGCGAGGCGCTGCGCCTCTTCGCCGGGTTCCACCCCGACCCCCGGCCCGCCGACGAACTGATCGAGGAGTGGAACCTGGGCGGGCTGCTGCGCCAGAGCTTCGGGTCGCTCTCGGGCGGTCAGCAGCAGCGCCTGTTCGTCGCCCTGGCGCTGATCGGACGACCTCGGCTGGTGATCCTCGACGAACTGACCCAGAACCTCGACCCGGCCGGGCGACGCTCCACCTGGGAGGTCGTGCGTCAGGTGCAGGCCGCGGGCGCCACCGTGCTGCTGGTGACCCACGACGTCGAGGAGGCCCAGCGCCTGTGCGACCGCATCGCCGTGATCGACCGGGGTCGCTTGGTGGCCGAGGGAACGCCGGGGGACCTGGTGGACCGGCTGGGCGACGGGGTGGCGGTGACGTTTACCGACGACGAGCTCGACCTGGCCGCGTGGGAGGGCCTGCCGGGTGCGACGGCCGTGTCTCGCATCGGGTCGCTCGTGCGGATCGAGGGGAGCGGGATCGTCGCCGCCCACGTCGGCGCCCGCCTGGTGGCGTTGGGTCGACCACCAAGGGATCTGGCCATTCACCGGCCCTCGCTCGAGGACTGCTTCCTCCAACTCACCGGAACGAACCAAGGAGCAACGTCATGACCATGCCCATCACCACCGACGGCACCACGACCGCCGGTCTCGTCACGACTTCCACGGCACGCCCGATCGACTCGCAGCGCCGCAGGCGACGCGGCACCGTCATCCCGTTGCTGGGCATGGAGCTGCGCCTGATCCGGCGCGAGCCGATGATGTTCGTCGGCCTGGTCATCTTCCCGGTGATCACCATGGTGATCCTCCAGGGGGTCTTCGGCAGCATCCCCGATCCGGAGTTCGGCGGCATGGCGCCCACCGACTTCTATCTCGCCAGCTACGTCGGCATCGTGCTGGCGGCGATGGGCCTGATGATCCTGCCCGTCCATCTGGCCGGTCACCGCGAGTCGGGGGTGCTCCGCCGCTTTCAGGCGACCGGCGTCAGCCCGGCGCAGACCGTGCTCGCCGAGGCGGCGTTGGCGCTGGTGTTGTCCATCGCCGCAGCGGCGCTCATCGTGGCGACCGGCGCCTTGGCCTACGGCGTGAAGGCCCCGGAGAACCCGGCCGGCGTGGTGGGGTGGTTTGTGGTGGGCGCATGCTGTTTCGCCGCCATCGGTGGCGCCCTCGGGCTGCTGGCGCCGACCGCTCGATCGGCCCAGGCGATCGGCACGATGGTGTACCTCCCGGCGTTCCTGTTGGGCGGCGGCGGGCCGCCGCGCCGTCATGACCGGGCCGATGCAGGCGATCGGCGACGTGCTGCCGCTGACCCACATCACCAGTGGGCTCCAGCAGGCCTGGCTCGGCCGGGCGAACGGGCCGTCCAACGTCTGGTGGCCGCTGCTGGCCACCGCGATCGCGATGCTGATCATGGTGCTCGCGGTCCGTCGCAGCGAGGCGTAGGCCGCCGCCCGACCGCTGCCCGAGAAGCGACCTCAGGCGCCCGGCGCACCGCCGAGTGCCGTGACGTTGGCCGGCACCTCGACATCGGGCAGGTTCCGCAGGTCGTCGATCGGAGCGCCCGCCACGGTGCCGACCGGCACCACCCCCGCCCAGATCGGCAGGGCGTAGTCGGCCTCGTCGTCGTTGGGCCCACCCGACCGGGCCTTGACCGAGCTCCGGGCCAGCGACAGGCGCAGCACGCCGGTACCCGCAGCCTCCTTGGCGGTGGTCGGCCGCAGATCCCGCTGTCGGCCCGGCACCATCGCCTCGACGATGCGTTCCAGTGCCGCGGCCTTCTCATCGGGGTCGGTCACCGGTTCCGCCTCCCCGATGATCACCACCGAGCGGTAGTTCAGGGAGTGGTGGAACGCCGACCGTGCCAACACCAGACCGTCTACCAGGGTGACGGTGGCGCACACCTGCGTCCCGGCGCCCCGCCGGATCACGCCGGTGGCCGGAGCACCGTGCAGCAGGATCGAGTCGCCGTCCCGTACGAAGAACATCGGGATCACGACGGGTGCCCCGTCCCGCACGGTCCCCACGTGGGCCACCAGGGCGTCGTCGAGCACCGCGTGCACCGATTCGGCGTCGTAGGCGGCGCGCTCGGTCGCCCGACGGACCCGCACGTCATCCGACGCCGGCGTCGCCGGTTCTCCCGGCTCGCCCGGTTCCTCATATTGTTCTGATACATTTGCCTTCATCGTTTGATACATTACCGCCGTGGCCGGGACCCGCACCACCGATTTCTCCACCGCCGACCAACTCGTCGCCCTCGTCGAGGCTCAGGTGGCCGCCGGCGACCTCACCCCGGGCGAGCGGTTGCCGTCCGTGCGCACCCGGGCCGACGCGGCGGGCGTCGCCCCCAACACGGTCGCCGCCGCCTACCGACGCCTGCGCGAGCGGGGCGTGGTCACCGGTCGGGGGCGACAGGGCACCGTCGTCGCCGATCGCCCGCCGACGGCAGCGGCGCCAAGCGCCGAGGTGCCGCCGGGCGTCATCGACGCGATGACCGGCAATCCCGACTCGGCGCTGTTGCCCAACTGGGTCGAGGCGCTGACCGGCGCTGCCACGGCCCCGGCCGCCCGCTACGGCGACGCCCTGGTCGACGCCGACCTTCGGGCCGTCGCCGCCGGGGCCTTCCGTGCCGACGGCATCGATGCCGCCCACCTGACCGTGGTGTCGGGGGCGATGGACGCACTCGAGCGCGTGCTGGTGGCCCGCTGCCGGCCCGGCGATCGGGTGGGGGTGGAGGACCCGGGCTACGCCGCGGTCCACCGGTTGGTTCGGGGTCTTGGGCTGGTGCCGACACCCATCGCCATCGACGACCGCGGCCCGCTGCCGCAGTCGCTCGGGCCGGCGCTTCGCTCCGGCCTCGAGGCGCTGATCGTCACCCCGCGGGCCCACAATCCCACCGGCGCTGCGCTGGACGACGACCGTGCGCACACGCTGGGCGAGGTGCTGGCCGCCCACCCCTCGCCGCTGTTGATCCTCGACGACCATGCGGGCCCCGTGTCCGGCGTGCCGTTCGTGGGACTCGACGCCCCCGGACGGCACTGGGTGACGGTGCGGTCGATGGCGAAGTCCCTGGGCCCCGACCTTCGGGTTGCGGTCGTGGCGGGCGACCGGGACACGATCGGCCGGGTGGAGGGTCGGCTGCAGCTCGGGCCGGGCTGGGTCAGCCACCTGTTGCAACGTGCCGCTGCGACGCTGCTGACCGAGCCGTCGTCGCGGACGGCGATCGACCATGCCGCCGAGATCTATCGTGCCCGGCGGGATCGCCTTCGCCGACGCCTCGAGGATGCCGGCGTGCCCTCCACCGGGCGGTCGGGGCTGCACGTGTGGATCCCCGTCGCCGACGAGCAGTCGGTGGCCGCGGCGCTCCTGCGGCACGACGTGGCGGTTCGCACCGGAGCGGCCTACCGGCTGGCCTCACCGCCCGCGATCCGGGTGACCACGGCAGCGCTGAACAATGTGCAACTCGATCGCGTCGCCGACGCGATCGCCGGCGTCCTGACCGCCCCGGGGGCGGCAGCGTCCAGCACCGCCTGAGCCAAAGGCTCCCGGCCGTCGCCCGGCCACCGTTCCGCCCGGTCGCGATTGCGGGTCAACCGAGCCCGTCCCCCTGCCGATGGATGTGGTACCGGACCATCAAGGAGCAACGTTGAAGCCACTCGTCCCGCTTGCACTCACCTGCCTGCTCGCAGCGACCGCCTGCAGCTCGACCGAGTCGTCGTCGACCGCCGCCGACACCGTGCCCGCCCGCCTCGGCCAGAGCGACGGCGCCGCCGCACCGGAGGTCACGGTGCCCGACGCCTACACCTCGGTGGTCGTCAACGTCTCCGGCGACGCAACCGCCCCCTTCCTGGGCACCGACGGCCGCTACCACGTCGCCTACGACCTCCAGCTGACCAACACCTCCGGGGTGGTTCCCGCCACGCTCGACCGGCTGGAGGTGGTCGACGCCGAGCGCCCGGACGATGCGGTGGCCACGTTCGAGGGCGACGAGCTGGTGAAGGAGGGCTGCGACTACGGCGACTGCAACCGGCTGCGCAACCTGGCCGCCCGTCCGGCCGACGACACCACCATCCCGCCGCAGGAGGGCCGCATCCTGTTTGTCGACTACGCCTTCGACTCGATCGACGAGGTTCCCCGCCAGGTGCTGCATCACCTCTTCGTGCAGGCCGCTGCGGGACCTCCCGCCCAGGAACCGTCGGCGGTCGACTACCTGGCGGCGCCCTATGTGATCGACAGCTTCGAGCCCAAGGTGGTCGGCCCGCCGTTGGAGGGCCGCAACTGGGTGGCGCTCAACGGCTGCTGCGAGCCGGGCTTCCCGCACCGCAGCAGCCCGGCCCCCTTCAACGGCCGGCTGGTCAACGGCCAACGCTTCGCCATCGACTGGAAGCGGATGAACGACGAGGGCGCCTTCTTCGAGGGCGACCCCAACACCAACGAGCACTACGTCGACTACGGCGCCGACGTGCTGGCGGTGGCCGACGCCACCGTCGTCACCACCCTCGACGGCATGGAGGCCAATCAGCCGGGCGTGCTGCCGGCCAACGACCCCAAGCAGCGCGACTCCCTCACCGTCGAGAACGTCGACGGCAACCACATCGTCCTCGACCTCGGCGACGGCACCTATGCGTTCTACGCCCACCTCCAGGCCGGCTCGCTGAAGGTGAAGGAGGGCGACGTGGTCACGCGGGGCCAGCAGCTGGCTGCGCTCGGCAACACGGGCAACGCCAATGCGTCGCACCTGCACTTCCACCTGATGGACGGCCCGTCGGTGCTGGGCAGCAACGGGCTTCCGTTTGTCATCGACACCTTCGACTTCGCCGGCGCCGTCGAGCCCCAACAGCTCCTCGACACCGACGACTACCTGTCGGGCACCTTCAACGGCGGCCTGCTGGACGAGGCCGAGGGCCGGCGCGATCAGAGCCCCCTGCTGCTGGACGTCGTCGACTTCCCGTCGTCGTAGGCGGGTTCGGCCGGCAGGCGCCCGACCGCTGCGGGAGGCACCTCGGGGCGGTCACCCCGGGGCGCGGGCCCCGGTGACCCGCCGGACGCGGTGCCGTATCGTGCACGCCACATGAGCACCCCGACCGCCCGCCCCGCTCGCGATCCGGCGGTCGGGGGACCGCTCGATCCAGCGTGTGAAGGGTGAAGCGATGGCGGACGGGTTCGACACGATGAGCGACACGATGACCTCGGACCGGCTCCGCAAGGTGCGGGCCCTGCTGGCCAAGGCCGAGGAGACCGACTTCCCCGACGAGGCGGCGACCTTCCTGGAGAAGGCTGCGGCGTTGGTCGCCAAGTGGGAACTCGACGAGGCGATGGTGTGGGCGGGCACGCCCGATGCGCAGCGGTCCGCACCGATCGCCGAGACGATCGACGTGCCACCGCCCTACGCAGCGAGGAAGAGCGTCCTGCTGGGCGTGGTCGCCGAGGCCAACGGGTGCCGGGCGATCCGCGTGTCCACCGGAGCCGACGGACATCGGGTGGCGCTGGTCGGCTTCGCCCACGACGTCGAGGTGACCGAGCTGCTGTTCTCGTCGCTGCTGGTGCAGATGACCCGGGCGATGCTGGCCGACGAGTCCTTCCGGCGCAGCGCGTCGGCCACCGCCGCCTGGCGGCGCAGCTTCATCATCGCCTTCTCCGAGCGGGTCAATCGACGGTTGCAGCAGGCCCGTCAGCGGGCCGGAGCCGACCACGATCGGACGTCCGGATCGGAGCGGCCGACCGCCGCGCTCGTCCTGGCCGACCGATCGCAGCGGGTCGACGAGGAGATCAAGCGCCGTTTTCCCCGCCTGCGCAGCAGCTACGTGAGCGCCGGCAACTCGGCGGCCGGGGCCCGCGCCGGCACGCGGGCCGGGGACCGGGCCGAGCTGGGCGGCCGTCTCAAACGCGGGGCCAAGGCCCTCCCCGGATGACCGGCCGAGGCGGGTCCGTGCGGGGAACGGCCGATCGCGAGACCCTCACGATCTACGCGGCCGAGGATGCCGCGGCCGCCGACTTCCCGCCCCGCCGATACCGGACGTTCGCCGAGTTGGCGGCCCACGTCGACTCGATCGTGTGCTCGGACTGGTGGGCTGAGTCCTTCCCCACCGCACCCACCGAGGTGCACCTGGAGCGACGTTCACGCACGGCCACCTTCTCGGCCGCCTGCCGGTTGGAGGACGCCGGCATCCTGTGGTTCGTCGACGGCGAGCATTGGACCGCGGCGGTGGTGTGCCACGAGTTGGCGCACGTCGCCACCGGTCACGACCACGACGCCCGGTTTCGTCAGGCCCTGGTGCGGCTCTGGCGCCGGGAATGCGGGTTCCCTGCGGCGACCGGGTTGACGGCGCAACTCGCCCTCCGGGCCCCGACGGGGTAGCGGGGCAACGCACCACCAGCGGTGAAGGGGTTGCCCGATGTCACGCCGGCCCGGAAACCCTGGCTGAGTATCGTGAACCACACGCAGCCGGGGCTCCCGTCCCCCGGCCGACGTCGGAGGATCACATGACCCGCGCCACCGTCACCGGAGCGTACGGACTTGTTGGGGCCAACCTCGTCCGGGCGTTGCTCGACCAGGGCGTCGAGGTGCGTGCCGCCGACGTTCGTCGCACCGACGCGCTCGACGATCTCGACGTCGAGCACGTCGAGGCGGACGTCCTCGACCCGGCGGCGCTCGCCGACGCGTTCGACGGCGCCGACGTCGTGTTTCACCTCGCCGCGATGATCTCGATCGTCGGCGATCCCACCGGCAAGGTCTGGGAGGTCAACGTCGAGGGCCCACGCAACGCGGGCACCGCCGCCCGCCGGGCCGGGGTGACGCGCCTCGTGCACTGCTCCTCGGTTCACGCCTTCGACCTTCACCTGTGCGGCCCGTCGCTCGACGAGGACGGTCCCCGCACGCTGGGCGCACACGCCCCCGCCTACGACCGATCGAAGTATGCGGGCGAGCAGGCGCTGCGCGAGGCGGCCGACGACGACCTCGACGTGGTGATCGTCAACCCCACCGGGGTGATCGGCATCCACGACCATGGGCCGTCCCGCATCGGCGAGACGATCCTGCAGTTGCGGGACAACAAGATCCCGGTCAACGTCGCCGGTGGGTTCGACTTCGTCGACGCACGCGACCTGGTCGACGGCATGATCGGCGCGTGGCGCTCGGGGCGCACCGGCGAGAACTACCTGTTGTCGGGCACCCGCATCTCGATCAAGGAACTCGGCCGGATCGTCGCGTCGCTCACCGGCTCGAAGCCGCCGAAGATCGACGTCCCGCTGTCGCTGATCACGCCGCTGGGCCCGCTGGTGATGCGGCTGACCCCAAGCGACAAGATCCCGCTGTTCACGCCCGATTCACTCCACGCACTCCGCTACTCCCCCACGGTGAGCCATTACAAGGCGGCCACCGAGCTGGGCTATCGGGTGCGTCCGATCCACACGACCGTGGCCGACACGCTCGACTGGTTCGCCGGGCAGGGCCGCTGAGACCGGCAAACCCGGCCGGCCCGATGGAGCGGGTGCGCCACGGTGGCGTAGCTTGACGTGGTTGGGCCGACGGTTGCGGCCCTTCTCGCAGGCCGGGCCGGCGGCTTGTCAATAAACCTCCTCAGCGCTAGGTTTATTGTCCGATCGCGACCGCAGGAGCATGATGACTGACGTTCTCGACAGCTTCGTCGAACGGGAATACGCCTACGGGTTCCACAGCGACATCGACACCGACTTCTCGCCCAAGGGCCTGAACGAGGACGTCGTCCGCCTGATCTCGGCCAAGAACAACGAGCCCGAATGGCTGCTCGAGTGGCGCCTGGCAGCCCTGGAGCACTTCCTCCAGATGGAGGAGCCCAGCTGGCAGAACGTGCACCACCCCCCGATCGACTACCAGGACATGCACTACTGGGCCGCCCCAAAGCCCAAGGAGGACGCTCCGAAGAGCCTGGACGAGGTCGACCCCGAGATCCTCGAGACGTTCAACAAGCTCGGCATCTCGCTGGGTGAACAGGAGCGCCTCACCGGCGTGGCGGTGGACGCCATCATCGACTCGGTGTCGGTGGCCACCACGTTCAAGGCCAGCCTCGCCGAGGCCGGCGTGATCTTCATGCCGTTCTCCGAGGCGGTCGCCGAGCACCCGGAGCTCGTCCGGCAGGACCTGGGCACGGTGGTGCCGCCCGCGACAACTTCTTCGCCGCGCTCAACTCGGCGGTGTTCTCCGACGGTTCGTTCTGCTTCATCCCGGCCGGGGTGACCTGCCCGATGGAGCTGTCCACCTACTTCCGGATCAACGCCGCCCAGACCGGTCAGTTCGAGCGCACGTTGATCGTCGCCGAGGAGGGCGCCACCGTCAGCTACCTCGAGGGCTGCACCGCCCCGATGCGCGACGAGAACCAGCTGCACGCCGCCGTGGTCGAGCTGGTGGCGCTCGACGACGCCGACATCAAGTACTCCACCGTGCAGAACTGGTACCCCGGCGACGCCGAGGGCAAGGGCGGCATCTACAACTTCGTCACCAAGCGGGGCTGCGCCGGGCACCGGGCCAAGATCTCCTGGACGCAGGTGGAGACCGGCTCGGCGATCACCTGGAAGTACCCCAGCGTCATCCTGCAGGGCGACGACTCGGTGGGCGAGTTTTATTCGGTGGCGGTGACCACCGGCATGCAGCAGGCCGACACCGGCACCAAGATGATCCACATCGGCAAGAACACCAAGAGCACCGTGGTGGCCAAGGGCATCTCCGCCGGCAAGGCACAGAGCACCTACCGGGGTCTGGTCAAGGCGCTGCGCTCGGCCGACGGCGCCCGCAACTTCACGCAGTGCGACTCGCTGCTGATCGGCTCGGAGTGCGGCGCCCACACGTTCCCGTACGTCGAGGTGAAGAACGACACCGCGCAGATCGAGCACGAGGCGTCCACGTCGCGGATCGACGAGGACCAGCTGTTCTATTGCCGCCAGCGCGGCCTCGACGAGGAGGACGCCACCTCGATGATCGTCAATGGATTCTGCCGCGACGTCTTCGACGAGCTCCCCATGGAGTTTGCGGTGGAAGCACAAGCGCTCATGCGCCTCAGCCTGGAAGGGACGGTGGGCTGATGCTCTCCATCGACAACCTGACCGCCTCGATCGACGGCAAGACCGTGCTCGATGGCTTCAACCTGGAGATCGGCGCCGGCGAGGTGCACGTGCTCATGGGTCCCAACGGCGCCGGCAAGTCGACGCTGTCCAACGTGCTGACCGGCCGCGACGGCTACACGCTGGACGGCTCGATCACCTTCGACGGTGACGATCTGCTGGCGATGGAGCCCGAGGAGCGGGCCAACGCCGGGCTGTTCCTGGCGTTTCAGCACCCCACCGAGATCCCCGGCGTCGGCAACATGTACTTCCTCCGCACCGCGGTGAACGCACGCCGCACCGCGCAGGGGCTTCCCGAGATCGCCGCCACCGACTTCCTCAAGAAGGCCAAGGACGCCATGGCGCTGCTCGACATGGACCCGGCGTTCCTCAGCCGCTCGGTCAACGCCGGGTTCTCCGGGGGCGAGAAGAAGCGCAACGAGGTGCTGCAGCTGAGCCTGCTCGAGCCCCGCCTGGCCATCCTGGACGAGATCGACTCCGGCCTCGATGTCGACGCCCTGCGAGTGGTGGCCACCGCCGTCGAGGCGCTGCGCTCCCCCGACCGCTCGATGATCATCATCACCCACCATCGCCGCCTGCTGGAGATGGTCACACCCGACCGGGTGCACGTCCTCACCGGCGGCAAAATCGTGCGTTCCGGCGGCCCCGAACTGGCCACCGAGATCGAGGCGGAGGGCTACCTGACCGGCGCCGCGGCGCCCGCGTGACGATGGCCGACACCCAAACCGACACCGTCGCCGAGGCCGGTCCGTCCGTCGACGTCGCCGCACTCGAACGCCTGGTGCGGCCGCTCTCGGCCGAATCGGCCAACGGAACCGCCGCCCGTCGCTCCGAGGCGCTCGCCTGGATCGCCCAACACGGCATGCCCAGCCGCCACGACGAGCCATGGCACTACACGCCGTTCAAGGACCTGGAGGCGGCACTCGACTCGGCCACCCCCGCCGCCGATCGCCACGTGACCACCGACGTCGTCGAGGGCCTGGCCGGCACCCACGGTGGTGCCCGGTTGGTGTTTGTCAACGGCGCCCATGCGCCCGACGCCTCGCTGCCCGGCCAGGGCGACGTGTGGTGCGGCACCGGCTCGGCCGTCCCCGACGAACATGTCGCGCTGGTGGCCCAGGCGTCCGCCGACGAGCCCACCGACGGCTTCGAGGCCCTCAACCGCGCCGAGCAGGGCGAGCCCGCCGTGGTGATCGCCGCTCCCGGGGCCGCCCCCGAGGCACCGGTGCACATCGTGCACGTCACCGCGCCGGGCGAGTCGATGGAGATCGCCCACCCGCGCACCGTCGTCGTCATCGGCAAGGACGCCAACGTGTCGGTGATCGAGTCCTACGTCGGCCTCCCCGGCCCCGCGGTGCGCAACACGGTCACCACCCTGTTCCTCGGGGTCGGTGCCACGCTGACCCACCACCGGGTGCAGACCGAAAGCACCGACTGCGTCCAGGTGGGCAGCACCAAGGTGACACAGGCCGCCAACAGCACGCTGGCCTCCACCTCGGTCATGCTCGGCGCCCGAGTGGCCCGCAACGCTTTCCGGGTGAACTTCCAGGGCACCGGCGCCAAGGCCGACCTGGCGGGCCTCCAGGTGCTCGACGGCGGGCAACGGCACGACACGATGATCACCGCCGACCACGCCGCCTCGGGTTGCCGAAGCGACCAGGAGTTCAAGTCGGTCATCGACGATCGGGCCCGCAGCTCGTTCTCCGGCCACATCATCGTCCGCCCCGACGTCGTGGCCACCGACGCCCACCAGACCAACCGCAACCTGCTGCTCAGCCCGAAGGGCCAGGCCGACACGCGGCCGTGGCTGGAGATCTTCGCCGACGACGTGCAGTGCACCCACGGCGCCACCGTCGGTCGCCTGGACGACGAGGCGTTGTTCTACCTGCGGTCACGCGGCATCGACGCCGAACTCGCCCGCAACATGCTGATCGACGCGTTCATCCGTGAGGTCGTCGATTCGGTGGAGCCCAAGTCGCTTCGTGACCACCTGAAGGCGCTGGTGCGGGCCAAGCACGACGAGGCGCCGATCGACCACGACACCCTCCACGACGAGGCCAAGCGGCTGGACGTGTCGTGACCGGCATCCAGTCGGCCATGCGGCCGCTGTCACGGGACTGCCCCGCCGTCACCGTTCCCAACGGCGAGAGCGTCACGCTCAAGGAGGGCGAGAAGGTCCGCGTCGTGCAGGAGCTGGGCGGCAGCTTCACCGTGAAGACCGACTACGGCAACCTGATGCGGGTCGATGGCATGGACGCCGACGCGCTCGGGCGCGAGCTGCCCAAGGAGCTGGCCGAGAAGCTGGAGCGCGACGCCGAGCGGGCCAAGGGCCCGTTCTCGATCGACTACGTCGAGGAGGCGCTCAACGAGGTGTACGACCCGGAGATCCCCGTCAGCATCGTCGATCTCGGGCTGGTGTACCGCCTCGACGAGGTGATGCTGGACGACGGTCGTCGCCGCATCGAGATCGACATGACGATGACCTCACCTGGCTGTGGCATGGGCGACGTGCTGACCGCCGACGCCAAGAAGGCCACCGAGGCCGTGCCCGGCGTCGACGAGGTGGAGGTCAACCTGGTGTTCACCCCGCCGTGGGGCGCCCACCGCATGACCGACGCGGTCAAGCTGCAGCTCGGCCTGCTGTAACGCTCCCGCTTCAGCGGCACCGACGGGTGACGACGGTGCTACCAAAGCGGAATTGCTCACCTGGTGCAGTCCTCCCGTCGACCAGGCCGTCGCGACGCAGGTCACGGTGAGCCAGGAAATCGACACCTCGATTGGCAAGGTCGACCGCGCCGCCAACGTCGGTCGGTGCGTCATCGCAGCAAAGCTGTCCGGAGTAGCCGGAACAGGTGCGATGAAGTGGTCACCGATCGGCTTCACGGAACCGACCCTGGAGAAACTCATGATCAGTGCCAGCCCGGCGGGAGCCCTGAGGGACGGCTCGTCTATCAAGGTGACGGGAAGCGGTGGTCTGCCGGGAGAGTCGATCATGATCACTCAGTGCGTGCCTGGTGCGGGACCCAACAGCATCGGCACCTGCGACGCGATCAAGGGTGGCCAGGCTGTGATCGCCGACGATGGCGCCTACTCGATTGACTACATCGCATACCGTGACATCCTGACCACCTCCACCGACGACTCGTAGCCCAGCACGTGGGTACCCTGCGAGCCGTGCGTCCTGACAGCAATCCGTTCGAATGGTCAGGGCACCTCTGCCACAACCTCGATAGAACTCGTTTCGGCGCCCAATGGACGACGTGAAGCTGCCTGATTCGCCGCCAACGTTTCCTGACGGAACATCGTGTTTGGCGCCAGGCACTTGCGCGCTCGGTTCGGTTCCGGGCGAGGGAATCGCCTACCTCTTCTCGGACCCGCTCTCGTTCACCAGCTAACTACGAGCAACGCCGCAACAACAGCGTCGTCGGAGTTTCTGCGTTACGCCGCTGAAGTTCGCTCCCGCGTCAGATCACCGTGACCCGCCAACAGACCAGCAACCGAGATGTCTTCATCAAGCGCTTCCCAGTGCAGCCCGCGACGGCTCAGCTCGACCGCTTCTCGCTGAGATGGCGTGGCGTGAAGAAGGCGCGGGAACCACACCAGCGGCGCTCCGATAGTGCGACCATCGCCGAGCGTTACCCACATGGAGTCCTCGTCGAACCTCACAGCCTCAGGCGAAGTACTCATGCCAAGCTCTTTCCAGGTCGTCTCGGTTGAGCTCCACCAGCTTCTGAATCCGGTTGAGCGCTCGGGCGTTGAACCCATCATTGTAAGCCAGGGTGGTCTCGGGTAACAGCCAGAACTTTGCCTCGTCACGACCCTTCAGCACGTGGATGTGTGCAGGCTCTCTCGGGTTGCCTTCGTTCGAATAGAACAGGAACCGGAAGCCATCAACGCGGAGAACGACTGGCATGAGAACCGAACTCCTCTCGACCTCTCGGAATGCTACCTCTCAGATTTCGGCTCCAGAGAGTGCTGGGCGACGGCTGCGCTCTGTGCCAACGAGGGTCTGTCCGGTGCTCAGGCACGCAGGGATCGCACCCGAGGTGCAACTGGGTGTGATCGTTGAGGGCCGGGTCACAGCGATCGCACCCAGATCGTGCGAGGTGCGATCGCTGTAGGCGCACGTCGAGGGCCGAAGTCCGCGACGCCGGGCGACAGGGTTGATCTACCCTGCTTCCGGCATTCAGACGAGGGGGATCGATCGTGAGCGACGCGCACGGCAGACCGATACCGGTGCCGACACCGGAGACCCAGCACTTCTGGGACGGGGCCAAGAACGACCGCCTGCTGCTCCAGCGGTGCAGCCGGTGCGATGAAGCGTACTTCCCGCCCCGACCGTTCTGCCCGACCTGTAGCTGCCGCGACGTCGAGGCGTTCGAGGCGTCCGGCCGGGCGACGCTGTACAGCTACGTGATCAGCCATCGCCCGCACCCCGGTTTCGACGGTCCGTACTCGATCGCGGTGGTGCAGCTGGAGGAGGGCCCCCGCATGATGACCAACATCGTCGGCTGCGAGCAGACCCCGGAGGCGTTGGTCCTCGACATGCCGGTGCAGGTGACGTTCGAAGCGGTCGCCGACGACATCTCGCTGCCCCTGTTCCAACCCGCAACCGACCTCGGTGAGGCATCGTGACCGCCGCGCGGGTGGCGGTCGTCGGCGCCGCCGAGTCCACCGAGCTGGGCAGGCTCCCCCACATCAGCCAGATCCAGTTGCACGCCGACGCCGCACTCAACGCGCTCGACGATGCCGGGCTGACCGTGGCCGACATCGACGGATTCGCCACCGCAGGAGAGCGGCCCACCGACGTCGCCCACTACCTCGGCATCACCCCGCACTGGGTCGACGGCACCTCGGTCGGCGGCTGCTCGTTCATGATCCACGTGCGCCACGCCGCCGCGGCGATCGAGGCCGGGCTGTGCAACACCGTCATGATCACCCATGCCGAGAGCGGCCGGTCGCGCGTCGGCACGGCGCCCTGGGGCGGGCGCGGCGGCCTGGCTGCGCAGTTCGAGGCGCCGTTCGGCGTCACCGGCCCACCCACCATGTTCACCATCCCGGCGCTGCGGTTCATGAAGGACCGGGGCGTCAGCCACGAGCAGCTGGCCAAGGTGGCCGTCGTCCAGCGCGAGTGGGCGGCGATGAACCCCCGGGCGACGTTCCGCGATCCGATCACGGTCGACGACGTGCTCGATTCGCGCATGATCGCCTACCCGTTCCACCTGCTGGAGTGTTGCCTGGTGACCGACGGCGGCGGGGCCCTGATCCTCACCTCGGCCGAACGGGCCGCCGACTTCCCCAATCCGCCCGTATACGTGCGGGGCCACGGCGAAAGCACCGAGACGCCGATGGTGTCGCAGATGACCGACTTCACCACCTCGCGGGCCTTCAGCGTGGCAGGAGCGGATGCGTTTGCGAGCGCCGGCATCTCACACGCCGACGTCGACCACCTGATGGTCTACGACGCCTTCGCCCACCTGCCCCTCTACGGCCTGGAGGATCTGGGCTTCTGCGCCCCGGGCGACGCCGCCGGGTTCGTCTGGGACGGCAACACCGCACCCGGCGGGAGCCTGCCGATGAACACCAACGGCGGCGGGCTCAGCTACATGCATTCCGGCATGTACGGCATGTACGCCCTCCAGGAGAGCGTCCGTCAGATGCGGGGCACGGCGCCCGCCCAGGTGCCGGGCGCCGAGGTGTCGGTGTGCCTGGGGTCGGCGGGATGTTCGCCGCCGCCGGTTGCGTCGTCTTTTCCAACTCGAGGGCTGCATGATCAACATCGACCGGGTTCGCGGCATCGACGTGGCCTACGAGGACGGCGGACCGACCGACGACGACGCCCCGATTGGGGCGCCGCTGGTGTGGGGGCACGGCCTGACCCGCAGCATCGCCGAGGACGACCAGTTTCCGATGATCGACTGGGCGCGAATCCGCCGACGGCATTGGGTGGTGCGCTTCGATGCACGGGGTCACGGCCGATCGGGCCCGCTTGGTTCCCCGGCCGAGGGTGCATGGGACCAACTGGCGATGGACGAGGTTGGCCTGATCGACGAGCTCGGCCTGCCCGAGCTGCTGCTCGGCGGCGCGTCGATGGGAACCGCCACCGCACTGCACGCGGCGCTGTTCCCCGGCCTGAGAGAACGGCTGAGGGGCCTGGTGTTGACGATTCCGCCGACGGCCTGGGAGACGCGTCGCGATCAGGCGCAGCTGTACGAGACGATGGCCGACCTGGTCGAGTCCGGCGGCGTGGAGGCGCTGATCGAGGCATCGGCGGGTCTCACTCCGCCCGATCCGTTCACCGAGATCGAGCAGTGGCACGACCTGCGGGCGGCGTCCCTACGGCGCGCCGACCCGCAGCGGCTGGCAGCGGCGTTCCGGGGCGCCGCCCACGCCGACCTGCCCAGCCGAGAGGCGGTGGCCACCATCACCGCCCCGACGCTGATCCTGGCGTGGTCGGGCGACCCGGGCCACCCCGTGACGACCGCCGAGGCTCTCGCCGAACTCATGCCCAACGCCGAGCTGCAGGTCACGTCCACGTTGGAGGGACTCTTCGGCTGGACCGATGCGGTCGAGGCCTTCCTCGAATCCAACGGCTGACCGCCGGTCAGTGGTCAACAGGCACCGACGGTCAGGCGACGTTGCGGTCGGCGACCTCGAGCGCCCGGTCGACGGCGGCCAGACCGTGACGCACGTCCTCGGCCGAGGCGTTGCAGGGCGGCGTGATGTGGATCCGGTTGAAGTGTGCGAACACCCACACCCCCTGCTCCTTGATCGCCGCCACCACGTCGGCCATCGGCTTCGCGTCGGCACCCGAGGCGTTGTAGGGCACGTACATCTCGCGGGTCTCGCCGTTGCGCACCAGCTCGATCGCCCAGAACGCTCCGAGCCCGCGGACCTCGCCCACGGACGGGTGTCGATCGGCGATGGCCGCCAACTCGGGGCCGATCACGTCGTTGCCGAGGGTGCGGGCGGCCTCCAGGGTGCCCTCGGAACGGAAGACGCCGATCGACGCCACCGCCGAGGCGCAAGCCAGGATGCCCGGAGTAGGTGAGCCGCCGGGGTAGACCCGCTCGTCGAAGGTGGTGGCGATGGCCTCGGACATGACCACCCCGCCCAGCGGGACATAGCCGGAGTTGACCCCCTTGGCGAAGCAGATCAGGTCGGGCGTGACGTCCCAGTGCTGGATGGCGAACCACTCGCCGCACCGACCAAAGCCGGCCATGACCTCATCGGCGATCAACATGATGCCGTGGCGGTCGCACAGCTCCCGCACGCCGGCCAGGTACCCGTCGGGCGGCACGAGGATCCCGTTGGTGCCCACCACCGGCTCGAGGATGATCGCCGCCACGTTGTGGGCGCCCTCGAACATCAAGACCTCGTCGAGATGGGCCAGCGCCCGTTCGCACTCCTGGGCCGGGCCGTCGGAGTGGAACGACGACCGGTAGGGGTAGGGGCCGAAGAAGCGGACGACGCCGGGCATCGACGGTTCGGACGGCCAGCGGCGCGGATCGCCGGTCAGGGTGATCGACCCGGCGGTGGCCCCGTGATAGCTACGATGCGCGGACAGGATCTTGTGCCGGCCGGTGTGCAGGCGGGCCATGCGGATCGCGTTCTCGTTGGCATCCGCGCCGCCGTTGGTGAAGAACACCTTGGACATGCCCTCCGGCGCCACCTCGGCGATCAGACGGGCGGCCTCGGAGCGGTCGGCGTTGGCGTGGAACGGTGCAATCGTCGCCAGGCGTCCGGCCGCCTCCTGGATCGCCGCCACCAGCGTGGGGTGACGATGGCCGAGGTTGACGTTCATCAGCTGCGAGCTGAAGTCGAGGTAGCGGTTGTCGTCGAAGTCCCAGATCCAGCTGCCCTCGCCGCCGGCGATGGGCAACGGGTCGATCAGCGCCTGTGCCGACCAGGAGTGGAAGACGTGGGCGCGATCGTTGGCGGCGGTGTCCGGTCCGTTCCAGTAGGGGGGAGCGACGGCGCGCTCCCCCGTCGCCTCGCTACTCAGGGATCTCCTCCCACCACTGACACCACCACTCGGCACCGACGAGGATGCGCAGCTTCTGGTGCCAGCAGTAGGAGATCTCAGCGGTGTTCTCCAAGTAGTACAGGCAGTTGTCGCAACGCTCGTCGCCCTGTGGCTTCGCCTTCAGCACGGCGTTGTCGGCAAGGTGGCGCAATTCGACCGACAGCTTCTCGTCGATCTCCTTGGGCTCCGGATCGGGAATCACGTAGTCGCTCACGGGCCGATAGTACCCAGGAACGCGCGGCCCGCAACCCGAAGTCGGGGCGGACCGACTCAGGCGATCGCCGAGTCCTCTTCGCGCAGCCGGGGCACGGTCTTGTTCTTCGGCTTGACCCCGCGCTTGTCGGCGTAGAACTCGCGGAACTTGTCCATGTCGGCCGAGATGTCACCGGAGGGAACCACGGTCGGACCGAAGCCTCCGGTGCGGGTGGGGCCGTCCAGATACGAGGGCACGATCGGCATCTCCGCATCCGAGGCGATGCGATAGAAGCCCGACTTCCAGTACTCGCCCCGATCACGTGTGCCCTCCACGGGCACCACCAGCGCCAGCGACGACGTACTCCGGGCCTCGGCGACCAGGTCGTCGACCAGGCTGCCCGGGTTCTTGCGGTCAACCGACACCCCACCGAGGCGCCGGAAGATCGGGCCGAGCACGCCGTCGAACATCTCCCGCTTGCCCAGCCAGCGCGGCGACAGATCACTCGCCCACGACATGAACAGCATGAGCAGGAAGTCCCAGTTGGACGTGTGGGGCGCTGCAATCAGCAGCATCACCGGTTCGTCGGGCGGTCGATTGACCACCTTGTAGCGGCCGAGGAACAGGGCGATGCGGGCAATGATCTTCTTCACGCACCAACCGTATCGGTAAACGGGTGTTCGCCGGCGACGCGCGCCGAGACCATGCTGCGGGATGGCAGGCTGGAGCGATGACCGATGCAGCCGACTTCCCCTACCGCCTCGACAACCGGTGGAAGCCGATGTTCGTGCTGCTCGGGGTGCACGACTCCGACGGCGTGTCCCTGACCGACGACGGTCGCTTCCGCGCCACCTACGGCCGGTTCTCCGTCGAGACACCGCTGGAGAACATCGACCACACCGAGGTGACCGGGCCGCACCGCTGGTACACCGCCGTCGGGGTTCGCCTGAGTTTCGCCGACGACGGGCTCACCTTCGGCACCAACCACAGCGCCGGGCTGTGCGTCGCCTTCAAGGAGCGGATCCCCAGGGTGATCGGGCTGAAGGCCCACTCCACGCTGTGGGTCAGCGTCGCCGACCCGGAGGCGCTGGCCACGGCGATCGGCAGGTAGGCGACGGACGGCCCCATGTCCCGTAGCACCCCACGCCGCCGGTTGCGTTCGAACTGGGCGCAACCTGCGCCGGACCGTTTCGATCCCGGCTCGCCGGGTTGCGCCCGGGCCATGGCCGCGCACGATCGTGCGGCGGCCCGAGGCGAGGGCGGCTACCTCGATCCGGGCTCGGGCCTGTTTGTGATGACAGCCGAGTCGCTGGCCGCCCGCCCCTGCTGCGATCAGGGCTGTCGGCACTGCCCGTGGGACCACGGCCCGTAGGAGAGTGAGGTGTAGGAAGGTGACCCCGGTGGTGGACACCCGACGGGTGGCCCACAGCGGTCGGCCGATACGGTGCCCCGATGCACTCAGACGCCGACTTCCTGGGACTCACCCCGGGCGACGAACCGGGCCGCTACCACTTCACGGTCGAGAACCATCTGGCACGCCTCGACGGCCGGCTCTACGGCGGCACGGCGATCGGCGCCTCGATCGCCACCGCCGAGTTGGTCACCGAACGGCGGGCCCTCTGGATGACCACGCAGTTCATCGCCACCGCACCACCTGGCGCCGAGATCGACGTCCTCACCGAGGTGCTGGCGCCCGGCCGACGCACCAACCAGGTGCGCATCACCGGGACCGACGCCGCCGGCGACATCATGTTCGCCTCGCTTGGCGCCACCGGCCACTACAAGGCCGACGGGCTGGCCGGAACCTTCGAACGGGCTCCGGAGGTCAGTCCTCCTCACGAGTCCAGCCCGTGGGCCAACCCGTTCGTCGGGATCGCCCGCAACGCCGGCATCCCGGTGGAGTTCCCCAACTTCCCCAAGGACCTCGGATTCAACGGTGC
>JAWKIE010000013.1:0-108981 GCA_041394485.1 Microthrixaceae bacterium
CGGCCCAGGGTGCTCACGCCGCCGCCCGGTCGACCCCGGCGCCGACGGCGGCCTCCCACAGCACCCGACGCCAGTGCGCCGCCGCCGGCGGATCGAGTGCGTTGACCGCCAACACCCCGTCGATCAGATCGGCACAAACCGCCGCCTCCGGGCGCCCACCAAGCCGGATCGACACCACGGGGCTGCCGTCGCGGCGCCGCTTCATCGTGCGGTCGAGCCCGGGGGTGGCAGGGGGGCTGCGAAACACCGGCACGGCCAGGCCCCCGCTGCGGGCGGCCGCCGCCACCCGGCGGCTGGTTCGGGCGAAATCAAGCGATGACACGTTCACGAGGACCATCATGAGCCTGGGTAGTGACAACGAAGCGAGGGGCGGCGGACGGCCTAGTCGGTTGGGGAGGATGGATCGCCCGGTTCGGGACCGCGGACCCTTCGGTGCCGCCCGGTGCTGCCGATGGGTGCTCATCCAACCCCTGAGCACCCGACATGGCTGACACCACCCACCCGTTCCTCCTCCGTTCCGGCGGACGCGGCATGACCACGGCGCGCGCCTGGGTCGCCGCGATCCCGAAGGCCACACTGGCGGGGGCCCTGTTGCCGCTGGTGCTGGTGCTGGTCCTGGCCTGGAACACGCTCGGCGCCGTCAACGAGGCCCGCGCCGAGGCCGCCCGGGTGGCCACCGACGACGCGATCAGCAACGAGACCGCCCGCCTGGACGAGTTCATGCGCATCCTGTCGGCCTCCGGCGGTTCGGCCTCCGGAGAGAATCCGGTGCCCGAGACGTTCGTGTCGGTACTCGACGAGGCCGAGCGCCAGATCACCGCTCGGTTCGAGACCCTGACCGACCTCGGCGCACCGACGGCGCAGACCGAGCGGGCGCGAAGCTCGACGACCGAGGCGCTCAACGAGGCGATGAGCATTCTGGAGTCGGGCGACTTCAGCGAGGCCTCCCTGGCCGAGATGCAACGACGGATGGAGCGGGCCGAGGCCGCCATCGAGGAGTTGCAGTCGGAGGCGACGCAACGCTCGGCCGCCGACCGGGGCGCGCTCGCCGCCACCCACGATTCGATCGCAGCCCGGGCGATCCTGCTGACGATGGCCGCACTCTGGGCGACCCTGCTTGCGCTGGCCGTCTTCAACCGACGCAACCGGCGGGAGGTGGCCGCACTCTACGGAACGGTCGAGCAGGTGGCGGAGGGGAAGATGGGCGGCGGGCTCGACACCGGCCTCGGACCGATTCACACCACGCTGACCGTGGCCTTCGGCCATGCCGCGGTGTCGATCCGGGACCAGTTGGCCCGAATGCACGCCTGGGCCGAGCGAAGCACGATCGAATTGGAGTTGGGCGAGCACTTCGAGGGGGTCACCACCCGCACCGACCTGGCGAGCGCGGTCGGCAACTCGTTCACCACGATCAATCCCAACCTGTCGAGCGAGCTGATGGTGACCGGCCCCGACGGTCGCCGGATGCTGCGGGTGGCCTCGAGCCCCGAGGCGGGTGCGCCGCGATGCCCGGTGACCGATGCGCTCGATTGCCCGGCGATGCGCTCCACCTCCACCCAGGTGATGCCCGACGCAAGCGCGCCCGGGGCGTGCATCCATCTCCGCACCCGCACCCTCACCGGGGGCGCCGCCTGCGTGCCGCTGCTGGGGCCCACCGGAGCGCTCGGGGTGATCCACGCCACGACCGAGCGCATCGAGGAGATCGACGACACCAGCCTGGAGCATCTGGCCACGCTCGCCGAGCTGTCCGCGAGCCGCCTGACGGCGGTGACGTCGATGGAACAGACGATGCACCGTGCCACCACCGACCATCTGACCGGCCTGGCCAATCGACGGATGTTCGAGGAGCGGGCGCGTGGGCTGATCGATGCCGGCGAGGACTTCATCCTGGTGATGGCCGACCTCGACCACTTCAAGGCGCTCAACGACACCTACGGCCACGACACCGGCGACCAGGTGTTGCGGGTCTTCGCACGGGTGCTCAGCGAGAACGTGCGTCGCACCGACCTGGCCGCCCGCTACGGCGGCGAGGAGTTCCTGGTGTTGCTTCCCCACACCTCGGTGACCGAGGCGCTGGTCACGCTGGACCGGGTGCGGGTGGCCATGGCGACCACCCTGGGTATCCATTCGCTGCCGGTGACCACCGCCAGCTTCGGGGTGGCCAGGTCGACGATGGCCCCCGACCTCGAGTCGATGCTGCGGGTGACCGACGCCGGGCTCTACCGGGCCAAGGCCGAGGGCCGGGACCGCATCGTCGAGGCCGACGCCTCGATGGTGCAGACGATGTTTGGTGAACGGCTCGGATGACGCCGGCCGACCGGGCCGCGCCCGGTCGGTTCCCCCGCCCGGTACCGTGAGGGGATGGCCGCGCCCTCGGATGTGATCGACCCCAACACCGCCGACGACGCCGGATCCGATGCTGCCGCCGAGCGGGAATCCGCCGAGGGGATGGCCGACACCGGTGCCGGTGAAGCCGCCGCCGGGCGGGCGCTGGAGTGGCTCAATCGTCACGGAGGGTGGCTTGCCGCCCTGCTCATCGTGGGCCTGATCGCCGGACTGGTCGGCTACCGGATCGGCGAGCCCCCCCAGCCGGGGGCCGACTCGGTCGATGTCGGATTCCTTCAGGACATGTACACCCACCACGACCAGGCGGTGGAGATGAGCCTGATCATGGCGAGCGAGGCGACCAACCCGATCGTGCAGAGCGTGGCGCAGGAGATCGTGGTGCAACAGCGCTTCGAACAGGGGGCGATGGCCGCGTGGCTGGGCGAATGGGGCCACGACCTCGGCGACTTCGAGCGGACGGCGATGGCCTGGATGGGAACGCCGACGCCGATCGCCGAGATGGACGGAATGCAGAGCTCCGACGAGATGGCGGCGCTTCGGGCCGCCGAGGGGCCCGACAAGGACCTGTTGTTCCTCGAGATGATGAACGACCACCACCGGGGCGGCGTCCACATGTCCGAGTACGCCCAGGTTCGGGCCGAGGACCCGCGCGTTCGCCGACAGGCGGAGTTGATGGCCACCAACCAGGCCATCGAGATCGAGGAGATGAACGGGCTGATCCAACGGCTCGAGCAGGGCGAGCAACCGGGTGGTTGACCGGTTGACAGCTCACCCTCGGTGAGGCGACTCCCACAGCGCGGCGGTATCGGGCATGCTCTCTGGTGGTGACACGTGCGAGTGACGGCCGAGGGGTGCTCCCGTCGTGGGGCGATTCGTCGCGGCCGGTTTCGGGTCGGACCGCACTGGGGTCGGTCGTGCTCGTGGCGATGCTGGCGTCCGGCTGCGGTGGCGGCGAGGTCAGGGTGGAGCGCGTCGAGCGCCAGGTGGAGCTGGACGCCGACGGGCGGGTCATCGAGTCGACGGCCAGCTCCACGACGTTCGTCACCGAGGAATCGAGCCCATCGCCGACCACCGCCGCCCCGCCCGCCGCGGAGCTGACCAAGGACGAGGCCTCCGACGGCGTCGCTTCGATCGATTGTGGCAACGGTGCAGAGTCGGTGTCCCTGAACGGCGGCTCGGGCAGCGTCGAGGTGGCCCCTTCGGCCGATGAGACCGAGACGACCCTCTCGGTCGAGCTGGCGGGCGAGGCGTTGCTGGACGACCTCGACGGCGACGGCGTCGCCGACCTCGCCGCGGCCTATCGATGTGTCGCCGGGGGCGATCAGGGGCGGCAGGTGGCGTTGTCGTTCAGCCTCTGGCACGCGGGGTCGGGGTCGCCGACCCGCACCGCCGTGGCGACCGCCCCGATCGAGACCGACTGGAGCGTGGCGCTGCCCGAGGGGCCGGGAGACGGTCGGGTGGGTCTGTCGGTGATGGCCCCGGCCGACGCCGAGGTGCGGGTGACCTCCACCGCCGTCCCGGAACCCTCCGGCGGCGCCGCCGTGCTGGCGCCCACCCCCACGGCTGAGGACCCGCCGTCGACCGACTCCCCCCAACCGCTTCGGTTGTCGCCGCAACAGATCCCCGAGGGCCGGAAGGTGATTCGCCGGGTGTTGGGGGTCGTAGACAACGGACGCCTCCGGCTGGTGTCGGACGGCCCACCGGCCGAGGCCGACGGCGTCGCCTCCCTGCCGATCACCGAGTTTCCCGACGCGCTGACGGCCAGCGCCTCCGGTCTGGGTCCGTTGCGATTGGGCGCCACCGAGGCCCAACTGCTCGAGGCGCTGGCGCTGGCGGTCTCGCAGGTCGAGTACCCGGTGGCGCCGGCGTGCTTCGGGTCGGCCAACCGGATCATCAGGGTGGGACCGATCTACTTCGGGCTGGAACAGGGCGTGCTGCGGGCGATTTGGGTGACCGACGCCGCCCTGCAGACGACCGACCGCGTGATCGGCCTGTCACTGGACCCGGCCGTCGGGGCCGGGAGCGAGGTGTCCTCCGTCGAGGCCACCCCGCTGACCGTGGGCCTCCGCCTGGACACCGACCGGCCCCCACAGGGTCTCCAGCTGCGTCGCTTCGGCGACGGCTGGGTGGAGCTCAGCCCGACGGCGGCCGGCAACGTCAAGGTGGCGGTCGAGGCGACGGCCACCGGTGGGACCCCCACCACGGTCACCGGGTTCGGCGTCGCCCCCAGCGTGTGTCTGACGGGTGACTTCGAACCGGACGGGTCGGGTTCCTGATCCGATCGCTTCTATGCTGGACGTCATGATCCAGTGCGGTGCATCATCGATCCCAACCCCTGTCGGGCGGCTCCGACGTGGCTAGCGGTACCCGATCGGGCGACGACAACGTGGTCCCGCTCACGGGCGAACGTCGCCCGGTCACCTCGCAATCCGCAACGACCGGGCGCGAACTGGTGCACGTGCCCACCACCGAGTCGGCCATCTCCCCCACCGAGGACCCCCGCCTGGGCGACGTCGACGAGTGGGGCCGATCCGAACACGTGCGGGCGCTGGCCCGGCGGGCCTACGACCCGATCTACCGCCACTACTTCCGCGCCGAGTGGGACGGCCTCGAACATGTGCCCACCGAGGGCGGGGCACTGTTGGTCGCCAACCATGCCGGGGCCGTGCCGTCGGATGCGCCGGTGATCATGCACGGCATCGAGACCGAGCTCGAACGCCCGGTCTACGGCCTGGCCGACAACATCTTTCGCAAGATGCCGGTGGTGGGCACGATGTGGTCGCGCGTCGGAGGGCTGCCGGCGCACCCCGACAACGCCTACCGCCTGCTGCACGACCAGAAACAGCTGGTGCTCGTGTTCCCCGAGGGGGTCAAGGGCACGTCGAAGACGATCGGCAACCGCTACAAGCTGGCCCGGTTCGGTCGCGGCGGGTTCGTCGAGATCGCCATGCGGGCGGGTGTGCCCATCATCCCGATCGCGGTGATGGGCAACGAGGAGGCCAACCCGATCCTGTGGCGCCTGCCCGGCGCCAAGGCCCTGGGCGTGCCGTACCTGCCGGTGACACCGCAAAACCTGGTGTTGGGTCCGCTGGGCACGATGGTGCCGCTGCCCGCCAAGTTCAAGCTGCGGGTCCTCCCGCCGGTCACCTTCACCGAGGCGCCGGCACAACGCCGCTACTCCCGCACCCGGGTCATGGACCACGCCGAGAAGATCCAGGTGAAGATCCAGGAGGCCCTCTACGAGATGGTCGCAGAACGCCGTAGCTGGTGGGGAGGCTGACGTGGCCAAGAAGAGCGGCGAGACGAAACGGCGGGGCCCGTCGAATGTGTTGATCACCGGGCTCGGCACCTTCTGGGGCGCCCGGGTGGCCAAGGCGCTCGAGGCCGACGATCGGGTCGACTACATCGTCGGCCTCGACGTCGAGGAGCCCACGATCGAGCTGGAGCGCACCGAGTACGTGCGCACCGATCAGAACTACTCGATCCTCAGCCGCATCGTGGAGGAGTGCGGGATCGACACGATCCTCCACACGTTCCTCGTGGTCGACCCCACCCAATCGACCAGCCGCCAGATGCACGAGATCAACGTGATCGGCACGATGAACCTGTTCGCCGCGGCGAGCGCCCCCTCCACGGTGCGCACCGTGGTCGTCAAGAGTTCGGCGATGGCCTACGGCACCGCACCGGAAGACCCCACGTGGTTCTCCGAGGACACACCCCGAAGCCGCAGCCCCCGCTCCAACGTGGAACGCTCGATCGCACAGGTCGAGGGCTACGTCCGCGACTTCAACCTGGACAACCCCGACGTGGCGGTGTCGCTGCTGCGCTTCGCCAACGTGCTGGGGTCCGACATCCGCACCCCCCTGACCCGGGCGTTGGAGATGCCGTTGGTGCCGGCGGTGTTCGGCTTCGACCCGCGCCTGCAGTTCGCTCACGAGGACGACGTGGTCAGCTCGATTCTCTTTGCGATGAACCACCGCCTGGCCGGCACGTTCAACGTGGCGGGCGACGGGCTGTTGCCGTGGAGCGAGGTCACTTCGATGGTGGGCAAGCGACCGGGCTACCTGCCCCCCGTCGGCGCCAACGTGGTCACCTCACCGCTTCGCCGCCTGGGCCTGGTCGACCTGCCGCCGGCCTACATCGAGCTGCTCCGGTACGGCCGCGGCATCGACAACTCCAAGCTCAAGGCGGCCGGCTTTAGCTTCGACTACACCTCCGCCCAAGCCGTCAACAGCTTCGTGCGCGCCTCCCGACTGCGCAGGACCATGGGCCGACATCGACCCAAGTACACCTACGAGCGCGACGTGGAGCAGTTCTTCCGCCACTCCCCCGCCGTGATCCGCAACCGCCAGGCCCCCCAGGAGTAACGCCCGATGGCTCCGACGCCGACCGACGAGGTCGCCCAACCGCCGCTCGTTCGCGTCGAGCAACGCGACGCCGTGGCCGTCCTCACCCTGAACGACCCCGCGCGGGCCAACGCGTTCTCGCTGCCGATGTGTGACGAGATCGTCGCCGCCGTCGATCGGGTGGAGGCCGACCGCGGGGTGTCGGCCCTGATCGTCACCGGCGAGGGCTCGGTGTTCTGTGCCGGGGCCGACCTGACGTCGCTGGGCGCCTCGCGTGAGGAGGGTCTGCGCGCGATCTACGAGGGGTTTCTCCGAATCGCCCGGTGTTCGTTGCCGACCATCGCCGCGGTCAACGGGGCGGCGGTGGGCGCCGGGATGAACCTGGCGTTGGCCGCCGACGTGCGCCTGGCCTCGCCCTCCGCCAAGTTCGACACCCGGTTCCTCAACCTGGGCATCCACCCGGGCGGCGGACACAGCTGGATGCTGAAACGGGCGGTGGGCCACCAGGCCGCGGCGGCGATGATGCTGTTCGGCGAGGTGATCCGGGGCGAGGAGGCCGAACGGCGCAACCTGGTGCACCGCTGCGTGCCGGCCGACGAGTTGCTCGAGGCGGCCGTGGCGTTGGCCTCCGGGGCCGCCGAGGCGCCCCGGGAGCTGCTCGTTCGGGCCACCGAGACCCTGCGAACGATCGACACCGCCCCCTCCCACGCCGAGGCGGTCGACCGGGAGCTGGTCACCCAGGTGTGGTCGATGGATCAGGGCGACTTCGCCGAACGCCTGGCGGCACTGGCCCGCAAGATCAGCGCGAAGTAGCCGGGCCTCCGTGGCCTGAACGGTCCGAGCGAAGCGGGGCGAGCTGGGCCTCCGTGGCGAACGGTCCAGCGCGGACCGGGCCCGTGGCCTGAACGGTCCGAGCGAAGCGGAATCACAGCTCTCACCAGACCCAGTCGGTCAGCAGTGCCTCGCGCCGATCGGCCCAGTCCTCGGCCAGCATGGCGAAGCGGCGGTGGTCTTCCCAGCGGCCGTTGATCTCGAGCATGCCCCTGGTGATGCCCTCGTCGGTCAATCCCAGCTTCTCCATCACCCGCAGGCTGGCGGCGTTTCGCGGCAGCACGCCCGCCTCCACCCGGTGCAGCCCCAGGTCCTCGAAGGCAAACCGCAGGGCGAGCACGACACCCTCGGGCACCAGCCCCCGCCCGGCGAGCGTCTGATCCACCCAGTACCCGAGGAGCGCCGTCTGGGCCGGGCCCCTCCTGATGTTGGACAGGTTGATCTCTCCGGCGTAGCCGTCGGCGCAGAACAGGCCGAACCCGTATCCGGCGCCGGTCTCGATCTCGCGCAGGCGCGCCGCGCACCTGGCAACGAACGCACCGCGATCCTCCACCGGGTCGCCCTGGGCCGGCTGCTTCATCGGCTCCCAGGGTTCCAGCCAGTCGGCCGACCGGCGCCGCACCATTCGCCACGCCTCAAAGTCGGAGCCGGTGAGTACCCGCAGCGTGACGCGCCGCCCGACGAGCACCGACGTGGCACGGCGCTTGTTGGGCGTCGGCCAGCGGGGCACCGCTCAGTCGCTTCCGAGCGGCGGGGAGGCGACGGGCCGATCCCCGGCCTCGCGCAGGACGCCGTCGCGCACCGAGCCGATCGACACGACACACTCGCCAAAGCCCATGCGGCGCATGATCGTGACCAGGATGCAACACCCGGCGACGATGACGTCCACCCGCTCGGCGGGGAGGCCGGGATTGTGGCGGCGGTCCTCGGCGGCCTCGGTGGCCAGGGTGCGAAACACGTCCTCCACCTGCGCCTTCGACAGCCGCATGCCGTGCAGAACGCCGTCCTCCCAACGACCCAACTCGACCGCGGCGATCGTCTCGGCGGTACCTGCGACGATCACCAACGTGGCTGCCTCGCCGAAGGCCTCGTTGGTCACCAGCACCTCGTCGAGGGTGGCCTCGGTGACCGACAGGCAGTCGGAGAGCTCCTGGGGAAGCGGAGGGTCTGCGTGCAGGTAGCGCTCGGTGAACCGCACCGAGCCCACCTCGAGGAGGCCGAGGCGGTCACGCTTGGGCCCCGTCCTCCACGCGGCCGACCGCCAGCTCGGTGGACCCCCCGCCGATGTCGACCACCAGCACCGGGCCGGGCAGCGAGCGGCCGAGCTGACCGCCCTCACCACCCTCGGCAGTGAGGGCGCCGACGAAGCTCAATCGGGCCTCCTCGGCGCCGGAGATCACCGTTGGGGTGACTCCCAGCACTCCGGCGACCCGGGCGAGAAACGCGGCGCCGTTGGTGGCCTCACGGGAGGCCGAGGAGGCGGTCGCCACCAGCCGTTCGACGCCGGCCTCCGACGCCTCCGCCTTGACCTGCTCGAGCACGGCGATCGCCCGGCCCATCGCCTCCTCGGACAGGGCACCACCATCCTCGATGCCCGCTCCGAGGCGCGTGTAGTAGGTGTGACGGCGCCGGGGTTCGCCGGGCACGTCGAGGAGCGTGTTGACCGAGTTGGTGCCGATGTCGACCGACATCGAGGGCACGTCGGCGTGGGTATGGGTCATCGGTCCTCCCGAACCGGCTCGGGCCACCGGACCCGGCCATCGTCACGAACGAGTTCGGGCGCCTGGTTCCGCTCGGCCAGACGGAGGGCCACCCACCGGCCGGTCGGGTCCTCGCCCCCGGCCAGCCACCAGGCGAGGTGCGCATGGAGGCACTTGCCGCCCCGGCGCGTGCCGCCGACCCCGCCGCTGGGGCGCGGACCGTCGTGGCCCGCCGGCATGGCGTCGTCTCGAAGCGACTCGTATCGCCGGTGGGCCTCGGCCATCGCGGCGACGCCCACCTCGGCCTCGGCGGCACGCACGCCGCCCTCGGCCTCCAGCGTGCCCACCCGGCGACACAGCTCGGGGTCGACCAGCCACCATCGGGTGGGCATCGGCCGGCCGCCGGGCAGCACCGGTTCGTTCTCGATCACCGCCGGCGTGCCGTCCGGGCGCCGGACGACCACCTCGAAGCGCCCTTGGGGCGCCCGCCCCAGCAACTCGGCAACAGCGGCCTCGTCGTCGATGCCGTCGACGTCGCCGTCGCTCACGACGAGGGCGGCGGGGTTCGTCGGCCGAAGTAGGCGACGAGGGCCGCCACGGTGCCCAGCACGGCCAGGGTCGCGCGGACGGTGCGTGCGGTCGGAGTCGTCGACTTCTGGTGGGGTGGTGAGGGCACGCTCGCTCCGAAGACCGGGGTTGCCCAGCCTACCGAGTGGGCGGCGGCGCCCCACGGGCTCAGTCGAGGGCGTCGGCGATCAGGTTGCCGGTGGCCGTCTGACCCCGGTTGGTGGGGTGCAGCGGCGGCAGGTCGATCACCTTGTTGACCCACGGCGTCGACGAGCACGGGTCGTGTCCGGCGCTCGGACCGTACACGTCGACGTAGGTGACGCCGTTGGCCTGCGCAGACGCCTTCAGCATGTTGTTCAGCTCGGCCTGCTTCGACCGCAGGTACGGCACGTCGGAGCCGGCGAAGGTCATGCCCAGGCAGGTGGAGGTTCCCGACATCGGCAGCAGCGTGGGGTAGCCGTACAGCACCACGCGGGCCTGCGGGGCCCGCGACTTCACGGCGCCGAGCACCTGGTCGATCTTGGGTCGGGTTGCGGCAACCTTGGCCGACAGCGAGTCGGTGCCGCCGCTGACGTAGTCGCCCTTGCAGGTGCGGAACGTCAGAGCCTTCTTGGAGCACTGGACGGCGATGTCGGAGAAGCCCAGGTCGTTGCCGCCGATGCTGACCATCACGACGGTGGCCGACGACGTCACCTTGGCGATCTGGGGGGCCGATCCCCCCATGATGTCGGTCGTCTTGGCACCGTCGCAGCTGGCGTCGGTCACATCTGCGATGCCCAGCCGGGAGGCGACCAGGCGGGGCTGGTTGCCCTTGGACTGGGTGCACCCGTTGGTCGAGGTGTTCGGCAGCAGAAACGAGTTGGCGGTGAACGAGTCGCCCAGCGCCACCAGCTTCCCCCCGCCGGAGCCCGGGGTGGGCGCTGCCGCGCAGGCGGCACCCACGGTGGCGAGCGCCAGCGCTGCGGCCGCCATCCTGATCGATCGAACGCTGACGAGCTTCATGGAGACCCCTTGGTGCGGCGTGGGCGCGGTGTGCGATCCGTCACGTACCCGGCCCACTCTAAGCACTCAGAGCGCTCATGGGAACACACAATGAGAACACCCCCGCGGCTCGCTGGGAACCCTCACTCAGTGAGCCGCCCCGGGCTCTACAGCACCGAGTCGCGAATGTCGAAGCGACGACGGATGACGTCGCCGAGGTAGTTCAACGTGAGCACGGTGAGGAAGATGAACATGCCCGGACCGAAGATCACCCAGGGCTGATCGGCGTTGATGGCGTTGCGGTTGGAGGCGATGATCGCCCCCCACGAGGTGGCGGGCGACGACACGCTGGCACCCAGCAGGGCCAGACCGCCCTCGGCCACGATGGCCACGCCGACCCCGAGCAGCCCGATGACCATCATCGACGGCAACACGTTGGGCAGCACCTCGCGCAACATGATGCGCAACGGTTTGGCCCCCATCGCCTTGGCGGCCATGACGAACTCGCGGTCGGCCACCGCCATGGTCGAGGCGCGTGCGATGCGCCCCAACACCGGAATCGAGACCACGCCGAGTGCGGCGGCCAGCACCAGCATGCGCCGGGTGGGGTCGACCTCGGTGGGGTCGGCCGGGTCGAAGGCCGCAACCAGCGCCAACGCCAGGATGATCGCCGGGATGGCCAGGAACGTGTCGAACAGGATCGACAGCACGGCGTCGACCTTGCCCCGCAGGTAGCCGGCGAGGATCCCCATCGTGCCGCCGACCAACATGCCGACGGTGACCGAGACGAATCCCACCAGCAGCGAGACCCGGCCGCCGTAGAGGGTGAGGCTGAAGACGTCCTTGCCGATCTTGTCGCCGCCGAGGGGGTGGGCCAGGCTGGGCGGCTGCTGGGCCAGACCCTTCACCGTCTCGGTGGTCGTGGGGATCGGCAGGTACGGGGCCAGGATGGCGCCGCCGACCACAAAGACGATCCAGCCGATCGCCAGGATGGCGGCCGGGCCGAGCTTTCGCTTGGCCTCCGACTCGTCCGCCGCCTCGGGTTCGACGGGAAACCCGTCGGTGGGCGCGGCCACGACCGAGCCGGAGGTGGCGCCGAGCCCGGCTCCGGTGGGCGACGGGACCTCGGCGCCGACGTCGGGCTGGTCGAGCGGTCCGCTGGACGGGGAGTCAGGCACGTCGGATCCTCGGATCGATCATCGTGTAGGCCACGTCCACCATGACGTTCACGAACACGTACAGCAGGGCGAAAATGGCCACGATCGACTGCACGGCCACCAACTGACGGCCCCCGATGGCGCTCTGGGCCAGCAGGCCCATGCCGGGGAGCTGGAACACCACCTCGATGACGAGTGCGCCGCCGATCAGCGTGCCGACGTTGAGGCCGGCGGCGGTCATCAGGGTGATCGAGCTGGGTCGAAGCGCGTGGCGCCACAGGATCCGCTTGGTGCTGACGCCCTTGGCCCGAGCCATCGTGATGAAGTCCTGTTGCAGGGTGGCGATCATGTCGGCCCGGAGCAGCCGGGCGTACACCGCCACCTGCCCCAGCGCCAGGCTGAGCGCCGGAAGGAACATGAACTGCAGGTTGGTGGCCGGGTCTTCCCACAGAGGCACGTAGCCGCCCCGCGTTCGGAACAGGCCCATCTTCAGCCGCACGTAATACGACAACATGAAGCCCAGGACGAACGCTGGAAGCGCCAGGAACAGGAACATGCTCGACGACACGATGCGGTCGACCAGGCCCCCCGCCTTGTAGGCGGCGATCACCCCCAGCGGAACCGCCAGGCCGAGCGCAATGATCTGCGCGTAGATCATCAACGTCAGGCTGACCGGCAGCGCGTCGGCCACCTGCGTCGACACCGGGGTCGAGGACGTGGGGCCCGAGTAGGTCTTGCCGAGGTCGCCGGTGACGAATCCGCCCAACCAGTCCGCGTAGCGCACCGGCAGCGGATCCGAGATGCCCAGGTCGTCGGCGATCACCGCGCGCTGCTCGTCGCTGGCGAAGGGCGCCACCACCGCCGCCGGGTCGCCGGGCAGAAAACTGACCAGCAGGGACGCAAACAGCGTGACGAGGAACAGCACCACCACCAGGCGCCCCAGACGGGGAAGCAGCGAACTCACGGGATCACACCCTCGGCCGGCAGCTCACCGGCCCAGGAGCGGACGGGCTCACGCCCCGCCGCCATCGAGCCACAGACCGGACACGGGGTGTCCGGTGGCCAGGCCGGTGAACGGGTCACCGCCGTCCACCTGCGGGCCGAGCACGCCGTTGACCGACGGCGTGGACGAGATCGCCCACAGGCTCCAGGTCAACCAGATGTTGTGGGCCTGCTCTGCGAAGCGCTCGTTCATGCCCTCGTAGATCTCGGCCCGCTTGGCCTCGTCGTCCTCGACGCGACCGTCCTCGAGGGCCTGGTCGATCTCCGGGTCGTTGATCTTGCCGAAGTTCACCGGCGAGGCGCTGTTCCACCACACGTACTGGGTGTCGGGGTCGCCACCTGGATGAAGGCGCCAGTAGAGCAGCTGGAAGTCGCCGCCGATGGCCTGGTCGATCAGCGCCGCCTGGTCGGTCGAGGTCAGCTTCATCTCGATGCCCGCGTCGGCCAGCTGGCTCTGGAGCAGCTCGGCGGTCACCTTGGTGGCGGCGTCGGCGCCGTAGGACATCGTGAACGACAGGTCGTCACCGGTTTCGTCCTTGTAGGCCGCAGCGTGCTCCTTGGCCTGCTCGACGTCGAAGCTGGGAAAGCCGGTGTCCTCGAGGTAGCCCATGTTGCCCGGCGCAAACGGCCCGGACGCGATGTCCTGCAGCCCTGAGGTGCGCAGCTGCTTGAACTCCTCCCGGTCGATGCCGTAGGCAACCGCCAGCCGAGCGTCCTGGTTGTCGAACGGCGGCTTCGATTCGTTGGTCATCAGATAGGACACCTCGGCGGCGTCGGAGTTGGAGATGATCTCCACCTGGCCGGAGTCCGCCAATGGCTGCAGCTGGCTGACCGCCTCGCCGCCCTGGGTGTGGGCCATGTCGAACTGTCCGGTCTGGAGGCCCTCGACCCGGGAGTCGGTGTCGGGCACCGGGCGGTACTCGATCTCGTCCAGGTAGGGCAGCTGGTTGCCGTCGGCGTCGGTCTGCCAGTAGTCGGGGTTCTTCTCGGCCACGAAGCTGTCGTTGACCTTCCACTCCTTGAGCTTGAACGGGCCGGTGCCCACCAGCTCCTTGTCGCAGGCGTCGGCGTTGTCGAGCTGTGCCTGGCCCGAGATGCCGAACCGGCCGCTGGAGTACAGGAAACTGGGAAGGGCCGGCCACGGCGTCTTGGTGGTGATCGTGACCGTCATGTCGTCGGTGGCCTCGACCGTGTCGATGTTGTCGAGCACGAAGATGAACAACAGCGGGCTTCGGCCCTCGTACTGCCCCCGGAACGCATCGATGTTGTTCTTGACCACCTCGGCGTCCAGGTCGGAGCCGTCGTGGAATTTGATCCCCTCACGGATGGTGATCGTCCACTCGTCGAAGGTGTCGTTGGGCTCGATCGACTCGGCCAACATCGGCACCATGTTGCCGTCGGCGTCGGGCTGCACCAGCGTGTCGTAGATCGTCTTGGCCACCTGGATGCCCGAGATCGCCAGCTGCGATTCGGGCAGGCACCATCCGGCGTTGGTCTCGGCCTCGAGCGCATAGATCACCCGGCCGCCGGGCTCCGGCGTGCCCTCGTCGACGGGTGCGCCGGTCTCTCCCCCGTCGTCGCCGCCTCCACCACCGCAGGCGGCGGCCACCAGACCGAACGCCAGTGCTGCTGCCATGCCCCGTGTGCGTCGAGACGTTTTCATGTGCTCCCCCAACAATTCATTGTGCCACCACGACCGAATCACCCTGTGACGGGTGACGCACGAGCACTGTACCCGAGCCGGCGTACGTCGCAAGGCGCAGGAGCGGCCAGAATTGGTCGGATCGTCGAGGACACCCAGACGAACCATGTGGCGCGTCCGCCGCGTCCAGGCGTGTCGCACGGTGATGGAGACGAACCGAACGTGACCGAACCCACCGCCGAGGACACCGTCAGCTCCACGACCCCCGACGGGCCGGCCGCGTTCACCGACTTCTACCGGGCCCACTGGGCGCCGCTGACGGTGCTGTGTCATTCCTATCTGGGGAGCCGGGCCCGCGCCGAGGAGGTCGCCCAGGAGGCGCTCTTCGTGGCTCACCGGCGCTGGGGCCGCGTCTCGCGGCTCGATCGGCCCGACCTGTGGCTGCGTCGGGTGGCCACCAACATGTGCATCAGCTCGTGGCGGCGCCGCCGCAACGAGGTGCTGGCCAACGAGCGTCACGCCCGAGGCACCGGCCACAGCACGCCCTCGGTGGAACCACCCGACGACGAGCTGTGGCAGGCGGTGCGGCGGTTGCCCAAGCGACAGCGGGCGGCGATCGGCCTGCACTACCTCGACGGCCTGACCACCGCCGAGGTCGGCGAGGTGCTCGGGTGTTCGGCCAGCACCGTGCAGACCCATCTCGGCCGGGCCCGCGCCACGCTGAGGGCGGCCGGATTGGAACATGACGGCGACGCCGCATCGGCGACCGCGCCGGAGGGTCGATCATGAACGAACACCAGGCGGACGGACGACGACCCGGGGTCGGCGACGAGACCGAACGGCGACTTCGGGAGAGCGGGCGGCTCGCCCGGCAACTCGGTGACGGCGCCGCACCTCCAACCGACGACGCCATCCACGCGGACCTGGCTCACCGGCGCGCCCGACGTCGCCGGCGTCAGCTCCAGGGAGCGGCCTCCGTGGCGGCCGCCTGCGTGGCGGTGGCGGTCGGGGCGTCGCTGCTTCGATCCCCCACCGTTGCCGGCCCACCCGGCGACGAGGTCGCCGGGCCTGCCACCACGACCACCACGACGGACACCACCACTACCGTGGCGCCAACCCCGCCCACCTCGACGGATCCGGGCTGCCCGCCGTCACCGCCCGGCGCGCCGCCCGTGCCGTGTGCAGCGGTGGGTGTGGCTCCGAGCATCGTGGTCGTGGCGCCGGGGGGTGGCCCCGCCCCGGGTCTGCTCGTGGAGGTCTCCGGCGCATCGGCCGACGAGCCGGTGCCTGTCGGTGTCACCGATGCCGAGGGCCGCCTGGAACCGATGGACGGCCTGCCTTTGGTTGGTCCCCTCACCTTCGTCGCGACGGGCACGATCGCCTCGGAGGACGACCCGACCTGTCGCTACGAGGTGCGGGGCGAGGCGACCGTCGACGAACTGGAGACGCTCGACGAGGTGACGGTCGACGTCGAGGCGGCCGACACCCCGACGGCCTGCACGTAGCGCGAACCGCCCTGTCGGCCGTGTCGGTGAGTGGAACCAACACCCACACGAACCCAGGAGCTCCGCCATGCGCACCATTCCACTCACCCGACCAGCCAGGGTCACCCTGGCAGCCACGATGGCGTTGGCGGCCGCCGGATGCCACACCTCGCCCCCGCCGACGGGCACGATCCGGGTGTCGGTACAACAGGATGGCGGCCCCAGTGCGTCGTCGGGCCGGGCGTACACCTCGGCGGGTGGCGGCGCGATCGAACGCTTCAGCACCGGGGCCAACGGGACGGTCACCGTCCGCGGCCCGGCCGGCCGCTGGACGATCACCGCGTCGGGCTACGCCCCCGACCCATCCGACCCGTGGTGCAGCCTCGTCGTGGAGGGGTCGCGGACGGTCACGATGCCCGAGGGGGCATCGGTGAGCGCGCTGGTCGCCCTCGAGCCGACCGGACTGCGGGTCTGCGCCTGACGCCCGGACCGGCCGGCTACCCCTGCTCCACCCACATGCCGGAGACGGGGTGGCCGGTGGCCAGGCCCGGGAACGGGCCGCCACCGTCGACGTCGGGCCCCATCACGCCGAACACCGTGGGGGCACTGACGACGCCCCACTTGGTCCAGGTGATCCAGACGTTGTGGACCTCCTCGGCGAAGCGGCGGTTCAGGTCCTCATAGATCGTGGCCCGCTCGTCGGGGTCGTCGACGACACGGCCCTCCTCGAGCAACCGGTCGACCTCGGGATCGTCGAGACCTCCGAAGTTGACCGGCGAGCCCGAGTGCCACCAGACGTACTGCAGGTCCGGGTCGCCGCCGGGATGGTTGCGCCACTGAAGCGCCCCGAAGTCGCCGGCGATCGCCCGGTCGATCTCGACCGACTGCTCGGTGGCCTGAAGCTTCATCTCGATCCCGGCCTCGGCCAGCTGGGACTGATAGAGCTCGACGATCGCCTGGGCCTCGGCGCTGCCCGCGTAGGGCACCAGGAAGCTGAGTTCCTCGCCGGTTGCCTCCTCGTAGGCGGCGACGTGTTCTTTGGCCGCCTCGAGGTCGTACGACGGCATGCCCGCATCGTCGAGGTACCCCAGGGCGCCGGGGGCGAACGGTCCCGACGCCACCTCCAGCCTGCCCTCGTTCAGCACCTGGTTGAACTCGTCGCGGTCGAGCGCCTGGGCCACCGCCATGCGGGCGTCGAGGTTGTCGAACGGCGGCTGCCGCTCGTTGAACAGCAGATAGCTGACCTCGGCAAAGTCCGAGTTGGCGACCAGGTTGGCCTGCCCCTGCTCGGCGAGCGGCTCGGCCAGGCTCAACGCCTGCCCGCCCTGAATGTGGGCGGCGTCGAACATGCCGGTTTGGATGCCCTCGACGCGCTGGTTCATCTCGGACTGCGGCCGAAACTCGATCTCATCGAGGTACGGCAGCTGGGTGCCGTCGGCGTCGGTCTGCCAGTAGTCGGGGTTTCGCTCGGCCAGGAAGGAGTCGTTGATCTTCCACTCCTTCTTGATGAACGGTCCCGTGCCGATCAGGTTCTTGTCGCACTCCTCGGCGTCGTCCAACTGCGCCTGGCCGATCATGCCGACCCGGCCGTCGCTCCAGAGGAAGTTGGGAAACGAGGGCCACGGCGTCTTGGTGGTGACGGTGACGGTCATGTCGTCGGTGGCCTCGACCGTGTCGATGTTGTCCAGCACGAAGATGAACAACAGCGGGCTTCGGCCCTCGTACTGACCCCGGTAGGCGTCGAGGTTGTTCTTGACCACTTCGGCGTTCAGCTCGCTGCCGTCGTGGAAGGTGATGCCGGGACGGATCTTGATCGTCCACTCGTCGAAGGTGTCGTTGGGTTCGATCGACTCGGCCAGCATCGGGGCCATCTCGCCGTTCTCGTCGGGCTGCACGAGGGTGTCGTAGATCGCCCGGGCCACCTGAATGCCCGAGATCGCCAGCTGGGCCTCCTGCAGGCACCAGCCCGAGTTGGTCTCGCTCTCGAGGGCGTAGATGACCTTGCCCCCCGGCTGCGGGGTGCCCTCCTCGCCGGGTTCCCCGGAGACGCCGCCGCCCCCGTCGGAGCCACCGCCACAGGCCGCCATCAGCAGCACCACCGTGGTCAGGGCGGCGAATCGCACCCCCCGTCGTCGAGGCAATCGGGTCGCAAGCACGTCGGGGGTCCTCCGTTGGTTCGGGTCACGGCCGTTCCACGCGGTTGGGACGGCCGGATGCGATCCTAGGGCTCGGACGCCGACTGGGACGATGGGTCGAAGTCCCAGCCCTTGGCCACCCACGGCGGCACCTCGCCACCCTCGCTGGGCGGCAACACGACGTAGCTCTCCTCCCCGGGGAACACCATGCCGTGGTTTCTGCGTGCCAGTGCCTCGACCTGCTCCGGGTCCTCCAGCTCGGCCTGGCGCCGTTCCAGGTTGGTGTTCTCCTGCTGCAGCTCGCCGATCTCGGCGCGAGCGCGGCCGAGCTCGGCCGACTGGCTGAACAGGTTGCGCACCGGCAACGCCATCAGAGCCAGGAACAGCGAGACGACCGCCAGCGCGACCACCCAGAACCAGCGCCGCCGGCTGGGCAGCCGTCCGGCCTTGGAGACGTCGGCCGTTTGCCTACTTCGCGGAGCCACGTCGCATCACCGGTCGTGGGGCCAGGGCGGCGCCGCCCTCGAAGACCGCCGCCTCGCCCAGCTGCTCCTCGATGCGAAGCAGCTGGTTGTACTTGGCCACCCGGTCGGAGCGGGCGGGGGCGCCGGTCTTGATCTGGGCACAGTTGGTGGCCACGGCCAGGTCGGCGATCGTCGCATCCTCGGTCTCGCCCGAGCGGTGACTCATCACCGACGTGTAGGCGTTGCGGGTCGCCAGCTGCACCGCCTCGAGGGTCTGCGTCAGCGTGCCGATCTGGTTCACCTTGATCAGGATCGAGTTGGCCACGCCGTCGTCGATCCCCCGCTGGAGGCGGGTCGGGTTGGTCACGAACAGGTCGTCGCCCACCAGCTGAACTCGGTCGCCGAGGGCCTCGGTCAACAGCGCCCAGCCGTGCCAGTCCTCCTCGGCCATGCCGTCCTCGATCGACACGATCGGGTGCCGGTCGCACAGGTCGGTCAGGTAGCCGACGAACTCCGCCGGATCGAGCTGCCGCCCCTCGCCGGAGAGGTGATAGCGACCGTCCGAGAAGAACTCGGTGGAGGCGGTGTCGAGCGCCAGCGCCACCTCGTCCCCCGGAGCACGGCCTGCGGCCTCGATCGCCTCGGTCAACAGCTCGAGCGCCTCCTCGTTGGAGCCGAGATCGGGTGCAAACCCGCCCTCGTCGCCGATGGCGGTGGACAGGCCACGCTTGGAAACGACCGACTTGAGGCTGTGATAGCACTCGGTGCCCCAGCGCAGTGCCTCCGAGAACGATGCGGCGCCCACCGGCACCAGCATGAACTCCTGAAGGTCCACGTTGTTGTCGGCGTGCTCGCCGCCGTTGATCACGTTGAGCATCGGCATCGGCAACACGCAGGCCGACACGCCCCCGACGTAGCGATACAGCGGCAGGTCGAGTGCGGATGCGGCCGCCTTGGCGGCGGCCAGCGACACGCCGAGCACGGCGTTGGCGCCGAGGCGCTCGAGGTTGTCGGTGCCGTCCAGGTCGAGCATCGTCTGGTCCAGCTCGCGCTGATCGAGTGCGTCCAGCCCCAGTACGGCCTCGGTGAGTTCGCCGTTGACGGCGTCGACGGCGCCTTGAACGCCCTTGCCGCCGAAGGCCTCACCACCGTCGCGTCGTTCGACGGCCTCGAACGCACCGGTGGAGGCACCCGAGGGCACCGCCGCCCGGCCCACCGAGCCGTCGACCAGGCCAACCTCCACCTCAACGGTGGGATTGCCACGGGAGTCGATGATCTGCCGGGCCAGTACGTCGTCGATGATGGTCACGGTGCTCGCGCCTTTCGGTGGGGAGGAAACGACCCCGACGCTACCTGCGCAGCACCTGGCGCCCGCGGACGGGCCGGGACACCGGTCACAGCCCGGCCTCCACCTTTGACGAAACCGGGTGGCTCATTAGCGTGACGGTCGTGTCGCTTCCCGATCCATCCGCCAGGCGACTCCTCGTCGAGCTACTCGGACCACTCCGGGTGACGCTGGACGGCGAACCGGCCGGACTCAAAGGACCGATGCAGTGCGGCCTGTTTGTGCGCCTGGTACTCGCACAGGGGGAGGCGGTCGGCTTCGACTCGCTGATGGAGGACCTGTGGCCGGGCCGCGACCCGGGCTCGGCCCGGCGGAACCTTCAGACGCAGATCCACGCGCTGCGCATCGCCCTGGGACGCGAGCGCATCGAAACCGTCGGGGCCCGGGCCTACCGCCTGGAGCTGAAGGCCCACGAGCTGGACGCCGTGCTCGCCGACGACGCGCTCCACCGCGCCCGCAGCCTCGCCGAGGTGGACCGCGAGGCGGCGCTTCAGGTGCTGGGCGAGGCGATCGACCGGTTTCGCGGTCCGCCGCTCATCGAGTTCGCCAGCCACGACTGGGCCCGCTTCGACGCCGTGCGGCTGGAACAGCTCCGGGAGGACCTCACGTCGCTCCAGATCCTCCAGCGCCTCGAGACCGGCGACTACGCCTCGCTGATTCCGAAGCTGCGCGTGCTCACGGAGAACCACCCGGAGAACGAGCGCTACTGGTCGGCGCTGATGACCGCCCTGTACCGGGACGGCCGTCAGCAGGAGGCGCTCAACGCCTTCCAGGACGCCCGCCGCCGGATGGCCCAGCAGTTCGGGCTGGAGCCCAGCCCCGAGCTCCAGGCGCTGGAGCACCAGATCCTCGAGCACGCCCAGGCCCTGCGGCCCCGCACCGAGCCACCGGCGCCGACCAGCCTGCGCGGCTGCTCCTGTTGGGTCGACGAGAACGCAACCGACCTCGTCGGTCGCGACGACGACCTGTACCAACTCGACCACGCGGTCACCGGCGGGGCCCGGCTGGTGCTCGTCAGCGGCGAGCCCGGCGTCGGCAAGACCCGCCTGGTCATGGACTATGCCCGGCGCAACGGACACCGTCGGATCTTCTACGGCACCTGCGACGAGTCGAGCGGACGGTCGTTCTCCCCGATCGCCGACATCGTCGAACACGTCGACAGCGACAACCCCGGTCTGCTCCAGCACCTCGACGCCCACGCGTCCGTCGACGCGCTCCGACGCCTGATCGGCCTCGACCAGGCCGGCGCCCACCCGGAGTCCAGCCGCAGCGCCCTGTTGGCCGCGCTCGGCGCGCTGTTCGCCCACCTCACCGACGAGCATCCGCCGATCCTGGTGATCGACCAGCTCTCGCAGGCCGACGTCGACTCGCTCGAGGTGCTGGCCCGCCTGATCGGGCCGCTGGCCACCTCCTCGGTCGTGGTGATCGGCATCACCCAACCGGCGGCGCTGGCACCCAGCGCCCGGGTGGCCGGGTGGCTCCACGCGCTTCCCCAGCAGGTGCAGGTACGCGAGGTCCGCCTGTCGCCCCTGGGCGAGGCGGCGGTCGGCGAGCTGGCCGAGCGGCTGGGCCACGACGGGCTGGACCCGGCCCGGCTGCTGCGCGAGAGCGGCGGCAACCCGATGTTGCTCGAGCACCTCGTCATCAACGGCGGCGACGGCGACGCCTCTTCGGTGGCTCGGCTGGCGTGGCGACGAATCTCCAACTGCTCGCCGCAGGCGGTGGCCCTGCTGAAAGCGGCCGCGATCGACGGGCTGCGACCCCGGGGCTGGCTCACCGTCGAGCTGTCGGGGTTGAGCCCCGACGAGGCGGCCGACGCGCTGTCCGAGGTGATCGCCGACGGGCTGCTTCGGCAGGTGACCGATCCCGGCACCTCCGGCCGCTACGCCTTCGTTCACGGGTTGATCCGTTCGGTGCTGCTGGTGGAGATCGGGCCCGAACACCGCTGCGCACTCCACCGCAAGGCGGCCGAACTGCTCGTGCAGCGACGCTCGGGCGGCGACCTGGTGCGGCCCGGCGACATCGCCCGTCACTATCTGGCGGCGGCGCCCTCGGTGGGTCGTGGTCCGGCGATCGAGTGGCTGACCGAGTCCGCCACCTCGGCGGAGCGCAACTCGGCCTACGACCGTGCCTCGACCGAACTCGACGCCGCCCTCGGCCTGGTCTCCGGCGATGCCGACGACGACGAACTGGCCGCCGAACTGCTGATCGAACGCGGCCGGGTGCTGTCGACCTACATCCATCAGGGTGAGGGTCGCAAGCTGCTCGAGCGGGCGATCGAGCGGGCTCGGCGAGCCGGGCGCGCCGACCTGGTTGCCACTGCCGCCATGGAGGTGGGAGGGGTGCTCGCCATGGGCGACACCACCGACCCCACGGTCGCCGAGCTTCTCGAGGACGCCCTCGAGGGCCTGGGCACCGGGCACCCGCACCTTCGGGCCGAGGTCCTGGCCCGCCTGGCGCAGCTCCACTACATGGAGGGGCCAACCACCGAGCGGGTGGCGATGTGCGACGAGGCGGAACGGCTCGCCGCCGACGCGCCCGCCGAGGTGCGCGCACGCATCGGCATCAACCGCTACTGGGCCTGCGACCTCGATGCCGACCCGGTGGTGACCTGGTCGTTGATCGAACGCACGGGCGCGCTCGCCGCCGAGGCCGGGGACCGGCTGCTGGCCCTCCAGGTATTGAAGTGCCGCCTGCACTCGACGATCGCCGGCGGCGACCTCGAGGCGGCCGACGACGTCGCCGCCCGATTCGCCGCCTCGGCCGCCGAGGTGGGCAGCGCCGACATGGTTCGGCTCGATCGGCTCTACGGGGCCATGCGTGCCGGCTCCCGCGGCGACTACGAGCTGGCCGGACGGTTGGCCGACGAGTCGCGACAGCTGCTGGCCGAGACCGGCCGAACCGAACATGCGATGGCGGTGGACGGTCTGGTGCGGTTGCCGTGGCTGACGATGACCAACGACCACGACACGGCCGAGGCGATCATCACGCTGCTGAGCATGTCGGTGAAGCCAGGCCCGATGTGGACGATCTTCAACGCCTGGTTCCGGGCCCGCGCAGGCGAAGTCGACGCCGCTCGGGAGGTGGCCAAGGACTTCGACCTCGACGCCTTTATCGAGGAGGAACAACGCCAGAACAGCGGCCTGATCGCCTCGACCGCCATCGCCACCGCCCGCCTGATCGACCGACCGGAATGGGCGGCTCCGCTCGCCGCCTGGTTCGGCGTCAATCCCGGGGCATCGGTGCACCTGGGCCAGACGATGTTCCTGGGCTACCACGGGCACTATCTGGGCATGGCCGAAGCGATGCGGGGCCCGAAACGCGTCGAAGCGGCGATCGACGCCCTGACCGCGGCCGCCGACCGATCCCGGCGGGCGGGCGCCACGCCGTGGCGCCTCTTTGCCGAGGTGCACCTGGCGCGCCTCGGCGTCGGCCCCGACGGCGCCGGCGATGCCGACCCCGCCGGCCTGGCCGCGGAGGCCGAGCGCCTCGGATTCCACTGGATCGCCGAGGACGCCCGCTCGATGATCTAGCTCGCGCGGCGGTTACTGCTGCTTGGTCTTGCCCTTCCGCTTCTGCGCCTGTTTCCACTGGCGTACCAGCGTCAGCTCGTCGGCGCTGCCGACATCGGCGGCCGAGCGGGGGGTGTCGTCGGCGAAGACTCCCGCTGCCTGCTCCCACCCCTCGGGCCGCACGTCGAGCCGCTTCGCCAACAACGCCACAAAGATCTTGGCCTTTTCCTCGCCGTACCCGGGGAGGGCCCGAAGCCGGCGATAGAGGTCGGCGCCGTCGGTGGCGGTGTGCCACAACGCCGCCGCATCCCCCTCGTAGTCGTCGACCAGCGCCTGCGCCACCGCGTGCGCCCGCTTCCCCATCGACTTGGGGTACCGGTGAAGCGCCGGTTTCTCGGCGAACAGCTCCACCGCCCGGTCCTCACCCAATGCGGCAAGCCCGGCCGGCGAGAACGACCCCGGGTCGGCGGCCTCCATGCGTTCGCGCAGCCGGGCCGGCGAGCGAAACGCCCACTCCATCGGCACCTGCTGGTCGAGCAACATGCCCAACAGCAGCGCAAACGGATCGGACAACAACAGCGCATCGTCGGCGTCGTCGCCGGTGATGGGGAACTTCGCTTCGGCCATGGGGTGCCTCCTCGGTCGACCCCAGAGCGTAGGCGCCTCGTCGACGGCGGCCCGCCCTCAGTGATGGTCGCCCAGGAAGTCGGCGATGTGGGGAAACACGTCCCGGTGGGAGCGCCGACCCAGCAGTCCGTCCAGGTGGGCGTAGCCCGGCAGCTCCGTCGGTGGTGCAGGTCCGGACCGTGGTGCGACCGCAACCACGCCAACGACCGCTGCGAGCTGGACGGCAACACCAGCCGATTGCGGGTGCCGGCGAGGAACAGGATCGGCAGATCGAGTTGCTCGACGTGTGGAAGGTAGGAGTCGCCTCCGTCGGCGTCGACCAGCCGCCCGGAGGTGAACATCGACCCGACGTGATCCATGCCCCGCAGCGACCCCTCGCCAAACAGTTCGGCAATCCGGTCGTGGGTGTAGCGGTCGAGGTTGGCGTGATGGTGGGTGGGCCCGTAGAAGAAGAAGACCCATCGGCACACCGGCGAGTCGCACCGCTCGCCGTGGGCCAGCGGTGTCGGCCGCGCCGCAAGGTCGGCCAGCTGGGCCGACAGGCCGGTGCCACGGTCGGGAAACACCGACGTGAACCCCAGCCGCTCCAGCTTGGGCCCCGGGCGCAGCCGGGCGCGCAGGCGCGTGAAGGAGGGAACGTCGAAGTGCGCCGCCATCTGCGAGCACACCACCGAGGCCACACCCTCCATGCCGGCAAGCAGCGCCATCAGCACGGTCGCCGACCCGACGCAGTGGGCCACCACCGCCACCTCCTCGGCGCCGGTCAGCCCGCGCACCCGGTCGACCGCTGCCGGCCAATCCTGCCGGGCGATGTCGTCCAGGGTCGCCGGCCGGCCGGCCCCGGGAAACATGATCGACGACCGATAGTCGAAGAGCCACACGTCGTAGCCCGCATCGACGAGCCACTCGGTCAGGTTCGGGCCTTCGGCGTCGAGCAGGTAGTGATCGCTCGACATCCCGAAGCCGGGCGCCAGCAGCACCGGGCCCGCCGTCCCGCCGCGGTACCGGCGCAGCCCGACCACGGGATCCGCAGGCATCTCGTCCCCGTCGACCCAGGTTCCGTCCCTGCTCAGCCAGTGCGAGGTCGTCGGCGGCAGCTTGAGCGGTCGACGGCGCTCCAGCGGGCGCCGGGCGGCTCGCAACTCCGAAGCGGCGACGGCGGCCTTCCCGAAGGTGCGGGACATCGGCAGCGCAAACGCCCCGAGGAACGACACCACCGCCTTGGCCTGGGTCATCGGCGACGCGCCCAGCGGGCCCCGCATCGACAGGCCCATGCGGAGGGCGTCGAAGGGCGCCAACCGCGCCATGCCGTAGGCCCGGATCGCCTCACGTTCCTGGTCGGGACGGATCACCACCGCCATCTCGGTGGCGTCCCACAGCCAGTCGAACCCCGGCTGATCGAGGATCAGCTTGTCGGCCTCGAGGTGATATCGGTTGTCGTCGGCGTCCCGCAGCGCCAGGCGGTACTCCATGCGGTGGCCCACCGGCTGGTCGGGGTCCTCGGCCACCAGCGTCAGCGTCCCCCAGCTGACCGTGATCGGCGCCGGGTGGAGCAACGGTGCGTCGACCGTGCCGGTGACCTGCAGGTGGGTCCCCTGGGGGTCGCGCCGAACCTCGGCCGGATCGTCCACCGCAACCCGGAGCTCGAGCCGGATCGGCGACGCCTGACCGTCGACCATGAGGTGGCCACCCAGACGTTCGCCGAAGCGCACCTGCGGGCCCGAGACCTCCGGGGCGACATCTCCGGGTTCGGTCCCCGACGGGGGCGCCGGGTCGGCGGGAAACGGATCGAGCCCCAGGTCGGTCAGCATCAGCCGGGCGGTTCGCTCGGCCAGGGCGGCGATCGTCAGCGACGGGTTGGCCCCCAGCGACCGGGGGATGATCGACCCGTCGGTGACGTACAGGCCCTTCTGCACGTGGCGACCGGCGGCTCCGGCGTACACCTGGCCCCGGTCGTTGACCACGCTGTCCCCAGCGTCCGACCCCATGACGCAGCCGCCCAGGGGATGCACCGAGATCGGCCGGTTGCCCAGGTGCCCGCCCTGACCGGGGTTGTGCACCGGACGACCGCCCAGGTGCCGGGCGGCCTCCGCCAACCTTCGGCCACCCTCGATCAGCGAGCGCTGCAGGCCCGCACCAGGCCAGTTCACCTCGACGCCCGATCCCGACAGCACCACCTCGCCCTCGGAGTCGTCGGCCGCCATGTACAGGGTGGTGGTCGTCCGTCCGACCGCGCCGGCATACGGGCCCTCCATCAGCGACACCAGCCAGTCCCTCAGCCGACCGGGAGCCTCGTTCGGGATCTTGTCGAGCATCGCGGACACGGCCAGCAGCAGCGGCGTCAGCCGGGCGAAGGCCGCCGGCACGGTGCCGTCCTGCATCATCCACGCATCCGAGGCCCCGTCGTCGCCGCGGATCAGGCCCGTGATCGTGGGGCCGACCCCCAGCCAGCCGTCGTCGTCACCCGGCCGGTCGCTGGGGACCGCCACCGAACCGACCTCGGAGCCGGTGTCGAAGCCCCAGGCGATCAGGTCGCCGTTGCCCGAGAAGCGCTGCCCGACCATCGGCGACACGTCCAGGCCCTCGGCGCGCGAGCGCAGCAGGATCTCGGTCGACCCCAACGCCCCGGCGGCCAGCACCACCTGGTCGGCCTCCACCCGTCGCCGCACCGAGGGGTGGGAGGTGTCGGCGACGGTGACGGCCCAACCGTGCGCCGTGGGGGACACCTGTCGCACCGAGCAGCGGGCGTACACCGAGGCACCCCACCGACGGGCGCCGTGGAGGTAGTTGCGGTCGTAGGTCTCCTTCGCCCCCACGTTGCAGCCCGTCATGCAGTTGCCGCAGCCGTTGCACGCCGACATCTCGGCGCCGGTGCTGTTGGGGCCGTCGCAGAACGACACGTTGAGCGGCGCCCGCTCGGCCACACCACCGAGGCCGTCGCCCGTCGCCATCGACTCGAGCGCGCCGAGCTTGCCCGGGGTTCGTTCCTGCGGGAGCTCCTCTGCCCCCACCATCGCCCGCACGCGTGCGACGTCGGCCGGCCAATCGGCGTCGTTGCGGATCTCCGCCGGCCACCGGCGGTCGGACATCACCTGATCGTCGGGCATCACCGAGACCGACGCGTTGATCAGCGACGTGCCGCCCACGCCGCACCCGGTGAGCACCATGAGATCGTCGAAGACCCGCAGGTCGAAGAGGCGTCCGCCGGGCCCAGGCGCCGACCGTTTCGCCACAGCTGGGCGTTCTTCGCCAGGTCGCCGGCCGACTCGGGAAAGGCACCGGGCTCGATCGCCCGGCCGCGCTCGAGGACGGCCACGTTCAGGCCGGCGCGCGCGAGTCGATAGGCCATCACCGACCCGGCCGGACCGGTGCCGACCACGATCACGTCGTAACGTGTTCGCAGGCACTTGGGGCCGGTTCGGATCGCTCTTGGGGTGGGGTGCGTCGATCTGCCCACCGTCCAACGGCCCTGCATGACCGCGCAAACACTCTCGGTGAGATCGCGGGAGAATTGAGTGAGAACTGAGTGGCGGTTGATCCAGCGACTCCGTGGATGAGCGCCCTCATCCACACTGTGTGGAACCCCATTCGTTCCAACCCGGAATCCGGTCGGAGTGCACCACGGCACCCCCACCCACGTGCCCACGAGGTGCCAGCACATGTTCGACGTTCTGATGACCGAACACTCGAATCACCCGTACGCCGCCGACGGCCCCATCGGGCAGGTGGCGGGCCGACCGGTCCGCCACGGCCGCTTTCGCATCGTGTTGGGAGCGGGCTTCGCCCGCGACACGGTCGTCGTTCGCTACGGCACCGTCGAGGTGGCACGTCGCTGCGGGGTGACCACCAGGCCCGACTCCGCAGGCGGAGGCGCCGGCGTCCTAACCACCGAAGTGCCGGTTGGGGCGATCGACCACCACCTCGAGGTGGAGGTCGTCGGCCGCCTGATCTCGGGATCGGTGGAGCTGCCGGCTCCGACCGACGGCGAGGTCACGGTCGAGGTCGACCTCGACCGCGACGGCCTGCACCTCGCCCTCGCGTAGCCCGGCCTATCCCTCCTCGGCGTGGGTGATGGGATCCTCCCCCATCCACGAGCGCAGCGTGTTCTTCAGCTTGGTCTGCTGGATGAAGATGTCGTGCTCGGGCGGAATGCCGCCGAGTGCATCCGGTGCCTTCCAGTAGAAGCTCAACCACTCCTGAAGTCCGGACTGGCCGGCCCGCTGGGCGAGGTCGAGGAACAGGGCAAGGTCGAGCACGATCGGCGCCGCCAGGATCGAGTCGCGGCACAGGAAGTCCACCTTGATCTGCATGGGGTAGCCCATCCAGCCGAAGATGTCGATGTTGTCCCACCCCTCCTTGTTGTCGCCCCGGGGCGGGTAGTAGTTGATGCGCACGACGTGATCGAGGTTGCCGTACAGCTCGGGGTAAAGCTCGGGCTGGAGGATCGTGTCGAGCACGCCCAGCTTGGACATCTCCTTGGTCTTGAAGTTCTCCGGGTCGTCGAGCACCTCGCCGTCGCGGTTGCCCAAAATGTTGGTGGAGTACCAGCCACGCACGCCCAGCATGCGGGCCTTGAACCCCGGCGCCAGGATCGTCTTCATCAGCGTCTGGCCCGTCTTGAAGTCCTTGCCGGCCAGCGGCACGCCACGCTCGGCTGCCAGCATCGCCGCCCACGGCGTGTCGACCGCCAGGTTGGGGGCACCGTTGGCGAACGGCACGCCCGAACTCAGCGCCGCCCACGCATACATCTGGGAGGGCGAGATGTTGGGGTCGTCGGCCTTCATCCCGGCCTCGAAGGCGTCGGGGTCGGCGTGCACGTCCGACTGCACCTGGTAGGCCTCGGTTGAGCCGGTCCACACCATCACCAGGCGGTCGCAGTTCTCCTCCTCCTTGAAGCGGGCGATGTCGTCCACCAACTGGCGGGCGAGGTCCCATTTGCTCGCCCCCTCCTTCACCCGGATGCCGTCCAACTTGGAGACCCAGCGCTGATCGAACACCGCCGGCATCGACGCGACGCCCTCCATCTCACCCGAGATCGGCGCCAGGTCCGACTCCTGCAACACGCCTGCGGTGCGGGCCGCCTCCAGCGCGTTGGCCGAGATCGGGTCCCAGCCGCCGAAGGCCATGTCGTCCATGCTCGCCAGCGGCACGAAGTCCTTGATCAGCGGGTTCCGCTCCTCCTCGCGGCGACCGAGGCGGATATGGGCCATCTGGGAGAGGCTGCCGATGGGCGAGGCCAATCCCTGTCGTGCCGCCATCACGCCGGCGATCGTCGTCGTCGACACCGCGCCCATGCCCGGCATCATCAGGCCGAGGCGACCGGCGGCGGGGGCGATGTCGAGTGCGTTCGGGGTGTCTGGTGGGTTCACGTCGTGTTCCTTGCGTTCGGGAGCCACCGGACTCGGGGGCCGATCCCGAGTGTTGTTGACAGCTTCCCTATAGTCAATATCGTGCTTCATCAGAGCTACTTATGACTCGGGACAACGAACCGATCCCGCCGCTGTCGACGCAGCAACTGCTGTACCTGCGCGCCGCCTCGCGGGCGCCCAGCTGGACCGAGGCGGCCTCCGAGTTGGGCGTCACCCAATCCGCGCTCAGCCAGGGCATCGCCGAGCTGGAGCGGCGCCTGGGCCTGACGTTGTTCGAACGGGCCGGTCGGCGACGGGTGCTGTCCCCCGCCGGACACGAGGTGCTGCTCCAGGCCGACCGGGTGCTGGCCCAGGCCTCCGATCTGGGGCGGCTGGCCGGGCAGCTCAGGCGGGGCGAGCGTGGCACCTACCGCCTGGGGCTGATCGACTCGGCGGCGGTGGCCACCTGCCGGCCGGCGCTGGCCGCGGTGCGCGAGCTGGCCGGCGATGCGCTGCACGTCACCGTCGACACCTCGGTGCCGCTCACCCGCGGTGTGCAGCGCGGCGAGCTCGACCTGGCCGTGGTGGTCGCCGACAACGCGGCCCTGCGATCCGGTGGTTCCGGCCGGGCGTTCGAGGCGACGGTGACCACGGCCACCGTCGCCGAGGAGTCGATGGTGGTGGTCGCCCCCGCCGCCGTCGGCCGGGGTGCGCTCGACGACCCCTCACGATGGGGCCCGTGGGTGATGCCGCCCGCCGGATCCACCACCCGGCGCCTGATCGAGGGGGCGCTTCGCCTCCGGGGCGCGGACCCCACCACCACGCTGGAGAGCTCGAACCCAACCGTGCTGCTGTCGATGGTCGAGCTGGGTCTGGGGTGGGCGGTTCTGCCCGACCACACCCGTGGCCTCGGGAGCGACGGCGGCGCCGTGGCCGACGTGGTCGAGGCCGAGGAACTGGTCCGGCGGCGGCTGGTGGCGGTCACCCGCTCCGGTTGTCCACCCGACCCGCGCACCGAGCGGTTCCTGACCTCGCTCGCATAGCCCGAGCACTACGCTCAATCGGCCAACACCGACTCGCTCCACCCCGGGGGACTCCATGACCGACCTGCACCACGACCGCCTGTTCATCGGTGGCGACTGGGTGGCCCCGGCCACCGACGCCCGCATCTCGGTGATCTCCCCCCTCACCGAGGAGGAGATCGGGTCCACCCCGGACGGAGCTCCGGCCGACATGGACGCCGCCGTCGCCGCCGCCCGCTCGGCCTCCGACGGCGATTGGGGCATGGCCACCGCCGCAGAGCGGGCCGACGTGATGGACCGACTGCACGCCCTGTTCCTCGAACGCTCCGACGAGATGGCCCAACTGATCACCGCAGAGGTGGGCTCTCCCCTGCTGTTCAGCCACTTCGGGCAGGTCGGGGCCAGCGGCATGGTGCTCGAGTATTTCGCCAAGCTCGCCCGCACCTTCGAGTTCGAGGAGGTTCGGCCCGGAATGCTGGGGCCCGCCCTGGTGCGCCACGAGGCGGTCGGGGTGTGCGCCGGCATCGTGCCGTGGAACGTGCCGCTGTTCACCGCCATGTTGAAGCTGGCGCCCGCCCTGGCCAGCGGCTCCACCATGGTGCTCAAGCCCAGCCCCGAGACGCCCCTGTCCGCCCAGGTGCTCGCCGAGCTGTGCGTCGAGGCGGGCGTGCCGGCGGGCGTCGTCAACGTCGTGCCGGCCGGACGTGAAGCCGGTCATCACCTGGTGACCCATCCCGACGTCGACAAGGTGAGCTTCACCGGCTCCACCGCCGCCGGGCGAAAGATCGGCGCTGCATGCGGCGAACTGCTGCGCCGGGTCACGCTGGAACTCGGCGGCAAGTCGGCGGCGATCGTGCGCGACGACGCCGACCTCGGCACGATCATGCCCGAGCTGATCGCTTCGGCCACGATGAACAACGGCCAGGCCTGCGTCGCACAGACCCGCATCCTCGCCTCCCGCAACCGATACGACGAGGTGGTCGAGGCGCTCACCGAGGCCGTCGCCGCCATCCCGGTGGGCGACCCGGCCGACATGGAGACCGGCTGTGGCCCGTTGATCTCCGACGTTCAGCGAGAGCGGGTGGAGGGCTACCTGCAGATCGGGCGCGACGAGGGTGCCCGCGTCACCACCGGCGGCGGCCGGCCCGACAACTTCGACCGGGGTTGGTTCGTCGAGCCCACCGTGTTCGCCGACGTCGACAATTCGATGCGGATCGCCCAGGAGGAGATCTTCGGGCCGGTGCTGGCCGTCATCCCCGTCGACGATGACGACGACGCCGTCCGGGTGGCCAACGACAGCGCCTACGGCCTGTGCGGCACCGTCTGGACCTCCGACGTCGATGCCGGCATCGACCTGGCCCGACGGGTGCGCACCGGCACCTACACGGTCAACGGCTTCGCCATGGAGTGGAGCGCCCCCTTCGGTGGGTACAAGGACTCCGGCGTCGGCCGCGAGCTGGGCCCCGAGGGTCTCGCCGCCTTCATGGAGGCGAAGACGATCAACCTTCCCGCCGAGACCGAGCCGACGCTCAAGTACTGAGCCCGAGAGCCGCTGGGGCCAGCAGTCGACGGGTTCCCGCTCCCCGGATCGGGTCCCTGCGTCTACGCAGAGAATTCCCGCAGATTTCTTGACGGCGGGCTCGAGAATCGGGCTTCGTTGTCACACCCGGTCGTCATGATGGGGTCATGAGTTCGCAGGCCACCCTTGATGCGGTTGGTGCCGGTGCCGGTGCCGGTGCCGGTTCGGGTTGTGATGATGCGTTGGAGGTGGCGCGGGCGCGGCTGTTCCGTGAGGAGCAGGCCGCCTGGGAGGCCGAGGAACAGGGCCTGAGGGCACCCAAGGTCGCCGACCCGGCGGCGGTGTGGGCCTTGGAGCGCGCCGAGTGGGCGATGGACGACCTCTTCGATGCCGGGATCGGACCGCTGGACTCCAGCGAGGCGGTGGCCTGGATCAAGGACCTCGAACACCTCGGCCGTCGGGTCGACGCCGCCCGCGCCGCGTTGACCGCCACCATCCAACGCCGGGCCCTGCACGTCCGAGATGGTCACGGGTCGGCCAAGATCATGATCCGACACCTCGCCCGGCTCTCCGAAGGCGAAGCAACCGCACGCGCCAAAACCGCACGGGCATCGATCGGGCTCCCCAAGGTCGCCGCCGCCTGGCAATCCGGTGACCTCCCCACCTGCGCCGTCCGAGTCCTTGGGCGTGTGTTCGCCAACCGGCGGGTCGCCCCAGCCATGGTCGACCGGCAAGACGACTTCATCGCCGACGCCCGAGGAATGGGATCGAAAGCGTTCGCGCACAAGGCCTACCGGTGGGAACGCCTCATCGACGAAGACGGCCCCGAACCGGCCAACGAACGCAACCACCGCAACCGTGACGCCCGGCTGGTCCAGAACCCGATCGACCTGTCCTGGGACCTGAAAGGCTCCTACGCGCCGCTTCAAGGCGCGCAGATGCGCGAGATCCTCGACCGGTACCTCGACGCCGAATTCCGCACCGACTGGGCCACAGCCAAAGCAGCCGACCTCGCAGCAGGCGGCACCGGGAACATCACCAAAGCCAACCTCCAACGCACCGACAACCAACGCCGAGCCGATGCCCTCCACCGGATCTTCCAAGACGCCACCACCGCCGGAAACGTCATCCCGGCAGGGTTCGTGCACAACATCCACTGGTCCGCCACCAGCTACGAACAGATGCTCAACACCATCGACCCAGCGATGGACAACGACCGGGCCGTCCGCCTCGATCCCGACACCCACATGTGCCGAACCACCGACGGATACGAACTCGACCCCACCGAAACCGTCATCTGTTCGCTCGTCGCCAAGGTCCGACGGATCATCGTCGACGCCACCGGCGTCGTCATCGACCAAGGACGCGCACGCCGGTTCACCGGATCCGCCCGCACCGCAGCCACCGCCACCCACACCCACTGCATCTGGCCCGGCTGCCACACCCCAGCCAGCCGATGCGACATCGACCACGTCTGTGAACACTCACGCAACGGCCCAACCACACAACCCAACGCAGCACCCCTGTGCGGCAAACACAACCGCTGGAAACAGAAGGGCTACCATCACCGGCGCCAACCCGACGGCAGCTGGCACACCACCCGCCCCGACGGATCACAACTCGAGTAGCCGGTCAGCGGGGTCGACGAGGCAGGCCCGCCAGGTCCAATGTGGGGTCCACCAACCGTTGGCGGGGTCGGCCGTTGATCGACACCCAGGTGTCGGCGCGTACCTCCACGTCGGTGTGCCCGTCGGCGCGCGCCTCGTCGGCGACCACGTGGGCGGCGGTCACCAGCAGGTCCCGGCGAGACGCCAGTTGGCCCACCTGCCAGGGCTCGAACACCTCGTCGGGCTGCACGGCCCACCGCTCGCCGGTGGCCGGGTCGGTCACCAAAAACGTTGCCGTACCGGTCTTCTCGGTCAACATCACCCGAAGCGAGCCGTAGTAGCCCGCCTCGTTTTCGACGACGTCGCCCTCGTAGAGGTGGTGGCGCAGGGGAACCACCACGTTGATCACCGCCAGCGCCACCACGGCGTTGCGGACCCAGGGTCGAACCGAGACGTCCCCACGATCCGCTACGGGGGGACCGACCAGGCGCACCGGCCAGTCGGGCTCGAAGAACACGGGGGTGAGCGCCATCATCGCCCAGGGAAACAGCCCGATCCGGAACAACGCGGCCGTCGCCAGGTGAAACACGACCACCGCTGCGTACGCCCACGGGCGTGATCGCCGCCAGAGCAACCACCCGACGATGGTGAGGTCGAACACCAGACCCGCCCACGAGGCCACCACCGGGGTGAGCGGCAGGTCGAACAACGGCCCGACGATCGGGCGGTCGCCTCGCGCCGCCAGCCACATGCCCAGCGGCTCACCTCGCAGCAGCCAGTCGCCGTTCAGCTTGGCGATGCCGGCTACGACGTAGACGACGCCCACCTGCGCCCGGGCGGCCCACACCATCCATGCCGGCACCAGGGAGGTCCGAGCCACGCGGCCCGATGCGGCATCGATCGACCAGGACCGTCCAACCGGCAGCACGAACAGCAGGGCGCCGAGCAGCGTCATCAACCAGTAGTGGTTGAGGTAGAGCGCCGCATCGATCAGCTCCATCCAGAGGAACCCGACGAGGAACACCCCGAGTGCGGCCTGCGTCCTCCAGCCGACGGCGACGGCCAGCCCCGCCAGCGCCACCACCGCCACGTGCAGGTGGGCGCCGCCCGGGCAACGGCGCCACCCAGTCGAAGCCCGGATAGGTCAGGTGGTGGGCCGGGTCGAGGTGGAGCGAGCCCACCCAGCCCCTGGCGAGGAACCTGACCGCCGATGCGGCGCCCAGCAGCCCGAACGCGATGCGGAGGGCTTCGAGCGACGCCGACGACACCGGCCGGAGGCCGGATGAGGTCGCGTCGGCCCGATCAACCGGCGCTGTCGCCGTCAGCATCGCTGAAGGTGACGGTGACGCCCAGCTCGGCGACCAGCTCGGTGGCGACGGTGGCCCGCAGCTCCTCCATGGCCGCCACGGTGTCGGCGTCCGGCTCGTCGGCCTGGGCCGCAGCGATCATCGTGTCGGTCTCCGTTCGCAGCCGGGCGGTGAGGTCGTCGTCCACCATGGCGGTGAGGCCCGATCCGCCGTCGTCGCCGAACAGCACCAGCTCCACCGAGGTGGCCCGGGCCGGCAGCTGGTCCGGCTCGCTTCCGGCAAGCACGACGATCAGCTGGTTGACCGCCAGGTCGATCCCGGTCTCGGGGTCGGCCAGCTCCTCCCGAAAGGGCCGGTCCTCCGCCCCGGTCCACGCCTGGACGATCTCGTCGATCTCCGAGGCGGCCAGCTCGGCGGCGGCAACGGTGTAGTCGCACGCCCGCCCCTCGATCGGGGCGTCGGCCAGCAGCTGCCGGGCCGCGCCGTAGCCACGGGTGTCGGCGCCGACGAACTCGGCCAGGTAGCCGGCATCGATGGTCTCGGGTTCGGTCGCCGCCAGGAGCTCGTCGATGTCGTCGACGCCGGCCGGCCAGTCGATCAACGCATTCGACCGCCGGTCGGTCACCGGACCCATCCACAGCGCCTCGGTGGCGTGCCAGCGCTCCTGGGCCGCGGCGACGGCCTCGGAAGCGGCCTCGAAGTCGGCGACCTCGCCCGAGGCACACGCTGTCTCGATGGCCGTGGTGGCCTCGTCGGCCACACCGGGCAACGCCTCGAAGGTCTCGGCGGCGTCGTCGGCAACCCGGGTCATCGCCGAGGCCCGGTCGACCCCACCGCCGCACGCCAACAGCACCATCGCCAGGGCGGCGGGAGCGACCCTCCTCCCCCCTGTCACAGCGCCTCCAGGTAGGCGATCAACTCGGTGCGCTCGTCCTCGGCCAGTGCGCTGAACGCATCCGCCGAGGCCTGCGCCTCGCCGCCGTGCCACATGATCGCCTCCTCGAAGGTCCGTGCCCGTCCATCGTGCATCATGAACCGCTCGCCGTTGACCACCGGAACCAGGCCCAGGCCCCACAGCGGCGGGGTGCGCCACTCGCTCCCGGAGGCCCCGAAGTCGGGACGACCGTCGGCCAGGCCCTCGCCCAGGTCGTGCAACAGCAGGTCGGTGAACGGGCTGATCGTCTGATCGCTGAGCATGTCGATGTCCGCCGATCCGGTCGTCTGCGTCGTGGTGTGGCAGCCGGCGCAGCCCACGGCAGTGAAGTGCTCGGCCCCGGCGCGAACCTGCGGCGACCCGGGGTCGCGCATGGCGGGCACGGCCAGCGTGCGGTTGTAGAACACCACCCGTTCGAAGGTGTCCTGCGGGACCTCCGGGTCGCCGCCGCCGGGCGCATCGGCGCACACGACGTCGTCGCGCCCGCAGTTCTCGTCGGGGAACAGCGGCGACGTGATCCCGATGTCGCCGAGGAACGCCCCGGCGATCTGCGCCTCGACCGTGCCGACGTTGGCCTTCCAGCCGAACCGGCCGACGAGCTCCTCGCCGGATCGGGGGTCGGGCACCAGGTTCACGCGGCCCGAGATGCCGTCGCCGTCGGCGTCGTCCGGGTCGGCGGCGTCGCGGATCGATTGCTCGGGGATCGCCTCGAGCAACCCGACGCCGATCACCTGCGGGGCCAGTCGGGGCGAGATCATCACGTCGTCCGCCAGCGGGCCGTGGGCCGCCTCGACGATGTCGATGTCCGGTCGCCGCAGCTCGTAGGTGGCTCCGTCGGCGTGGTTGCGGGTCTCGGTCACCCAGTCGAGCTCGATGACGCCTTCGGGGTCGACGCCGTCGACCGCCCGGTCCTGCAACTGGCCGCCGTAGGCGGGTTCGGGAAGCGGGCCGCCGTCGTCGGAGACGCCGGGCACCGACAGGCGCAACAACAGCCCCAGCGTGGAGGTGTCCTCGGCGTCGGTGGGCGGGAACCCCGCCCGTCCAGCCCGTGACACGACGAACACGCCTGCGCGTTGAACCTGGGGCCGAGCCCGTCACGGGCCTCGGTCGACGCGGGCGAGGTCACCCAGTTCTGGGTGAAGAAGCTGTCGCCCACCTCGAAGTCCAGCCGCTGGTCGTCGCTGAGGCCCTCGGTGGGGAGGCCGAAGGCGTTGCGGTTGGTGGCCGAGCGCGTGGTGTCACCGCCCAGTTGGGCGTTGAGCACCACCGGCTCGTCCTCGCCGCCTCCGCAGGCGGCGAAGACGAGCCCGGCAACAAACGCCAGGGCGCCGGCCCGACGGGCCAGGTCCCTCACGAGACCTCGACGCTCAGCCCCAACTCGGCCGCCTGGTTGACGATCAGGTCGGTCTGTGCCCCCAGGTTGTCCATCGTGGTCTTGATCGCCACCCGACCCTCGCCATCGTCGCTCACACCGTCTTGGAGGTGCTGGTCGAACGGTGCCGGGATCGCCTCTGCCGCAGCCAGGCCGGCGTTGACCGCATCGACGAGTTCCCCCGACGCCGCCTCGTCGTTGGAGGCGAACAGGTCGGCGACGCCCGGGCCGGACACCCCGCCCGGGTACTCGCCGGTGACCACGTTGACGATGCCCTGGGCGTTGGCCACGATGTCCTCGGTGGTGTTGTCGGAGAAGCACGAGTGCTCGTCCTCCTCGCTGCGCTCGGTGTAGGCGATCGACATGCGCTCGCCCGCCAGCTCGCCGCGGCTGAGCTCGCCGATGCCGGTGATGATGTCGGTCAGGGCCTCGTCGCTGTCCTTGGCCAGGAACTGGGCCCGGTAGTTGTCGTCGGCCTCGGGGTCCCAGGCGTCGGCCAGGCCCTGCAGGTCGGAGAGCAGCAGCTCGGTGACCGATCCGAGGTACTCGCCACGACGGTCGCCATGCTCGGCGGCGTCATCTCCGGTGGTGGCGAAGTCGGAGGCCGGGCGCTCGCCCGGCCCGTCCTCGGCGAGGTCCTGGCCCCACAGCAGAAACTCGATGGCGTGCCATCCGGTGGACACGTTGGTTTCGCCACCGGCCTCGTTCAGCTCGGCCAGGGACTCGGCGTCCAGGCTGGGGTACTCCTCCGGGTTGCCGATGATGCCGGCGTCGGGGTCGCCCTCCACGTAGTCGACGTAGGACTCGTCCATCGGCCAGGCGTTGATCTGGCCCTCCGGGCCGGTCTCCTCGGCATCGATCGGGCCGCCGTAGAAGCGGAAGGCCTCGGTGACGCCGTAGTCGGGGCGGGCGTCCAGCCACGCCTGGCGGGCGGCGGCGAGGGTCTCCTCCGTGGGGTCGGCCAGAAAGGCGTCGATGTCCTCGCTCATCGCCGTGGCGCTGTCGACGCTGGCGGCGTAGCTGGCATACACGCCGTCGGCGTAGTGCTCCACCACCTCGGCGCTGAGTTCGGCATCGGCACCGGACGGCGTGGGCTGCGAGTCGCCGGTGCCGTCGTCGCCGCCGCACGAGGCGGCGACGAGGACGGCGGCAAGGGGGATGGACGTGAGGAGTTGGCGTTTCATGGGTCGGTGTTTTAGGTCGCCCTAACAAACCCTGTCAAGAACTCACCTCACGAGTCGGTGTGCGCCTCCACCGCATCCAGCACGACGTCCCAGTGAACCTCGGGCAGCTCGTGACCCATGTCCGGAATCTCCAACAGCGTCGCTCCGGGCACGAGCTCGGCGGTGCGCCGACCACCGTCGGGCTGAATCAGCGTGTCCAACAGGCCGTGGATCACCAGCGTGGGCGCCGTCACGCCGGCGAGCGCCTCCGCCCGCGACCCGCTCGCCATGATGGCGGCCAACTGGCGGGGCACCGAGGCGGGATCGAAACTGCGGTCGTACTCCCGAACCAGGCGATCCCGGACGGCGGCCTCGTCCCAGTGCTCGGGGGCCGACCAGATCTTCCAGCGCTCGGCGGTGGCGGCCAGGTAGGCCTCGCGCTCCTCGGGCACCGGCGTGACCAGCGCCGCCGCGGCCTCGTCGGACGGCCCGCCGATGTCGCCCTCGCCGGTGTTGGAGAACACCGAGGTCAGGCTGAGCACCCGCTCCGGGTGTTCGATTACCAGCGTCTGCGCAATCATGCCGCCCATCGAGGCACCGACGACGTGGGCCCGATCCAGCCCGACGGCATCGAGCACGGCGACGGCGTCCCCCGCCATGTCCGACAGCGTGTAGGGCACGTTCTCCGGTGGTTGCCCGGTCATCATCGCACCGAGCAGCTCGCCCAGATCGATCTCGGCGTCGTCGAGGTGGGTCGACTCCCCGGCGTCCCGATTGTCAAAGGTGACGACAAACCGGTTGCGGTCGACGAGGCGCTCGATGAACTCCGGCGGCCAACTCACGCGTTGTGCGCCCAGGCCCATGATCATCAGGATCGGCGGATCCTCGTGGTCGCCCTGGGTCAGGTAGTTGATCGTCAGGTCGCCGTTGACGACGTTGCGGGAGTTCGTGCTCATCGGGCCAGTCTGCCCGAGTTTGGCCGCGGGCGCGCCCGGGTAGAAGCCCCACATGCTTCCGTTCCTCACCACTCATCCCGGCGTGCTCGCGGCGTCGGCGGACGCCAAGACCGACACCGGACAACGGATCGGCTGGTCGGTCGTGTCAGGGCTCAGCGGGGTTGCCGCCGCCGTGGTCACCAAGAAGGCCCTGACCGCCATGTGGAAGCGCTCGACCGACCGGGACCCGCCGACCAATCCCGCCGACCCCGACACCGACTGGAGTGAGGCGCTCGGCTGGGTCGTGGCCATCAGCATCGGGGGCGCCGTCGCCCGGGTCGTCGCCCAACGGGCGGCCGCCGAGGGTTGGGAGCGGGCGGTCGGATCGCCGCCCCCCACCCGGGATTCGGCGTCGAAGGAGTCAGCCTGACGACGGCGGTGCGCTCGGCTCCGCCACGAGCGACGCCTCCGCCACGTCGGCCAGGTTGAACCAGCCGGAGCGTTCACCCACCCGGGCCGCAACGGTCACGTCACCCAACACCCGCCCCAGGGCGTCACACAGCGCCTCGGCCCCGTCCCCCGAGTCGGCGTGGAAGGTGGCGAGCGCCGTGTCGACGTCCGAACCACTCCGCCCGAGCCGGCGGGTCGTGACGGTGGCCCGGTCCGTAGCGGCCCACTCGGCCAGCCGTTGGAGCGACGCCGCCACGGGTACGGCCAGCTCCGCAACCCACAGCGACGTCAGATGATCGGGGGCCACGTCGCGGTCGAGGTCGGCCCAGGTCGTCGCGTGCACCCGCTGGGTCGGCAACCCGAGATGATGCAGCACCAACACCTCGCCGTTCGGGTCGGCGCCCTCGTCCTCGAGGGCCGCCAGCTTGATGTCGGAGAGCACCTCGCGTGAGTGGGCGTGGGCCACCAGTAGCGGGCCCCGCTGCCCGCCGGCGTCGGTCGAGAAGCGGTGCCCGTCGACCAACCTCACCCCGACGGTCACCGGGTCGATCCCCAGCACCGCCCAGACCAGGTCGAGGAACGACATCGCCGGCAACACCTCGAGGTCGACCTCACCCCGATCGGCCGCCGCCGACAGCAACTCCACCGTGCGCTCCAGCACCATCGGCGAACCCGGCACGACGTAGCCGGTCTCGCCATGCGCGTGTGCGTCCGCCACCAGGTCCGCTGCGATTCGCCGGTAGGTGTCGTCGAAGGTCTCGCTGGTCTCGTAGTGCCCGTCGAAGGACCCCACGGCGTTCACCTCGGCCGCCGCCGGGTGTTGCTCGGTGCGCAGCCACCAGCGGCCGGAGCCGAGGCGCCGGGTGACCGCCGGGGGGATCAGGCCGGCGTCCGCCGGACCGAGCCCGGCGACCGTCACCTTGGGTGTGGTCACCCTCAGACGGCCGGTGCGGACCCGTCGGAGGTCGAGGCCGCACCCGAGCCGTTGGGCTCCACGCGGATCACCTGCAGCCCATCGGGCGGGCCGACGGTCAACACGTCGCCGTAGATCGGGTCGACCTGAACCAGACCCTCGTCGAGCGCCAGCAACGACAGCAGCGTGTTGGCGTCGAGGCCCGACACAAAGTCGGCGGCCCCCGCATCGTCGAGCTGACGGGACCCGGTCGGGCGCACCCAGCGGGTGAGTTCGATCGTGTCGCCTCCGCCCTGGGCGGTGGGGTCCGGGTTGGCCACCGGCGTGGTGATCGGACCGACCACCTCGCCGACCGGTGCCGAGAGCACCGCCCGCAACGTCGGCCATTGCGGCGACGACCCGGGCACCAGCCCGTTGGAGGCCGCTGCGGTCTGGCACTGGTCCAGCGCACCGTACGTCTCGAAGGCGGCGTCGGGGTCTTCGGCCATCGCCCGGTTCAGCTCGTCGGCCTGATCGGGCTGGGCCTCGGCGACGTCGGCGCACAACTCGCGGAACATCTGCGGGTGGGCCGTGCGGAACGCATCCCGGGCGGCGGGATCGCTCACCAACGCCTGCTGGATCGCCTCGGGAACCCCCAGGGCCTGGCTGCCGTCGGCCGTCGGCTGCGGGGTGCTCAAGGCGACCGCCGCACCCACCAGATCGCTCTGCTCGCCCTCGGACAGGCCGGCGAAGGCCGGGTCGGCCTGGAGCTGCTCGGCCAACTGGTCGGCGAGACCAGCCGGGGCGTCGATGTTCAACTCGACCTGCTCGCGCTGGAGCAGGCGCCCGGCGATCAGAAAGCTCAGCGCCCGACGCCGAACCTCGATCGGCACGGGGTCGTCCTCGCCCAGCGCCACGTTGCCGATCGCCTGGATCCGGGCGGCCTGTTCCACCTGGGTGTTGGAGATCGCCTCGCCGTCGACGGTGGCGGCGGTGGTCTCGGCGGCCAACCCGCATCCACCGGCGAGCAACGCGCCCGCGATGGTCAGGACGACAAGCGAACGGGCACGGACGCTTCGGGAGATGAGGGGCATGGGGGTTCCAGAGGGAGGGGCCGGTGCGGGTCGCGATCGTAGTGCCGTGCTGCCCCGGCGGCCCATCGCCGGGGCAGCCGGCTACCGACCGGAGCGGCGAGCCCGACGCTCGGCCACGCGTTTCGACCGGGCCTCGGCCTCGGCGATGGCCGCCGGATCGCCGGGGTCCGGCGCCGGGCGGCCCCTCGCCGGGGCCGGCGGGCGAGTGCCGATGACCGCGCCGCGGCGCCGGGCGCCGATACCGGCGGGCAGCGGCGGCGGCTCCTCGCCGTCGGCGGGCCACAGTTGAGCGAAGAGCACCGAGAGGTCCTCGGTGAGCTCCCGTCCACCGCGCATCGGCACCTGGAGGCGCCCGCCGGCCACGCCGGGCGACGTCGAGGCCGCCGGTTCGGCCTTGTACACCGAGCCGGGGAACGCCCGGTCCAGGCGCAGGTGCGCCGACGCACCCAACTCCACCGGCGCCAGCACGGCCCGAAGCGGCGGGCCGGAGAAGTCGGGGTTGCGGGTGGCGGTGCACTCGGTGATGCCGACCCGGGCGCATTCGGCCCGCACCCTGGCGACGGCCAGCAGCGCCTGCGCCGGTTCCGGCGTGGCCCCGAAGCGGTCGACCCATTCCGCCGCGATGTCGTCCACCTCGGCCTGGGTGGTCACCGTGGCCAGTCGGCGGTAGGCCTCGATGCGCAGGTCCTCCTGGGCCACGTAGTCCTCGGGCAGATGTGCGTCCACCGGCAGGTCCAGCTTGATCTCCGCCGGTTGACGCACCTCCTCACCGGACAGTTCGGCGATGGCCTGGGTGACCATCTCGACGTACAGGTCGTAGCCCACCGCGGCGATGTGGCCGGACTGGCCCGTGCCCAGCAGGTTGCCGGCGCCGCGAATCTCCAGGTCGCGCATGGCGATGCGAAACCCCGAGCCCAGCTCGGTGCTCTCGCCGATGGTCTTCAGCCGTTCGTGGGCCTCCTCGGTCAGCTCCCGGTTGGGCGGATAGAAGAGGTAGGCGTAGGCCCGCTGGCCGGATCGGCCCACGCGACCGCGACCTGGTGGAGCTGGCCGAGACCCAGCAGGTCGGCGCGCTGACCACCAGCGTGTTCGCCATCGGGCATGTCGATGCCGGACTCGGATGATCGTGGTGCACACCAGTACGTCGTAGTGGCCTTCCCAGAAGTCGAGCACCACCTGTTCGAGCGTGCCCTCGTCCATCTGCCCGTGGGCCACCGCGATGCGGGCCTCGGGCACCAGCTCGGCCAGTTGGCTCGCCCGCCGGTCGATGTCCTCCACCCGGTTGTGCACGTAGAACACCTGCCCCTCGCGCAGCAGCTCGCGGCGGATCGCCTCGGCCACCGGCGCGTCGTCGAACTCGCCGACGTAGGTGAGGATCGGGCGGCGCTCGGCCGGAGCGGTATGCAGCAGCGACAGGTCGCGGATGCCGGTCAGGCTCATCTCGAGGGTGCGCGGGATCGGCGTGGCCGACAGGGTGAGGACGTCGACGCCCACCGACATCTCCTTGATGCGCTCCTTGTGGCTGACCCCGAAGCGCTGCTCCTCGTCGACCACCAGCAGGCCCAGCTTGGGGATCGAAACGTCGGCGCCCAGCAGGCGGTGGGTGCCGATGACGACGTCGACCTCGCCGGAGGCCAGTCCCGCCATCACCCGCCGCGCCTGGGCCGATGTGAGGAACCGGCTGAGCACCTCCACCCGCACCGGGTAGGGCGCAAACCGCTCGGTGAAGGTGGCGAAGTGTTGCGAGGCCAGCAGGGTGGTCGGCACCAGCACCGCCGCTTGGCGGCCGTCCTGGATGGCCTTGAACACGGCCCGCAGCGCGATCTCGGTCTTGCCGAACCCGACGTCGCCGCACACCAGCCGGTCCATCGGCCGGCCCGACTCCATGTCGGCCTTCACCTCGGCGATCGTCCGATCCTGGTCGGGGGTCTCGGTGAACTCGAAGGCCTCCTCCATCTCGGCCTGCCACGGCGTGTCGGCGGCGAAGGCGTGTCCCTCGGTTTGGGTGCGCTTCTGGTAGAGCACCACGAGCTCCTGGGCCACCTCGGCCACCTGGCTGCGCACCTTCGCCTTGGTGCGGGCGAAGTCCGAGCCGCCCATGCGTGACAGCGTCGGCGTGGCCCCGCCGGTGTACTGGCGCACCGCGTCGATCTGGTCGGAGGGCACGTAGAGCTTGTCGGCGCCCCGGTACTCCAGCAGCAGGTAGTCGCGATCCACCGAGGTGCCGCCGGGGCCGGGCAGCGACCGGGTGACCATGCCGCCGTATCGGGCCACGCCGTGGTGGTGGTGCACGACGTAGGCGCCGGGTGCCAGGTCGGCGAAGAACGCCTGGGCGTCCTTGGACGCCTTGCGGGGCTTGGGCTTGCGGTGGGTGCGACGTCGGCCGGTGAGGTCGGTCTCGGTCAGCACCGCCAGGCGGGAGTCGGGCGCGATGAACCCCTCGTGCAGGGGCGCGACGGTGAGGTGCCCGCCCGGCTTCATCAGCGCGGCCCCCTCCGGGTCGGCCGTCGCGTCGTGGCGGGCCAGGCTCAACCCGGCGTCGCCCAGCAGGTGGTCGATGCGATCGAGCGACCCGGTGCTCTGCGCGGCGACGATCACCCGATAGTCGTCGCCCAACAGGCTGCGCAGCCGGTCGGTGAGGGCCTCGCCGCCGCCGACGGCGGTGGGCCAGCGGTGGCTCTCCAACACGGGCACGTCGGGGCCGGAGGCCGTGGCGATCAGCGACCAGGCGGGCGCCGAGGTGTGGGCGAGGAGCCGGTCGAAGTTCAGGTGCAGCCGACGCAGTTCGGTGCCGTCGGTCCCCCAGGTCTTGGCCAGCGCCTCGGCCAGGTCCTCCTCCTCGGCCAGCAGGTCGGCGCCGCGGTCGGCGAGGCGTTTGGGTTCCACCAACAGCACCTGGGCGTCGCCGTCGAGCAGGTCGAAGAGCACGTGCTCGGCGTCGGTCAGCCAGGGCAGCCACGACTCCATGCCGTCGAAGGTCTCGCCGTCGGCCAGGCGCTGCCAGTTCTCGGCGCCCCACGGCTGGGAGGTGATCAGGTCGGCCGCACGTTCGGCCACCTCGGGGGTCACCAGCACCTCGCGGGCCGGGTGGATCTCCACCTCCGAGATCGTCGCCACCGAGCGCTGGTCGCTCACCGAGAACTCGGTGAGGCGCTCCACCTCGTCCCCCCAGAGATCGATGCGCACCGGGGCCTGGGCGGTCGCCGGGAAGACGTCGACGATCGAACCCCGGACGGCTACCTCACCCCGGTGCTCCACCTGGTACTCGCGCCGATAGCCCCAGCCGACCAGCTCGTCGACCAGCTCGGTCGAATCGATCGTGTCGCCCACCCCGACGATCACCGGCCGGGTGTCCTCGACGTGCGGGCCCAGGCGCTGGACGAGGGCCCGGATCGGGGCGACGACCACCCGGGGGCAGCGGGCGGGATCGGCGAGGCGCCACATCACCCGCATGCGGCGCCCCATCGTCTCCGTCGACGGGCTGACCCGCTCGAAGGGCAGGGTCTCCCAGGCCGGGAACCACTCGACGGCGTCGGGCGTCAGCCAGGTGCCCAGGTCGTCGGCGAGCAGCTCGGCCTCGGCCACGGTCGGCACGGCGACGACGATGGGCGAACGGCTGGAGGTCTCGGCCAGCGACGCGATGTAGGCGGCCCGGACCGCCTCGGGGACGGCCACGGTGGCGGCGTTGCGCCCCAGGGCGTCGCGAAGCGCCGCCTCGTCTCGCAATGATGTGGCCAGAGCTGTCAGGGGCACCGGGCGAGGATACGACGCGACCGGCGGGGTGCTGGAGTCGATGCCCGCCGCTAGTCGATCACCACCTGCAGCTCGCGAGCCCGGGCGGCGTCGAGCACGCTCCGGTCGCCGAGCGGTTCGTCCAGCTCCACCGGGGTGACGTGTACCGGAAGCACACCCTCCACGTCGTCACCCCTGGGGCCCCGCTGGGCGCAGCCGGTGCGCTCGGGCGTGGCGAACGGCTCGGCCGACGTGACCTCCACCAGCACCTGCGTCTCGGTCTCGTTGATCACAATGCGCGTCCCCCGGCAGGCCGCCGGCTCCTCCCAGCCCAGCCGAAACCCGTCGTCGGTCGGCTCCACGGCCACGGTCGGGACCGTGGTTAGACGGCGGCGCATCACCTCGTCGGTGTCGGTCGAGGCCTCCAGCGACGCGTCCCGCTCCACGGGCACGTCGTCGGTCTCGATCAGCTCGCCGGTGCCCCAGCGTCCGGCGTCGGCCCGCCGGTCCTCGGGGCTTCGGAGCAGGCCCAGCACGGCGCCGATCGTGGCCAGCACGGCCACGGCGACGGCCGCCGCGTACCAGCGGCGGCTCATCGCGTCATCGACCGCTACTTGGCATGGACGATCACTTGGCGTTGACGCGGGCCATCGCCGCGTCGACGCCCTCGGTCAGGATCAACTCGACCGCATCGGCGGCCTCGACCACCGCGGCGGCCAACAGCTCTTTGGTGGCGCCGTTGGTCTTCGAGAGCACGTGGCCGGCGCCCTGCTCCTTGCCCCCCGGCGGTTTGCCGACACCGATGCGCACGCGGGTGAAGTCCCGGGTGTGCAGATGCGCCTCCACCGACCTCAGGCCGTTGTGGCCCGCCAGGCCGCCGCCGACCTTCACCTTCACCCGTCCGGGGGGAAGGTCCAGTTCGTCGTGGACGATCACCAGGCGGCCGGTGTCCTCCTGTCCGCCTCGGCGCCACAGGCGGACGACCGACCGGCCCGAGTCGTTCATGTACGTGGTTGGGAACGCCAGCAACACCCGCCGTCCGTCCAGGCGCGCCTCGGCCATGAGCGCCTCGTCCTTGGACGGCCGAAGCCGGTCGCCGGCGCGCTCAGCCAACAGCGCCACCGCGTCGGCACCGACGTTGTGCCGGGTGCCCTCGTAGCGGGCGCCCGGATTGCCCAGGCCGACGACCACCAGCTCCGACGGGGTTCCCCGGCGGGCCTGGCGGGCCACGGACGAGCCCCGGGGACTCAGTCCGAGTCCTCCTCGGACTCTGCCTCGTCCTCGGCCTCGCCTTCGCCCTCGGCGGCGTTGGTCGCAACGACGGCGGCACGGGTCAGGTGCGCCGAGGCGACCGCCTTGCGGCCGTCGGTCAGCACCTTGATGTCGGAGGTCAGGCCCAGATCCTTCACCTGCAGCGACTGGCCCACGCTCAGGCCGGAGATGTCGGCCTCGATGCGCTCGGGCACCGAGTCGGCCCGGACCTTCACCTTGATGTTGGACAGCTTGCGCTCCACCATGCCGCCCTGGGCGATCACGTCCTTGGCCGTGCCCACCAGGTAGAGCGGAACGACCACGGTGATCATCTGGGTGGCCGACACCCGCTGGAGGTCCAGGTGGGTGACGTTGCGGCGCACCGGGTGGCGCTGCATGTCCTTGACGATGACCGGCACGGTCTCGTCGCCGGCGGTCAGGGTCAGCATGGCGTTCTCGCCGTGCTCGGTGGCCAGGGCCTGGCGCAGGTCGCTTCGCTCGACCGAGATCGGCACCGGCGGCTTGTCGAGGCCGTAGAGGATGCCCGGGATGCGGCCCTCCTCGCGCTCGCGGATGGCGGCGCCCGAGCCGGTCTCGGTGCGCACCTGTGCGGTCAGGGGGATGGTTTCGGTCTGCTGTGACATGGTGAGACGTCTCCTCGAAGTCGTTCCCCGGAGGTTCCGGGGACTCCCGAGCGTCCTCGGGCCGCCGAACATCGTAGTGCTTGGGTGGGCCCGCTCCGCGATCGGAGGGCGTGCGAGGATGGGCCATGGCCGAGGTGACCCAGCTCCGCTCGACGCTCGGCGACTGGTTCGACTCGCAGGCGCTCAGCTGTGCCGGCCTGGGCTCACCGCTCTACGCCGCCTGCTTCCGGCCGTCGCCGAGCGGGTGAGCGAGGGCCGGCTCGATCACCTGCTGGCGCCGCTCGACCGGTGGCGGTTCGGCGACGCCATGCCCCTGCGACTGATGGGTGCGTCGCATGCTCTGGCGCTGTCCGGCCGGGCACCCGAGCTCGCCGAGGTGTATCCCTCGTGCGGCGGAACGGTGCCCGAGGCCATCGCGACCTCCCTGGCCGAATCGGTGCTCGAATCACTCGGCGCTCACCCGGATCACACCGCCGACTTTCTGCACCGTGCGGTGCAGACCAACGAGACCGGACGGGCGTCGGCATTGGTGTTGGGCCTGTCGGCGTTGGCCGCATCGGTCGGAGACGGGGCGCCGATCTCGCTGGTGGAGGTGGGCACCTCGGCCGGGCTCAACCTGCGGATGGACCGTTTCGCCTACCTCGATGGCGAGTCCCTCATCGGCGGCGACGCCAACTCACCGGTTCGCCTGTCCCCGGAGTGGGTGGGCGGGGCCCCCGGCCTGCATCCCTGGCTGGTTGCGGACCGCGTCGGTGTCGATCCCCACCCGGCCGACCCCTCCGACCCGACGGTGGCGCTGCGGCTGCGCAGTTACCTCTGGCCCGATCAGACCGAGCGCCGCGCGCGCCTCGACGGCGCGATCGCGCTGGCGGGCGAGGTGCCCGCCGAGTTGGTTCAAACCGACGGCCCTATGAACCCCAATGACACGGCCGCCACGCTCGCCGGGTTGCTGGCCGAGCGGGCGGGCATCCACCCCACCATGGTGTTTCAGTCGATCATGTGGCAGTACGTGCCGACCGCCGCCCGTTGGCCGATCACCCGGGCGATCGAGGAGGCCGGCGAGCGGGCCACCGAGGCGGCGCCGCTGGTGAGGGTCACCTTCGAGCCCGACGAGTTCCGCCGCGACCGCGTCGCCGTGCAGCTCAGGCGCTGGCCCGGCGGATCGGGCACGCTGTTGGCCCACGCCGACTACCACGGCCGCTGGGTGCAACCGCTGCCGTAAGTTCGGCGCGCGAACTGCTCACGTCCGGGTTTCGCGTGGCTATCGACACCAAAGCCTCACGTGCGCGTTTTGCACACGGGTCAGCTCTGGTTCTGCCCCGCAAAGATCTCCGACACCGAGGTGTCCTCGAACACGGCGTCGAGGGCGTCGGCCAGGATCTCCGCCACCGACAGCACCACCAGCTTGTCGAAGTGCTTCTCGGGCGGGATCGGCAGGGTGTTGGTGATCACCAGCTTCTCGATCGGAGCGTTCTTCAGACGATCGACCGCCGGGCCCGACAGCACGCCGTGGGTGGCTGCGGCGTACACCTCGGTGGCACCCTCCACCTTGAGCTGCTCGGCGGCGGCGCAGATCGTGCCGGCGGTGTCGATCATGTCGTCGATGATCACGCACGGGCGGCCCTTGACCTGACCGACCACGCCCTTGGCCTCCACGACGCTCTGCTCGCCGTCGGGCCCGGCGCCGTCCACCTTCACCCGGCGCTTGTGCACCATGGCGATGTCGGTGTTCAGGTGGTTGCCGTAGCGCTCGGCCACCCGCACCCGGCCCGAGTCGGGGCTGACGACCACCACGTTGGAGGGAAGGTTCTCCTTCATCCAGTCGACGAGCACCGGCATGGCGGTCAGATGATCGACCGGACCGTCGAAGAAGCCCTGGATCTGTCCGGAGTGCAGGTCGATCGACACCAACCGCTTGGCGCCGGCGACGGCCAGCAGGTTGGCGAGCAGTTTGGCGGTGATCGGCTCACGCCCGGTGGCCTTGCGGTCCTGGCGGGCGTAGCCGAAGAACGGGGCGACCACGGTGATGCGCTTGGCCGACGCCCGCCGGGCGGCATCGACCATGATCAGCTGTTCCATGATGGCGTCGTTGATCGAGGTGCCGTCGACGCTGTCGTGGGTCTGCAAGATGAACAGGTCGGCGCCACGGATCGACTCGCCGTAACGGCAGTGGCGCTCGCCGTTGGGAAAGCTGGCCAACTCGACGTCGCCCAGCGGCACCCCCAGACGTTCGGAGATCTCGTCGGCCAGTTCGGGGTGAACCCTTCCGGCAACCAGTAACAGCTTCTTCTTGGTGACCAGCTCCACCGCTTCTGTCTCCCTCCGACCCAACGGCCGAGTGTGTCGTCAAAGTTCTGAGTTGCTCAGAGATTGTGGGTCGATGTCGCTGGCGGGGCAGGGATCGAACCTGCAACCTCCTGATCCAAAGTCAGGCGTTCTGCCGATTGAACTACCCGCCAAAGGTAGGGCCCCCACGCTACCGGCCGACAGGCGACGGTGCCGCCTTGGATCGGATCGCGGGCGCCCGGTACGCTGCTGCACCTCATGGGATCCTTAGTGAAGAAGCGCCGTAAGCGCATGCGGAAGAAGAAGCACAAGAAGCTGTTGAGGAAGACGCGTCACCAGCGTCGCTCCAAGAAGTAGCCACCGCTTTGGCCCCGACGTCTCACTCGTCGGGGCACTCCGCCGCACCCTCGGCCGGCACGGTGCTCACCAAGCGGTGGCCCTCGCCCGGGAAGTGTCCCTCGACAAACCACGTTGACCCACTGCCCGCCAGGCGTGGCTGTTGGCCCGACGCGTCGCCCAGGCGGTCCCGCCACCCGGCCAGGTCGGGTACCTCGGCCAGCGCGGCCGGTTCGAGATCGTTGCCCAGTGCGCCGGTGGGTCCACCCATCGCATCCCAACGGGCGTAGACCGCCGGCGTCGACGCGCCGATCGGCGGGGTGAGCAGGGTCAGGTCGATCGGACGGTACGGCAACGGGTGGATTCCCTCCCCGATGCCCGTGACCCGGGCCCGCCCGCCGATCAGGCAGAACGGCACATCCGCACCGAGCCGCGCCGCAGCCTCCAGGTCGCCGAAACCCGCCCATCGCAGGATGGCGGCCGCGTCGGCGGAGCCGCCTCCCAGCCCGGCGCCCGCCGGGATGTTCTTGGTGAGATGGACCGCCGCGTGGCGCCCCACCAGCGCCAGCGCCCGGGTGACGAGGTTGTCGCCGCCGTCGCCGAGCCGATTGAGCTCGCCCTCGACGCTCAGGCCGGAGCCGGGCGACAGCCGCAGGCGGTCGGCCAACGTGAGCGTGACCATCTCGGCGTCGAGCGTGTGGAACCCGTCGGGTCGCACGCCGGTGATCCGCAGGGAGAGCGTCAGCTTGGCCGGTGCGTGCAGCACCACCGGATCGAACGGGCTGGGCGAGGAATCGGCGGGCACCGGACCACGCTACCGAGTTGTCTGCGCCGCCAGTCGGGCGAAGTCGGCCAAGGCCAACTGCTCGGGCCGGTCGGTGGGATCCACCCCGGCGGCCTGAAACCCGTCGGGCGTGACCAGCCCGGCCAACGACTTGCGAAGCATCTTTCGGCGTCCGCCGAACGCGGTGCGCACCACGCGGTCCAGGCGATGGTCGTCGACGCCGTCCGCCGGGATCGGCGAGTGGTCGTGACGGACGAACCGAACCAGCACCGAGTCCACTCGGGGTTCGGGCACAAACACGCTTCTGGGCACGTCCCCGACGATCGAGACGGAACCCCAGCGGGCCAGCATCACCGTGGGAATGCCGTAGGTGCGCGATCCGGGGGCGGCCTCCCAGCGCTCCCCCACCTCCCGCTGCACCATTACCAGGCCCCGGCTGATCATCGGTGCCCGCTCCGCGACGTCCAACAGCAGCGTCGTGGCCACCGAATAGGGCAGGTTGGCCACCAGCTCCCACGTTGGTTGGTCGCCCAGCGTCGTCGACCAGTCGACGGTGAGCGCGTCGGCCCCGACGATCCGCACGCCGGTCCCCGCGGTGACCTCACCGAGCGGATCGAGCAGCGACGGGTCGGCCTCGACGGCCACTACCCGACCGGCCGCCTCGGCCAGCCCGAGGGTGAGCGAACCGAACCCCGGGCCGATCTCCACCACCGACGAGCCGGACCTCACGCCCGCCAGCCGCACGATGCGACGGATCGTGTTGGGGTCGGCGACGAAGTTCTGCCCCAACGACTTGCGGGGCAGGTGACCGTAACGCTCGAGCAGCTCGGCGACCGCCCGGCGGGTCAGCAGCGGCCGGGGGGCGGGCGTCACCCGCCGGCGCCGCTCGTGGCGGTCGCCGGGGGGCCGGAACCTGGGGTGGTTGCACCGGTGGTGGTGGTGACGCCGTTGAGCGCCCCCGACTCCTCCAGGGAGATGACTCGCTGCTCGATCGTGGTCGTCGTGTCGTTCACCCGTGCGGGAGGAACGTTTTCGACGCCCTCGACCAGCGGACCGGTTCCCCCGGCGCGCCGCTTGTTGCGTTCGGCGTCGGCGAATCGGGAGCGGCCCCTGATGTTCCAGGAACGGGGCAGCTCGTAGAGCGGTGGGGGTTGGGAGACGCTCGGCGCGGTCGTGGTCGTGGTCGTCGTCGCCGCCTCCTGCTCCTCGCCGCCCAGGTTCATCACAAAGACGACCGCCAGCACCGCTGCAACGACGCCGGTCAGCGCCGCAGCGAGACGAATCCGGGTGGGAGTGGTCTTGGCGGGGGCCATCGGTTGGTGAGGCTAGCCTGGGGTGATGGCGGGATTTCGTTCACCACACGTCCTTCGGATTGCGGCCCTGGCGCCGATTTTGGCCCTGGCGAGCGGTTGCGGAACCGCCTCGGTCGACGCAGGCGATCTCGAGGAGCAGATCTCCTCCGAGCTGGCCCGGCAGGTCGGCGAGGCGCCCGAGGTGGTCGAATGCCCGGACGACCTCGACGCCGAGGTGGGCGCCGAGGCCCGGTGCTCGCTGACCGATTCCGGCACCACGCTGGGCGTCACCGTCACCGTCACCGAGGTGGACGGCTCGGACGTGAAGTTCGACATCGCGGTCGACGAGCAACCCGAGGAGTGATCCCAAGCACCGGCGCTCAGCCGGTGGGGGGTGCCAAGCCGTAGGCCGCGTGGGTGTTGACCCAAGCGCGGGCCTCGACCTCGGCGGGATCGTCGCCGCGGGCCTCGGCGAACCCCCGGCCCACATCGGCCACCCAGGCGGGCTGGTTCGCCTTGCCCCGGTGGGGCACGGGGGCCAGGAACGGGCTGTCGGTCTCGAGCAGGTAACGATCGCTCGGCACGAGCTTGGCGGCCTCCCGGACGTCGGCGGCACCCTTGAAGGTGACGATGCCGGAGAACGACACCCACGCCCCGCCGATCAGGCAGCGTTCGGCCTCGGACGGGCCCCCGGTGAAGCAGTGCAGCACGGTGTGGGACGGCCAACCCTCGTCGTCGAGGATGCTGAAGGTGTCCGCCCACGCCTCCCTGGTGTGGATCACCAGCGGCACGTCCCGGCGATGCGCCAGGCGGATCTGCTCGACGAAGACCTCCCGCTGGGTCGCCCGCGACGAGTGGTCGTAGTGATAGTCCAGACCGCACTCGCCCACGGCGAGCGCCCCGTCGTCCAACAGCGCCTCGAGGTCGGCGACCAGTTCGGCTACGGGCGCTTCGTCGGCGTCGTGCGGGTGGACGCCGGCGGTCGCCCACACCCCCTCGCGGTCGGCGGCGAACGCCAGCGACCTGCGGGAGAAGGCGATGGTCGTCCCCACGTCGATGAACCGGGCGACCCCCTGCGAGCGGGCGAGTTCCCACAGCTCGGCGGCGTCGTCGAGCCCGGCCAGGTGACAGTGATGATCGAAGAAGGCCACGACCCAGCTTGGCCAACCGGGCCCTCCACGGCCAAGACCGCCCCCTGCCCCACCGAGGAAGTACCGTCGAGACAATGGCCGAGCCCCGCAACACCGTCGACATGGCCGGGTTGAGGGCGACGGCGCGCACCTGGATGGCCCTCGATCCCGACCCCGAGACACGCGACGCCACCAACGCGATGCTCCAGTCGGGCGACGGGGCGGCGCTGGCCGCGCACTTCGGCACCCGGTTGGCCTTCGGAACCGCCGGCCTGCGTGGCCGGATGGGGCCCGGCCCCAACCGGATGAACCGGCTGCTCGTGCGCCAGAGCGCGGCGGGGATCGCCCGGGTGATGCGCTCGGAGGAGGTGCCGCTGACGGCGATCGTGGGCCACGACGCCCGCCACCGAAGCGAGCAGTTCGCCGCCGACCTGGTGGAGGTGCTCGAGGCGCACGGCATCTCGGTGATGAAACCCGCCGGTGCGGTGCCGACGCCGTTGGTGGCCTGGGCGGTGCGCACCCACTCGTTGGGCGCCGGTCTGATGGTGACCGCCAGCCACAACCCGGCGACCGACAACGGTCTCAAGGTGTATTGGAACGACGGGGCCCAGATCATCCCCCCGATCGACGCGCGCATCGCGTCGGCGATCGATGCGGCCGCCCGGGATCGTCGCATCACCCCCCAGCCGGGGTCGGGGGCGATCAACACCCGACGCCTGATGGTGGACCGCTACCTGGCCGACACCCTCGACCAGGTGGGCCCGGGTGGCGACGAGCACCTGTGCATCGTGACCACCGCCCTGCACGGCGTCGGCGGCGAGCCGCTGGTTCGCCTGTTGAACTCGGCCGGCTACACCAACGTCATCCCTGTTCCCAGCCAGCAGCAGCCCGACCCGGACTTCCCCACCGTTGCGTTCCCCAACCCGGAGGAGCCGGGCGCGCTGGACGCCGCCTTGGCGCTGGCCACCGAATCCCAGGCCGACCTCGTGCTGGCCAACGACCCGGACGCCGACCGGCTGGCGGTGGCCCTGCCCGACGCGGGCGACCACTGGCACGTCATGACCGGCAACGAGGTCGGCGCACTCCTCGCCTGGTGGGCGATCCAGCGCAGCCAGGGCCTTCCCGATCGGTTGCTAGCCACCACGATGGTGTCGTCGCAGCTGTTGGAGAAGCTGGCCGAGGCGTCCGGGATCCACTACGCCGAGACGCTCACGGGATTCAAGTGGCTGGCCCGTCCGGCGTTGAGCAACCCCCGGTGGTTTCAGCTGTTGGCCTACGAGGAGGCCCTCGGTTACGCGATCGGACCGGCCTGCCGCGACAAGGACGGGTTGTTGGCGGGCCTGGCCATGGCCGACCTGTGCACGCGCCTGCTTCACAGCGGGTCGGATCCGCTGGCGATCCTCGACCGCCTGGCCCTCGACCACGGCGTTCACACGACCTCGCAGCTCTCGATCCGCTACGAGCCCTCGGGGTGGCCGGCCCGACGGGACGAGCTGGTGGCCCGCCTTGAGGCCGAGCCCCCTGCGGCGCTCGGCGGGCGCCGCGTCGAGGAGGTCGACCGGCCCTCCGACGATCTGGTGCGGCTGTTTCTGGTCGGCGGCGACCGGGTGGCGTTTCGCCCCTCGGGCACCGAGCCCAAGTTCAAGGCGTACCTCGAGGTGGTCGAGCCGGTGGCGGGCGGCACGCGGGCGGGCGACGGCGTGTTGCGCGCGGCCCGACGGCGCGCCGGGACCAGGCTGGAGTGGATGGAGCACGAGGTTCGGGCCCTGCTCGGCGATCCGAGACCAGAGGCCTGATGGGTCGCCTGGGCGAGCTGGGCGGCCGGGTCCTGGGCGGAGCTCGCCGTGGGCTCGACCGGATCCTGCCCGACGGTCGCAACACCGCCGACGCCGACAGCCCGCCGGTGGCGGGTGACGCCAACGATCCCTGGCCCGACGAGGGCGACGGTGACGCCGCCGGCGATGGCGTCTCCCCGGAGCCCACCGCGGCGTACGGCGTGGTCGCTCCACCGACCGAGCGGACGCCGGTGGTCGAGCAGCCGGACGACGCCGGGTCCAAGGGCTCGGGCAAAGGCCTCCGCTGGCGGCTGATGGCCTTCGCCGTGGTCACCCTGGCGTTGTTGTTGCCGGGCTCGTTTGCGATCGGTGTGGTGGGCGACGACGAGGGTCAGGGCCCCCTACCCGAGGGCTGGGCCGGTGCGCAACGCATCACGGTGTCCACCGCCGCCGACGGGCGCGACGGATCGCTGCGCGACGCCATTGGCATTGCGGGGGAAAGCGGCACCGACACGGTGGTGGAGTTGAAGCCCACCGTCTACCGGCTGACCCAGGGCTGCGAGCGGTCCGACCGGGCGTCGGTTCTCGAGTTCACCGACGACGACAACGCCGTCGGTGATCTGGACCTCCCCTCGGAAGGGGGCGGGGTGCGGATCGAGGGCAACGGCGCCACGATCGTGCAGGAGTGCCCGGGCCAACGAGTGCTGCACTCCACCGGCGCCGGCCGGGTTGAGCTGTCGCAGGTGACGCTGACCGGCGGGCAGGCCACCGACCCGCTGGGCAACGGCTCGGGGGGCGCGCTGTTGTCCGAGGGCGGGGCAGATGTGGCCGTGCTCGACAGCCTGCTGACGTCGAACACCGCCGAGGGCACCGGTGGCGCGGTGACGATCTCGGGTCCGCCGGGTCGCCTGGAGCTGAGCCGGTCGGTGGTGTCGGGCAACTCGGCCGGATCGGCGGGCGGCGGCGTGTGGGTCCTCGGCACGCTGGAAGCCACCAACGCCACGATCACCGACAACCAGGCCGGGTCCAACGGGGGTGCGGTGGCCACGGACGCCTTCCTGACCTTCTCCTCCGTCGTCGACAACTCGGCCACGACGTCTCAGGGCGGCCGACAGCTGGGGGCCGCCGAGCTGACCGCGTTTGCCAGCTACGTGGCCGGCGGCGCCGGCGCCTCGGCCTCCTGTTCGGTGGAGCGGGCGGTGAGTTCGGGCTACAACGTGGGCGACGATCCCAGCTGTGGCTTCGGCTCCGGGATCGGCGACCTGGCCGACGGCCCGCGGGACGGCGTGGGCCTGTTGGGTCTCTACGCCCGGTCGATCCCCGCCCGACCGCCGGTGCGCAGCAGCGTCCTGGTCGACCGCGTGCCACCACCCGCATGCCGGGAGCACGCGCTGGTCGATGGGCAGGGACGCGAGCGGGCGGGCGACCTCGGCTGCGATGTCGGTGCGGTGGAGTTGCCGGTCGGGTTGGAGGTCCCGCTGACGGCGACGGCCTCCAGGGTGGCCGAGCCGGTGTCGGCCCGGGCGACCTACACCGGATAGCCGTTCGTTCGGTTCACCGAGCGGTCCTCGCCCCGGGTGTGACCTACCCGCCTCAGTCGGCCCGCAACGCCGTGTACAGGGCCTGGATGATCTGTGGAGCGATCAATGTGGAGCTCTCTTCGGTGTAATGAAGGCCGTCGGGACGGAGCTCGACACCATCGCGCTCACGAATGCACTCTCCATCGGGGCAGATCAGCGACTGCAGGTCAACCAGGACCACGTCGTCGCGTCGATCGTCCAAGCGACGGAGCAGCCTGCGCCACTCACCCAACTTGGCGTTCTTGCCCTTGTCGTCATAGAGCACCATGTTGGCGGGCAGGGCGATCGCCACCGTGGCATCGCCGACGGTGAGTCGGTCGACCGCGTCGTTGAGCAGGTCGAGGTACTCCTCCGGGGACGACTCGAAGTCGAGCACCGTCCCGTCGGCCAGTTCCCGAGGAAAGGAATCCACCTGAGCAATCACCAACACGACGTCCGGATCGTTCTCTGCGATCAGCTGATCCTGCGAGGCCAGGTTCGGCGGGCAGCCTGCGGCGAACTCCGCTTCGTCCCCGCTCTCGGTGACCTCGGTTCCCTCAAGAATCCCGCACCCGACAATCGCCGCAGTCGCCGACTGCACACCCTGGGACGCAAGCTCCTCGCTCAACTCGTCGTGGAGCGACATGGCCACGCTGTCCCCGACGATCAGGAGCGAGTTGATGGGCTCGCCGTCGGAACCCACCGGTGCGTCGACACCCAGGGCGGCCTCCACCGTGCCGACCCGGCCATCCTTGGTCAGCTGGAACTCGTTCGAGGTCGCCCCGAGCGTCGCCACCATCGCCACGACGACCACACCGACCGGAGCGGCGGGCCACCAGCGTGGCAACGGCACCCGTCGGGTCAGGATCGGATGCTCCAGGAACGCGTATGAGGCCCACGTCAAGGAGGAGAACACCAGCACGCGGACGATCGTGCCCGGCACGTGGGCGACACCGAGCCGGTCATCGGTGAGGAAGACCATCACCGGCCAGTGCCAGAGATAGAGGCCGTAGGATCGCCGTCCGATCCCCACCAATGCCCGACTACTCAGAACCGGGAGTGAGCGGTGTGTCGCACACCCCGCCACCGACACCACGGTTATCGCGCTGAAGACGACCAGCCCGGCCGGGAAGAAGGCCTCGTGGTCCTCGGCGACGAAGACCATGGCCACGCCAAGCAGGGCGGTGGCGATGAAGACGAGCGGCTTGGAGGCCCCCAGCCTTCGCACCAGATCGCCGCGTTCGGATTCCAGGACCGCCAGCAGGCAGCCGGCCATAATGACGTGAAGGCGGGTATCGGTTCCGTAGTAGACGCGCGACAACCCTCCACCGACCAGCGCCATTGCGACGACCGACGCGGTGAACGCCACTGCGGCAACCTTCGCCATCATCAGGCGAGACCGGGCCATCGCAAACGCTGCAACCACCGGCCAGACCAGGTAGAACTGCTCCTCCACCGACAGCGACCAGACGTGCCGCAGCGGTGAGGGGGCAAACGTGTTGAAATAGCTGTCGCCGGTGACGATCAGCCGCCAATTCATCACGTACCCGAGCGAGGCCAGCTCGTCGGCCCGCAGTGAGCCCAGCTGGTCGGTCGGCAGCCAGAATCGACCGAGGATCGCGACCACGGCCATCACCGCCAACAACGCCGGCCCCAGCCTGCGGATGCGGCGTCGCCAAAACCGACGGAGGTCGATGTAGCCCTGCGATGAACGCTCTCGCAGCAACAGCGAAGTGATCAAATAGCCACTGATCACAAAGAAGACGTCAACCCCCAAGAACCCGCCGGGCAACAAGTCGGGCTCGGCGTGGTAGACGATGACGCCGACCACGGCCAACGCCCGAAGGCCGTCCAAGGAGGACATATAGGACAGTCGCCGCCCGTTGGTGGCGGCACCGCCCGCGGGTTCCGTGGCTCCTGCCGGGCCCTCGATCCGCGCTACCTGAGCCACGTTTGGAACCTACCGGTCGGGGGAGTCCTGCTGCCACCCGCCGGCCCGGGTGCCAGGCGCGCTACCCGGGGTCGGCGCGCAGCTCGGCGTAGCGAGGCTTGATGACGTCGTCGATGAGCGCCAGACGCTGGTCGAAGGGCAGAAACGCCGACTTCATCGCGTTCACGGTCAACCATTGAAGACCACCAAGGTCGAAGCCCAACTCGTCGACGAGCAGGCCGAACTCCTTGGTCATCGTCGTGTTGGACATCAGTCGATTGTCGGTGTTGACCGTTACCCGGAAGCGGAGATCGGTGAGCAGCCCGATCGGATGCTCGGCGATCGATGCGGCGGCGCCGGTGTGCACGTTGGACGACGGGCACATCTCCAGCGGCACCCGCGTGTCGCGCACGAACGCCGCCGTGCGGCCCAGCCTCACGATGGACGCCTCGGAGATGCCCGGCTCCCGCCCCGGGCCCCGGTCGACCGTGCCGGTGAGTTCGAGGTCGTCGACGATCCTCACGCCGTGCCCCAGCCGTTCGGCGCCGCAGTAGTGCAACGCCTCGGCGATCGACGGCAGCCCGAAGGCCTCGCCGGCGTGGATGGTGATGTGGAAGTCCTCCCGCATCACCTGCTGGAAGGCGTCCAGGTGGCGGGTCGGAGGGTAGCCCGCCTCCTTTCCGGCGATGTCGAAGCCCACCACCCCGTCGTCGCGGTGATCGAGGGCCACCCGGGCCACATCCACCGACCGGGCGGCGGTGCGCATCGCCGTGCACAGCAGTCGGACGGTCAGGTCGGTGCCCGCCGCGCCGTCGGCGAGACCCTCCAACATGGCGTCGGTTGCGTCGTCCATCGACAAGCCGCCCTCCACGCACAATTCGGGTGCCATTCGCACCTCGGCGTAGACCACACCGTCGGCTGCCAGGTCCTCCGCGCACTCTCGGGCGATGCGCACGATCGAGGAGCGTCGCTGCATCAGGGCCACGACGTGGCCGAACGTCTCGAGGTAGAGCGCCAGGTCCCGACGGTCCGCACCCTGGTGAAACCAGGCGGCCAGTTCGTCGACGTCGGTGCTGGGCAGGTCCCGGTAGCCGATCTGGTCGGCCACCTCGATCAGCGTCGCCGGGCGCGCTCCGCCATCGAGGTGATCGTGCAGCAACACCTTGGGTGCGGCCGCCACGGCCTGCGGTGTTGGGCGGTTTGGATCCAACCGCCGCGCCCCTCGCAACAGCAGGGCCCGGTCGAACTCCGAGGCCGCACCGGTGTCGGCCGTCAGCGCCATGTCGCCGGGCGTTGGTCACGTGATGCCATGACCCATGCTAGCTGCGAAACTGGTCCGCGTGATCGCCGAGACACCCGTGCCCTCGTTCCCCGAGCCACCCACCGATCTCGAGCTGGTCGGGGTCGATGCCGACGACACGCTCTGGGAGACCGAGGGTGGATTCCAGGAGATCCAGGCGCGATTCGAGCAACTCATGGGCCCGCATCTCGCGACCGATTCGGTGGCGGCCGCCCACCTGGAGGACGTGGAGCGCCGCAACCTGGCGGTGTTCGGCTACGGGGTGAAGGGGTTCACCCTGTCGATGATCGAGACGGCGATCATGTTGTCCGACGGCGCGGTGACCGGCGACGACATCGCGCACATCCTCGACTGGTCGCGCGAGCTCCTGGGCCACACGCTGGAGCCCTATCCGGGCGTGGTCGAAGCGCTCGACCTGCTGGCGACCTCCAATATTCGTCGCAGCATCCTCACCAAGGGCGACCTGTTTGAGCAGGAGTCCAAGGTGGCCGCCAGCGGCCTGGCCGACCGGTTCGACGGCGTCGAGATCCTGCCGGAGAAGGACGAGGCCCACTACGACGCGGTGCTGCGCCGCTGGGGCGTCGACCCCGAACGCTTTCTGATGGTCGGCAACTCGGTGCGCAGCGACATCCTTCCCGTACTCCAGCTGGGCGGTTGGGCGGTGTGGGTGCCGTCGGTCAACCAGTGGGCCCACGAGGTGGCCGAACCCCCGACGGAGCATCCTCGATTCGCCATGGCCCGAAGCCTCTGGGAGGCGGTTTCCCTGCTCCCCCGTGAGCGCCAACCTGGCCGGCCCGCCTCCGCTACCGGGCTTGCACCCGCCAGGTCAACGGCTCGACAAGGTCGCCCAGGCTGACCTCCACTCGAAGGGTCTCCCCCCGGGCGATCTCCTGGTCGAGCCGGAACACCCGGTTGCCCCAGCTGGTCGTCGGCGCCAACGGCGAGGTGGAGATGACCGTGTCGTCGTCGAAGCAGGCGACGAACCAAACGCAGCAACCGTCGACGATCGCGTCCGAGTCCGCCGTGCGTTCGAGGACGTGCTTGGTGGGCAGCTCGTCGAGGGACCGGATCATGTTCAGGTCGAACTCGAGGATCGGTTGTGGTGTACCGATCGTCGAGTTGACCGAGCGGGGCCGCAGCCAGAACTGTTCGTTTCGGCCCGCATTGAACGAAGCGGCCAGGGGTGAATGCTCGCTGGCGCTCAGGTCGATGCCATCGGGCAATTCGATGTTCCAGAACCTGCGGACCCGCAGGTCGTCGCGCATCGAGAAAGGCTCGACAAACAGACGAAAACGTGACGGCAGGATGCGTCCCGACGGCGACAGCACGCGGTCGCGAAGGTCGAGGACGTTCTCGAGCAGGTTCTCGTTGAACAGCTCGTCGCCCATCTGTTCGTGCAGCACGACGTCGATCGGCTCGGGCGGCGTGAACTCGCGGCTGTTCGCCCGAACGAACTCGATGTTGGTGAACCCGTTCTGATCGGCCAGTTCACGCGCCAGATCGGCGAAGTCGGAGTGCTCGACGGCGTACACGCTCTCGCCTGCCCGGCTGGCCATGAAGGCGAGCAGGCCGGTGCCGGTGCCGAGGTCGAGGACGACATCGCCCTCGGCACGTGGCGGTGGATGCCACGGTGATAGGCCTCGACCCGAGCGCGGTCGCTGAGCATCTCCTCGTGGGGCTCCAACCCGCCGAAGTTGTCGGCGTTCATGAGGTCGTAGGCGTCGCCCTCATCGCCGGCGAGACGCGTCGTCCCAGGCCGGCAGGTGGGTCACGGGTTCAGGACGGGGGCGGCCAACTCGGCCAGCGACACCTGCGGGCGTGCGCCCAGGTGGGAGATGACCTCGGCGGCGGCGATCGAACCGAGGCGGCCGCACGTCTCCAGGTCGAGACCGGTGGCCAGCCCGAAAAGACCCTGCGGCGTACTGGTCGCCGGCGCCGGTGGTGTCGACCACGTTGGCCACCGGCTCGGCGGCCACGCGGACGGTCCGATCGCCCGAGATGACGTACGACCCGTCCGGCCCGTGGGTGACGACCGCCATCGGGCAGCGGTCGCGAACGATCTCGTGAGCCCGATCGATGTCGTCGGTTTCGTACAGCGAGCACAGCTCGTCGCGGTTAGCCACCACGACGTCGACGTGGTGATCGACCAGATCGACGAGGCCGCCCGGTGCCGTTCGACGCAGAAGGGGTCCGACAGGGTGATCGCCACCTTGCGGCCGGCGTCGCGGGCCATTTTGGCCGCCACCTTGAACGCCTCCTGGGCCGCCGGCGGGTCGAACAGGTAGCCCTCGAGGAACAGCACCTCGGCATCGGTGACCACGGCCGGGTCCACGTCGTCGGGCCCGAAGTGCACCGAGGCACCCAGGTGGGTGTTCATCGTGCGCTGAGCGTCCGGGGTCACCAGGATCAAACACGAACCGGTGGGCGGGCCGCTGTCGGCCGGAGCGGTGCTGAACCCCACGCCGTTGGCACGGATGTCGTGCTCAAACACCTCGCCCAGCTGATCGTGGCGCACCTTGCCCAGGTAGTGGGACCGGCCGCCGAACGAGGCGACGCCCACCATCGAGTTGGCCACCGATCCACCGGAGATCTCGGTGCCGGGGCCCATGTGGTCGTAGATCTCGGCCGAACGGTCGGCGTCGACCAGGCCCATCGACCCTTGGCAGAGCCCGAGCTCGGCGATGAGCGACTCAGGCGCGGGAGCCAGCACATCGACCAGCGCGTTGCCGATTCCGGCCACGTCGATCGAGGCAGGCGAGGGCGAATCGTGGTGGGACATAGGGGTGGCTCCAAGGCGCCGACGTCGGGGCGGGTTCGGGGGTGGGGCCGAGATGATACCGGGACCACTCGCGCCGAGCGGAAGCCGACGGCACCGGCGGTCGCGCGACTTCCCGTGCACGGCGGCCCGATGACGCCTAACGTCGCCACGTCAGGCTGGTGGGGCGACGAGGACCAATCCAGATCCAAGGAGATCTTCTGTGACATCACGACGGAGAGTGTTGGCTGCGGCCGCCATGATGAGCGTGCCCGCCCTGTTGCTGGCATCGTGCGGCGACGACGGGGACGACGGCGGCGGCGAGGGCGCCTCGGGCGGGGACAGGGCAAGATCGGCCTGGTCTTCGACATCGGCGGCAAGGGCGACAAGTCGTTCAACGACGCCGCCTCGAAGGGCCTGACCGGCGCGGCCGACGAGCTCGGCTACGAGACCAAGGAGGCTCGAGCCCGACGAGGGCGGCCAGAACGCGCCGAGCTGTTGGAGAGCCTGGCCTCCGGCGGGTACGACCCGGTGATCGGCGTCGGCTTCCTGTTCGCCGACTCGGTGCTCGAGACCGCCCAGGCGCATCCCGAGACCACCTTCGCCATCGTCGACAACGCCTACGGGCCGACGACGAGGACAAGACCGGCAACATCAAACAGCTGGTCTTCGCCGAGGAGCAGGGTTCCTACCTGGTGGGCGCCGCGGCCGCGATGAAGACCGAGAGCGACAAGCTGGGCTTCATCGGCGGCGTGGAGACCGACCTGATCAAGAAGTTCGAGGCCGGATACGTGGCCGGGGCCAAGAAGATCAACCCGGACATCGAGGTCGATGTGCAGTACATCACCCAGCCGCCGGACTTCAGCGGGTTCGACGACCCGGCCAAGGCCAAGACGATCGCCAAGTCGATGTACGACGGCGGCGCCGACGTGGTGTTCCACGCGGCCAGGTGCCTCCGGCAGCGGGCTCTTCGAGGCCGCGGTCGAGGCCAACGGCGGCGAGGACACCACCAAGTGGGCGATCGGCGTGGACTCGGACCAGTACAACCTGGTGCCCGAGGACCAGCAGGCCGTCATCCTCACCTCAATGCTGAAGCAGGTGGACGTGGCCGTGCAGGGTGCGATCACCGACTTCGACGCCGGCAACAAGGAGGGCGGCGTCACGTCGTTCGACCTTGAGGCCGGAGGCGTCGACTACTCCACCTCGGGTGGCTACGTCGAGCGACATCGCCGCCGACCTGGACGATCTGAAGGACCAGATCATCTCCGGCGAGATCGAGGTTCCCACCACCCCCGAGGGCTGAGCGCCGCGGGAACGGAGCGGGACCGGATGAACGACGACGTGGGGGACGCCTCGGAGCACGCTCCGGCGCGTCCCCCCGTCGCGTCTCCGGCGCCGCCGGCGATCCGACTCACCGGCATCACCAAGCGGTTTCCCGGCGTCGTCGCCAACCGGGACGTCAACCTGACCGTGGCGGCCGGTTCGATCCACGCCCTGATCGGCGAGAACGGCGCCGGCAAGTCCACGCTGATGAAGACCCTCTATGGCATGCACCAGCCGAACGAGGGCACGATCGAGGTCGACGGCGAGGCGATGAGCTTCCGGTCGCCCTCCGACGCCATCGCGGCGGGCATCGGCATGGTGCATCAGCACTTCATGCTGGCCGACCAACTGACCGTCGCCGAGAACATCGTGTTGGGCGCCGAGCAGACCGAGTTCGGCGTCCTGAAACGCGGCGCGGCCGATGCGATCATCCGCGACCTGGGCGAGCGCCACGGATTGCCGCTCGACCCGGACCGGCTGGTCGAGGAGCTGAGCGTCGGTGAGCGCCAGCGCCTCGAGATCCTCAAGGTGCTGTACCGGGGCGCCCGAACGCTGATCCTGGACGAGCCCACCGCGGTGTTGATTCCCCAGGAGGTGACCGAGCTGTTCGCCAACCTCAAGGCGTTGCGCGACGGCGGCGTCACCATCGTGTTCATCTCCCACAAGCTCGACGAGGTGTTGGAGATCTCCGACGACATCACCGTGATGCGGGCCGGCACCACGGTGGCGTCGGTGAAGCCCGCCGAGGTGGACGAGCGGGATCTGGGCCGGTTGATGGTGGGCTCCGAGCTGCCGACCCCCTCCTCGGAGCGTCACACGCCGGGCACGGAGGTGGCCCTCGAGGTGGACCACGTCGTGCTGAGCGCCGACGGCGGCCGCCGCCTGCTCGACGACGTCAGCCTGAAGGTTCACACCGGGGAGATCGTGGGCATCGCCGGGGTGGAGGGCAACGGGCAACAGGAGCTGATCGAGACCCTGCTGGGCCTGCGCCACCCCGAGTCGGGATCGATGAGCCTGGCGGGTGCCGACCTGAGCCACCTGTCCACCCGGGATCGTCGCGATGCCGGGTTGGGCTACGTGCCCACCGACCGCCATCGGGAGGGGCTGGTGCTGGGCGAGCCGCTGTGGTCCAACGTCATGTTGGGTCACCAGGGCCGCCGCTATCGCAACGGCCCCTGGCTGCGCCGCAGCGCCGCCCGCGCCGACACGGTGGAGATCATCGACCGCTACGACGTGCGCACGCCGGGGGTCGAGGTACCGGCGTTGGCGCTCTCGGGCGGTAACCAGCAGAAGCTGATCGTCGGTCGCGAGATGACCGCCGAGCCCAACCTGCTGATCGCGGCCCACCCCACCCGCGGCGTCGACGTGGGGGCGCAGGCCGCCATCTGGGAACAGCTGCGCCAGGCCCGTTCCGGAGGGCTGGCCGTGTTGTTGATCTCGGCCGACCTCGACGAGCTGATCGGGCTGTCGGACCGACTGCTCGTCATCTTTCGCGGGGCGATCACCGCCTCGCTCGACCCGGCCGACGCAACCCCCGAGGATCTCGGCACCTACATGGCGGGCCGTCGCCAGGAGGCGGCCGCGTGAACGCGGCGATGCTGCGGCTTCGCCTGCGCCAGGCCCTGCCGTCGCTGGCCGCGCCGGTGGTGGCGGTGCTACTGGCCGCCGCCCTGTGCGGCGTCATCCTGGCCGTCTCCGGCCACGACCCGTTCTCCGCCTACGGCGAGATGTTCAGCTTCGGCACCACCGAGGGCTCGCTGCTGGTGGCCGCCAACAAGGCGGTACCGCTGTACCTGTCGGCGATGGCGGTGGCGATCGGGTTCAAGATGGGCCTGTTCAACATCGGCGTCGAAGGTCAGTACTCGGTGGCCATCGTCGTCGCCGCGGCCGCCGGCGCCCAGGTGAACCTGTTCCCGCCGCTCCACGTCACGTTCATCATCGTCGTCGCCATGCTCTCCGGTGCCGCCTGGGCCACCATCCCGGCCGTACTCAAGGTGACCCGCAACGTGTCCGAGGTGATCTCCACGATCATGATGAACGCGATCGCCGCGGGCACGGTGGCGTTCCTGGTCAACCGGTGGCGGGATACCTCCGAGACCCAGCTGATCAAGACGAAGGAGATCCCCGAGTCGGGGTGGGTCGGCAACATCGCCCAGGTGTCCGGCGCCGAGAAATTGAGCGCGTTCGTGCTGATCGCCGCCGGGTTCGGCGTGGTGATGTGGTTGGTGGTCACCCGCACCCGATTCGGCTACGACCTGCGCATGTCGGGGGCCAACCCCACCGCCGCGGCGGTGTCCGGCGTCAACCCCAAGGCGATGACGATCAAGGCCATGCTGATCTCCGGTGCGGTCGCCGGCACGGTGGGCCTGCCGGTGTTGCTCTCGGAGAACATCTTCCACCGCTACACCCAGGACTTTCCCACCGGCCTCGGGTTCACCGGGATCGCCGTGGCGCTGCTTGGCCGCAACCACCCGGCGGGCATGGCGGTCGCCGCGCTGTTGTTCGGCTTCCTTGAACGGGCCGGTCAGGGCCTTCAGCTGGTGGACGTTCCGCCCGAGATCGTCACGATCATGCAGGGCGTGGTGTTGCTGACCGCGGTGATCGCCTACGGCGTGGCCGAACGGATCGGCGAGGTGCAACTGCAGCGGGCCACCGCACGGGAGCTGGCGGCCGAACGCGAGAAGCTCGAGGGCGCCGAATCCACCGACGAGCAGGTGCCGTCGTGACCACCGCGGCAGCACCCCGCCCGCTGGCCGAGGACCTCCTCGAGCCCAGCGAGCCGCCGCGCAAGGCGCTCAGCCCCGAGCTGCGTTGGGCCCTCTTTGCCGTCACCGGCGTGGCGATCCTGTCGATCACCCGGGTGATCTCGGGCGCCACCGACCTCACCTCGTCGGGCCTCGTCGTCGAAACCCTCCGCCTGACCGTGCCCTTCGCACTGGCCGCCCTCGGCGGGCTGTTCTCCGAGCGGGCGGGCGTGGTCAACATCGGGCTCGAGGGCATGATGATCCTCGGCACCTGGTTTGGCGCCTACGGCGGCTGGCAGTGGGGCGTGTGGGGCGGCTTGGCCTTCGGCATGCTGGGCGGCGCCATGGGCGGTGCCCTGCACGCCACCGCCACGGTGATCTTCAAGGTCGACCACATCATCTCCGGCGTCGCGATCAACCTGCTGGCCCCTGGCCTGTGCCGGTACCTGTCGGCGGCGATCTACGCCGACGCCGGCGAGGGCGCCGGCGTCCGCCAGAGCCCCCCGGTGAAGGGCGACTTCCCGACGATCACGATCACCCCGCTGTCCGACGCGCTCGGTTCGATCGAGGACCACCACTGGTTCTTTGTCTCCGACGTGGCCGGCATGACCCGGGGGCTGGTCACCGGCCTCTCGCTGTTCACGCTGGGGGTCATCGTGTTGCCGCCGCTGGTGTGGTGGCTGCTGTGGCGCACCCGGTTTGGTCTGCGGCTGCGATCGGTCGGCGAGAATCCGTGGGCCGCCGAATCGGTGGGCATCAAGGTGATGACCCGCAAGTTCGTCGCCGTCGCGATCTCCGGAGTCCTCGCCGGCATGGCGGGTGTGTTCATCGTGACCGTCACCACCTCGACCTACTCCGAGGGCCAGACCGGCGGCCGGGGCTACATCGCCCTGGCGGCGCTGATCTTCGGCAACTGGCGACCGGTCGCCGCGGCGGGCGCCGCAACCCTGTTCGGCTACAGCGACGCCGTGCGCCTTCGCGGCTCCAGCGGCGTGGCGGTGCACGCGTTCCTGCTCGCGGGTGCCATCGCCACCGGGCTGCTCACCGTCGTAGCACTGGTGCAGCGCCGCTGGCGCACCGCGGCCATGACCGGCACGGTGTCGGTGGGCCTGCTGATCTGGTACCTCACCACCGACTCACTGCCTCGCGAGTTTCTGCCCTACACGCCCCACATCGTCACCCTGGTGGTGGCGGCCACGGCCCTGCGCAAGCTGCGTATGCCCAAGGCGCTGGGCCAGCCGTTCCACAAGGGCGAGGCGCATTGAGCGCCGAGGCCGATCCGTGGGCCGGGCTGCTCGACGCCGCCCGGACGGCCACCGAGCGGAGCCACGCCCCCTACTCACGGGTTCGGGTGGGCGCCGCGGCCGAGACCACCGACGGCCGAATGCTGGTCGGCTCCAACACCGAGTGCGCCTCGATCGGGCTGTCGCTGTGCGCCGAGTGCGCGCTGGTGTCCGAGCTGGCCCGAACCGGCGGCGGGACGTTCCGCCGGGTGGTCGCCGTCGGCAACGACGGCCGCACGCTGGCGCCGTGCGGCCGGTGCCGACAGCTGCTCGCCGAGTTTGCGGGCGACGACCTGGAGGTGTTGCTCGCCGACGGCCCGCACCGCCTCGACGAGCTGTTGCCCTGGGGGTTCGGCCCCGCCGACGTGAGCCGGCTGGCCGACCCCGACACGGGCAACACCGGCAGCGGCTGACCCTCCCCCAGCTGCGAGACTGAGCCGATGGAATCCAAGCGGACTGCCACCCCGCCGACGGGAACGCAGCCGACGGGAACTTCGCTGCGGGACCGCTTCGCCGCCGACGGCCACCTGGTGCTGCCCGACTTCTTCCCGGCCGCCGAGGCCGCCACGTTGATCGACCGGGCCGACGAGCTGGTGCGGGGGTTCGTGCCCGACGAGACGACGAGGTCGATCTTCTCCACCAACGAACAGACCCGCACCTCCGACGAGTACTTCCTGGCATCGGGCGACCGCATCAGCTTCTTCTTCGAGCCGGAGGCCTTCGGGGCCGACGGCGAGCTGCAGGTGCCGCTCGACCGGGCGATCAACAAGTTCGGACACGCCCAGCACGATCTCGATCCGGTGTTCGACGGCTTCAGCCGGCACCCACGCCTCGCCGACCTGGCCGACGAGCTGGGCGTGGGCGGTCACGTGCTGATCCAGTCGATGCTGATCTTCAAGCAGCCGGGCATCGGCGGCGAGGTCGGCTCGCACACCGACCACACGTTTCTGTGGACCGAGCCCCGATCGGTCATCGGCTTCTGGTTCGCGCTGGAGGACGCCACCCTCGACAACGGCTGCCTGTGGGCGCTGCCCGGCGGCCACCGCCTGCCCCCGGCCCGTCGGTTTCGGCGGGCCCCGGGAGGCGGCACCACGATGGAGATCCTCGGTGACGAGCCGCCGGTGAACCTGGCCGAGGGCGACACCGGGGGCTTCGTGCCGCTCGAGGTCGCGGCGGGCACGCTGATCGTGCTCGACGGCCTGCTGCCGCACTTCAGCCTGGCCAACCGGTCACAGCGTCGGCGCGCCGCCTACACGCTGCACGCCATCGACCCGGCGGCCCACTACCCCACCGACAACTGGCTGCAACGCGTCGGCCTGCCGCTGCGGGGGTTTCGTGACCGACGCTGACGCCAACGGGGCCACAGCGGATCCCCCCGGCGATCAGGAGGCGGGCGACGGCTGGACGCTTCCGGTGGAGGCCGGGTGGTTGCTCACGGCAGTCGCCGCGCTGGCGCCGGCCTGGGGCCTTCGAGGCGCCCCGGGCCCGCTCTACGAAGAGGGCTTCACCGTGCTGCACGCCGAGCTGGTGCTGCAGGGCCAAACGCCGGGCGTCGACTTCCACGCGCTGTACGGACCGCTCGGACCGTGGCTGATGGCGGGATGGTTCAAGCTGGTCGGCCCGTCGATCGGGGCGCAGCGGGTGGTGGGCGCCCTGTTGTTGATCGCCATCGTGCTGGGCGTTCGTCAGCTGTTGCGACCGTGGGGCCGCAACGTGGCCACCGCCGCCGCCGTCGTCACCTCGATCACGGTGTATTCGGCGGGCACGCTGGTGGCGGTGGCCTGGTGGTTCGGGCTGGCCGCCGTGCTCTGGGGGGTGCTGCTGCTGCGGTCGCCCGCCGCCGACGCGGGGCGTCGGCGGCGGACGGACTCCGCCCGAATCGAGATGGTCCGCCGGGTGGTCGGAGGCCTGCTGTTCGGCCTGGCGTTGGGGTTCCGACCCGACCTCGCCGTGGCGGTGCTGCTGGCCGGTGGTGCGACGATCTGGGCCGGTCGCCGCCGCGCCCAGGTGCGGGCGATGGTGCCGCCGGTGGCGGCCGGGTTCGCAGCGGGCCTGCTGCCGCTGGCGATCTACACGCTGCAGCTGGGGGTGGCCGACGCCTGGCGGGTGCTGGTCACCGGCCCGTTTGCACGCTCCGGCCCTATCGAAGCCTGCCCCCGCCGCCGTTCGACGACCTCCAGGGCCTCGCCGCGCCCTCCGCCTCTCGCCGGAGTGGCCGCTGCCCTCGCCGCCGCTGGCCGCCCAGGTGGCGCTGGTTCTGGGTGACGGTGCTGGCCACCCTGCTGTTGGTCGCCGCCGCCTGGGCGGCCGCCGCACCGCGCCGCACCTGGTGCCCGTCGCCGCCCTGGCGCTGGCCACCCTGCCCCAGCTGGTGCGGCGGCCCGACCTCGGCCACCTGGCGCTGGTGACCGCCATCCCGCTGGCGGCACTGCCGGTGTCGATCGCCACGCTCGCTGCGCCCCTGAGGGGCTCGACCACCCCGAACCACCCGAACCGGGGAGTCCAACGAACCACCAGCGGGCTCCTCAACTCCCCAGTTCGCAGACGGGACCCACAAAACCGGAACCGGGGAGTCCAACGAACCACCAGCGGGCTCCTCAACTCCCCGGTTCGGGAACGAGCGGGAGGTTGGGGTGGGGGCTGCGGCGCGGACCGGGGCCCTCGCCGTCGTGCCGGTGGTGGCCGCGCTCGTGTTGTTTCCGGCGCCCTCGCTGGGCCCGTGGACGCGGGCGGTCACCGGGCGGAGCACCGGCGACGCCCGCATGGTCACCGTGGGCGATCGGTCGTTGCCCGTGGCCGCCTCGTCCCAGCCAGGAATCCAGCGGACCGTCGACCAACTGGCCCGCCTCGCCCGGCCGGGCAGCCGGCTGATCGTGGCACCGTCCGACCTCACCCGGGCCTACGACAACGCGGTGGCGCTCTACACGCTGTTTCCCGACCTCACCGTCGGCACCTACCACTCCGAGATGGATCCGGGCTTCACCAACGTGCCCGGGTCGAGCCTGCCCGGCGAGCTGACCCGGGCCGACTGGGTGTTGGTCTCGCCATCACGACCCAACCTGGCCGAGCCCAACCGCTCGGCCGACGCCGGCGACCCGGCCGCCCAGCAGGCCTTCGACGAGCGGTTCTGCCCGGTGATCGAAACCCAGGTGCTGTCGTTGTGGGGCGTGTGCTGAGCGCTACAGCTGATCGCCCTCGAGCAGCTCGTAGGTCTCGACGTCCCAACCCCAGGTGCCGTTGGAGGTATCGAACCCCCCGACGTTGAGCCCCGAGGGCAGGAACCGGCGCGGCACCCGGTTGGCCGGCGCCCGCACCCGCGAGTTCCACCCCACATACACCGCCGCCACGCACCGTTCGGCCGAGCGGACGGCGTCGATGAGGGTTTCGGCCCGCACCTGCGTGACCCCCCGGTGGGGGAGGATCTTGGCGACGACACACACCGGGAGTCCGGCCACGCGACGCCGGAGCGCCACCACCGAGGCATCCGGCCCCTGGTACAGGGCGTAGCGCTGGCCGGGCCGGCTCAGGCGCCAGGCGAGCGTGTCCGGCTGCCACCGCTGGGCGAACCCCCACCTCGGCGCGGGCTCGAGCAGCTCAAACCCGGACTCCGCCTCCGAGGTGAGCAACCACCGGCCGGGCGTTGCGCTCAGCCGGGTGACCTCGGCGCGGTCGGCCCGCCGGCCGGGCGGCAGGAGGTAGGTGTCCATCTGCCGAAACAGGCTGTATTCGGGCAGCTTCAGCAGGCCGCCGACCGACAGATCGTTGGCCGCCCCCCAGACCGAATCCCAGCCGCGCTCCCGCCCGGCCTCCATCAGCTGTCGCAGCAGTCCGCCGGTGCCGCCCCGCCCTCGCCCATCCGGGGAGATGGCGATGTTGACGACCAGGCCGATCGTGGGCGTGCGGCCGTCGGCGTGGGCCCATCGTTGCGGCACCGCGGCGGCGAAGCTGACCCGGTCGCCCAGCTCCGTGCTCCCGACCACCCGCGCGGCGGGCCCGACCGGGTTGAGTTCGTACAGCCAGTCCAGGACCTCACCCCGGAGGACGCCGGGGCCGTAGGCGGCCTCGAGAATGCCGAGGACGGCCGCCCGGTCGTCGGCGGCCTCGGGTTGGGGCATCGTCACGTGGGTCAACGCGCTCATGGCGTCTCCGGCGGCCACGCAAGCCGTCGCTCGGCCAGCCGCAGCACGGCCACGGCGGCCAGCACCGTGAGCGCCAGGTCCATGCCCAGACGGTACCGGGGCAGGCCGAAGCTAATGGCGAAGGCCAGAATCGCCTGCCCGACGAGCACGCCGAACGGCCAGAGCGGCCGCCGCAGGCGTCGAAGTTCGCGGGCGCCGATCGCTGCGAGCGGAACGGTCAGCCAGAAGGTCACCTGCACGGTCCAGGTGAACCATTGCGGCCCCCGGCCCTCGAGGAAGCCGTCGAGCTGTGCGGTCTGGTTCGGTCGGTACACCCCCAGGCCGCGGCCGATGCGGATCGCCACCACCCGTGGCAGCTCGCCGGCGTGGTCGGCGAGATAGTCCATCGCCTGCTCCTGATAGCCCGAGTAGGCGCGGACCTCGTCGCCCAGGGTGAAGACGCTGAAGTGCACCCGGACGGTCGACCCGGCCGGAACCGCCTGGGTGGGGGTGGTCGCCGGCCGGTCGTTCACCCAGATGCCGGTGCCGAGCAGGCCGTCCGGGGTCTGTCCGGACCACTCCCGAACCCGGGTGGCGATCTCGTCCATCCGCTCGGAGCCTTCGAACAGGTCGACGGGTGGGGCCTGGCCAAACCCCTCCCGAAAGGGATTGTCGGGTCGAAAGACGGTCTCGGTGTAGCCGGGCACCTTCACCAGCTGGTCGACGACGTCCTCCAACGGCCGGGTCTCGGCGGTGGACGTGATGAACGGCGGGTCGGCGCAGGCGAACCACCATCCGGCCAGCTCGCCGGAGAAGGTCTCGTCGCACGAGCTGACCGCCAGCACCGACCCCAACCCGGCGGAGGCGTTGCCCGCCGTCGGCAGCTGGGTGCGCATGTAGGCCGACCACGGCATCGTCAGGGCGAACACCGCCACCACCATGACGCCGAACATCGCCACCCGCCGGAGCACCGTGGCATCGCTGTGCCCCCACAGCAGCGGCCCGGCGACCATGGGCACGAGCACCGCCCCCTCACCGCGGGTCTGCATCGCCAGGGCCAGGCACAGCGCCACCAGCCCGTAGGACACCAGGTCGCGTCGGTCGATCGCCCGAAGCACCGACGCCAGCAGTCCGGCGATGACCACCACGTAGGTCATCTCGACGTTCAACAGCGACGCGTGCACCCAGATCAGCGGCGACACCGCCATGGCCACGGCCACCGCAACGCCCGCCCGGTCGCCGGCCAAACGCCGACCGGCCAGACCCGCCAGGGGGATGGCCAGCAGTGCAAACGCGGCGCCCACGGCCCGGTGCACACCCACCGACTCGCCGCCGGTCAGCCGCAGCAGCACGACAACGGCGACGGCGATCTCGGCGCTCAGCAGCGCGGCACGTCCGGTGGAGTACTTCGTCACGGCGAACCACAGGGCGCCGATCGCCACCACGACGACGGCCAGGACCGCCACCAGCGGGCCTGAGCCGAGCCACGTGGCCGTGGTCAGCAGCCAGATCGGGGTCGGTGGCTTGCTGGCGGTGCCCACCTGTGCGCCGCCGGCGAGGTCGTAGATCACCGGGTTGACCATGCCGTGCCCGGTGGCCAGCAGGCGCGAGACGCCGTGGATCGAGCTGGCGTCGCCGCCGTCCAGATAGACGCAGCTGCCCGACGCCTCCGACGCCGAGCACGTGGGACGCAGCACGAGGATGTCGAGCGCCGCCACCGCAGCGCCCAAGCCGGTTGCCGCAGCGAGGCGCCCACCGAAGCGCGAGTCGGCGTCGGCCCGCTCCGCCGTGGGTCGGCCCACCTCCGGCGAACGCTCGGACGCGTCGGGGGTGGACGTTTCGGTCACGCTCGCATCACACCCAGCGCGCAGATGCGCGCCTCGGTGGTGCTGAGCCACCAGCCGTTGACCCGCTCCACCCGGTCGGCGCCGAAGTCGGCGGCAATCGCCTCGGCCGCCTGGTCAAGCTGCAGCGTCGGCGGGGCCGTCCCGTCCACCCCGGCGGGGAGGCCCTCGACCAGCTCGGCCTCGGTCAGCTTCGGATTGGCCTCCAGATAGCCGCCGCCGATGGCCGCCAGGCCGGCGGGCAGCGCGCCGTCGTCGGTCGATCCGTCCGGGGCCGGGTCGTCGGTCCCGTCGTCGGCGCACCCGGCGACCGCCGACACCCCGCCCACCGCCGCCGTGGCGACCAGGAACCGGCGGCGTCCGATCGGGTGGGTCACGACGCCGCCCGAAGGTGATCGGCCAGCCGCAGAGCCAGCGCCACGCCGGTGAGGGTGGGAACGTAGCCCGCTCCGGTGGCAAAGACCGACGTGCCCGCCACCCACAGGTTGTCCATGCCGTGCACCCGGCAGTCCGCGTCGACGACGCCCTCGCCTGGGTCTTCGGCCATGCGGGTCGTGCACATCTGGTGGTAGGAGGTTCGCCATTGCAGCGCCGCGTCGGGCGCCGGCGGTGGGTCGAGCTCGATCGTCTCGATCACCCGGTTGGCGTCGAAGGTGCCCAGGTCGATTCGCAGCCGGTCGGTGGCATCCCACAGGCGGCCCAGGCCGCGGGCGCCCAGCTCGACGCCCAACAGCCTGGCCATGTCGGCCACGGTGTCGGCGTGAGCGTCCGGAACCCTCCAGTCCACCACCGGGCGTCGACGGCCCAATTCGTCGGTGTCCTCGCCGAGCGTCACCCGGCTGTCCGGGTCGAGGGGCTGTTCGGTGGTCAGCACGACCACCGCCATCGAGGCCGCGTCGGCGCCGAGCAGGTCGATGCCGGCCAGCTCGGCCCGCCGGTCGGTGGGGGCGCCCGGGGTGAAGAAGCACTCGGCCTGCGCCCACGGCCAACCCCGCTCGGAGAGGGCGTCGTCGGCCAGACGCAGATAGACGTGGTCGGTGCGGGTGACCATCACGCCGTCGCCGCGGTCAACCTGCTCGTCGTGTGCGGCGGAGGAGTTGAGGAACTCCCAGGCCGTGACATCGAGCGACGACGCCAGCACCCAGCCGAACGCCTTGGGGTGATCGGTGTAGTACCGCCCGACGAGGTCGTGATCGTTGCCGATACCGGCCGGGTGGTGGTCGGTGGACGCCAACATCAGCCGCGGGTTGCCGATGCCGCCGCAGGCCAGCACCACCTTGGGCGCGGTGGCCGACCACGTCGTGCCGTCGAGGGTGCGCACCTCGGCCGACTCGACCACGGCACCCGACGGGTCGGTGCGCAGTTGGGTCACGTTGGCGTGGTGCACCAGGTCGATGTTGGGGTGCTCGACGATGGCGTCGCGCTGCTCGTCGGCGAAGCTGTACACCCGGGTCAGCACCAGCGCCTCCCCGAAGCCGTCGCCCAGGTCGGGCGGCTCGGGCAGCCCCGATCGGCTCCGTGCCTCCTCGACGGAGGACCCGGCCCCGAAGTGCAGGAACCGGGACGCCGGGTCGTACCAGCGCTTCAACTCGTCGTAGCCGATCGGCCAGCCGCCCACGTCGTGGAACGGCTGGGGCTCGAGGTCGCGTTCGGCCAGCGGTTGGATGTGCCCCGCCCACAGCTGGGTGGTGCCGCCGAACCCGGCCGCGGTGATCTCGGTGAGCGAGGTTCGGTCGCCCGCCGTGGTGGGCAGGACTCCCCCGACGATCTCTCCCTCGTGCAGGGCGGACGACTCGGCGTCGGGCTGCAGGCCGCCGCCCTCGAGGACGATCACCTTCGTCCCCTGCTCGGCGAGCGACCACGCCACCGCCAGCCCCGCCGGACCGGCGCCGACCACCACGACGTCGCCGGAGATCGTTGCACCGTCCTCCAGCGATCTCCCGTCCCGTTCCATCGTCCAACCGTACCGCCGACGGGCGGTCCCGAGCCCGCACTGGGCGCCCCCGTCCGCCCGCCCCGTGGGCCATAAGATGCCCCCGGTGAGCCACGATCCCGGAGAAGGCGGCACCGTCGCTCGCGCAACGCCGTCCGGCGGCTCCGCCCGGGGGTGGGCCATGGCGGTGCCCGCCGCATGGCTGCTCGGCCTGTCGATCCGCCTGTGGGACGTGTTCGTCTACCGGGCCGCCTGCCCCACCACCAAGGGTGGCGTGACGTGGGGGTCCTGCTATCGCCTGATCGGCGATGCCGCTGGGTTCTTCGGTGCCGCCCAGTTGGTGCGGCTGGGCCAGGTCGGCATGAACCCGTTGCTGTACAACGTGACCGGCGGGCGCATCCAGGCCACCGCCGCCAAGCCGCCCATGGGCGTGGCGTGGCTGGCGCTGCTCAGCTGGTTCGGCGACTCACCCTGGCTGGGTCAGACCATCGCCGCCGTCGTGTTGCTTGGCCTGATCTTCTTCGGCGTCCGGCGCCACTGGGGTCGGGTCCGGGCGCTGATGGTCGTCGAGATCGGCATCGTCGTCTTCTTCGCCCTCCGGATCGTCGGCGGCACGACGGTGCAGTCGGCCCGCTTCTTCTCGGTGCTGCTCGGCTCGCTGGCGATTCCGCTGATGGCGGCGGTGGCCCGTCGGGCCGCACCCTCCGGGTGGGGGCAGCGGTGCGCGGCGATCACCGCCGTGATCGTTGCGATCCATCCGGCCATCTGGGTCGGCGATTCGATGCTGAACAACGAGACGGTGCTCGTGGTGATGCTGCCGCTCTTCCTGCTGGCCACCTACCACGCCCTCGACCGGCCGTCGGTGGAGTCCGGCGTGTGGCTGGCGCTGTCGTTCACCGGCCTGGTGCTCACCCGCGTGGAGTTGGCGGGCCTCGGGCTGTTCGTGCTGGTCCCCCTCGCCTGGAGCATGCGCGACCGGTGGCGGCCCCGGGTGCGCCAAGCAGGTGCCTTCGCCGCCGTCACCGTCTTGTGCTTCGGGATCTACGGGTCGTGGAACCGCCTTCGCCTCGGTCCGGACGGCGGGGTGTCGCCCACCTCGGTCGCCGGCTACGTGCTCAACGCGGGCAGCTGCGACCCGGTGTTCTCCGGCGACGCCAAGGGCCTGTGGCTGCCGTGCTGGATCCTGCCCCAGGTGACGAGCCCGGCCGACGGCGAGCGGACGGTGGGTCAGGTCGTCGACCGCCTGGTGGGCATCGACGGGTACGCCGCCCGGCTGACCGACCCCGAGGAGGGCGTGGTGGGCATCACCACCAAGGAGCCCCCGGTGGACCTCTTCGACGGGTTCGAGAACCTCGACGACATCCGCAGCTCGATGATCGACTCCTACGGGGTGCTCCCCGACGGAACCCCGGGCGTCGGCATGTGGGTCAACGACGTTCCGGTCGCCGACCCGTCCACCCCGGTGGGCGCCGGCGACGAGGTGACGTTCAAGTTTCACTTCTACTTCATGATGGTCGACGAGCCGCTGACCGCCGCAGCGATCACTCCCCCCACCCTCGACTATCTCAGCGAGCATCGCAGCGAGTTGCCCGGGGTCGTCGCCGCCCGACTCGGGAGGGTGATCGGGCTGTACAACCCCTCCGACACGATGACCGCCGACGCCGGGCTGGAGGGCCGGGGATGGCTGCCGTCCCGGGCCGGCTTCTGGTTCCTCTGGGTTCTCGCCCCGCTCGGCGTGCTCGGCGGGGTGGTGCTCCGCCAACACCGTCGGCCCCTGGCGCCCCTGGTTGGGCCGATCGTCAACGTGGCGCTCGTGGTGGCGGTGACCTTCGGCCTGGCCCGCTACCGGCTCGCCGCCGACCTCAGCCTGGCGGTGCTGGCCGCGGTCGGCATCGCCAGGCTGGTGGCGGCCGCCCGGTCCGAGCCGGCCCGCCCGGCCGACGACGTCGGTGAGGTCGATCTGGACGACACCGCCGGGGCCGACACCCCACGGGAGCACTCCGATGTCTCGTGAGCGGCACCTCCTCGGGGTCATCGCCGGGCTGTGCGCCCTGGTCGTCGCCGTCATGGTGGCCGTGTCGCCGTCCGGGCCCGGCACCGAGGGGTCGGCGCCACCGGTCACCGCCAGCGAGGACGGGCCGATCACCAGCCTGCTCGGAGCCGGGCCGGCCCTGCCCGGCGGCGCGTCCCCGGTGGACGTCGATCTGAAGGACCTCGCACCCTGGCAGGTTCAGGTGCCCCCCGACGTGATTCGGTCACGCCTCGATCGGGCCGAGGAGGGCGACGGATGCACCCGGCTGGTGGCGTTGAGTTCGCTCCCCGATCTCAACGAACTGCCCAACCAGTCCGTCGACGACGTCGACGAGTACTTCACACGGTGGCTGGCCGTCGCCTCCGACACCGTGCCGACCACCGAGGAACCGATGACCGGGCTGCTGGAGGACGCCTCGGCGTCGATGACCGCGCTCGAGGGTCTGGTCGACGACGCCGGCGGCAGGTTCAGCGAGGAGATCGCCGCGCAGTTCTTCGAGGCCGAGCCCGGCCTGGTCGACCTGATCAGGTTCTACACGGCGGTCAGCGCACAGTGTGAGGCTCCGGGCGACTTCGCCGGTGGGTGAGGCCGGGCCGCGGCGCATGTGGCCGGTTCGCCCGGCCGACGACCGATAGCCTGAACTCCATGAGTATGGATCAGCCCGGCAACGATCGCCTCGACGAGGGAACCGACGAACCGGCGGGCGACGAGACCGTCGAGGGGGTCAACCGCAACGTGATCATGGTGGCCGGTGCGGCCATCGTGGCGGTCCTCCTCATCGGCGCCATCGTGCTGTTCGGGGGCGGTGACGATGACGACGACGTCTCGCTCGGTTCCACCACCTCCGCCTCCGTTACGACGACCACGGCCGACCCGACCGCCACCTCCGCCGAGGCGTCGACCACCACCGCCGCGCCGACGTCCACCACGGCCTCCGGCGACGCCACCACCGGGGACGCCGCCGATACGACGCTCGCCCCCACCCCAACCTCGGGCGACGCACCGGCCACCTCCCAGGCCCCGTCGGACGCACCGCCGGACGAGCTCGAGCCGATCGCCGCCGGCGATCCCCGCCCCGACCCGGAGCAGCCGCTTCTGGGCGAGGGCCGGGTGGAGGACCCGTCGGGTCTTCCCACCGTGGAGGACGTCCCGGACCATCTGATCGACGTGTCGCCGGAGACGATCAACGCACGCTTCGACGCCGCCGAGTCCTCCGACCACGCCTGCGTCAAGCTCAACGCCGTGGGTTCGGTGCCCGACCTGTTGTCGCTCCCCGACCTCTCCGCCGACGAGGTCGCCAGGTACTTCTCCCGCTGGCAGGCGCAGGCCGCCGCGGTGCGCGGGTCCGTCGACGATTCGCTCGCCCCGATCCTGAACAGCACCCGGGTGGCGATGTCGCAGATCCAGCAGATCGTCGACACCGAGGGCGACGGCAGGTTCCAGGACCCCGCCAACGACCTGATCCTCAATCCCGGCACCGAACTGGCCGCGCTGGCCGCGCTGGCGGCCACCGTCGGGCAGCAGTGCCCGCCGCCTCCGGTCTGACCGGGCCCGGCTCAGTCGCCCCGCTCCAGGCCGAGGGCCAGCTCGTACACCCGCCGCTTGGGGACGCCGAAGCGGCGAGCCACCGTCCGGGCGGCGGCCGAGGTGGACTCCCCGTCCCGACGGAGCCGTTGGACCTCCTCGGTGAGCCTGGCGTCGTCAACCTCCGCCGGGGCGGTCGGCCCGATCACCAGCCAGCCGCCCGTCGGCGGCCCCTCTGAGGCGCCCGTCGACAGTTCGCCGGCGGTGCCCCTCCACCACTCGGCCTCCGGCGGGTCGCCGACCCACACCACCGGTCCCTCCGGCGACAACTCCTCGATGACGTCGGAGCGTGCGCCCGCCGACACCCGCACCACCCGGGTCATCGTCGGATCGCAGGCCACGGCGTCGGACACCTCACGAACCACGGCGAACCTGGAGGTGTCGAGCCCCGACCCCACCAGCGCCGCCAGGGCCGCCCCGTACCCCTCGGGCTCACCCGCCATGGCGCCGTGGCCCGTCCGGGCCGGGTGCCGACGACGATGGCCAGGTGAGGCTGACCTCGCTGCCGCCGACCAGCCCGGAGCGTCGGGCCACCTCGGGATGGAGTTCGACCGTGACCGGCCACGACCAGTGCCACGGGCCCAACCGGCCCGGCTTCAGCTGCCGAACGCCGCCGACCCGCAACGCCGTCGGTCGACCGTGCCCGTCACGGGCGCTCACCACCCCGGTGGCCACCGCGACGGGCCGTGTCATGCCCAACGTGTGAACCTGCGGCGTGCGCCCCAGCCACAGGGCGGTCGGTTCGGAGAGGTCCCCGTCCAGCACGTCGGGCACCGCTCGCACTCCCCGGGCGCGGCCGAGCGGTCCTCCGGCGACCACGATCCCGAGGGTCGAGCCGTCGGGCAGGACCGCCTCGGCATCGACCGGCCGGACCTGCTCAGACGTTGAAGCGGAACTCCATGACATCGCCGTCCACCACCCTGTAGTCCTTCCCCTCGATGCGCAGGGTGCCCTCGTCGCGCGCCTTCGACCACGACCCGGCCTCCAGGAGCACGTCCCAGGCGATCGTCTCCGCCCGGATGAAGCCCCGCTCGAAGTCGGTGTGGATCACCCCGGCGGCCTGCGGGGCCGTCGATCCCTCACGGAACGTCCAGGCACGGCTCTCCTTCTCGCCGGTCGTGAAGAACGTGCGAAGCCCCAACAGCTGGTAGGCGGTGTGCAGGAAGGTGGGCATCGCCCCCTCGCCCAGGCCCAGGGCCTCGAGCATTTCGGCGCGGTCCTCGGCGTCCAGCATGGCCGCCTCGGCCTCGAGCTGGATCGACAGGCCGATCACCGGGGCGGACTCGCCGACCAGCTCCCGGACCCCGACCAGGTGCTCGTCGGGCGACTCCAGTTGGTCCTCGCCCAGGTTCACCAGCACGATCGCCGGCTTGGCGGTCAGCAGCTGCTCCTGCTTGAGCAGCGCCATCGTGTCGTCGCCCAGACCCGCTCGCCAGACGGGGGTGCCGGCGCCGAGGACCTCGATGGCGGCCTCCATGGCGGCCACCTCCGGCGCCTGGGCCGGGTTGGACCGGGCCGCCTTGCGCCGCTTGTCGATGTGCTTCTCCAAGGCGTCGAGGTCGGCGCTGATCAGCTCGATCTCCAGGATCTCCAGCTGTTCGGCCGGATCGGATGAGCCGGGCACGTCAGTGTCCTCGAAGGCACGCAACACAAAGACCACCGCATCCACCTCGCGGATGTGGGCCAGAAATCGGTTGCCCAGGCCCTCCCCCTGGGAGGCGCCCTTCACCAGCCCGGCGATGTCGACGAACTGGACGGCCGCCGGGATCACGGCCTTGGAGCCGCTCATCTCGGCCAGCCGGTCCAGCCGGCTGTCGAGCACCTTGGCCACGCCGACGTTCGGGTCGACCGTGGCGAAGGCGTAGGGCGCCGCCAGCGCGCCGCCACCCGCGAGCGCGTTGTACAGCGATGACTTCCCGGCATTGGGCAGTCCGACGAATCCGAAGCGTTCCATGAGGGGCGGCAGCCTACCGGAGCACCTCGGGGCGTCCCATGGGGACCTCGACCCGCGCGGCCGACCGGGTTGGATCGGCGGCCTACAGGACGTCGAAGTCGAGCAACTCGAAGCTGTCGAAACGCAGGTCGCTGGTGCCGATGCGACGGGGCACCGCCTTGAAGCAGAGGTGCAGCGGCGAGGGCAGGTAACGCTGGGGCACCAGCGCACCAAAGACACGCACGTCGGAGTTCATCCCGACGTACAGGGCCAGCGGTGTGCGGTGGTGCGCGCACAGCTCCCCCACCATCGACGGCGTGAACCAAACCTTGCCCAGGCCGTCGGCCTCGCGACGATCACCGCGCACCAGCACCTTCATCAGCACCGCCACCTTGGCCCCTCGAAAGGTGGTGGTGGTCGACACGGCCACCAGGTCATCGGCGACGTGCAGGGTGTAGGTGCTCAGCGGGCTGGCCAGGCGCCAGCGCATCACGTCGAGGTGCCACCACAGCCGCACGCCCCGCCGGGGGGCCAGGTCGGTGTCGGCCAGCAGTTCGCCCAGGCGATCGCTCTCCAGCAGGTCCCGGTCCACCGTGTGGTGACTGAACCTGGCCCGCTTCCACGGCGCCGGGCCGAGCACCTTGGTGGGCAACTCGGCCTCGGTGACCACGCCGAACGCTTCGAGCGCCTTCCTCGACTGATCGTTCATCACCCCGTAGATGCCCGACTGGTCGAAACCCTCGATCATCAGCCAGGCCTGCAGGCACATGCGCAGGAAGGCCCCCTCCCGCCGGGCGCCGGGCACCGAGCCGACGTTGGCGATCAGCCACATGTCCATCGTGCCGTCCACGGTGCGGAGGCGACGGGGGGCGCCGGCGAGGTGGCTGATCGCCTCGCCGTTCCGCCTGACGACGCCGCTGAAGGCCTCACCGAACGGGCACCGGGTGTAGAACCACCGGAGGTACTCCAGGGATTGGAACCGGGGCACGTCGAAGGCCGCCGCCAGCACCTGCCGGATCTCCTCGAGGTCCTCGGGTCGGGTCAACGTCGACTCGGTGACCTCGTCGCCCTCCCGAACCACCGCGTCGACGTCGTACCACCAGTCGGGAGGCACCCGAGCGCGCTCGCCTCGATCATCGGGTCATCTTTCGGTCAACCGTCCCGAGGAATGCACGCTGGGACGCTACCGCCCGCCTGCATGGCGGGTCGGCGCCTTCCTCGCCGCGTCGGATGGCGGACGCAGCTTGGATCACCGGCGGTTGCGCCGGTAGCCTGACGGAATGTCACAGCGGACGCAGCGCAAAAAGAAGAACGCCCGGAAGAAGAAGGCCAACCACGGCCGCAAGCCCAACATGGGTCGCAACTGACCTTCCAGGCGGAATCCCGGCGCCATCCGGTGCCGGAACCAAGCACTGAAAGTGCCCATTCCGGGCACTTTTTTTGCGTTTTGGCTTCGCTCCCACCGGGGCTCACCCGCGGGCCCCGTGGCGTTTGACGACAAATAATTCGATTACGAGCCGCGCGCGCCCGGTGGCTTTTACTGCAATTAACCACGCTGCGTGGCAACCCACAAATCCCCTATCCACCGAAAGGGTATTTGGTTACACTCGGGTCAACGAATCGACCCGCCATGAATCTCAACCTGAGCCCCAGATCCCGACGCGTCGTCGCCGTCGTTGGCGCTGCGACCGTGTTGGGCACGACCGCACTGGTGGCCGGATCTGCGTTCGGGGTGCTCGGCGACACCTCCCGGGTGACGACGGCGCAGGCGGACCGCACGACGGCGACCTCGGGACCGACCTCCACCGGGGGCGCCACCTCCTCCCGGGTGACCGCCGGCGGGGAGGACACGTCGGACGACTCGGCGCAGTCCAGTGGCGGGAGCACCACCACCGACTCGACCCCCTCCGACACCTCCTCGAAGCAGGGTTCGAACTCGGGGGACAGCGGCACCGGCGGTGACGACGGCTCCGAGGACGACGCAGGCGGGAACACCGTCGATGACGCCAACGGGGACGCATCGGGCCGATCGGACGGGTCCGCCACCAATGGCGACCGGTCGAGCGCCGGCGACGGTGAAGGCGGAGGGCCCTCCGACTCGGGCGTCGACGCCGGGTGCACGGCACGACACGACCCCGGCGACAACGCGGTGCGGATCGACCTCACCGGCTTGCCCACCAGCGGACTTGAACTCACGCGGAACGGCGTCCCCGTCACGCCGGTCTCGCTCACCGACGGGGGCAAGGTCATCGTCGACCCGTTCCCGACCGGCGGAAACCACGACTACGTCGTCACCGGGGGCGGAGCGAGCGCCTCCTGCGCGGTGTCGGTGACGGACGCGGTCTACGTCCAGCACGGCGACGGTCCCTGCTCGGTCGGCATTCGGATCGGAGGAGGAACCACGATCCGACCGAGGTCCATGGTGCTCGAGGACTCCGGCGGCTAATCAGGCCATTGCCTATTGCTCGGGCGACCCCAGCCTGCACGAGTTGCCGGACTTCCTCAAGCTGGTGGAGTGCAACGGCGTCATGATCGGCACGATGGGCGCTGGGACGCTCCCGCCGGATTCCGGGTTGGTCCCGGAACCGGGGGAGCTCGTGGAGCTTCCCGGGCCGCTGACCCAACTCACCGACGGTTGTGGCTAGATGGAACCGGGCGAAACACCAGACCCCGGCGAGTCGCCCACCTGGGGGACGTCGACGCTGAAAGTCGTGCTTGGTTCCACCACACTGCTCGCGGCGATTTTGTACTATTTCGGCTGGCTCCGAACCAATGCGAATGCTGCACGCATCGGACTGGATCCATCCGTTTTCGGGTTCGACGCGGAGGACTACATCCTTCGATCCGCCCCCGCCGTGCTGGCCAGCGTCGGGGTCATCGTCATCGCCGGAGCCCTGGCCAAGCTGGTGGGCTCGTCCACCACGCGGGCGATCGAGCGAGGTGGGTGGCGCTCCAATGTCTCCGACCGCTCGATGAGAACCGTTGCAGGGTTCGCCGGGGCGACGGGCGTCGGCGTGACCCTGCTGGGGTTTCGCCTGGGATTGAGAAACCTCAACGACGTTCGCCTGGTCAGCCCGCTCCTCCTCTTCGGCGGCGCAGCCCTGTTGTGGATTTCCTCGGTGCTCTGGGTTGCCCCGGAGGGCACCCGATCGTTCTACCGAACCAACCGCCAGGAGATCTCGGTGCTGGTGGGCGGGATCGGCGTGGTCGCCGTGTCGATGCTGCTCTCCTCACTGGCGATCGCCAACGGCCGAACCGCTGCCAACCGGTCGATGAACTGCCTGATGGCCCTTCCCGCCGCGACGGTCTATGCCGATGCGCCGATCCCCGCGCTGGCCCGTTACGAACACACGACGGTCGACAACGACACCGGCGAAACCACCGGCTACACCTACAGCGGACTGAGGTTCATGGCGGAAACCAACGGCCGGTGGTTCCTCCCAACCCCCGGGTTCTCCAACCTGGCCGAGGGGTCCTCGGTCATGGCGATGGTTCCGGTGCGCGACGACCTCCAGATCGTGTTCTCCCGGCCGGAGGCTCCCGACGGCGCCACCGCCGAACAGCTGCGGTCGGCGGCCAACTACTGCTGACCCGGGCCGTGCCAAGGTGATGCCACTAACCTTCGTTCCGGGATGCCGCACGACGGGCGGGAGCACTCAGTGGGATCAGATCTTTCCACCGCCCAACACTGGGATCGGCAGGCCGACGACTGGAACACCTGGGCGCGTGAGCCGGGGCACGATTCGTACTGGACCTTTCATGGACGGGCGTTTCACTCCCTCGTCCCCGAGCCGTCCGGCCAGGGGCTTGCCCTCGATCTGGCGTGCGGAGAGGGCCGTGTTGGCCGTGACCTGGAGGCCGCCGGGTGGAAGGTCGTCGCCTCCGACTACAGCGCCCGACTCTGCGCCCAAGCTCGTGCATCCGGTCTGGAGATGTCGGTGGCGGCATCGGCGGCCGACGTCCCGTTCCGCGATGGTTCGTTCGATCTAATCACGGTGTTCATGGGATTCCACGACTTCGATCAGGAGGTCCTGGACTCGGCGTTCGCCGAGTGCGCGCGTCTGCTGCGACCAGGCGGACAGCTCGTCGTGGCGATCAACCACCCGGTGCATTCCTTTCTCCACGTCGAGCGGCTCGATGACTCGCTCAACTTCACGGTGAAGCACAGCTACTTCGGCGAGTTCCCCTACGAGAACTCGATCTCGAGGGACGGCATCTCGCTCACCTTCAGGGGCGTTCAGCGGTCGATCGCCCGATACCTCGGTGGTTTCATGGGCGCCGGGGTTGAGATGAAGCAGCTCCTCGAGGTCACCGTCCCGGATCCCGAAACGACCAACCACAAGGGCTCAGCCGATTGGGCCAACATTCCGATGTTCCTCGATCTGCTCCTTCGGAAGCCATAACCCCCGCTAGCGGCCGGGGCGACCCGTGAGACCAACCGCGACGCGGGCGTTTCACATGGAGCGCGCCCGGACCGGGGCGGCGACCTGCTGGCCGTCACGCAGCGGGCCAACCGGCTCAGGCCACACCCACCGGCTGGTAGGCGTGGCCGGGGAACACCGTCGCCGGGTCGGCGCCCAGCGTGGCCGACACGACGTCGCCCAGCACGTCGCGGTGGTCGGTGGTCACCGGCACGTCGCCTCGTGGGCCGATGTCGGCCGGATCGAGGCCCGGCCAGTCGCCGAACACCCCGCCGGTGGCCGCGCCCCCCATGACAAACGCCGCCGAACCCCACCCGTGATCGGTGCCGCCCGAGCCGTTCCTCACCACCCGGCGGCCAAACTCGGTCATCACCACCGTGGTGACGTCGGTAAGACCCCGCTGATCGAGGTCGGCCTGGAACCCGGCCAGCGAGCCATCGAGCCCGGCGAGCAGGTCGGCCATCTGCCCGTTGTCGTGGGCCCCCATTCCGGCATGGGTGTCCCAGTGGCCGATGTCGACGGTGGCCACCTCGACGCCGAGGTCGGCCTCCATCAGCACGGCGAGGTCGGCGAAGCCACGGGCCACCGGGTCGACCTGCGACGAGCCGGGCAGCGCCGACACCTCGTCGACGGCCTCCAGCGCCTGCCGACCGAACGACTCGGCCAGGCCGTTACCGAAGTAGGCCAGATCCAGCGTTGATCGCATCGACTCGGTGGCGCCGGTCAGTCCGCCCAGCCCAAAGCGCTGGATCGACGCCAGGCCCAGCGCCGGGTAGCCGCGCAGGCTGGCGGCCACGTTGTTGGCGATGCTCATCGCCCGAAACGGCGAGTCCGACTCGCCGGCGGTACCCAGCAGGTGCCGCCCCAGCCAGCCCTGCCCGTCGGCAGGCACCGCCTCGTCGCCGTACTCGCACAGATCCTGGGCCAGGAAGTGGCTGCGGTTGCCGGCGGCGTTGCCGGTGGCCACCACCACGCTCAGCCGGTCCTGGTCGTACAGCGCATGCAGGCCACCGAGGCTGGGATGCAGCCCGAACCGACCGTCGAGGTCGAGCACGCTGCCCTCCGGAACGGCGATGTCGCCACGGGCGTCGTGGTAGCGGGCGTCGGTGTAGGGCACGACGGTGGACAGATGGTCCTGACCGCCGCGCAGGAACACGACGACCAGGCGCCCGGCTCCCTGGCGGCGGCCGGCGCGGGCACCGGCGGTCCCCACCGATGGCAAGGCGGATGCGGCGAAGGCCGGTCCCCCGACCGCGCCGACCGCCATCGCGGCGCCGGCGGCGGCACCGCCCTTCAGAATGCTCCGGCGTTGGATTCGCATGCTCATCGGGTCTCCTCGGGTGGCGGGGTCATCGGTACTGCGCGTCGGACGAGGTCAGCAGCGCCAACACCGCCGGGGCGATGCCGGCGGCGAATGCGGCGTTGCCGGGCACGGAGTCCTCCGGCCAGCCGGTGGCCTCCCGGAGCACGGCCCGGCCGCCGGGGGTGATCGACTGGCCGATCACGCGCCGGCACAGGCCGTCGTAGATCTCGGCGTCGGTGCCGCCCGCCAACCCGTCGCCCAGCGAGGCGACGTCCGCGCTCACCACGGGGGAGGCGCCCGACAGCGCATCGCCCACCAGGTTCCAGCGACCCAGGAGTGCGCCGGCGTTCAGCCAGGCGCCCTCGACGTCCGGGTACCCGTTGGGCGCAGCCCACCCGAAGGGCAGCTGGCCCAGCCCGGCGAGCACCTGGCCCAACCCCTTGAGTTGGTTGCGGTCGGTGGTGGCGCCCACCGTGGTCGCCGACACCCGAAGCGCGAAGGCCAGGTGGTCGAGGGGGCGACTGAACTTGGTGCCGACCGCCGCCCCGAAGTCGGCGTGGCCAACCATCGCCCGAATCACCGGGTCGATCGCCGTGTCGTTGGCGCTCCAGGCCTGCACCATCGCATCGACCAGGCCGCTCGACGGCCGGTCGGCGACGAACCGCCGGGCCAGCTTGGTGCAGACGAACCGGGCGGTGGCCTCCCGGCGAGCCAGCCACGTCAGAAACTGCTCACCGTGGTGCTGGTAGTCGGATCCGGAGGGTCGCTCCCACCCCATGATCGTGATCGGCCCGGTGTCGTGGCGCGCCTGGCGGAACTCGAAGGTGAAGGTCTGCGGGTTGATCGTCCAGCCGGTAAGTAGGCGGGCGGTAGCCACCACGTCGTCCTCGGTGTAGCCGCCGTCGACCCCCACCGTGTGCAACTCGAGCAGTTCCCGGGCGTAGTTCTCGTTGATGTTGTTGGCGAACGACCTGGCGTTGTCGAGATACAGCAGCATCGCCGGGCTTTGGGCGGAGGCCACCAGCAGGTCGGCGAGGCGACCCACCGCATGTGGCCGGATCACCTCCCGGTCCTCGACGACCTTCAGCAACGACCCGTTGCGGCCGTCGAGCGGCACGTTGAAATGATCGGAGAAGAACTCCACCAGGCGCTCGAACAGCTGCGCCGGGCTGTGCACCGCCCGGATGATCCAGGCCAGCTGCAGCTGAGCGGAGGCCGAGCCGTAGTCGTTGGCCGGGTAGGCGCCATCCAGCTCGAGCGCGGTCATCTTCGGGCCGGCATCGACTCCAGCGTCCCTCGACCGCCGACGTGTCGATCGAGGTCGGGTCGAGCTGCTCGTCCAGCCAGGCCGATTCGCCCTTCGACTCGAGGCGTGAGCGATCGGAGGGCGTTGGTCCAAAGGTGAGGCGCCGAAGCAGGTGCGTCGTGCGATCGACGGGCCCCGAGGCCACGTCGCAGGCGGCCAGCCGGCTCGCCGCGACCGCTGCGCCGGACAGCGCAACGACCGGCTTCCACCAGCCGCGAACCACGTCGCGACGGCTGACTTCCTCGCAGGTGTCGGTGCTCATCTGTGTCCCTGTTGGTTGGGCGACCGGCGGGCCGATCGCAGTTGGTTCACGATCCGGCGACGGTTTCGACCCACCGGTCGAGGGCCGGAGGGGTGCCGTCGACGCCCGACGTGGTCTCGGCGAGGGGCGACGAGGTCGATCGGTCGTCGACGATCGACGTCCAGCCGTCGAGGGCCTGCAGGCGATCGTCGAGTTGTCCGACGGCGGCGGAGAATCTGGCCGGGGTGGGCGGTGGTGGCGGCTGCTCGCATCGATCGGCGCCGACCTCGAAGAGCGACCGCATCGTCGGGTCGTCGGTGCCGGTGAGTTGGGCGAAGGCGACACCCGGGTAGCGGTTGGCCAGGTAGGGGTAAAGATCGGTCAGGCGGCGGGTCGTCGGGCCGGGCACGTGCTCGGCCCAGTCGTCGGGGTAGCCGACACCCCAGAGCTGCGACCAGGACCGGACGACGCAGGCGGCCGGGAGCTGTCCCGACGGGGCCGCTCCCCGTCGGCCACCACGCCGACCAGCCGGTCGCCGGCCACCCGTTCCACCTGCGGGGTGGCCAGCAGTGCGCTCATCCCGCCGAGGCCCGATCCGGCGAGCACCACCCGAGTGGGCGGGGTCGCCGCCTGGGCCAACTGATCGAGCACCACCTGCAGGTTGGCGGCCCCTCGAAACGCTGGGCCGAGGGCCCGCCGGGCACGTCGACCCCCGACCGCCTCCCGACGAACAGGTCGCCGGTGACGCCGGGGACGACCACCACGTTCCAGTCCCCAAACGGAGCCCCCTCGCCGATCAGGCCGGCGGCCGGCCCGCCGTTGGCGTCGACAAACTCCCGCTGCAACTCCTCGGCCCCGAAGTGGGCCCGAGCCTCATCGCAGGTGGGGGCGTCCAGGCACACGCCCTCGTCGGTCAGGTAGATCAGCAGGTCGTCGGCACCGGCGGTGGTGCGGACGCCGTACCCGGCGGGCGAGCCGGTGCGTGAGGTCATCGTGTCGACGTCCCGCCAGGTCCACTCGCCGCTTGCGCCGGGCGAGGTGCCGAGGGGTCGGTCCTCGATCACCGGCGGTTCGGCCACCATCACCTCGCGTTGGGCCGGTCGCACCAGCTGCACCGCGGCGACCGCCGCCAGGCCCACCGCGGCGGCCGCAGCAACGGCCTGCACCGATCGTCGGCGTCGCACCCGGCGACGGGCACGTCGGCGCAACTCGACGACGGGCGCACCCTCGGGCGCGTCGATCAGCTCGGCGGCCGCAGCGATCCGTTCGCCCAGATCGTCGAACGCGCCGACGTCGCCCGTCGAGTCCTCAGCCATCACGCCACCCCCTCGGCCAGATCGCTGCGCAGGCGCCGCCGGGCCCGGCTGAGCGCCGCCGACACCGTGCCGGTGGCCACCCCGAGCTCCTCGGCCACCTCGGCCTCGGTGAGCCCGAGCACGTAGCGATAGGCGACGATGTCCCGATCGCGGGTCGACAACTCGGCGACAGCACCCCACAGCGCCATCGCATCGGCGGAGTCGGCCGAACGGGCGTGAGCCGCCAAGGGTCGCTGCCGGTCGAGCAGCCGCTTCTCCGTGCTGCGCCGCCGAAACCGGCGACGCAGGTGGTTGCGCCCCACCGAGAACACCCAGGCCTCGGGCGACTCCATCGCCCGCACCCGCCCCCATCGCTCCAACGCACGCACCAGCGCCTCGTCGGTGGCGTCGGCGGCCACGTCCACGTCGCCTCCGCAGGCGACGGTGAGGGCACGGACCAGCCTGGGACGGGAGGCGGCGTAAAACTCGTCGAAGCCGTCGGCGTCAGCCATTCAGGACCTCGCCATTCCGGGGTGGGGTCGTCGGGGAACATCACCCGGACAAGGCCCGGGGCCGCCGAATCCCTGCAAGAAATCTAGAAAAAGTTCACGCGGCCCGCACCGCTAGCCGTAGTAACGCTCGAGGTCGTCGTTCAGCTGCTCGTTGGCAACGTCGAGCGCGTCGGAGGGCGACGTGCCCGAGCGGGCGGTCGACTCCAGCGCCTTCTGCATGGCGGTGACGTACTCGGGGTACGGGCCGATCAGCGGCCCGGGCTTCTCCGGGTTGATCAGGGACAACTGCTCGTAGCCCACCTTCAGCAGCTGGCCCGCCCGGTCCTCCTCCCAGAAGGTCTGGATGCGGGGATCGTCGGCCACGTCGCCGATGACCGGCAGGTAGGAGCCGACGAGGTGCCAGGTGACCACCTGTTCGGGCTGGGCCATGAAGCCGAGATACTTGGCGGCCGCCGCCTGCTGCACCGTGGGCACCCGGTTGGAGATGCCGAAGTAGCCGCCGGACACCCGCACGCCCCCGGGACCGTCGAGGCCGGGGAACGGCGTGGCCGCCGGGTCGAGGCCGGTGGTGTCCACCGAGGCGGGGTCGCCGGCGCCGCCGGTGTCGAGGTCGCCGCCGAGGAACGCCTTGATCGACGTCGAGGCCGTGGAGGTCTCGATCAGCATCGACGACTTCTCCTGGGCCACGTTGAGGTACTGGTTGATCTGTCCGGGGGTGTCCGAGATCGGGTCGGCGAGGCCGTCGGCCACCATGTCCTGCACCCACTGCAAGGCCTCGACGGCCGCCGGGTTGTTCAGGTTGGCCTCGGTGGCCGGGCCCGAACGCCCGTCGTCGGGGATGACGATGTCCTCGCCGGCGCCGTTCACCCAGCAGGTGAAGAACCACGGCTCCAGCTTGAGGGCCAGCGGCTTCTCGATGCCCGACTTCTTCAGGGCCTCGGCGGCGGTGCGCACCTCGGCCAGCGTCTCCGGCGGATCGTCGACGTCCAGCCCGGCGCCCCGGAAGTGGCTCCGGTTGTAGAACAGGACCGGCTCGGAGACGTTGATGTAGCCGGGATAGAAGATGTCGTCGATCGTGTAGTAGCTGCGGGCCGCCTCCTGCACGCCGTCCAGGTCGAAGCCCACCTCCTCGGCGCAGGCCTCGGCGGGAAACAGCGTGCCGGTGTCGATCACGGTGCGGATGGTGGTGTCCTCGAGGAACACCACCGCCGGGGCGCCCGAGCCGCTGGCCGCGGCCGCGGTGTACTTGCGCAGCACCTCGTCGTAGTCGGCACCCTGGTTCTGCAGGGTCACCTCCACCTGGTCCTGTGAGTCGTTGAAGCTCTGGGTGATCTCCTCCAGCGCCTTGCCCGGCTCGGCTCCGAGGGCGTGCCAGACGACGATCTTGGTGACGCCGGTGGCCTCGTCCAGCTCGCCGATCGGGCAGTCGGGAAGGTTGTCGGCCTCCACCGCACCGCCGCCCTGCGCCTCGATCGTCGGCGGGGGTCCGCAGGCGACGCCCACACCGCCCGCCAGCAGCGTCACGCTCAGCAGCCCGCCACGCACCCGGCCGGGCCGCCTCGCGCCTCGTCGTTGGTGTCGATCGTCGAAACGGCCCAGCATCACGCCCTCACCCCTTGACCGCACCGGCGGTCAGACCTCGCACGATCGAACGTTGGAACACGACCAGCAGCACGAAGATCGGCAACGCCGCCAACACGGCGCCCGCCACGCCCACGTTGAGCTGCTGCACGTTCTGGGCCGCCAGCCGCTTGAGCGCGATCTGCAGCGTCTGGTTGCTCTCCTGCTCGGTGACCACCCGGGGCCACAGGTACTGGTTCCACGACGAGAGAAAGGCCAGCAGGCCCACCGAGGCGACCACCGGTGCGGTCAGCGGCACGGCGATGCGGGTGAGAAACCTGAAGTGGCCGTAGCCGTCGAGGAACGCCGCCTCGCGCAGCTCGGCCGGGATACCGAGGAACCCCTGTCGCAGCAGGAACGTGCCCAGTGCCGAGGCGATGAACGGTGCCACCAGGCCCTGCAGGGTGTCGATCCAGCCCCACTGGCGGATCGTCAGCGCATTGGCCACGAAGGTCACCTCGAGGGGCAACATCAGCGTGGCGACGAACAGCACAAACAGCAGCCGCTTGAACGGGAACCGCAGGAAGACGAACGCATAGGCGGCCAGCACGGCGGTGACCACCTGGGTGACGGTGATGACCGCCGACATCGCGAAGCTCCAGAACGTGGCCGCCGACAGGTTGCCGCCGTTCCACGCCCGGCTGAACACGTCCCATTCGGCCTGCACCGGCCACGGCGGGTTGCCGGCGCGGGCGTAGGCGGCCGGGTCGGACAGCGCCCGCATCAGCGACATGTACAGCGGGTAGAGGATGATCAGCGCCAGCACGGTGAGGAACACGTACCAGCCCAGCTTCTTCAGCTGGGCGGCGGCGGGCGCCGGCACCACGGGCGGCGCGGTGTTGGTCGAGGGGCTCGTGGCCAGGTCAGTCACGGTTCATGCCTCGCTCCAGCAACAGGAACTGCCCCAGCCCGATGATCAGCGTGATGCCGAACAGGCCGACCGCCATCACCGAACCGTCGGTGATGTTGGTCGGGTCGAGCCGTTGGGCGATCTTGAACACCAGGGTTTCGGTGCTTCCCTCGGGCGAGCCGCCGGTGATGATGTCGGGCAGCGCAAACTCCTGCATGCCGAAGATGGTCAGCGCCACCACCAGGAAGGTCAGCACGGGGGTGAGGGCGGGCAGCGTCACCTTGAAGAACCGGCCGACGACCCCGTAGCCGTCGATCATGGCGGCCTCGGTCAGCTCGTCGGGTACCGCCTGCAGGCCGGCGAGCACGATCACGAAGCTGAGGCCCAGGTTCTTCCAGATCGCCACCAGCGCCAGGGCGGGCAGCGCCGTGGAGGGGTTGGACAGCCAGTCCACCTTGAACACGCCGACGGCCGGGTTGATCAGGCCGAAGAACAGCACCGCGGCGACGGCCACCGACGTGGCGATCGTCGAGCTGAAGATCGTCTGGTAGATCTTGATGCCCTTCAGGCGACGGTGGGCGGCCACCGCCAACAGCGTGCCCAGGGCCAGGCCGGCGGGCACGGTGAGCAGCACGAACTTCACCGAGATCCACAAGCCGTCGAGGAACTCCGACGAGGTGAGCACGTCGACGTAGTGGCCGAAGCCGACGTTCTCGTAGGTGGAGCCCCGCTGGCGGCTCTCGTAGAAGCCCCACGAGATCAGGCGGGCGAACGGGTAGTAGAAGAACAGCCCGAAGATCACCAGCGACGGCGCCAGAAAGGCGGCCGCCAGCCCGGTCTCCTTCAGGTCGTAGCCGAACAGCCGGCGGGGCCGCCGTCGACCGACTCGGCCCGGGCGTCGCCCGGGGCGTCGGGCAGCACGCCCATCAGGCGGCCCTCCGGGGTCCGGGCTCGGCGCTCACAGGTGGTTCCCGGTGGCGGCGTCGAAGAGGTGCACCTGGCCGGTTGCCGGGGTGGCGTGGATCGTCTGACCGTTGCGCACGTCGGCCCGGCCCTGCGCCCGCAGGATCACCCGCCGCCGGGTGGCGCCGACCGACTCGGGATCGTCGAGATCGGTCGGGGCGTCGCCCACCACCGACTCGGGATTCGGGGCGCTGTCGTCGGCCAGGTCGGCGGTGATCAGGCTCTCGTAGCCCAGCCACTCGACCGCCCGCACCTTCAGGTTGAGACCGCGCTCGGCGATCGTCAGGTGCTCGGGCCGGATGCCCACGGTCACCTTGGCGCCGTCGGCCAGGTCGTGGGCGGCGGTCAGCGTGGCGCCGGCCACCTCGACCCCGCCGGAGGTGGCGATGCCGTCCATCAGGTTCATCGGCGGTGTGCCGATGAACCCGGCGACGAAGGTGTTGGCCGGCCGGTCGTAGACCTCGTCGGGGGTGCCCACCTGCTGCAGCGACCCGTTGGCCATGACCGCCACTCGGTCGGCCATCGTCATCGCCTCGATCTGGTCGTGGGTGACGTAGACGACGGTGCCGCTCAGGCGCTCGTGCAGGTCGATCAGCTCGGCCCGGGTCTGGGCGCGCAGCTTGGCGTCCAGGTTGGAGAGCGGCTCGTCCATCAGCAGCACCTTGGCCCTGGCGACGATCGCCCGGGCCAGCGCCACCCGCTGGCGCTGCCCGCCGGAGAGCGCACCCGGCTTGCGGTCGAGGTAGGGCTCCAGGTCCAGCATGCGGGCGGCCTCGGCCACCCTGCCGGCGCGCTCCTCGGCGTTCAGCTTGCGGGGGGCGCCGCCGTCGTCGGGCGGCACCTCCTTGGCCGACAGCGGTGATTCGATGTTCTTGCGCACCGTCAGGTTGGGGTACAGCGCGTAGCTCTGGAAGACCATGGCGATGCCCCGCTTGCGCGGGTCGACGTGGTTGACCACCTCGCCGTCGATGCTCAGCGCACCCTCGGTGATCGACTCCAGCCCGGCGATCATCCGCAGCGCTGTGGACTTGCCACAGCCCGAGGGGCCCAACAGCACCATGAACTCGCCGTCGACGATGTCGAGCGAGAATCGATCCACCGCCGTCGTCTTCCCGAACCGTTTGGTGACCTGGTCGAATCGAACCGTTGACACGCCGACAACCTAGACGCTGGCAACCCTGCCATGAGCGCCCGCACCATGAACTCGGGGTGAATCCTCATGTCGGCCCGACGCGGTGGCCGGGGTGGCCTCAGCCGGGGCCGACCCATCGGTCGCGCACCGAGTAGATCAGCGGGGTCGAGGCCACCGCCGTCAGCCCCTTGATCACGATGTTGGCGACGATGATCGACCACACGACGTCGGCCGGCAGCCGCCCGGCGAACGCGATCACCGCGAAGATCACCGAGTCCAGCGGAACCGACACCGCGTTGGAGCTGAGCACCCGGCCCCACTGGTGACGGATCCCGAAGCGGGCCACCCAGGCCCGGTACACCTCGGTGTCGACCAACTCCGCAATCACCTGGGCGATGATCGAGGCGGCGGTGATGCGCAGCACCGGGTTGAGCACGTTGGCGAACTCGCTCTGGCCCGGACCCGTCGTGGCCGGGTCGCCCGGCAGCGCCGCCGCCGCCCACAGGCCGATGGCCAGCAGCACGTTGAATCCGGCGGTGGCCACCACCGTCGTGCGGGCAACCGCCGTTCCGCCCACCTTGTGCACGACGTCGCGCAGCGTGAACGTCAGCGGATAGGTGAGCGTGCCGGCGTCCACCGCCCATCCCCCCAGCGACAGGATCCGCACCGACATCACGTTGGCCATCAGCGACGAGGCCACGTAGGCGCCGCCCACCACCATCAGCACCATGACGGCCCGCTCGGACAACCTGGCCGTCGCGCCGCCCAACCCGTCGGGCGCCGACCGGGGTCGCTCCGCGGTGGTGTCGATCGACTGCGGTGACATCGCCACAGCGTAGAGCCGTCGGCGCAGCAGGGAGGCCGGCCGCCTCAAGGTCAGCGCCACCCCCTGGGTGACATGTTCGCGGTCGGGTCTGGGCCCTCCCGTTTGGGCGGTCGGCCGACCCAACCACCACGCTGAGCGCGATTGCGCTCCCAGCCTGCGATGTAGGCACGCTCACCCACGTCGGACGGCGTCGCCCGGTGGCATTCCTGGGCCAAAGGGCCCTTGTCGAGTAGGCCCTGAACACGTAGCGTGATGCCGTCAACGAAACGGTCCCTCCGGACCGGCGTTTCTCACGACCTCGACAGTGCCCGACGGCGGTCGGGCGAGGTCACTAGCACCAGGCGGATTCACACATGAACATTGGCGGGCTCACCTCCAGCCGACCCCTGCGCGGGTCCGCAACCTTGGCACCAGGCTTCGGTCCACCTCACCCAAGCGGGCGGGCATCGCCGCGCTGATGGTGGCCGGGGTGGTCAGCCCCGTCTTGGTGTGGTCGGGCGCGCAGGCGGCCGACCCGCCGGCCCAGGCGGGCGACGGCACCACGCCGGAGACCGCCGGCGCCTCGTGCTGGGGCATCAAGCAGCGCTTTCCCGCCTCGGCGGACGGCATCTTCTGGATCCGCACCACCACGCTGGTGGCGCCGGAGAAGTTCACCTGCGACATGACCACCGACGGCGGCGGCTGGGTGCTCGTCGGCCGGGGCCGCGAGGCCTGGGACTGGTCGCCCGCCTCGCAGGGCAACCAGTACCGCCTGCAGAACGACCCCAACGGTCAGGCCACGAAGAACCCGGTGCACCTGTCCGCCGACAAGGTCAACGGGCTCCTCGACGGCGCCGCCGCATCGACCCTCCAGGACGGCATCCGCCTCCGCCGGGCCGCCAACACCGGCGGCACGTCCTGGCAGGAGGTGCGTTGGTTCCTCTCCAACCCCGAGCCGTGGTCGTGGCACTTCTCCGAGGGCAAACCGCTGGCCTCGATGTCGGTCAACGGCACCGTCTACCCCACCGCCGGCACCACCCGTGACACCAAGGGCAACGACTCGGTGACCAACCTGCCGCAGGCCGGCACCGGCGTCGACGGGACCAACCGCGTGGTCACCCACAGCGACTGGCCGGAGACCTCCCGGGGCAACCGCGCCGGGTTCGCCATGGGCAACGTCTCCGGCTCCACCAGCGGCTTCTGGTACGCCCCCAACGGCACCGACCCCATTCCGTTCACCCAGGTGTGGCTGCGGCCCCGGATCCTCGACTCGGTCACCGGACCGCTCCCGTCGGGTGGCTCGGCCGCCCGTCAGGTGCCGTGGGTGCCCAGCGACAGCTCCGAGAACCTGGCCTGGGGCGTCGGCGGGCCGGCCGACTGGACCGGCCGCATCTCCACCGCCGATCCCTCCAAGGCCTACGTGCTGGCCATGCAGGAGGCCGGCGGCCGCATGTTCGTCGGCGGCTCGTTCACCAAGGTCACCAACAACTCGGGTGGCTCGATCAACCACAAGTTCCTCACCGCCTTCGACGTCAACACCGGCGACTGGATCTCCTCGTGCACGCCCACCCTGGACGGCCGGGTGTGGGACATGGCCACCTCGAGCGACGGCAAGCTCATCATCGCCGGCGACTTCACCCAGGTGAACGGCGACACGGTGGCCTCCGGATTGGCCAAGCTCAACCCGTCCAACTGCCAGGTGGACACCAGCTTCCGAGTGCGCATCACCAAGAACGGCGGCCGGGGCATGGTGCGGGGCATCGACCTGCTGGGCGACCGGCTGTTCATCGGCGGCCAGTTCAACAGCGTCGAGATGAACGGCGGCCCGGTGAAGCCGGCGCCGAACACCTACGAGGTGAACGCCCTCACCGGCCAGGTGGGCGGCTGGCGCCCGCAGGTCAACGGCACCGTGTTCGACGTCGATGCGTCCGAGCTGGGCGACCGGGTGTACCTCGCCGGCTGGTTCACCACGATCAACGGCGTGGGCGGCGAGCCCTACGCCACCCGCATCTCCGACGGCGCCCCGCTGAGCGGTTTCTCGTGGATCCGCACCTGGCAGGGGTCGTCGGGCACCTACTCCCAGACGGTCAAGGAGATCGGCGACCAGGTGTTCATCGGCGGCCGTGAACACTTCTTCGCCGCCTACGACCGCAACACCGGCGCCCGCACGAGGACCAACCTCACCGTGCGCGGCGGCGACTATCAGGCGGCCGAGGAGGCGTTCGGTTACGCCTTCGGCACCTGCCACTGCGGCGGCTCGGACGGGGTGAACATCTCGGACAAGACCGCCTACACCGGCAACGACCGCAACCTGAACAACGGGGCGACCCGCTCGGACCGCATCCAGCAGGTGGGCCTCTACGACGGCAACGGCAAGTACCTGGACTGGTGGCTGCCGTCGATCAGCACCGAGACCGGTGACGGCCCGTGGGCGATGACCCGGGACTCCAACGAGTGCATCTGGCAGGGCGGTGACACCAAGCGGGACAGCTACTCGGGCAACGCCGCTCAGGACTGGGCCGGCGGCTTCACCAAGTACTGCTCGGCGGTGGACCGCTCGGTGCCCAGCGCGCCCAACGGCCACAACACCCGCATCCGTTGGGACGATTCGGTGGAGGTCACCTGGGGTGCGGCCAGCGACCCGTCGAACGACCTGCGCTACCTGGTGTTCCGCGACGGCAACGTCGTGGGCTACAGCTGGGGCGGCAACTTCGTCGACACCAACATCCCGTCGGGCACCCACCAGTACGCGGTGGCCGCCATCGACCAGGAGGGCAACATCGGCCCGTCGACCACCCCGTCGAACCTCGAGATCGTCGCCCCGCCCCAGGAGGTCGAGCTGATGCCGGCCACCGCCACGTGGGACTTCACGATGGACGCCGCCCAGGCGCCGACCGGGTGGCAGACCCCCGGGTTCTCCCCCAACGGCTGGGGCCAGGGCCCGGCCGAGATGGGCTTCGGTGACGGCGACGAGGGCACGGTGGTTCACACCGGCAACTCCTCGCCGTTCCCGATCACCGGCTACTTCCGCACCACGCTGAACCTCCCCAACCCCGGCCAGTACGGGTCGATCCGGTTGGAGCTGGTGCGTGACGACGGTGCGGCGGTGTCGATCAACGGCACCGAGGTGGTGCGCGACAACCTGCCGGCCGGGGCCCTCACCCCGACCACCGAGGCCTCCAGCGTGCTGTGGGCTCCGACGAGCGCGACCCGGTGAGCTTCACGTTGCCCACCCAGGCCTTCCAGCCGGGCAACAACACGATCGCCGTCGAGGTGCACAACGCCAACCAGTGGTCGGGCGACATGTCGATGTCGTTGCGGGTGGTCGGGGTCGAGTAGCGCCCGCGGGCGGCCGGTAACCTTGCCCGGTGGCCTCACCGGACCAGCTGAGCCGGGCCGCCGTCGGTCTCGGAATCGCAACGTTGGCGCTGCTGGCCGCCGTGGTCGTCATGTCGCTGACCGGTTCGGTCGAGACCTCCGGGCAGCCCCGCTCCAACCTCCGCCTGCTCAGCGACACCTTCGCCGCCGGCGGCACGGTCGACGGCTCGGGCGAGTTCGGATGGTCGACCCAGTCGCAGCCGTGGCTGTCGGACGGCCGAGTGGCCCGGCCGACCGAGGCGCCGGCGGTGCTCACCGGGTTCACCCCGGCGGCGACGCTGGTGGAGCTGAACGTCCTGTGGGCCGATTCGGCCGACGGCGCCGGCGTCGAGCTGGCGTGGTCGGCCGACGAGTCCTGGGCGCTGCGGTTGGCCGAGGGTCGCTTCGAGCTGATTCGCAATCCCGGCCTGCTCGACGAGGCCGTCGAGGTGGACGGACCGATCCCACCGCCCGGCGGCGACGAGACCGGCACGGCCGCTCCGGGCACCAGCGCCTCGCTGAGCCTCGACGGCGTCGGATTGTCGATCGAACTCAACGGCGCTCAGGTGGCCGAGGTGAGCTCCCGGTCGCCGATGTCCGACTCGTCGTTCTCGCTGACCGCCTCCACCGCCGACGTCGCCGTCGACCGGGTGACCGCGAAGGTGCGCCAGTAGCTCGACCGGCCGGACAACAAGGCATCGATCGCCCACGAGGCCAACAACACCAGCGCCAGGCGCAGGGTCATCGACCCCAACAGCCCGTGCCGTAGGGGTTCCACCGTGTCGCCGAAGAACGAGGCCAGCAGGTGCAGCGGGCTGATCGCCAGCACGAACCACCCGACCGACCATCTGGCCTCGCCCACGCACCCCGGCCGGTTGTTGGCGGCGATCGTGGCCAGGCCGACCACGTAGGCGATCACCAGCACCAGGATCACCTGTGGGCCCACCCACATCGCAGCGCCCACGCCCAGCCCCAGCGGGGCGGCAACCTCCTCGGCGAGTCGGCCCCGATCGTCGGTCGCCGAGCCGATCAGGCCATCGGCCTCCTCGACGCTGATGCCGCTGCCCACCGACGCCGAGAAGGAACGTCCGGCGTCCAGCACCAGGTCGCCCGGGTCGGACAGCGTCCAGGCGACGTACGCCGACGACGCCTCGGTGTCCATCCACTCCCGAAACCCGGCCAGCCCGGGGTCGGCCGCCACGATGTCGATGTAGTCGGACGAGATCGCCTGCGCCGCCCCAAGGTCCCGAAGCGCCTCGGAGTCCGGCATGCCCCGATCGACGAGGAACGCACGGGTCTCCGGATCCTTGAGCCCCACGTTGACGACCCACTTGAGGATCGGCTGGGAGCCGTGCGGGGTGGCCAGCGAGACGAAGCCCCCCACCAGGAACAACGCAATCGCACCGACCACCACCAGCTGTCGTCGGCGGGTCACCACGGCCGCCGCCAGCGCCAGCGCCCCGACGCCCAACACCCACAGCACGTTGGAGGGCCGCACCTCCATCCACACGATGGCCAACGGAATCGACGCCCAGGCCAGCGTGGCGCTGCGGGTTCGGAACCAACGCAGGGCGAGGGCGATCAGCGCCACGGCGCCGGTGCCGGCCAACGACTCGGTCATCACCAGCTGATGCCAGATGGCCACGTCCGGAGCCAGGCTCAGCCCGAGCAGCCACAGGGCGCCGATCGTGCCCACCCAGCGGTTGCGGGCCGCCACGATCAGCTCGCGGGCAAGCCACAGCCATGCGCCCACCGACAGCCCCCACTGCAACAGGTAGAGCGCGAGGCCGGTGCCGAAGGCCTTCAGGATCACCGGGTAGCCAAACGGGTAGGTGCCGGCCCACAGCTCGACCGACGTCCACGGCCGCTCGGCAAGGTCGATCATCAGGTTGGAGACCGAGAAACGCGGCAGCCCGCCGTCGCCCAGCCCCGACGCCACCGTCACGACGGTCACCAGTTGCACCGCCAGGTAGAGGGCAAGGATCAGGCGACCGAGCAGCGCGGGTCGAGGCGACGCAGCAGGCTGCGGGCGGGCGCAACGATGCTCACGGCCCGGCCGTCCCACCGGTGGCCGCACCCCGTCGCACGGCGGCCCGGCGACGGACAGGCCGGCCACGTTCCCCACCGCCAGCGTGCCCATCAGGCGTGGACCGGCCCACACAATGACCCCGCCGTCCTGTTGGGCCAGGGTCAGTAGCCCCTCGTCAGTCCCGGGCAACAGCGGCTCGTTCGACTCGTCCACCAGCCGACCCGCGGGGTCGTACACCTCGAGCGACAGCCGACCGACGTCGCTTCGATGCACCACCGCGCCGTCGTTGTCGGTGCCGGTCAGCTCGACCCGAAGATCGTCGGGCAACCGCCCCACGTCCAGTCGCACCACGTCGTCGGTTCGCAGCGTGGCCCGACCCAGCCCCACCTCGGCGAGGTCGCCGGCGCAGCTCACCTCCAGGGTCGAATCGACTTGCGGCGGTGGCACCGCGGTGTCCTCCGGCTGCAGCCCGGCCTCGTTCGGCAGCCAGGGACGGTCGTCGGAGTTGGCCACCTCGACCCGGCCCCAGATCACCACCCCCAGGTACAGCACCAGGCTGCCGATGGCGGCGGCCCGCACGACGCGTGACAACGTCACGCCGACCCGCTCACTCGGGGTCCGGGGACGAGCCGGCCGCCTCACCGTGTGCCGCGTAGGTGAAGTCGATTCGCGGCCGGAAGTTGAGGAAGCGCCCGCCCTCGGGGCCGGCGACGATCGCGTACGGGGTGCCCGCCGGAATCATCGCCGACGTGCCGACGGGGCACGGGCGGCCGTCGAGGCTCAGCTCCCCGCCGGTGACGACGATGATCTCGTCGATCTGGTGGGAGTGGTTGGCCAGCTCGACCCCGGCCTGCACGCTGATCTCCAGCAGCTGCGGCTGGCGCTCGGAGCCGGCGTGATGAACCCGGATCGACGTGCCGTCCAGCTCCTCGTCGGCCACCTTGCGGGCGGTGTCGGGGGGATACACCTCACGGGGGCTCTGCATGGGGGCGGCATCCGCCTCGAAGAAGTTGATCACGCCCACGTCGCACCAGCCGTTCGCACGGGCCAACAGTAGTGCCCACCGCTGCGGCGCCGTCCGGGTGCGAACCCGTCCGGTGCCGTGACCGATCGACGCCGCTCACGGGTAGCGTGCGGTGCATGACCGACAAGGAGGCGACCGCCAGCGAGGTGGCTCAACGGGGATGGTCGATCGGCACCCGGGTGGTCCCCCCGGAGCTGCTCGACCGCCTGCGTCACGAGTTCGGTTCGGCGGTGGCCGCCGACCACGCCCGACGGCCGCCCGGATGCCTCGAGGAGCCCGGGCGGATGTTGTCGTTGCTCGACTACGGGGGTCCATTTTGGGACCTGGCCGAGCTCCCGGCGTTGCTCGAGCCCTTCGATGCGCTGCTGGGCTCGGACTGCATCTACTACACGATGACCTCCAGCCTGGCCCCGCCCAGGGCGGCGGCGGGGCCGTGCCACGTCGACTCGCTGCGCTCGGAGGGCGTCGGGCTGTTGTCGGTGGGGGCGATCGTCATGCTCGACGACTACACCGAGGACAACGGCGGCGTGCGGTTCCTCGCAGGCTCGACGGGCGCCCCCAAGCCCGACGGCGACGCCTTTCAGCGCCACTCGGAGCTGGTGGTGGCACCGGCAGGCAGCATCTGCTGGTTCGACCCGTGCATCTGGCACGGCCGGGGGCCCAACCACACCGACGTCGAGCGACGCGCCGTCGTCATCGGCATGGTGCGCTCCTGGATGAAACAGCGCCTGGACCATCCGGCGATGCTCGAGAATCGGGCCGAGGGCTTTTCGCCTGGCCTGCGCCAGAAGCTGGGCTTCGACTCGCGAGTCCCGTCGTCGGCCGCCGAGTACTACCGGCGGGGAGCCGACCGGTCGACCACCCAGCCCGCCTCCTCCGCCACCGCAACCTCGGGGGCGTCCGCCGCTGAGGCGCCACGCCCCAGCGCGGCCCGCAGGTAGTCGAGGGCAAACCAGGCCAACTGCCGGACGCTGTAGCCGGAGGCGGGCGCGGCCGGTCCGGGGGAAGCGCCACCTCGACGGGGTTTCGGGCGGCGCACCATCTGCGGCTTGATGATCTGGGTCGGTCGGTGTTCGGTCGCCTCCACCACCGCGTTGGCCACGTGGCGGCTCATCGCCGTGGCGCCCGACCCCAGGTCACGGACGCCGAACCGGCGTCCCCCGCCGACCAACGCATTGAAGATCGCCGAGGCCACCGCCCGAAGCGGGCGCGTTCTCGCCCGCCCGGTTCGCCGCCCGTTGACGAAGTCGTGCCCGGCCATCGCCGCCTGCGTCAACACGACCAGCGCCTCGGGCGGAACCTCCAGGTCGGCGTCCAGCGTCAGCACGGTGTCGGCGTCGGCGGCCGCCACCCCCGCACAGAACGCCCGCACCTGCCGCACGTTGGCGGCCAGCCGAATCCCGGCGATCCGCTCGTCGCGGTCGGCCAGTGCCGTGATCGTGGTCCACGAGTCGTCGGTGCCGGCGTCGTCCACCAACAACATCCGCCGCACCGCCCCTCGAGTGCACCGAGCGACCGGCGGGTCAGCTCCTCCAGGGTGGATGCGTTGTTGAACACGGGGACGATGACCACCACCGACCCCAGGTCGGTGGAGTGGCTAGCCCGCCCCATCGTTCCACAGGTGCAACACGTGGCCGGTGCGGGCCAGCGACAGGCTGAACTGCCGGGCCACCAGGTTGCTCACCGCCAGGTTTCGGGTCTGGGTGGCGTACTCGATGAACCGAACGCCCAGCGGCCGGCTCGAACAGGCCAGCTCGGTGATTGCCGAACCCGAGCCGGGCGGCGCGTCCGGGTCGGCGATCGCCAGGCTTTGGGCGAGGATCGGCGGCCCACCCGACGCGACGAACTCGTCCCACAGCTTCCAGGTGGCCAGCCCGACGATCTCCCCCTCCAGCCGGCTGAGCACGATCAGGTCGGCCCACTCCCCGGCGATCGCCTGCTCCAGCCAGTGTGAGTACAGCCGGTCGCAGCGCTCGTCGTCGAGGCGCCGGTCGGCGTGGAAGTGGTCGTGGCGCACCGCCACCAGCGCTGCGGCGCGCACCCGGTCGAGCGACCCGTCGGGCAGCGCCGCCACCTCGGCGGGCGTGTGGGCCGACACCTCGAAGGGATGGCTGCGATGCAGGTTGGCGGGCCCCTGATCGGTGTCGTTGACGTACACCAGGGACGCCTCGCAGTACTCGTGTCCCGCGCCGAGCGCGCCGTTGAGCCCGTCGAGGTCCTCGCCGTCCACCGACGTGATCAGCATCGCCAGCCCGGCGGCTTCGGCCTCGTGTCCCAACCGACCGAACAGCGCACCGGCCAGGGACCGCCGGTCCAGCGACGGGTGGGTCAACAGCTCGGTGGTTCGGCCCATCGCCACGCCGAAGTGCTGCGACTCCCACGGGTTGGGTCGGGCGCCGACAAAACCCACGACACTGTCGTCGTTGGCGTTGCCGTTGGTGGCCACGACCCCGACCAGCCCCGGGTCGTCCAGGGCGGCCTCCAGCTTCGACCGCGACCCCGCACCGCCCAGGTCGTGGCCGTAGCGCCGGTAGCAGCGCATCGGCGCATACCGGTGGGTCTCCACCAGCGCCAGCACCGCCTCCCGGTCGGCCGCCCGGAAGCCCCGAATCGACGCCTCCCCGCCGATCATGCCCCTTCGAGCACGGCAAACGGGGCGGGCCCGTCGTGCCACTGCACGACCCGTTGGGCCTTGCCCACCTCCCAGCGGGGCAGCGTCTCCGGGTCGAGCACGTGGACGTCCAGGTGGATGCCCAGCCGTTGGCGCAGCGCCTCGGTGAGCTCGCCGGCGATCGCCGCCTGCGACTGCGGGCTTTCGCACAGCAGGGCCGCCCGCACCAGCGGACCGCGCCGGTCGATCACCAGCTGGTAGTGCGGCGCCAGCCGGGCGTCGGCCAGCAGCACCGACTCGATCGCGCTCGGGTACACGTTGACCCCGCGCAGCACCAGCATGTCGTCGATGCGGCCCGACACCTTGCTCATGCGGACCAGCGTGCGCCCGCACTCGCAGGGGCCGCGATGCAGGGAGGCCACGTCGCCGGTGCGGTAGCGCAGCAGGGGCATCCCGGTTTTGGTCAGCGTGGTGAACGTCAGCTCGCCCGGCCGGCCGTCCGGCACCGGGTTGGGCGAATCGGGCTCGAGGGCCTCCGCCAGAAAGTGGTCCTCGTTGACGTGTAGGCCGTCTTGGGCCTCCAGGCATTCGGTCGCCACGCCGGGGCCGATCACCTCCGAGAGGCCGTAGATGTCGAGTGCGACGACGCCCAGCAGGTCCTCGATGCGTTGGCGCAACGAGTCGGTCCAGGGTTCGGCGCCGAACAGCCCCGCCTTCAGCCCGCTCAGGTCCGGGGCGTCGGCCCCGGCGGCGGCCAGCGCCTCGCCCAGGTACACCGCATAGGACGGCGTGCAGCACAGGATGTCGGAGCCGATGTCGCCCAGCAGCCGAAGTTGGCGTTCAGTCATGCCGCCCGACACCGGGATGACCGTGGCGCCCAGCGCCCGGCCGCCGTAGTGCATGCCCAGCCCGCCGGTGAACAGGCCGTAGCCGTAGGCGTTGTGCACCGTGCTGGACGGCGTGGCCCCGGCACAGCCGAGCGAGCGTGCGCACACCTCACCCCAGACGGCCAGGTCGGCCTCGGTGTAGCCCACCAGCGTCGGCCGCCCGCCGGTGCCGCTCGACCCGTGCACCGTGGCCAGCTCGTCACGTGCGACCGCCACGTGCCCAAACGGGTAGGCGTCCCACAGGTCGCTCTTGGTGGTGGTCGGCAAGGCCGCCAGCTCGTCCAGGCTTGCATCGGCCGCCGCGCTCACGCCGGCCCCGGTCAATGCGGCGGCTTGCGGGCCGTCGGCGGCCAACAGGCGGTCCACCAGCCCCACCAGCCGGGTCTCCTGCAGGCCACGGCGTTCGTCCGTGCTCATCGCCTCGGCGTCGGGCTGGAACATCGTCGTCGAACTCACCGGTCCACCTTGCCGGCGGGCGCACAGGCGGCCAACGTGTCGGCCACCGCCGTCGCGGGATCGGGTTGGGCCCACGGCAGCGGCGTGATGATCACCTCGTCCAGCCCTCCCGCACGGTAGGCCTCGACCGCCGCGGCCACCTCGGCGGCGGTGCCCACCGGGTTGATCGCGTCGATCATCTCGTCGCTGATCGCCGCCACCGACGCCTCCCGGTCCGAGGCGGCCAACGCCGCCTCCAGCCGGTCCATCTCGTCACCGAAGCCGTGACGGCGAAACGACCGCCGGTACCCGGGGGCCATCGAGTAGCCGAACAGGTCACGCCGGTTGGCGGTTCTGGCGGCCTCGGCGTCGCCCACCCCGACGTGCACGAAACACGACACCGCACAGCTGCCCGCCGGGCGCCCCGCCCGCTCCTCGCCGGCGCGCACCATGGCGGTCAGCTCCGGCACCGCGTCGGCGCTCACGTAGTTCAGGATGGCCGCGTCGGCCAGCTCCCCCGCCAACCCCAGCATCATCGGATTCATCGCACCGAGCGCCATCGCCGGAGTTCGTTCGGCTCCCACGCCCGAGAGCCGCGCCTTCGTCACGCTGTACACCGGGCCGTCGTGGCTGACCGGCCCGCCCGACAGGGCCTGGCGCAGCACCGTGAGGTACTCGCGCGCCCGGTCGATCGGTGAGGCGTCGTCCTTGAGTCCGTGCCAGCGCGACACCACCATCGGCGACGACACGCCGACGCCCAGCACCACGCGCCGCTCGGGCCACAGCGACTGCAACGACACCGCGCCCATCGCGGCCAACACCGGGCTGCGGGTCTGCATGGGCACCACGCCGGTGCCCAGCGCGACGTCGTCCACCGCCGAGCCCACCGCGGTGAGGGTTGAGAACGCCTCGGCGCCGGTCACCTCGGGGGTCCAGAACGATCCGTACCCCAGGTCGGCGGCCGCCGCGGCGAACGCGATCGCGTCGGCGCTCGACCCGCCGACGAGCGCAGTGGTCACGCCGTCGACGGGAGCGTCTCGGTCCAACATGGGGGCGAGTATCCCACACACCCACCCCGCCGGATCGGTTCCCCCGAGCCGTCGGCCGGACCGGCCCCCGAGTGGGGTCGGCTACGCCCCGGAGGCGCCCCGAACCAGCACCTGACGTCGGTCGGGAGCGATTCCCTCGAAGATCTCCGGTGCAGCGTCGCCGGGCCAGGTCACCTCCACGGTGAGGGGGTCGGCCGAAGCGACGCCGACGGTGCGTTCGGCCGGCTTCTGCGATTCGAACGATCCGCTGGTGTCGATCCAGCCGACGTCACGCTCGCTGCCCGACGTGATCGTCACCGTGGCCCCGATGCCCTGGGCGTTGCCCGGCGTGGTGGGGTCCTCCAACGCAACGGTCACCCAGTGGCGGTCGGCGGGGCGGTCGTTGCGAAACAGCAGCGGCGTGTCGCCGGGTCGGCAGACGAACACGTCGAGGTCGCCGTCGCCGTCGTAGTCCAGCGGCACCACGCAGGTGGTCACGTCGGTGTTGGTCAGACCCACCAGGTCGGCGGCGTCCCGGTAGCCGTCGTCGGTGGGCACCCAGTAGCGCAGCGGGTCCTCGGTGAACTGGTCGTACACCGCGATCTGTTCGGGGGTGAAGTACTTCTGCTGCCGGGTTTCGGGGTCGATGAATCCGTTGGCCTGCACGATCTCCCGTTGGCCGTCGCCCGAGAAGTCCTCGATGGCCGCGCCCCACCCCCACCAGCCCTGTTGCACCCCCAGCTCGTCGGCGGCATTCGAGAATCCGCCCGAGCCGTCGTTCAGGTACAGGTGGTTGCCCGAGCATCCATTCCAGGTGAGCCCCGCACAGTCCTCGTCCGGGTTGGGGTGGCCGATCGAGGTGACGAACCAGTCGGGGGCGCCGTCGCCGTTGACGTCGCTGACCACCGAGCCCATGCCGTTCTCCTCGCCGCCCACCCCGGAGGCGTTGGTGACGTCGGTGAACCCGGTGCCCTCGTCGTTTCGGTAGAGGCGGCTGGTGCAGAAGTCGCCGGCGATCAGCAGGTCGGGCCAGGTGTCGCCGTCGACGTCGGAGAACTGCCCGGTGAATCCCGCCAGGGCGTCCAGCCGCAGGCCCATCCGCTCGGTGACGTCGGTGAAGTTGCCGGCGCCGTCGTTGCTCCACAGGCGGCTGCGGTTCTCGTCCTCCGACGGCTGCCGGTTGCCGGCTGGCAGGCAGGGTTCGCCCTCCCCGTCGCTGCGTTCGTCGTCGAAGGACGGGTCCCACTGCAACACCAGCAGGTCCAGCGTGCCGTTGTTGTCGTAGTCGGCGAAGGTGACGCCGTGGTCCTGACGCAGCAGTGCCGAATAGACCTGCCCGGTGTACAGGCCCAGGCCCCGGGACGCGGTCTCGTCGGCGAACCCGCCGTTGCAGTCGTTGACGTAGAGCGCGCTGCGGCCCCGCTGCGCCCCGGAGACGAACAGGTCCGGGCAGCCGTCGGCGTTCACGTCGGCGAACGCCGCCGCCGACGAGCCCTTCGCCGGTTCCGGGCCCTCCAGGCCCACGTCGCCGGCCACGTCGGTGAACGTGCCGTCACCGTTGTTGCGGTACAGCGAGTTGGCCGCCCCGACACGCGTGACGTACAGGTCGCTGCGTCCGGTGCCGAACACGTCGGCCGCCGCGGCGCCGGAGGTCTGGGCCTGCACCCCGAACAGGTCCTGCAACGAGTGCGGGGTGGTGAATCCGGCGGCCTCGGACTGCTCGGAGAACGTCACGCCCTTCGTGTCGGCCTCGGTCGCCGTGCTGGGTGGATCGGTTGCCGGAGCAGAGGCCGACCCCGGCGTCGTTCCCCC
>JAWKIE010000014.1:0-105063 GCA_041394485.1 Microthrixaceae bacterium
TCAAATCTGCCGGTGTTGACCTGGCGGCCCTCGATTGAGGAATTGCGCCACCGCTAGCGCCCCAAGGATCGCGCCGCAGCGTCGGCAAATGGGATGAAATCTCATGACGTGAGCATTGCCGAGGATAGTAAGATCATGCGGGGAAGCACTAGCACAAGCAGGTTCGCCCCAGTGGCTGGGTTTTACAGCATATTTCGGGAGGTTGATCAGGCCCGATTCATTTCGTAAGCGAGCTGTTGCTGTACGATTCAGCATGCCGGGCTCATCAGTTGGTCCATCTCCGGCGTAGGAACGTTGTCGGCGTACCCGGTCGCCGGCGTACCATGGGTGGACCATTGCCCAGAGTTGGTCGCGGGTGACCCTCAAATTTCACCCGATCACATGGAGGTACGCCTAGCCAACGACATGGAACGGCTCATCCACAATCGCCGTGGGTTTGCCGTGCGCTTCTGGGCACGCCTAGCCTTCAACCTATGCCATCGATCGCGATTATCATACCGGTCTACAACGTGTCAGGATATGTCCGACAGTGTATTCAGTCGGTGCTGGACCAAGTTGAGCCCGGTGACCAGATAGTGGTTGTCGAGGACCATTCGACCGACAACTCACTTCAAATTGTGAAAGAAATGGCGCGCGCCGAGTCGCAGATCTTGCTGGTGAGGCCGGAGGCCAACGGCGGCCTCGGTATGGCGCGAAACCTCGGAATCCGGGAGTCCGAATCCGACTATGTGATGTTTTTGGATAGTGACGACTATCTCTTCCCAGGTTCGTTGGACGCAATCCGTTCTAGGTGTAGTACGACCCGAGCGGACCTGGTGATGTTCGATTACGCTCGCGTCTATTGGAATGGTCGGAAGGTTCGAAACATGCTGGGAAGCCTGCTGGCCGATCAGCCGCTGCCGGTCGTTCTTGCGGATGTGCCTGATCTGCTCAAGATTGTGAACATAGCTACCAATAAGGCATACCGGCGAGGCTTCCTGGCAGAGCACGACCTCTGGTTTCCCAGTGGGTACTATGAAGATGTTCCATTCACCTATCCAGCCTTCTGTCTGGCAGATTCAATAGCGTTGCTGGACCGGGTCTGCTATGCCTACCGCCAGCGGAGGACTGGGAGCATTCTGCTTTCCACCGACTTAAGGCACTTTGAACTCTTGAAGCAATTCGAGTGTGCATTGGAACGCTTTGAGAGTGACCCCAAGCTGGAGGCGTGGCGTTCGGTGGTCTGGGAGCGTGCCGCGAATCATATCGTAGCGGTCTTGGCCAAGGGTGAACAGCGGCTGCCCCCGAACCTGCGTGAACGCTTCTTCATGGAGGCCTCAGCTCTGCTGAATGCCTACTTGCCGAGCGAGCCTCCCTACCCGCCGGGAGATAAGGGCGTGAAGTATCGACTGATAGTTGGGGGCAAGTTCGGCCGTTTCGAAGCGCTCAAGAAGATCAATCAACAACGGATTCGTGGCCGTAGGTACAAGAACCAATTGGTGGCGAAGGTGCGTCCATCTGTTGAGAGGATGCGAAGCTATCGGCCAGTCGATCAACGCGTGGCGGTGTTTTCAACAATGTGGGGTCGGCTTCCACGCGGTAATCCGTTGGCAATCGCAGAAGCCCTGAGTTCCTACGCTCCGTCGATCGAACCGGTTTGGATCATCGACCCGCGTTACGCCGCTGACGCTCAGGAGGTCGGCGGGTTCGAGTATGTGGTTAGTGGAACAAAGGAGAGTGCGCGGCTGTTCCGAGGCGCCAAGTTCTTTGTCAACGACGTCAACTACCCCGCCAGCTGGAAGAAGCGCGATGATCAGGTATACCTACAGACCCAGCATGGCACTCCGTTGAAGTTCATTGGCTTGGATGTTCAGCACCATCCTGTTGCAGCAGATGGAATGAACTTCAAGGCCTTCCTCCGAAGGGTGGATCTCTGGGACTTCAACCTATCGTCGAGCCGCTACTCATCGGAAGTCTTGAGACGTGCTTTTCCTGCGAGTCACGAGCTGCTGGAGTATGGATATCCGAGGAACGACGTGCTCGTCAACCCGCCGGATGGCGTGCGGGAGAAGACAAGGCGCCAGTTGGGCATTCCGGAGGGGAACCTAGCCGTTTTGTATACGCCGACTCATCGTGATGGCGTGGATCAGCTCGAGCTTGCCTTCGATCCGGTGTCGTTCCTCGAAGGGGTGCCGGATGGTGTGACGCTTATCATTCGGTCACACCACCGGTATGGTCCCAGCTCCGGCGTGAAGATATTGCAGTCGGAGGGCCGTATTGTGGACGGGTCGGAGCTTCCGGAGATAGCCCCGCTTTATTTGGCAAGCGACGTGTTGCTTTGCGATTATTCATCCACGATGTTTGACTTTGCCAACCTCGGCCGCCCATCGTGATCTACGGGGGGACTGGAGTGAGTATAGGAGGTTGCGCGGTACCTACTTTGATTTGATGAAGGAACCCCGGGGGCGGTTGCCAGCACTATGGACGAACTTCGCGAAGTGTTCGTGTCCCGGGCCTACGAGAGCGATGCGTCCAACCAGTTGCTGAAACTATTTCAGGCTCGGTTCTGCGAGTTTGACGATGGTCGTGCGAGCGAGAGGGTTGTGCGGAGAGTGTTCTTGGGGGAGGAGACTGAACGTCCCGAACGGCTTCACGATATGCCGACCCCGTTGCTGACTTGGAACGTGGACCGGCCAGGCTAGGTAGAGGCGTTGGATCTGGGCGTGGAGGGTCTGCGTAGCGGGTCCTGTCAAGCCACATGGTACGAGCTTTGCGCTGCAGCCCGCCCCTGTTTGGGAACTACTCGCCATCCTCAACCGTGCTGAGATTGGATGACCCTCGATGGCGCAACAGCCGAATCCGTGCTCGCTTCCCCACGATGCTCGTCGCCCGGCGGGTTGTGAGGACGGGGTGCTGCGGAAAGGCGGCGTAGAACCGGTCAGCTCGGGGCCTGGGCGACGCCAGGCGCATGAGGGCCGAAGCGCGTCGGTGTCGCTGGCTCGTGCGGCCGTGGCGATCGCCTGTGCCAGGGTGCGGGGGAGGTCACCGAGGCCTGAGGCCACCTTCGGTACAGCCCTCCGAAGCCGTCCGCAAAGGCACGAAGGTGTTCATCGTTGGCCGGATCGAGTGATCTGGCGTAGACCATCTGATCGAAGTTGATCAATTTGGAAAGAAACGCGCTACGCACCTGTTCGAGACCGGCTTCTCCGAGGCGTGTGTGGATCTTTTCGAGGGCTTGTATCCGGTCGTAGAACGCGGATCCACCAAATCGGTCAGCTGTGATTGAGTCTGGTCGCTGTCGCCACTCGTATACCCATCGCGGGAGCAGGTCCACGCCGCCTGCTTCGAGGTGTGCCCGTGCAATGAGGTCCATGTCTTCGAACGCGACCCCCTCTGGAAACCTGAAAGCGATCCGGTCGAGGAAGTCGCGTCTGAAGAGCTTGTTCACGGCCACGGTGTCGTAGACAAGTTCGGGAGTCTCCGAAATATGGGTGTGATCTTTTTGGGCGTCGAAAGCAGACGTAGTCAGGGCCGAGCGCCAGCTCTCAGACGTGGTGAAACGGCGGATCTTACCTACTGCAAAATCACTCCCAGTGCGGCGCAATGAACCTAGAAGAAGGCTGACAGCATCTAGTGGGAGGCGGTCGTCGGAATCGACGAACATGATGTAGTGACCGGTCGAGAGCTGGAGCCCGGCGTTGCGCGCCGCGCCTAGGCCAGCATTGGCTTGGCCGTGCACGACGATCCGTGGATCTTCGCTTGCATGGCGAGCGAGAATTTCTGGTGACCAGTCGGTTGATCCATCATCGATACAGAGGATCTCAAGGTTGGTCATGTCCTGGTTCTCCACCGAGTGCAAGGCTTCCTGGAGGAAGCGCGCGACGTTGAAGACCGGCAAGACGATGCTTACCGTCGGATTGTGGCGGTTTGGGGTGTGATTCGGCAGCACGCCAGTATGTCTCCCAACCGGATGGCCCCGGGGACCTCCGACCTGACGGACTGGTCCCCGCTGGCGGCTTTCGTCAGCCCATTCGCTCGCAACCGTACACTGCTGGACTGTCTGGCGACCCCGACGCCCCGCAAGGACGGCGCGTCGGGGGTCTCGTCCATCAGCCCATCGCAGCGAGCACTGGCCGCACGGCCTGCGGGTCGGGTGGAGAGGCGGCGAGTCGTGGTAGATGTGCGCTCGTCCGTTGTTCCGGTCGCGGCTGGTGTACCTTCAGCGACGCCCCCGTTGCGCCACATCAAGCCTGGGTTGCCGGCCCTTGGCTCTTGGCTCTTGGCTCTTGGGGCTTCGCGCGGCGGCTCGGCGCCACTCGTCGTGCCTCGCCGGGCATTTTGGGGAACGTCGGCGGCCAGGGGGCGTCGGGAACGCCCTCGGCCTCGTCCCGCGCCGACCAGGCCAACAGCCCGTCGAGTGACCCCGCCGACTTGTCGATGCCCTCGTGCGGGTCGCCGTGTTCCGTGACGTGGGCAGCAGCGTTGGCCACCGTGAGGTCGCCGGGTTCGATGTCGTCGAGGTCGGCCCACCGAAACGGGGCCGACACGGTGGCGGTCGGGGTGGGGCGTGGCGACCAGGCGCCGCACACGGTGCGGTCGCGGCAGTTCTGGTTGAAGTCGACGAACACGCGCTCGCCCCGGTCCTCCTTCCACCAGGCCGCAGTCGCCAGCGTCGGCGCCCGTCGTTCCAACTCCCTCGCCAGGGCGACGGCGGCGGCGCGCACCTGGACGAAGCTCCAGGAAGGCGTGATGCGCACCAGCACGTGGATGCCCCGCTTGCCCGAGGTCTTGGGCCATCCGGTCAGTCCGACCTCCTCAAGCACCTCCCGGGTGAGCTCGGCGGCCTGCCGGGCTTCGGCGAACCCGGTGCCCGGTGACGGGTCAAGGTCGACGCGCAACTCATCGGGATGCTCCGGGTCCCAGCTGCGGGTGGGCCACGGATGGAACTCGATCGTGCCCATCTGCGCGCCCCACACCAAGTGGGCGACGTCGGCGGGACACAGCGCGTCCGAGGCGGTGCCGTTGGGCCCGACGATGCGGGTGCGTCGGATCCATTCGGGCCGCCGATCGGGGATGCGTTTTTGAAAGAACCCCTCCTCGTCGATCCCCTTGGGGAACCTGTGGAGGTGCACGGGTCGGCTTCTGTAGCCCCGTAGCCCGACCTCACCCAACTCGGCCCAATAGCGTGCGACGTCACCCTTGGTGATTCCCGCCCGCGGCCACAACACGCGGTCCGGGCTGGACACCCGAACCGCCCGGCCGCCGGCCTGCACCTCGATCGCCTTGGTGGCCATGGCCGAAGTCTGCCATGGGTGTCGAGTGCGGCGCCGACCTCCGGTCGTGGCCTCGTACTGTGACCGGTGTCAGCGCCTACGATCACACCTCGGAGGTGACGACATATGTCTGCGTCGAGTCGAATGGGCAAGCGCGCGAGGGGGATCGGGGCTCTCCCATTGGTGGCGGCGTTGGTTGTCGCGGGCTGTTCCGAGACCGGACCGGTCGGGGGTGGAGACGAGGCGGGCGCAGCTCCAGATGCCGGCAACCAGATGGCGGCCGGCGGCTACGTCCCGGTGAGCGATGAGGGGCCGGTTGTCGAACGATTCCCCGACGCCAACTGGTTCAACGGCGAGGTTCCCTCCACGGCGGAGGCGGCCGATCCTGATGCCGAGCCGGTGAAGGTGGGGTTCATCGGCATCAACGACGGGCCGATCGCAGCGCTGCCCGAGTTGTTGCAGGCCACCGAGACCGCGTTCGACTTTATCAACACCGAACTCGGTGGGATCGACGGTCACCCCCTCGAGCTGGTGCCGTGCCCGGTGTCGTTGTCCCCCGAGAGCTCCCAGCGTTGCGCCCGCGAGGTGCTCGACGCCAACGTTGTGGCGGTGCTTGGCGGCATCAACGTGTTGGGTGGCCCCGGGATTACCCTCCTCGAGGAAGCTGGTGTTCCCTACGTGGGCGGCGTTCCGGTTGGGGTCGACGAGGTAACCAGCCCGATCAGCTTTCAGTTCTCCGGTGGCACCTCGGGTGCCTTTGCGGCGTTTGCCGCCGATGCGGCGCAACGGGTCAAGGCCGAGAAGGTCGGCATGGTCTACGTCGATTACGGACCCGTGGCCGACGGGGCGCACGAGTACGGCGCTGAGCTGATGAAGCAACTCGGGGTGGACGACGTGATCGAGGTGACTTTCCCGTTGGCGTCGACGGATGTGGTGGCGCCTATCCAGAAGGCGCTCGACGCCGAGCCCGACGCACTGGTGGTTGGCGCCGCCGACACCTCCTGTGCGCCGGCGCTCGACGCGATCGCCGACCTCGAGCTGGACGGGCCCGTCTACATGGTGGGTGCCTGCGCCGACAAGAAGTGGCTGGATCAAGTGGGCATCGACAACGCAATCGGAACGATCTTCAATATCGAAGGCCGCCTCAACCAGCGGGTGGTCGACTCGGCGGACAGTGAGATCTACAACGAGGTGGTCGGGGAGTACGGCCCCGACGGGCTCAACCCGGCCGGCGCCGCCACCGTCAGCTTCCGCTCGGCGATGAATCTGTGGGCGGTGTTGGATCAACTCGGAGCCGGCGCCACGCCCGAGCAGATCATCGAGTCGTTCCGCTCCTCGGTCGACGAGCCGAGCTTCGACGGTCACGCCTACACCTGCGACGGCAAGCAGGTTCCCGACATGCCGGCGCTGTGTTCGCCGCAGCAGGTGTTGGCCGAGCTGGTCGGTCCCGACGAGTTCGCCGAGGTCTCCGACGGATGGATCGACGTTCCCGGATTACTGAACCAACTGTGAGTTCCCACCTGGGGTATCTGCTGTTGGGGCTGGGCGCCGGTTCGGCGATCGCCGCGCTGGGATTGGGCCTGGTGATGGTGTATCGGGCGTCGGGCGTCATCAACCTGGCCCAGGGTGCGCTGGGCATGTTCATCGCGCTGGCGTTCTTCACGTTCCGGGAATCGGGCAGGGTGACGCTGCCGCTGCTCGGGCTGCCGTCGTCGTTCCACCTGATCGATCGCCCGACGCTGGCCACCGCACTGGCCGTGTTCATCCCCTACGGCCTGGTGCTGGGCGCGCTCGTCTACCTGTTGGTGTTCCGGCCGCTTCGCCGGTCGCCGCCGCTGGCGCAGGTGGTGGCCTCGGTCGGGCTGTTCCTCTATCTGTGGGCGGTGGCCGAGTTGCGGTTCCCGGGCGAGGTGCTCATTCGCACGATCGTCGACGACACCGGCCGTAACGTGTTGGGCCGCCTGGTCACGTCCGACCAGTTCTACATCGCTGGGATGGTGCTGGTCGGGGCCGGGGTCCTCTGGTGGGTTGGCGCGCACAGCCGTTTCGGGCTGGCCACCACCGCTGCGGCCGAAAACGAGCGGGGTGCCATCCTGGCCGGGCTGCGGCCCGAGCTGCTGGCACTGGGCAACTGGTCGTTGGCGGTGTGCCTGGCGGGCACCTTCACCATCCTTGCGGCGCAGCTCACGCGCCTCGATCCGCTGACGACCAGCCTCGCCGTCGTGCCCGCCCTGGCCGCTGCGCTGCTCGGCGGATTTCGAAGCTACGGGGCCGTGGTGATCGGCGGGCTGGTGCTGGGGATGGGAGCATCCGAACTCACCAACCTTCAGGCCGACTACACCTGGGTGCCGAAGGTCGGTTGGCAACAGGGCCTCCCGTTGCTCGTGATCCTCGGCGTGATGTTGTTGCGAGGTCGGCCCTTGCCCGAACGGGGCGCGTTGGCAGCGGCGAAGTTCCCGGCGGCCCCCAAGCCTCGCCACGCCGTCGCGTCGACCTTCGTGGTTGTGCCGGTGATCGCAGCGGCGATGCTGGTGATCGGACCTGATCTGCGCAGCGGCCTGATCACCTCGGCGGTTGCTGCGGTGATCAGCTTGTCGGTGGTCGTGCTCACCGGGTGGGTCGGCCAGATCTCGCTGGCCCCGTTGGCGTTTGCGGGGGTCGCCGGGTTCTCCCTGGTGCGGTTGGCGGAGGCAGGGCTTGGCGTGTTGGCCCCGGTGCTTGCGGTTCTCGTCGCCACCGCCGTCGGGGTCCTCGTTGGGCTGCCGGCCGTGCGGGTGCGGGGCATGAGCCTGGCGATCGCCACCCTGGCGGCGGCGATCGCCATCGAGGAGCTGCTGTTCAAGTGGAGTTGGTTCACCGGTGGGGTCGAGGGGGTGCGCGCACCGAAGCTGTCGCTGTTCGGGGCCGACCTGTCGATCTCGGCGCCGGGTGCCGAGTTTCCCCGCCCGGTGTTCGGCGTGGTGTGCGTGGTCGTGTGCGGCGCCGTGGCACTGGGCGTGGCGCAGTTGCTGCGCTCCCGACTGGGTGTGGCGTTTCTGGCGGTGCGCGGCAACGAGCGTGCCGCCGCCGGGGCCGGGGTGGACGTCGCTCGGGTCAAGCTGCTGGCGTTCGCGATCTCCGCCGCCCTCGCCGGCGTCGGCGGCGTTCTGCTCGCCTACCAGCGCCAGTCGCTGTCGGTGCAGAGCTATCAGGTGTTTGCCTCCCTGTCGGTGGTGGCGCTCACCTACCTCGCGGGCATCACCTCCATCTCGGGGGCGCTCGTGGCCGGAGCCTTGGCGCCGGAGGGGCTCATCGCCGCACTCAGCGGATCGACGTCGTCCTCGACCACCCAGTTCGCCATCAACGGCCTGGCGCTGATCGTGGTGGCCATCGTGGCACCCGAGGGGGTTACCGGGGTGGTACGCCGTCGCGTGAGGGGGTTGGCCGACCGACGTTCCGCCGTCCCAACGCAAATCCGGCAATCACCCTCCCCGCAAGTGGGGAGTTGAAAGCGCGCCGTAACAGCGCTCCGGGCTCCCCACTTCGGGAACCACCCGCAAGTGGGAGTTGAAAGCGCTGGTTTCCGGTCGTGCGGGCTCCCCACTTCGGGCGTGGGGGCGTGTCAGCCGGAGGCCGCTGCCCGCCAGAAGGCCCGATAGCTCGGATAGGTGGCCTCGGGCGTGATCCACCCGGCCGCCTCCAGCTCGGCGTGGAAGCGGGGCAGGTTGCGCCAGGGCACCCCCATGTCGGTGTGATGGGCCAGGTGCCAGCCGGTGTTGTAGGGCACCACCAGACAGCCGGCCGCCCAACTCTGGCGGATGTGATGGGTGGTGCGCCGGCGATCCTTCGACCGCTCCATGCCGCCGTGCTCGGCGATGGCCCGCAGCCGGTTGAGCACCCGCCAGACGGTCATCCACGGGGCCAACCAGAACACCGGGTAGGCCCACCAGGCGCCGGTGGCGAGGGCGGTCCCCAGCCAGATCACCGCCTGGACGCCCAGGATCGACCCGCCGACGCGGCGCCCCTGGGGGCTGCGTAGCGACAACAGCAGCGGCTTGAGGTTCTTCCAGCCGGAGTTGCCGAGCGCATCACGGGTGAGCTTGCGTCGCCACGACTGCCGGCTGATCGGATACCCGGAGTACAGGGCGACGTCGGGCTCGTCGGGGCCGAATTCGTCCCGGTGATGCGCGAAATGACTGCGCCGGTACAGCGAGAACGGCACGAAGCCCGGGCACGCCAACAACCAACGCCCGATCAGGTCGTTCGCCCGGCGGTTGCGGAACAACAGCCGGTGGGCGGCCTCGTGGGCCAGGATGGCCAGCCGGGCGAACATCGGGCCCATCACCAGAACGAGCGCGACGAACCCCAGGGGATGTCCCCACGAGAACGCCAGCGCCCAAGCGCCGACGATGGCGGCCCACAGGCCGACGACCGTGCCGATGTTGCGGACCGAGGCGATGTGGCGGAGGTCCTCGCGCAGCGGCGGCCGGGCCTTGCCGGCGGCGGTCAGCCGGTCGGTCGGCAACACCTCGGGCAGCGCCGATGCCGGCGGCACCATGGTGCGAACCGCCCGATCGGCGGCCGCATCGGCGCGAGCGGATGGCACGATCCCCATGGGTTCATCCTAACGACGGCCGGTTGGCGGAAACCCTCGCGATCGGGCGCCCCGGCACCGGACGTCACGCCGGCGGGGGCAGCGGGTCGGGTGCGCGCTGGGTACCGTGGGGCCCATGACGATGACAGGAACGTACGTGCCCAGCCCCTGGGAGCCGATCGCCACCCAGGTCGAGCGTTACGAGGCGACCGGCGGCGTCGAGGGGGGAACGATGGAGGGCGCACCGTGCGTCATCCTGACCACCCGCGGCAACAAGTCGGGCAACCTCCGCAAGACGCCGTTGATCCGCGTGGAGCACGAGGGCACCTACGCGGTGATCGCCTCGATGGGCGGGGCGCCCGATCATCCCGAGTGGTACTACAACCTGGCCGACGGGTCCGAGGTGGCCGTCCAGGACGGGGCCGACGTGCACGACCTGATCACCCGCGAGGTCCAGGGTGAGGAGAAGGCCCGCTGGTGGAAGCGCGCCACCGAGGTGTGGCCCTCCTACGACGACTACCAGGCGTCGACCGACCGGGTGATCCCGCTGGTGCTCCTCGAGGCCCGCTGACCCGCGTCGGCGTCGACGCGACCCGATCCACCACACCACATTCTTCAGGGGGAACATGAGCTACCAGGTCATCCAATGGGCCACCGGCACGGTCGGCGAACACGCGGTGCGGGGCATCGTCGATCACCCGCAGCTGGAGCTGGCGGGTCTGTGGGTGCACTCGGAGTCCAAGGAGGGGGTCGATGCCGGCGAGCTGGTCGGCATCGCTCCGACCGGCGTGCTCGCCACCCGCGACGCCGACGAACTGCTCGCCTCCGACGCGGAGGTGATCTGCTACACCGCCAACAGCGACCTGCGCCCCGACGGGGTGATCGACGACCTCGAGCGCATGTTGCGGCTGGGCAAGAACGTGGTCAACACCTCGTTTGTACCCTTGCTGTTTCCCGAGTCGGCGGGCCCCGGGGTGGCCGACCGGCTGCGGGCCGCCGCCATCGAGGGCGGCGCCACCCTCTACACCTCCGGCATCGATCCGGGCTACGGCAACGTCGGCCTGGCCGTCGGTGCGTTGGCCCTGTGCAAGCAGGTCGACACCGTGCGGATGGCCGAGATCGTCAACTACGCCACCTGGAACAACCCGTTCACCATGTTCGAGATCATGGGGTTCGGCAAGTCCGACGAGGCGGAGTCGCTGCTGTTGGCCAAGGGCACCACCGCGCTCGCCTGGGGGCCGGTGATCGAGCTGGTGGCCGAGGCGATCGGGTTGAGCTTCGACGAGATCGCCGAGCGGCACGAGGTGATCCACGCCGACGCCGACCTCGAGATCGCCTCGGGAACGGTGCCGCCGGGGGCATCTCGGGCATGCGGTTCGGTGCGATCGGCATGATCGACGGGGCCGAACGGATCGTGCTGGAGCATGTGACGCGCCTGCGCGACGGGGACCGTCCCGACTGGCCCCAGGGCTCGGGCTACCGCGTCGACATCGAGGGCGACCCCAACGTGCACCTCGAGCTGGGACTGAGCTCGCCCAACGGCGACCACAACCACGCCGGATGCCTGGCCACCGCGATGCACGTGCTCAACGCCATCCCGGCGGTGGTCGCCGCCGAGCCCGGGCTGGTGACGATGCTGGACCTGCCCGTCTACTCCGCCGACGCCACCGGGTCGGCCCGATGACCTTCGACGCCGGGATCCAGGTGGGGGCCGTGTATCCCCAGATCGAACTCGGGGGCGAGCCCGAGGCCGTCAGAGCGGTGGCCGACGCCGTCGTCGAGCAGGGCTACCGGCACCTGGTGGCCTACGACCACGTGCTGGGGGCCGATCACGCCGACCGCGAGCCCCCGCTCGCCGGGCCCTACTGCGAGACGGACCCGTTCCACGATCCGTTCATGTTGTTCTCCTACCTGGCGGGTCGCAGCGACACGCTGGAGTTCGCCTCCGGGGTGTTGATCCTGCCCCAGCGCCAGACGGCGCTGGTGGCCAAGCAGGCCGCCGATCTGGCGGTGCTGTCGGGCAACCGGTTCCGCATGGGCGTCGGGGTGGGGTGGAACCCGGTCGAGTACGAGGCGCTCGGCGAGGACTTCTCCACCAGAGGCAAGCGGGCCGACGAGCAGATCGGGCTGTTGCGCCGCTACTGGTCGGAGCAGACGGTGAGCTTCGAGGGCCGCTTCGACCGGGTCGACCGGGCCGGTGTCCTGCCCCGCCCCACCGAGTCGGTGCCGGTGTGGATCGGCGGCTTCGGTGACGCGGCCCTGCATCGGGCGGTGGCGATGGGCGACGGGTTCTTCTTCGGGGGGCCACGGGTGGCGGTTCACGCCTCGTGGGAGCGGTTGCGCGGGCTGCTGGCCGAGGCGGGGCGGTCGGTGGAGGGGTTCGGTGCCGAGTACCTGATCCTGTCCAACAAGGGGCCGGCGGACGTCGCCGACAAGGTCGGGCAGTGGCGGGACCTAGGCGGCACCCACGCCGGCATCGTCACGATGGGGCTGGGGCTGGACTCCGCCGAGGCGCACATCGACTATCTGGGATCGGTGGCCGCCGCGTTGGCCTGAGGCCGCCGGCAGGCCGGCTCAGGCGAGGAGCTCGGCGGGCACGCTGTCGAAGTTGGGGTCCTCGTTTCGGCCGCGCTTGGTCTCCCAGAAGCCCCGGGTTCGGGCCAGCGTGACGAAGGCGTCCCAGGCCTCGACGGCGGCCGGGCCCGTGGGCACCTGCGAGATCACCGGGCCGAAGAGGCCGACCCGTTCGCCGTCGGCGTCGTCGAACGCGATCAGCGGCGTGCCGACGTCCTGACCGGTCAGCGTCAGCCCCTCGTCCATCGACTCCCGGATCGGTCGGTCGAAGGAGTCGTCGTCCATCGCCGCAGCGAGTGCGACGTCCAGGCCGAGCGCCTCCAGGTCGTCGCCCACGTGGAACTCGACGCGACCCTCGTGGTGGATGTGGGTGCCGAAGCGGGTGTAGAGGTCGCCGATCCGGTCCTCGTGTCCCGCCTGGCGGACCGCCTCGACCACCCGCAGCAGGTTGCGTGACCACAGGGTCGGCTCGTAGAGCCGGTCGGCGGGCTTCGGTTCGTTCTTGAAGAACAGGCTGATCGGGCGCCAGGTGACCTCCAGGTCGCGTTCGGGTGCCACGAGGTTCAGCCAGCGGGAGGTCAGCCAGCACCAGGGGCAGGCGGGGTCAAACCAGAAGTCGATCTGCACGGGGGGTGTCCTGACGGTCGATGAACGGTGCTCCCGTGCAGTGTGGCGCACCGGGCGGAGTGGTACCTACCCGGCGGTGGGGCGCCGGTCGGCGACCTCGCGCAACCACGCGCCGAAGAACCGGTCGGCGGCGGTGGCGAGTTCGTTCTCGGCCGCTCGCAGTTGGCGGGCGAACTCGTCCAGGGTCACCCCGGCCCGTTCGACGACGCGGGCGATCAGCGACTCGGCCCATCCGATAGCCACCTCGGCGGTCGTCTCCGGGTGGAACTGCACCCCGAGCGCCGAGCCGATCCGGAACGCCTGCCGGTAGCGGTCGGTGTGGGCCAGCAGCGTCGATCCCGGCGGCGGTTCGAAGGTGTCGCCGTGCACCGCAAACACCCGGGATCCCGCCTCGGCCATCACGGGGTCGACCCGCCCGGCGTCGGTCAGGTGCAGGTCGAGCACCCCGGCCTCCAACCGTCCCTCGGCCCGGTGGGCCCGTCCGCCGGTGGCGTCGGCCAGCAACTGCGAACCGAGGCAGATGCCCAGCAGGGGCACGTCGTCGTGGACCAGCTCGGCGATCCAGCGCTTCTCGTCGCTCAACCAGGGGTGGTCGCGTTCGTCGTAGGCGCCCATCGATCCGCCCAGCACGACGACGCCGTCGACGGCGGATTCGGCGTCGCCGACCCCGGGGTCGACGGCCGGAAACCCGTCGCCGGCTGCGGGACGCACCATCGTCACCCGGTGCTCGGCCAGCCGAGGCGCCAGCCGCCCGAGCGACGCGGCCGCCTCGTGTTCGACGACGACGAGGTGCACCCTCAGCCGCCGTAGGACTCGGCCTGGGTGCCGACCAGCCCCTCGATGTCGCCCATGACCAGGTTGACGTCGAGGAGGTGCAGGCCCCACTCGGGCGAGAGGTCGCCACCGATGTCGTCGGCCAGCGGGTCCTCAGGGTCGCCGTTGACGGTGATCTCCAACCAGTCGACCTGGTCGTTGGAGGTGCATTCGCCGGTCGTCAGCGTGGGCAACGAGACGAAGGGCGTCTCGATGACCGCGACCTCGGGGTCCACCCATGCGTTGTCCACCGTGGGGTTCTCGGGCGCTCCGACCTCGCCGCCGGCAAGGATGGTGCCGCCCCGCGTGGCGGGGAAGAAGCCGGTCAGTTCCGTGGACCCGCCGGAGAGGTCGGCCGGGTTGACGCACGCCGCCCGCATGCCGGGCTCGTTGGTTCGGCCGAAGATCGCCCCCTCCGGTGGGGGCGAGGTGGACCGGTACGTCGACCAGGACACGACACAGCCGGTGTCGTCGGGGGTGCGACACAACGGGATCTCCCGAAAGTCGCCGCCGACGTCCTCGGCCTCGGGCACCGCCACCGACGTCCCCGCCAGGAAGGCGGATACCAGCAACGCCCGGACGTCGTCGTTGGGGTCGATCTCCTCGGCGATCAGCCGCCTCAGCAGCCCGGCACCCTGCGAGTGGCCGATCAGCACGACGCCCCGTCCCTGGTTGGCCTGGGCCATGTAGCTCTTCCAGGCGTCGAGCACATCGTCGTAGGCGAGGTCCCGACCCTCCGGCGTGGCGGTGCCTGCGAGACCCGCCAGCGTGACCTGGCGGTAGACCGGCGCAAAAACCCGACACTCCGAACCCAACCGGGCCACCTGGTTGCGGGCGGCGTAGCCCTCCTCGTCCGGGGAGGCGTCCAGGTCGCTGTTGGGGCTCGAGTCGCCGCTGATCGTGGGGTAGACGTAGAAGCAGTCGATGGGGGCGTCCTCGTCGGCGCTCCACGACAACCGGCGCGTGGCGCCGTCGGACACGATCTCGGTGGCGTCGAGGTCGCTGTCGCAGAGGTCCTCGGCGTCCGGGTGACACAGCCAGTTGTCGGTGCCGTCGTACTGTTCGGCGTCGTAGTCGGCGTAACGCTCCAGTGTGTCGGCGTCGGCAGACGCGACGCTCGTGCCGGTGACCGATTCGGTGGTGGAGGCGGGGGCGTCGGTCTGCGCGGCGCCCTCCCCGCTGCCGCCGTCGTCGCCGGAGCACCCCGCCATCACGAGCAGGAGGGCGGTGGCGGTGCGGGCGAGTTCCTGGCGCATCGCCGAATGCTAGGGGGCCCCGGGGCCGACGAGCGCTCCGGCCAGGGCGGTCAACCGTTGGGGCCGGAGACGAAACCAGGCCCAGCGGCCCCGCTGCTCGCGCTCGAGGATGCCGGCGGCCACCAGCTGGCCCAGGTGGTGGCTGACCGTCGGTTGGGATCGGCCCAGCGGCTCGGTGAGGTCGCACGCACAGGCCTCCCCGCCGGGCGCCGCCGAGATCAGCGACACGAGGCGCAGGCGGGCCGGGTCGGCGAGCGCCTTGAGCAGCTCGGCCAACTCGAGCGCCTCGTCCTCGTCCAGGATCGAGCCGACCAGGTCGGGGCAACACTCGGCCGGATCGCAACACGCGGAGTCGACGTTCTCGGGATGACGTATTGACATGTGTCGAAGTGTAGCAGTAACGTATTGACCATCATCAATACGACGTGTCCGGCTCCTCGCTCGGCACGGCCCGAACCACAGGAGACCACATGCGTCTGCAACTCGCCCTCAACGTGACCGACCTCGACGAGGCCGTCGACTTCTACAGCCGGATGTTCGACGCCAAGCCGGCTCGGGAGCGGCCCGGGTACGCCAACTTCGCCATCGAGAACCCTCCCCTGAAGCTGGTGCTGTTCGAAGGCGCCGAAGGAGGCACGATCAACCACCTCGGCGTGGAGACCGAGACCGCCGACGAGGTCGTCGCCGCCGAGTCCCGACTGGCCGCCTCCGGCATGGACACCACCGGCATCGACGACACCGAGTGCTGCTATGCGGCCAAGACCGAGACGTGGGTGGACGCCCCCGACGGCCTGGCCTGGGAGTTCTACGTGCGCACCGGCGACAGCGAGGTGCTGAGCAACCGCTCGGTCGGTGACGGCGAGGCGGCGTGCTGCGCCCCGGCCCCGGCCTGAACGGCACCGCCCGTCTCGCCTGTTGAGGATCTCGCGTGCTCACCGTGCACGATCCTCAACAGGGGAGGTGCGGCACGGTTACCAGACCACCTCGGAACGTTCCGAGTGGCCGTGCACGCTCAGGTGCACGGTTCCGTGGGTGATGTCGCAGTGCCCTTGGAAGAGCTGCTTGGCCACCTCCGACACCGGCTGACGGCTGTCGGCCCGGTCGACCACCAGGTGCACCGAGGCGGCATCCAGCTCGGAGCTGAGCGTCCACACCCGGAGCTCGCGCACCTCGCTGACCCCGTCGATGCGGCTGAGGGCCGACCTGACCTCATCGAGGTCGAGGTCCGACGGGCGGCGCGTCGGAGGATCCGGAGCGACTGGCGAGCCAGTCGAAACGACCGGGAGCAGCCAGATCGCCAGGGCAAAGCCGATCAGCGCGTCGGCCCAGGCCCAGTTGAAGAGCTCCACCAGGAGCGCTGCAGCCGTCACGCCCAGCGTGTCGGTCGTGTCGGCCAGCACCTCCAGCCATGAGCCGCCGAGCCGCAGCGACACCCGTTCGCCCTCCCGCAACAACACGAACGAGGCGAGGTTGACCAGCAGGCCGATGGCGGCGACCACCAGCATGGGCAGGCCGAGCACCTCGGCGTCGCCGGAGCGACGGCCGAATGCCAGGATGATGGCGAACACCGCGATGCCGATGGTGGCCAACGAGCCGAGCAGGGCCGCCACCATCTGCACCTGGTAGGGCGTGAACGTTCGGGTGCCCGCCCGCCGGTCGGTGCGCCGAAGTCGCCGCTGTCGGTCGGCCAGGCCGAAGGCGGCAAGGCCCATGCCCATGGCGACGACGTCGGCGAGCAGATGCCCGGCGCCGGATAACAGCGTCAGCGAGTTGGTCAGCCGCCCGGCTCCGGCCTCCACGAGCAGGAAGATCGAGGAGCTGACCAGGGCGATCGCCAGGCGGGTGCGGTAGCGCCGCGCCGTCCGCTCGGACGCGCCGAGCGCGTCGGGTCCCGCCACGTCCCGGGCGGGACCCGGCTCGACCTCATCCATCAGTCGTCCAACGCATCAATCGTCCACCGCATCAGTCGTCCACCGCATCGCCACGGGCGTTCATGGGAGAGAACGTACAACGGAGCCGTTCACGGCACCGGGCCAAGCTCACCCGGCACCGGGCAGGTCGGCGACGACGTCGGCCAGCAGCTCGCCGCAGGTCGGGTCGGTGGTGGCCGGCACGATGATCACCTCGTCGACCCGGCCGGAGCCGGCGAGGCGCTCGAGTCGCTCGCCGAGCGCCCCCGGATCGTGCAGGCGCATCGACTCGGCGGTGGTCGTCGAGAAGCGTCGCCCGAAGATGGCGAGGTAGTCGGCGGTGAAGCCGGCCAGCGTCGCGGCGGCCCCGTCACCGAGCGACGCGAAGCACGCCACCTTGAACCGTGGCGCTTCGCTGCGGCCGGCCTCCGCCCAGGCGGCGGACGTTGCCGCCGCCCCGGCCAGCACCGCCTCCTCGTCGAGGTTGAAGTCGAACCAGCAGTTGCCGTCGGCCCATCGGGCGGCGCGTGCCAGCGCCTTGGGTCCGCTCGCCCCGGCAAACAGCGGCGGACCGCCCGGGCGTACCACCGGCGGGCCCAGCGGCGGAGCGCCCTCGAGGACGCGCTCGCCCGCCCACCACCGCCGCAGCTCGCCCACCTGCTCGTCGAGGCGCTGATGGCGGCGGGCCCAGGTGGCGCCGAGCGCCTCGAAATCCTCTCGGCGGCCGCCGACCCCGAGGCCAAGCTCGACCCGGCCGTCGGTGAGCACGTCGAGGGTGGCCACCTGCTTGGCCAGCATGGCGGTGGCGTGCCAGGGGGCGACCGCCAGGTTGAGGAACACGGTGGCGCGCTCGCAGCGCCCGGCCGCCGCGCCCATCGTCGTCAACATCTCGGGGTTGTGGTAGGTCATCCGCTCGCCGCAGCTGATCGAGCTGAATGGTCCGGCGTCGATGAGATCGCACCAGTCGACCAGGGTGGACCTGGTCCACCCACGGGCCATGGTGGGCAGCGCCACACCGACGGTCATGCCGGAACGAGGTCGGTCGACGTCGTCCGCCGGGTTGCGAAGGGTCATGGGTTGAAGCGTAGGTGTCGGCGTAGCGTGGACACATGAAGGCCGACGGCGGAGACGACGGGATCGCCGAGCCGGAGGAGGGCGGCGATGCGCCGTGCTGGGCCCACCTGTTCGGCGACGACCCCCGCCCGGCGTTCGCTGCCGGCGAGGTGGCCGGCTCAGCCCCGAGCGACGAGGTCGAGTGCCCGCCGAACCAACCAGGCGGTGACGTCGTCGACGGCGGGGGTGAGTGAGTCCAGCTCGTCGGCGCCCACCCAGCGCAGCTCGTGGCTCTCGTCGTTGCGCACCTCGACCGCCCCCTCGGGTGCGACGACGACAAAGCGCAGGTCGAGGTGGTCGTGGCACCCGTCGCGGGGGTGCCGGATGGTGTGGGCGTCGACGTCGATCGCCGGAAGGCGGATCGTCAGGTCGTCGATGCCCGACTCCTCGGTGGCCTCGCGCAGCGCCACCGCGGCCAGGTTCGTGTTGCCGTCGGCGTGGCCGCCCATCTGAAGCCACAACCCCACCTTGACGTGGTGCATCAGCAGCGCGCGGGCGCCGTCGGCGCTGACGACCACCGCCGAGCCGGTCAGATGGGCCTCCTCGCAACTGCGGTGGGCAGCGTTCGGATGGGCGTCGAGAAAGCCCAGGATCCGGTCGCGATGGTGCTTGGCCTCCGGCCGGGCGAGCAGGGCGGCGCGGAGCTGAGCCCTGGCCTGCACGAGGTCGGTGGAATCCCGGAGGTCGTTCGGGGTTGCCGGAGCAAGGGACGGCGGCGGGTCGTGGGGAGAACGCATGGGCCGATATCCTGCCCACACTTCGCTGCGGAGGTGCACATCGTGTCGATCGACCAGGGACCCCGCGGCGATCGCCCTCGGCGCGCCGCGTTGGACCGTCCCGGCGAGCGGACGCGCCCCCGGGCCCCCACCGTGGGTGCCCCGGCGCCGTCCGCCGGCGTCCCCAAGGTCTCCGCGCCGAGCTGCGTGCCGATCCGCTGACGTGGGTGGGCGTCGCCGTCGCCGTGTTCGGCGTGGCGGTCCGAGCCTGGGTGATCGCTGGCCCGATGGGCGTGCCCGACCTCGACGCCGCCACCGTCGGCACCCAGGCCAACCAGTTTTGGAGGGCCGTTTCGGCGTGTTCTTCCTCAACCAGCCCTACGGCGGCACCCTCGAGGTGGGCATGGTGGCGGCGGCGTTCGGTATCGGCGGCTCCAACGTGGCGATGCTGAAGCTGGTTCCGTTGGTGCTGCACGTCGTGGCGGTGGTCCTGTGCTGGAGGATCGCCAGGCGCATCACCGAGGACCGCCTCGCCCGGTTCCTGGCGCCCTGCATCGCGTGGATCTTTCCGGCCGGCATGGTCTGGAACTCCACCAAGCAGCGGGGGTTCTACGGGCTGGCGATCGTGCTGGCCGCGTTGTCGGTGCTGTTGGCATTGCGCATCGTGCAGGAGGGGGCGATGCCGATCGACGTGATCGCCCTGGGCCTGGTGGCCGGGGTGGGCTGGTGGACAACCCCCTTGCTGGCGCCGATCGCGCTGGCCTCGGGCGGCTGGGTGCTCGTGCGGTCGGGGCGCGCCCGGGAGCAACTGCCGTCGATCGTCGGCGCGGCCGTGGTCGGCGCGTCGCCGTGGCTGGTCTGGAACGTCGCCAACGGCTGGGAGTCGCTCGGCGGCGGTCGCCTGAAGGGCCTCGACTGGCTGGAGGGGGCGGGCGCCTGGCTGCGGAGTCTGGGGTTGCTCAGCGGGTCGGCCACGCCGTGGGACCTGGACCGCAACCTGATCCCGTGGTGGCTGGGTGCGATCACGTTGGGGCTGATGCTGATGGTGGCGTGGCGACGCACACGCAACGAGGTCGGCGCGTTGCTGCCGGGCATCGTGATCGTCACCGGCCTGACCGCGCCGCTCAACCTGGTGCTGGCCCTCAGCCCGGGTGCGCCCAGGTACCTCTACCCGCTGCTGCCCACGCTGGCGGTGGTCGTGGCGCTGCTGGTGCCCGAACGACGAAACCGCAGCGACGCCTGGTGGGCCGTCGGGGTGCTGTCGCTCGCCGGTGCGATGACGATGTGGGGGCTGGTCGGCATGGACGCGCTGGCGCACGAGGAGGCGCCCAACAACTTCGTCGCCTCGCCCGGCATCCACGACGTGGTCGACTACCTGCACGAGCAGGAGGAAACCGTGGTGACCACCGACACCGCCGGGATGCAGATCCACTTTCTGTCCGGAGGCGACATCGTCGCCTCGTCGTTCGGCGCCCCCCGGGTGAAGGAGTTCGAGGTGTTGGCGTTGGCGATGCCCACGACCACCTTCGTGCTCGAGGACTCCACGTTCAACAACCCGGAGCGGCTGCGTACCTGGGCCTATTACACCGGCACGCCGATCGCCACCCAGGAACACATCGGCAGCTACTGGGTGTTCGGGTTCGACCGGCGGGTCAGCCCGCAGGAGGCCGGCCTGGTGGCATACGGCGGGCGCCCGGTACCCGAGGCCGGCGGCGACGCGCCCGAGTAGCCGGGGCGCGCACTAGACAGGGCGGGTGAACACCGGGGGTGCGGTGTCAACCGGGCCACCGTGCGTCGGCGAGGGAGGACCACATGCAACTGGGAATGATCGGCCTGGGCAGGATGGGCGCCGCGATGGTGCGACGCCTGATGCGCGCCGGCCACGACTGCGTGGTGTACAACCTCGACCCCGAGCCGGTGGCGCTGCTGGCGGCCGAGGGGGCCACGCCGTCGGCCTCCCTGGAGGAGTTCGTCGGGCTGCTCGAGCCGCGGCGGGTGGTGTGGGTGATGATCCCCGCTGGTGCGGTGGATTCGGTGGTCGGTCGGCTGACCCCGCTGCTCGAGTCCGGCGACATCGTGATCGACGGCGGCAACAGCCACTACCGGGACGACATGGCCCGGGCGGCGTCGCTGGCCGAACGGGGCATCGCCTACGTGGATGCCGGAACCTCGGGCGGGGTGTTCGGCGAGGAGCGCGGCTATTGCCTGATGGTGGGCGGCGAGGGCGAGGCGGTGGGCCACATCGAGCCGGTGCTGGCCGACCTGGCCCCCGGGGTCGAGGGAGCCGAGCGAACCGCCGGGCGCCGCGGCCCGCCCAGCCAGGCCGAACGGGGCTATCTGCACTGCGGTCCGCCGGGCGCCGGCCACTTCGTCAAGATGGTGCACAACGGCATCGAATACGGGCTGATGGCCGCCTACGCCGAGGGGTTCAACCTGCTGCATCACGCCAACATCGGTGCCCACGAGGTGGACGTCGACGCCGAGACGACGCCCCTGCGGGAGCCGGACGCCTACCGATTCGAGTTGGACGTGGCCGAGATCGCCGAGCTGTGGCGGCGAGGCAGCGTGATCCCGTCGTGGCTGCTCGACCTGACGGCGGCCTCGCTGGCGGAGGCGCCGACCCTCGACGGCTTCGAGGGTCGGGTGTCCGACTCGGGGGAGGGACGCTGGACCGTGATGTCGGCGGTCGAGACCGGCGTGCCCGCTCCGGTGCTGTCGGCCGCCCTCTACGGCCGCTTCGCCAGCCGGGGCCGCGACGACTTCGCCAACAAGGTGATGTCGGCGATGCGCTTCCAGTTTGGTGGTCATCACGAGAAGACGGCCGACGACGCCGGCGGGACGTCGTCGTGACCGGCGCCGGCAACGCCCGGTCCGGTGACGAATCGACCGACGTCTGCGGTCTGACCCACCCCGGCGGGGCGGGGCCCTCCGACGCGATCATCCTGTTCGGCCCCACCGGCGACCTCGCCCGCAAGAAGCTGTTTCCGGCGCTCTACGACCTGGCGCTGGCGGGACGGCTCGAGGTGCCGATCGTCGGCGTGGCCAGCAGCGACTGGACGGTGGAACAGCTGCGCGACCGGGTCCGCCAGTCGCTCGAGGAGGAGGTGGACGGTGCGGTCGACCCGGCCGCGCTGGGGTGCATCATCGATCGGCTCAGCTACGTCTCGGGCGACTACGGCGACGACGCGACGTTCGATCGGGTGGCCCGGGCGCTCAACGGGGCGGAGGCGCCGCTGGCCTACCTGGCGATCCCGCCCAGCCTGTTCGAGACCGTCGTGTTGGGCCTGGAGCGCATCGGCGCCAACGACCGCGGCCGGGTGGTGGTCGAGAAGCCCTTCGGGCGGGATCTCGAGAGCGCCCGCGAACTCAACGCCACCCTCACCACCCATTTCGCCGACGATCAGATCTTCCGCATCGACCACTTCCTGGGCAAGGAGCCCACCCTCGACCTGCTGGTGTTCCGCATGGCCAACGCGATGTTCCACCCGGCGTGGGACCGCCATCACATCGCCAGCGTGCAGATCACGATGGCCGAGGACTTCGGCGTGGAGGACCGCGGTCGCTTCTACGAGGAGGTCGGCGCGATCCGGGACGTCGTGCAGAACCACCTGTTGCAGGTGCTGGCGCTGGTGGCCATGGAGCCGCCGATCGACACGAGCGCCCGGGAGCTGGCCGAGGAGAAGATGAAGGTGATGCGCGCCGTGCGCACCCTGGAGCCCGACGACGTCGTCCGGGGGCAATACGACGGCTACCGCGACGAGCCCGGTGTGGCGCCCGACTCGCAGGTGGAGACCTACGTGGCGTTGCGGGCCTGGGTGGACTCGTGGCGCTGGGCGGGCGTGCCGTTCTACATCCGTGCGGGCAAGCGGCTGGAGGTCACCGCGACCGAGGTGGTCGTCGAGTTCGAGAACCCGGCGCGAATGTTCTATGCCGACCCTCGGGCGATGCGCCCGCACTCCAACCACCTGCGGTTCCGGATGAAACCGGGCGAGGGCGTGTCGTTGCTGGTGTCGGTCAAGGGGCCGGGGGAGTCGATCGTGTCCCAGGCGGTCGACCTGGGCTACGAGTACGACTCCGGACGCGACGGGCCCCACCAGGACGCCTACGCCCGCCTGATCGGCGACGCGTTGCGCGGCGACCAGACCCTGTTCGCCCGGGCGGAGTCGGTCGAGGAGGCCTGGCGGGTGGTCGACCCCGTCGTCGCCGGTGCGGGCCCGGTCAGGACCTACCGGCCGGGGGGCTGGGGCCCCGATCTTCACGAGGACCTTCGCCCGCCCGAACAGGAGCACCTGCGCAACGCCACCCCCAGCGGCGGCTGGCACCGGCCGCTGCTGGCCGGGGAGGGCTGACCGGGTGGGGCACGGGCCGACGGCGCTGCGGGTCGTCGACGCGGGCGAGGAGCGCTTCGCCGAGGTTGCCGCAGCGGTGTTGGCCCGGGCGGTCGCCGAGGTGATCGCGGCTCGGGGCGAGGCCTCGGTGGCGTTCTCCGGCGGATCCACCGTCGGCCCGGTGTTCGACGCGCTGGTCGATCTGGCCACGGCGCCGCCCTCCCCGGACGTCGACGTCGACTGGGCCCGGGTGAGGGTCACCCAGGTGGACGAGCGGGTGGTGGGGCCGACCCATCCCGACCGCAATGCGGCGGTGCTCATCCACCGCTTGATCGAGGCGCTGCCGGTGCGTCCGGCGCTCGTCGAGCTGCTCCCGGTGGAACGGGTGGACCCGTCCGGCGGCGGGGACTGGGCCGAGGAGTCGGGTCGCCGGTTGGCCGCGACCATCGGCGGGGACCCGGTCGGCGCCGGCGAGGGCCCCGTGCTGGACGTGGTGCAACTCGGGCTGGGCCCGGACGGTCACACGGCGTCGCTCGTGCCGGGCGACCCCGTGCTGACCCAGCTCGATCCCGTCGGGCTGACCGCGCCCTACCAGGGCCATCGCAGGTTGACCCTCACGTATCCGGTGTTGAACGCCGCGGGCACCCGGGTGTGGTGGGTGGCCGGACACCAAACGGGTGGCGGCGCGGCCAAGGGCTCGGCGGTTGCGGCCCTGCTCGAGGGCGACACGTCGGTACCCGCGGGACGGATCGAGCGTGCCGACTCGATCGTGGTCACCGACGGCCCCGCCCCGGGCGCGCGCCCCACCGCCGGTGGGCGATGAGCGCCGCCTCCGTGCGGCTGGACGCCTGGGTGTGGGCCGTGCGCATGGCCAAGACCCGGACGGCGGCCACCGATGCGGTCAAGGCCGGGCGGGTCAAGCTGGAAGGCGCCGCAGCCAAGCCGTCCGCCAAGGTGTCGGTGGGCGATCGCGTCGAGGTGCGGCGGGGCACCTGGCGCCTCGAGGTGGAGGTGGTCGAGCTCAGGTCCAAGCGCGTCGGCGCGCCGTTGGCCGAGGCCAGCTACCGGGTGATCGCCGAGGATCGCCCCGAACGGGGGCCGACCGCGGCGTGGGCGGTGCGGGAGCGGGGCGCCGGGCGACCGACCAAGCGGGATCGCCGCCGGCTCGATCAATGGCGCCGCGACCTCGGCGAAGGCTGAGGCCGCTGCGGCCGGCTACGCCTCGACGGCCGGGTTCAGCCTGGAGTCCACCGAGTGGGGCGGCACACGCCGGGCGTCGTCCTCCACCGGAGACCCGGCGACGAAGCACGTGTCGTCGGGCAGCTGGGCGGCCAGCTCGTTGAGGTGATCGAGGACGGCGCCGGCGAGCGCGATGCCGGCGGTCTCCGCCGCTCCCGACGGCTGGACGACCCGCCGCCAGGCGCCGCCGTTGGTCGACGGGGCGACGACCACCCGATGGTGCCGATCGGTTCCCACCAACGGGGCGCCGGCCGGCTTGATCGCCTCCGGCCAGGAGATCGCGCCAGGGCGTCGGGCGGGTCGCAACGAGCGACAGGCGTCGCACATCAGCAGCGTCGGATGTTCCTCGGAGGTGGCACAGGCCAGGCACAGCCGCTCCGAACAGATCTCGCAGGCGGTGATGCCGTCCTCGCAGGACTCGCACACGTCGGTGTGGCAGTAGCGGCAGCGGAGCGGGTGTTCGGTGAGGTGGCGACGCCGGTCGGCCCACAGCGTGTGTGCCCGGGTGCCCGACGCCCCGGCGTCGGCGGACGTTCCCGGATGGAACCGCTGGTAGGAGAAGCTCACGTTGCCGTGGGGGGTCAACCACACGTCGGACACCTCGAGGCCCACGTGCACCCGACGGTGTCGGGCGCCGGTCACCCGGTCGAGTCGGTCGCTCAGCGCCTGGGTCAGCGAGGCGTCGAGCGGGGCGCGGTGGCGTCCAGGTGGGGGGCGACGCCGCGCAGGCAGCCGCCAGCGAACGGGTGCATCGCCCGGATCGAGGTCGCCGTCCTGAGGCTCGGCAACCTCCTTGAGCACCGGACCGATACGTCGGCTGGTCAGCTGTGCGTTGCCCACCGTTGCCAATTCGACGTCGTCGAGGTCGAGGTAGCTGGCGATGGCCAGGCGGTCGGCCCCCAGCTCGCACGTGTAGTTGAGCACCGCCACCGAGCTCCAGCCGGGTTGGTTGTCCAGCCGAAGCCGTTCGGGCGTGCGCTGACCGACGCGGTCCAACTCGAGCAGTCGGAATCCGCCGACCGTGCCCAGGCGCGCGGTCACCTCGTCGCTCGTCGCCTCCAGCGCGGGCGTGAACCAGCTGATCGGCTCGTCGTCGCCGGTGCCGTTCGTGTAAGGCCGGTCGCGCCATACCAGCGCCGGTCGATCGCCGCCACGCCACCTGCCGGTGCCGCTGGCGGTGCATCGGACCGGAGATCGTCAGCAGGCCGTCGGCCTGGACCTGCACCGATGACCGGCGCTGCGTGATCGTCAGCCGAACGACCAGATCCTCGTCGTTGCGTTGCGGGACCAGCGCGTCGATGCGGTCGGCGGACGCATCGGGCACCGGGTGGGGGACGCGCTCCACCGCGGGGGCGAGTCGACCAGGATCGCCAGCACCTCGGCGTCGTCGAGATCGTCGTTGAGGATGGGCGACAGCTGCCACTGGCCGGAGGGAACGAAGGCGTCATCGCCGGCGACGTCCAGGGGCCGCAGCGTGGAATCGTCACCCCGGCGAGCGCGTCGAGTGCGATGCCGTCTGCCACCGTTCGACGGCTGAGAGGCCCAGCCCCTCGTCCTCGGCGGGCGGGGTCGGCACGGCCCGCGTGAGGTCCAGCCTCACCGACCCCGGGCCGTCCTCGAGGTCGGACTGCCGCTCGACCAGCGCGCTGATGGCGAACAGCGCCGCCCGCTCGGACGTCTCTCGAGGGCCGAGGCGTCGTGCCAGCTCACGATGCGCTCGCCGCTCATCACGACCACCTCGCAGCGGTGCGAGGTGCGGAGGATCGGGATCCGGTCGGCGCCCGTGCGGCCGGGGGTGTCGTCCCGTTCGGGGTCCCGGGCGGCGCGGACGTCGGCGCCCCGAGCAAGGAGTACCCGGGGAAGGCGGGCGCACCCCTCCTCGTCCAACGGCGCCAGCTCCCGGCAGGTTGCGCAGATCTCGGCGGAAGACACCGGGCGCAGCAGTCCCGACGGCACAGCCCACAGGTTGCAACCCCCGTCGCGGGGTGGTCGGGTGTCGCCGACCTCCCGGGGTCGGTGCCACAGCAGGCACAGCCACGGCCGGACGTGTGGTCCCCGGACGAGCCGTCGGTACGTGCGGAGGCGAAGTCGTCGGGCACCTGTTGCGGATCGGCGAGTGGCCGCAGGGATCAAGCGGTCGGCCCTGGGCCGGTTGGATCATTTCGCAGTCGGCGACCGGGCGGAACCGCCGGGGTCCGCTGCCATGCTGGGTGGGTGGGACCTCGGTCGAAACACCGGTTTGCGGGCGCGTGCGCGTGCCTGATGCTGCTGGTGGGCCACGGGTGTTCGCCGAGGTCGGGAGAGGCGCCAGTCGACGAGTCGGCCCCCGCACTGCCGCCCACCACCCGGCCGCCGACGACCCTGCCACCCACCAGTCGGCCACCCACCAGCCGGCCGCCGACCACCCCGGCGCCCGCGTTCACGTTTGAGGCGGGGCCGATCGAGACCGAACCCGGCCGCCGCATGGAGCGCTCTTGGCGGCCCGGTTGTCCCGTGCCGCTCGATGAGCTCCGCCTGGTCACCGTCGCCCACCACCGCTTCGACGGCCCGCCGACGGTCGGCGAGCTGGTGGTGAACGCCTCGGTGGTCGAGGACCTGCGGGTCGTGTTCCGGTCGCTGTGGGACGCCGGGTATCCCAACGCGTCGATGCGGTTGATCGACGAGTTCGGCGGCGACGACCTGGCCTCGGTCCGGGCCAACAACACGTCGTCGTTCAACTGTCGCCCCGTGGTTGGCGGAACGGGCTGGAGCCGGCACGCGTACGGCGTGGCGATCGACCTCAACCCGCTGTGGAACCCCTACGTGCTCGATGGCGCGGCGGTGCCGGAGGAGTCCCAGCCGTGGGTCGACCGATCGAGGCTCGAACGGGGCATGATCGGCCCGGAGGACGCGGCCGTGGCCGCCTTCGAGTCGGTGGGATGGACCTGGGGCGGGCGGTGGAACTCGCCCGACTACCAGCACTTCGTCAAGGAGTGAGCGGGCGACGGTCGGATGGTTGCGGGCCGGTCACCGCATCCAGGAGGCGGCTCACCAGATCGCTGCGGCGATGCCGAGGCCCAGCGCGGCGACGACGACGGAGAGGCCCAGGTTGGCGCCCGCCACCCGGGCGGCGGCCCCCCAACGATCCGCCTCGACCAGGCGCATCGTCTCCACCGACGTGGTCGAGAAGGTGGTGAGGGCGCCGCAGAGCCCGGTCCCCAGCGCCGCGATGAGGACGGGGTCCCCGCGCCCGGTGCGGGCAGCGCCCACGATCACGCCCAGAGCGAACGCCCCGACGAGGTTGACCACCAGGGTGCCCAACGGCCAGGCGGTCGGTGCGTCGTCGCCGAACGTCCGTCGCTGAACCCACCGGTCGGCGACGAAGCGAAGCGGGGCGCCCACCGCACCACCCAGGGCAACCGCCAGCCAGATCACACGGCGAGCCTACGGGGGAGCCTCGGATGCAGGCGGGCTGCGGGTGGTTGACCGGTACGCTGCCCGCGATGTCGCACGCCCCCGAAGGTCGGCGCCCGCCCGTCGGCGGCGCGGTCGACCCCGACCTGCTCGAAGGGGTGGGGCCGGGCGCTCGAGGCGACGTCTGGCCCGGGGCCGACGTCCTGGTGGCGGTCGGCGTCGGCGGCGCGCTGGGCGCGACGAGCCGATACGGGTTGGCGCGTCTGGTGCCGACCGACGGGTTGGGCGTGCCGGTGGCCACGCTGGTCGCCAACGTCGGCGGCAGCCTGCTGCTCGGGGTGCTGACCGCACTCGCGCTCGCCCGGTTCCCCGACCGTCGCTTTCTGCGACCGATGCTGGGCGTGGGCGTGCTGGGAGCGTTCACCACCTACTCGACCTTCGCGGTGGAGCTCTCGACCCGGCTGGGGCAGGGCGAGTTGGTCGTGGCCGTGGGCTACGGCCTGTTCAGCGTTGTGGCGGGCGTGGCGGCTGCGGCGCTCGGGCTGACCCTGGGCCGCGCCCTGGGTCGTCGCTGAGTCGGATCGTCCGGAGCCTGCCCGACAGAGCCGGTGCGCCAACTCAGATCGACAGCAGGGTGCGAAGGCCGGCGCCCGCCTGCATGTCCGCGGCCGCCTCCTCCAGCTGCTCCAGCGGCCGCCGAGCGGTGACGAGCGCCTCGAGGTCGAGGCGGCCCGTGCGGTGAAGCTCGAGGATCATCGGGACGTCGCGCAGCGAGTTGACCCCGCCGAGCAGGCAGCCGAGCAGCCGCTTGCCGGTGACGGCGAAGATCGTCGGCGACAGGTTGATCGTCTCCTCGATCGGCCCGGCGCCGACCAGCACCGTGGTGCCCCCGTTGCGGGTGGTCGCCATCGCCGACTCGACGACGGCGGCCGACCCCACCGCCTCGAACGCGCAGTCGACGCCGATGTTGTCGGTGACCGCCTGCACCCGCGCCACCAAGTCCTCGCCGGTCGGATCGACGAAGTCGGTGGCGCCGAAGTCCGACGCCAGGTCCAGCCGGTGCGGCTGCGGGTCGGAGACGATGATGCGCGAGGCCCCGGCGATGCGCGCACCCGCCACGACCGACATGCCGATCCCGCCCAGCCCGAGCACCGCCACCGTGTCGCCCGGACGAACGCGGGCGGTGTTGAACACGGCGCCGAGGCCGGTCTGCACGGCGCACCCGACCACGCTGGCGACCTCCAACGGGATGTCGTCGGGAACCCGGATGGCCCCGGTCTCGGAGGTCAACACCCGCTGGGCGAAGCCGCCGACACCGAGGCCCCGATAGACGGTGGTGTCGCCGCGGGACAGCCCGGTGGAGCCGTCGACGAAGGTGTGGGTCATCAGCGACACCGAGTTGACGCAGTGGGCGGCCTGGTCGCGGACGCACCAGTAGCAGGCTCCGCACGGCGGGACGGGGGTGAGCACCACGGGATCGCCGACGGACAGCCGGGACACCCCCGCGCCCACCTCGGCCACCCGGCCCGAGGCCTCGTGGCCCAGCACGATCGGCAGCGGCGCCGGGTGCACGCCGGTCATCAGCGACAGGTCGCTGTGGCACAGGCCGCACCACTCCACGTCCACGGTCACCTGGCCGGGACCCGGGCCCGCCACCTCGAGGTCGTCGATCATCGTCGCCGGTGCCCCGGCGGATTCCAGCAGTGCGGCTCTCATGGCACCTCCCTGCGAGGCAGTGTGGCATGCGGCCGGGTACGATCGCCGATCAGTCGGCTCGGAGCACCACCTGGGGTCGGTCGCCGGTGAGGGTCGACGCCGCGGCGTCCAGTCGGTAGCCGGCGGGATGTTCGAAGTCGGCCAGCCCGGCCGGGTCGAGCAGGCGGGTGGCCAGCACGTGGCGCACCAGAGCGCCCTTCAGAAGCTTGTTCCAGTGCGACACCGTCCGGCCGGACGCGTCGAGGAACCGCACCGTGATCCGTCGATGGCTGGGCACCTCCGCGGGCGTCCAGGCGGCGGAGTGTTCGCCGGGCAGCAGGTCCCAGACGACGGCGCCCTTCAGGTGTCGGGCCAGCACCGGCGTCAGCCGGGGGCGCCACCAGGTGGCCAGGCGCCCAAGCGGGTCGAGGGTGTCGCCCGGACCCAGCCGGTGGTCGGGCATCGGATCCCCCGGGGCCGAGACGCCGAGCAGGCCGTTGACGATCAGAACGTTGCTGCGCGCTCGGCGCCGCGCAGCCTCGTCCAGCGAGGGGTAGTCGAGCTCCCGGTAGAGCACCCCGGAGAACCGGTCGATCGTGCGCCGGGTCGGCGCGCCGCCCAGCCCCGCCGCGTCGACGACCCGGGCGCGGTGCTCGTCGAGCTCGGGCAGGCTCGACCGGCCGGGCGACCAGGGACCTCCGGTGCCGCCTTCGGCGGTGCCGCGACTGTGGGGGAGCAGAATCGACAGTTTGCGCACGGCCCCGGGTGTAGGGCCGCCGGGGCGGAACGGGCAAGTCGAGGGGGTGCGCAACGGCGGCACGCACGCGTCCGACGGTGCGACGGACCATATTCGCTGGACTAATCTCGGTGGCCCCCTCCGGCTGTTGGCGGATCGCCGTCGGGTCATGCGCGGCGATCCGGACCAACCATCCCCCGACGCCCTCCGAGAGCCCCCCGTGTCCCCACCCCAGGCCGCTTCCAGTCCCCACGACGACCCCGAGCCCGGCCCGCAGCTGTCGCGCCGCGCCGCCCTGGGCGGGGCGGGCGCCGCAGCGGTCGGGGTGGGATCGGCGTTGCTCGGGGGCGCGGCCGGCGCCGCCGTGGTCAACCATCGCGACCGGGGCAGCCTGAACCCTGCGGAGTTGCTGCACCGGGGCCACGGCGGGGACGGCGCGCTCGGCGTCCGTCGGATCGTCTATTCGGCGCCGATCACCCGGCATGCACTGGCGATCACGGTGGACGACGGGCCGGACCCGGAGTACACGCCCGCATGGTTGGAGATCCTCGATCACTTCGACGCCCGGGCGACGTTCAACATGATGGGCCACAACGTCGAGGCCCACCCCGACCTGGCCCGTCGGGTTCGCGATGCGGGTCACGAGGTCGGCAACCACGGCATGACCCACATCGACCTGGCGCTGGCCGGCCTGGACACCGTGCGGGCGGAGGTGGTCGGCGGCTCGGACGCGATCGAGCAGGCGTTGGGGCAGCGCCCGGGATGGCTTCGCCCGCCCCGGGGCGACGTCAACGGTGCCACGGTGAGGGTGGCGGCGGAGACCGGCCACGACCTGCTGATGTGGACCACCGGCGCCGCCATCGGGTTGGACGAGCCGACCGAGGAGTTCGTCGACCGCATCGCCGTGTCGGCGGCACCCGGCCACATCATCAACCTGCACGACGGCATCGGGCGGGGCACGTTCTATCCCCGACGCGAGTTCGGGCGCGATCTGGCCCAACGTCGTCGTCGCGAGTTGGAGGCGCTGCCGATGCTGCTCCGGCGGCTGGCCGACGACGGGTTCGCGCTGGAGACGGTCGGGCAGCTGTTGTCCGAGCGGGTTCCGCCCGCCACCGGCGGCCGTGGGATCGGCGGGTAGCGCCGCTCAGCCCCCGCCGAAGGTGCGCCGCAGCTCGGCCTTGTCGACCTTGCCCATCGTGTTGCGCGGCAGCGAGTCGACCACGTGCACCCGCCGGGGAACCTTGTAGGCCGACAGGTCGGAGCGTGCGGCATCGACCAGACGCTCGGCCAGCTCGGCGTCGGACGTCCCGGTGTCCATCGTGGCGGAACGAACCGCGACGGCTGTGACCCGCTGGCCCCACTGGTCGTCGGACAGGCCGATCACCGCCACCTCCTCGACGTCGGGGTGGCGTTCGAGCACCGCCTCCACCTCGGCCGGGTAGACGTTGAGTCCGCCGGAGATGATCAGGTCCTTCGCCCGGCCGACCAGGTGAAGGTAGCCGTCGGAGTCGAGGCGCCCGAGATCGCCGGTCCGAAACCAGGCGGGCTCGCCCGGGCGGTCGGGCCTGGCCCAATCGGCCGGCGCGGCGGTCCGGCCCCAGTAGTGCTCGAACACGGCGGCGCCGCGCACCTCCACCATGCCGACGGGCCCGGCGTCGTCGACCGGGGTGTCGTCGGCCTCGGCCGGCGCCACACCGTCAAGCGCCCCCAGCCGCAGCTCGACACCGGGCAGCGGCAGCCCGACCGAGCCGGGTTTGCGCGGGCCGGCCAGCGGGTTGGACGTCAACATGAGCGTTTCGGTCATGCCGTATCGCTCCACCACCTCGATGCCGGTTCGATCGGCGATGCGTCGGAAACCGACGGCGGACAGCGGGGCCGAGCCCGACGTGAGCAACCGCATGGTGCGACAGGCCGCCCGGTTGAACCGAGGTTGGCCGAGCAGCCGCACGTAGTGGGTGGGCACCCCCATGAACGCCGACGCCCCCGGCAACGCCTCGACGACCGTCGTTGCGTCGAAGCGGTCGAACCACCGCATCGACGCACCGGTGGTGAGGGCGCACCCCAGCGCCACGAACAGCCCGTGGGCGTGATGGGTGGGCAGGGCGTGCACCAGCACGTCGCGTTCGGTGAACCCCCAGGCGTCGACCAGGGCCGCCGCGTTGGCGGCGAGGGCGCCCCCACTGATCGGAACCCCTTTGGGTCGGCCGGTGGTGCCCGAGGTGTACAACATGGCGGCGATGCGTTCCGGGCCGGGCGTGGTTCCTGCGGGTCGGGGCGGGTCGACCGAGCCGTCGGGCCCCGCCGGTGCGCCGCCGACCACGTCGCACACCGACCGGTGCCCGTCGAGCACCACCCGCGGCTCGGCGTCCCCGATCACGTGGCCGAACTCCGCCGAGGTCGCCCCGGGCGCAACCGGCGTCCAGATGGCACCCACCTTGAGGCAGGCCAGGTAGGCGATGAGCGACTCGATCGACTTCGGCGCCCGGACCACCAGGCGATCGCCGGGCCCGGCGCCCACCCGCATCAGGCCGGCCGCCGCTTGGTCGGCCCACCGCCAGGCCCCGGCGTAGGTCAGGCCCTCCAGGTCGGCGGTCGGCTCGACCAGCAGACGATCGCCAAACCGTTCGACGACCGCGCCGATCACCTCGACCAGGTGTGGCGTGGCCCCGCCCTGGGTCAACGAAGCCGGCCCATCACGTCCAGGGCAAACCGTTGGGCCTCGGACAGGTGGGGATAGCCCGACAGGATGAAACAGTCGATGCCGAGGTCGGCGTAGGCGCGGATCGTGTCGGCCACCTGGTCGGGGTCGCCGACGATGGCCGCGCCGGCGCCGGAGCGGGCCCGGCCCACGCCGGTCCACAGGTGGTCCTCGGCGAAGCCGTCGTCGTCGGCGCCCTCGCGCAGCTCCGCCTGACGGGCCACTCCGGCCGAGGCGGTGTCGAGGCTTTTCGCGCGGATCGCCGCGCCGGCGTCGGCATCGAGACGGCCGATCAACGAGGCCGCGGCCTCGCGTGCCGCCGACTCGGTCTCCCGAACGATCACGTGGCAGCGAAACCCGAAGCGGGGCGTGCGGCCGTGCTTCGCCGCACGCTCGGTCATCGATCGCACCACCTCGGTGGCCCCGGCCACCGTGTCGGGCCACATCAGGTAGACGTCGGCGGCCCGGGCGGCCACGTCCAACGCCGCCTCGGAGAACCCGCCGAAGTAGAACGGGGGGCAGGTCCCCGACACCGTGCCCAGGCGCGGCGGCTCCACCTCGAGGTCGAAGAACTCGCCGTGGTGGGACACCGCCTCCCCGTTGAGGAGCGACCGGAGCAGGCCCATCACCTCCAGGGTGCGTCGGTAGCGCGGGGCGCTCTCCAGCGGGGCGCCGGGCAGATCGGAGCTGATGATGTTGATCGTCAGCCGGCCTCCGAGGAGGTGGTCGAGGGTGGCGAGCTGGCGGGCGAGCTGCGGCGGCCAGTTCTCACCGCACCGGATCGCCGCCAGCAGACTGGTGCGCTGCAGCTGCGGGGCGATGGCCGACGCAAACGCGATCGTGTCGATGCCCAGCTGGTAGCCGCTGGGCAGCAACACGTTGTCGTAGCCCAGGTGGTCGGCGGCACGCACGATGTCGCCGCAATGGTCCCAGCTGCTCAGGAGACGCTCGTCGGGGACGCCCAGGTACTGGTAGTCGTCGTCGCAGAGCGCCCCGAACCAGGCGAGTTCAAGCGGTCGTCGTCCGGCTGTTGTCGAGGCTGAGTCGTTCACGGCAGGGGTACCCCTTGTGCGGCCTCGAGGAGTGCGTAGAACTCGCCACGGTCGAGGCGGACGTCGGCGGCGAGTGCGGCCGAGGTGATGCGCTCGGGGGTTTGGGTGCCCACGATGGGGATCACCGGCCCCGGCAGGGTCATCAGCCAGGCGAGCGCCACGGCCGTCGGGGAGGCGTCGTGGGCCCGTGCGATTCGTGCGACCTCGCCGGCCAACGTCCCCGGGGTCGAGGCGTCGCCGCCGGGGCCCTCGTCGGCCAGCAGCGACCCGCCGGCCAGCGGCGACCAGGCGAGCACCGCTGCGCCGAGCTCGCCGGCGACGGCGAAGGTGCCGTCGACCAGCGGGTCGAGATGGGCCAGCGACCATTCGGGCTGGATGGCGGCCAGGGGGTGGCGCAGGTGGGCGGCGACCGCGCGCGTGTGTGCGGCGGTGAAGTTGCTCAGCCCCACCGATCGCACCAGGCCGTCGTCGATGAGGGCGTCGAGGGTGCCGGCCAGCTCCGCCGGTGGGGTCACCACGTCGGGACGGTGCACGAAGTACAGGTCGATCACGTCGGTGTTCAGCCGGTGGAGGCTGGCCTCGCAGGCGCTGCGCAGGTAGGTGGGGGACTGGTCGTAGGGCGTTCCCGGGGCGATGCCGCCCTTGGTGGCCAGCACGATCTCGTCGCGAAGGGCGGGGCGGCTGCGCAGCAGCCCACCGAGCAGGGCCTCGGCCCCCCCGAAGCCCGCGGGCGTGCCGTGGCCGTAGATGTCGGCGGTGTCGATCAGGGTCATCCCCGCCTCGATCGCCGTGTCGATTCGTTCCGCCACCTGGGCCGGGGACGGGTCGCCGTCCGCCAGGCGCCAGCAGCCGTAGGCCAGGTCCGGCAGGTGGTCGGCGATGGGGTGTGGCGAGTCGATGGTTGCCTCGGAATGCGCTCGGGGTTCGTCGGTGGCAACCTAGCGCCCACCCGCGCGGCAACGACGTGCCACACGGTTGAGCTCCACCATTCTCGTCGGTGCAACCACTCGGGAGACAGATCATGGGACACGACGACTCACCACCGCTGCGCTACGGCATCGTCGGGTCCGGGATGATGGGGGGCGAGCACATCCTCAACCTGAACGAGATCGACGACGCCGTGGTCGTTGCGGTGGCCGAGCCGCACGAGGACGCCCGGGCCTGGACGCAGGCCTGTTTGGCCGACCGGGTCGACGAGGTGCCGATCTACGACGACCACGTCACCATGCTGCGGGAGGCCGAACTGGACGCGGTCGTCGTCGCCACCCCCAACTTCCACCACATCGAGGTGCTGCGCGACGTGATGGCCACCGAGCTTCACGTCATGTGCGAGAAGCCGTTGTGCACCACCGTCGACGACGCGGTCGAGGCGCGGAACCTGGCGCGGGGTCGCTCGGCGCTGTCCTGGATGGGTCTGGAGTACCGGTACATGCCCACCGTCGCCCGGTTCGTCGAGGCGGTCGCCGCAGGCGCCACCGGCAGCCTGGCCATGATCAGCATCCGGGAGCACCGGTTTCCGTTTTTGGCCAAGATCGACAACTGGAATCGGTTCTCGGCCAACACGGGCGGCACTCTGGTCGAGAAGTGCTGTCACTTCTTCGACCTGATGCGCCTGGTGGCCCAGAGCGACCCGGTAGCCGTGATGGCATCGGGGGGCCAGGACGTCAACCACCTCGACGAGCACTACGACGGGCGGCGCAGCGACATACTCGACAACGCGTTCGTCATCGTCGAGTTCGCCTCCGGGGTGCGCGCCCATCTGGATCTGTGCATGTTCGCCGAAGGTGCCCCGGTGGAGCAGCACCTCCTGGCGGTCGGCTCCGAGGCGCGGGTCGAGTCCTCCGTGCCGGGCGACCGTGTCGAGGTGCAGCCCCGGCACGGCGAGGTGACCGGGTTGGAGGCGCCGATGTGGCCCGAGGTCACCTACGAGGGCTTCCATCACGGTTCGAGCTTCATGGAGCACCTCGGGTTCATCGAGGCGATCCGCAGCGGAACGGACCCGGCGGTCACCTTCGACGACGGTCTCTGGGCGGTGGCGATGGGCGCGGCGGCTCACCGGTCGATCGACGAGGGGCGCCGCGTGACCCTCGAGGAGCTGGGCGCTCCCTGGGGGAGCTGACCGACCCGGTCGGCGGACGTGGGGCACTGGTTCGGGTCGGCGTGTTCAAACGCGCCCGAACGGCATGAAACGTGATCAGAGTTGGCTACGCACGGTAACGTTGCCAGCACTGGGCGTGAGAGCGCCCAGTGATTCCCCCACCCGGCGGTAGCTCCGCCATCCAACCCGACGAGGACACCGTGGCCACTTCGACGTCCACCCACTCCGCCCAGCCGACGAGCGGCGAGGTGCTGCCCGGCGGCATGACGCCGTTGCGCCATCCGCTGACCGCCACCCTTCGGGTGGCCACCGAGATCTGGACGCGGGTCGGCGAGGACCGCACCGGCGACTCGGTGGACGACCAGCGGCTGGTGTTGGACACCTGCCGCCAGGTCCTTCACGCCGAGTGTCTGGCGCTGGTCGAGGTGACCGGGGCCGTGACGGTTCGGGTGGGGGAGTGCCCGGTGGGCGAGGCGGATCTGGCGCGACTGGCGGGGCCGGTGATCGGCAATGAAGACCTCCTCCGCGGGAAGGGGCCCTTCGGGCTGAGCCGTGTGGAGCGCCTCGACGGCGACGACCGGCTGGTCACGGTCATCCCGATCACGTTGAACGCGTCGCTCAACACCGAGTTCGTCCCCGCCAACGCCGTCCTGGTGGCGGTGGACCCGCCGGCCGGCTCCGGACTGGGGGTGGAGATCGACGAACCGATGGGCCGGGTGATCGCCGCGCTGCTCTGGGCGGTGGGCCTGACCCGCGACGAGGCGGCGGATGCGGGCCTCGATCCCAGCAAGTGCCCCTCGGGCGAGGACCTCGAATGCGTGGTCCTCGATTCGTTGCGGCGGATCTATGCGGGGGTTCCGTGGGAGGCCTACAACCGCCGGTTCGAGCTGTACGAGGCCCAACTCAGCTCGCTGTGGTTCGCGTTCCAGCCGATCTACCGCATTTCCCGCGGCGCCGGCGTCGACGTCTACGGGTGGGAGGCGCTTGCGCGCATGGGCACCCGGGAGGGCTTTCCCCGTTGGCTGTTCGGCGTCGCCGACACCTGGGGCAACCGGTTCAAGGTGCAACTCGACCTCGAGGCGATGAACAAGGCGTCCCAGGCCTTTCGGACGCAGGTCAAGCTGTCCGGCCTGGAGGACGAGGCCCGCCTGCGCTATCTGGCGATCAACGTGCATCCCTCCACCGTGGCGGTCGAGGAGTATCAGTCGGCCGTCCTGGCGGCGGCGGCGAAGCTCGGCGGCACCACACTGATGCTGGAGCTCTCCGAACGGGAGGGCTTCAACGCCGATCCGGAACTGATCGACCACATCGACATCCGACCCCGGCAGGCGAGGCCGGACCGTCAGATGAAAACGCAACTCCAGCCGCTGCAACGCCAGGGGGTGAAGATCGCCATCGACGACTTCGGTGTGCAGGAGGGCTCGGTGATTCGGGCGCTCGACACCCGGGCGTCGGTGCTGAAGCTGGACCGGGCCCTGGTGATCTCGGAGGCCGACGACGCGGCGGCCGTGTTTCAGTTTGCCGCCGAGTTGGCGTTGCGGTTCAACGCCGAGGTGGTGGCCGAGGGGGTCGACTCGGTCGAACAGCTTCGGGCCCTGTGGACGGCCGGCATCACGCTGGTTCAGGCCTGGATGTTCACCGAGGGAAGCACCACGCTGGGCTTCCCGGACGCTCAGGAATCCGAACGCATCCGGGAGCTGGTGCGGGAGGCCCAGCAGGGCTGACGGGTGCCTCGGGTCGCGGCACCCCGCCCGCCCGCGGAACCGGGCGTCGGAGCGGCGGGAGCCGGTACCCGGTCGTACGCTGTGGCCATGGCGCTCGACCTCGACCTCGACCCACCCGCCTCCGACCGTCGAACGGTGGCGACTCCGCCCATGGTCGCCGCCGCGGCCGACGTGGTCGTGGTGCTGGCGTTTGTGGCGACGGGTCGGAACAACCACGACGAGGGGTTGTCGGTCGCCTCCGTGCTCGACGTGGCGACCCCGTTTCTCGTGGCGCTGGCCCTCGGTTGGGTGGCGACCACGGCACTGGGCAACCGCCTGGAAGGTGCGCCGTCCGGGGTGCCCCGCGTCGTTCGGGTGTGGCCCACCGGCGTCGTGCTGTGGGTCGCCACGGCGGTCGGGGGGCTGGCCCTGCGCAACGTCGTGTTCGGCGACGGCACCGCGACCAGCTTCGTGATCGTGGCGTGCGCGGTGCTCGGCGTCGGGCTGGTTGGCTGGCGGGCGGCTGCGTCGGCCTGGTTCGGGCGCCGTGGGTAGTTCCGCCCGGTTTGCGGGCGATGTCCCCGGGTCTGGGTGAAACCACCTACGATGCCGGCGTGATCGACGACCGCTACGAGCCGCTGGAGGTGTTTCTGGCGAACGTGGCACGGCGGGTGAGCGACCCTGGTCGGCTGGCGGCGGTGCGGGCCACCGGACTGTTGGATTCGCGCGCCGAGGCGGCGTTCGACCGCATCGCCTCCTTGGCCTCTCGGCTGTTGGACACGCCCTTCGGGTTCATCACGCTGGTCGACGATCGGCGCTCGTTCTGGAAGGCGTGTATCGGCGTGGACGCCACCGACCCCGCCGAGCGCCAGAACTCGGTGTCGGATTCGTTCTGCCAGTACGTGATCGGGCTCGACGACGTGCTGTTGATCGACGACGCCCGACTCGACGAACGCACCCGCAACAACCCCTCGATCGACTCGATGGGTGTCGTGGCGTGGGCCGGGGTGCCGTTGCGTGCGACCGAGGGCGAGGTGCTCGGCACCGTCTGCGCCGTCGACACCAAGGCCCGGAAGTGGACCGCCGACGACGCCGAGGTGCTGGTGCAGCTGTCGTCGTTGGCGACCGACCTGATCGATGCCCGCCAGACTCGCGTCGACGCCGTCGAGACCCGTCAGGCGCTCAGCGACGTGACCGAACACGTCCGATCCCGGAGTTGGCTGGACCACCTGGCCCGGCTGACCAGACGGGTCAGCGGTGCGACCACCCTCGAGGAGGTGGTGGTCGCCATCGACGAGGACGGCGCCGCCGTGGTGGGGGCCGACCGGCTGGTCGTCGGGATCGTGGAACCCGAATCGGGGCTCGTGGCGCTGATGGGGGGTGCCGACGGTGCGCCGACCGACCGTTGGGATCCCGGACGAAGTGACGACTTGCCCGTCACCCGGGCCTTCGCCACCGGCGAGACGGTTCTGGTCGGCAGTCGCGCCCAGCGCCTGAGCGAGTTCCCCGAGTCGATCGCGGTGGCGGATGCCGCCGGTGCGGTGGCCACGGCCACCACCCCGCTGCGAGCCATGGACGGAACCAACCTGGGTCTCCTGATCGCCTGTTGGGGCGAGGAGCTCGCCACCGCCGACATGCCGGTCTCGCAGCTTGAGGTGATGGCCGACGTGTGTGCCCACGGGGTGGCGCGGGCCCGGTCGGCCGACGAGCAACGGGCGCTGGTCTCCTCGCTCCAAACCTCGCTGCTCAGCCCCCCGCCCCCGGTGCCGGGGATCGAGCTGGCGGTGCGGTACGTGCCGGCACTCGATTCGCTGGGATTCGGCGGTGATTGGTATGACGTCGTGCCGCTCGACGACCGACGCGTCGCTCTCATCGTCGGCGATGTGGTCGGCCACGACGCGGATGCCGCCGCCCGCATGTCGCAGGTGCGCACCGTGATCGCCACCCTGGCCCACATGGGCACGCCACTCGGGGAGCTGTTCGCCAAGTGCGACGAGGTGCTGGCCCCCCGCTCCCGGTCGACGATGGCCACCGTGGCCGTCGCGGTGGTCGATACCCACGCCCGCACGGTGACCACCGCCCTGGCCGGCCATCCCCCGCCGCTGCTCGCCGATCCCGACTCGTCGGTCGGCGCCGTCCCGGCCGGGGTCCGGGCGCCGATCGGCGTCGGCACCGACCGCACCGAACCGGAGACCGTGTCCTACCTCCCCGGGTCGGTGCTGGTCGCCTACACCGATGGGCTCTCCGAAACGCGAAGCGGCGACATCGACGCCGACCTGGCCGCACTCGGCACCAGGCTGGGCGCTGCGGCACATCTCGACCCCGAGAAGCTGGCGGACCGCCTGCTGGCCGACTCGATCCAACCGAAGGACCGCCCGGACGACGTCGCCATCGTGGTCGCCGGCCTGAGCTGAGCCGGGGCGCCTACCTCGAGATGGCGGCCCGGATGTTGGTCAGCAGGTCGTCCTCTGCGTCGTGGTACACGGTGGTGATGCCGGTGCCGCGCTGGTGGGCGGCGGCGATCCAGTCCATCACCCGATGGCAGTCGTCCTCGGTGCGCACCCGGGTGATCGACCCCAGCTCGGTGGTGGGGTTCTTCGGGTCCATGCACACGGCCAGCGGCAGGACGTCCTGGCACTCCAACATGATCTTCATCGTGCCCGCGTACAGCGGCTGGAGATGCAGGCTGGGCCCGTCGTGGTCCTCGCCGCGGAAGCCCTGCCAGGCGTTTCGCACGCGGGTGGCGAAGTTGGCGGCCAGCGACAGGTCCTGCGACCCGCTCGCCGCCATCGCCAGCAGCTGGCCTCCCTCCTGCAGGAATCGGCTGAGGTCGGCGCGCATCAGCAGGTTGGAGGCGCGGACCAACTCGGGATCGATCCGGGCCCGGCGCCGCGAGTGGGTCTGGGGCAGCGACAGGAACGTCCTCGCCATGTTGGCCACCACGCTCAGCGCCGGTATGCCGAAGGCGGCTCGTGTCGTCACCATGCGGCTCACCATGATGTTGAAGTGCTGGGCCAGGTCCTCCTGGCGCAGTTCCTCCTCCAGCACGCCGTACGTGCGCCCGTCGCACATCGCCGTCGTCAGCCCGGCGAGCACCATGGCGATGTCCACGATGTCGCCGTGGTTGGTCACCAGCGCCAGGTTGCGGCCGTCCAACATCAGCCGCTGGTAGATGTCGGCCAGCAGGTCGGCCCGTGCCGGGTCGGCGAACGGCGCTGCGATCTGTTCGTCGAAGTTGGGCGAGGCCGTTCGTGCGTACAGCTTGACGGTTTCGATGCCCTGCGGGTCGGGCTCGACGTGGGTGGCGGTCGGGTAGTGAAAGTCGACGTCGGGGTCGAACTCCAGCGGGGCCAGGATCGAGCTCTGGTCGGAGCGGGCCAGGCCCGAGACCATGTCGAAGTATTCCTTCGGGTCGGCCGCCTCGAGCAGGCTGTAGGCCCACCCCTCCGGGTCGTCGCCGTACTCTCCGCCGGAGGAGTCCTCCTCGTGGTGACGCCGCTCGCGGGCGTCGCCCCAGGCCTCCCCCAGTCGATCCCGTAGGCGTCCCCCCGAGGTCGGTTCGGACGGCCGGTCGGGCGACCCCGCCGCGGGCTGCGTGGCACCGGCGTCGGACCCGGCGGCATCCCGGCCCACGTCCGAAACAGCTTCCGACACGGCGGGAGCCGCCTCGTCAACGGCGCCCCCCTCGGCGGCGGGCGCATGCTCCTGGCCACCGGCGGTGCTCGATGGGGCCTCGTCGGCCGGTCCCCGGTCGGCGCCGTGGGAGGGATCGGCCGTGTCGGCGGCGTCGTGCTGATCGAACGGTCGGGGTTGCTCCGGAGGGGCCGGTCGGGCGCCGGAGCCGTTGTGGCCCGATGCACCGTTCGGGGCGGAGGCGTGGGTGTCTGGGGAGGAACTCATCGGCCTTCTGACCACGCAGGGGCGTCGAAGGTCACATCGCGTCGTCGGCGGCTCAAGTGCGGCGGGTCAACGGCCGATAGGGCGAACATGACCGCGCTCGTGACACCTCCGACCGCTTCGTCCGTCGGCGTCGGCGGCGCCCCGGTGATGCGCAGCCTCAACTACGACCGAATGCTGCTGGTGTGGCTTCCGTCGTTGGCCGTTGGTGCGGCCACGATCGCGGCGGCCGTGCCGGCCGCCACCAGCGCCATCATCCTGGCCAACCTGTGGCTGCTCGGGTACCACCATGTGGGCGCCACGTTCACCCGATTCATCGGCGACCCGCAGCTGCGCGCCGACCGGCGCGGCCTGCTGACCTGGCTTCCGGTGCTGGTGTTGGCGCTCACCGTCGCCGCCGGGGTACTCATCGGCCAATGGCTGATCGCCACCACCTACTTCTACTGGCAGTTCTTTCACTACACACGACAGAGCTGGGGCATCGAGGAGGCGTTCCGCCGGAAGGCCGGCGGTGAGGCTCCGACGCAGCTGATGAAGGCGGCCTTCTGGGCGGTTCCGGTGGCCGGTGTCGTCTGGCGCTCCTCCCAGGGCGCCGATCGGTTCCTCAACCTGCCGATCCGGTTGCTCCCGGTGCCCACCGTCGTCGGGTGGGCGGCGCTGGTGGTGGCCGCCGGGGTGATCGCCGCATGGCTGGCCACCAAGCCCGGCCTCGCCGGGGGTGCGGGCCCCGCCTTCCTCACCCACGTGGCCATCTTCGGAATCGGCTACGTGCTGATGCCCGAGATCACGGTCGGCTGGCTGGTGCTGAACATCTGGCACAACGGTCAGTACGTGTCCTTCGTCTGGCACACCAACAACCGCAGCTTCGGCAACGCCCCCGACCAGGTGGGCGCCGAGCCGGGGGTCGGCCGGGCGACGGCGGCCATGCGCTGGCTGAGCCGCTCCACGCGCTGGCCGATGTACATGGCCGTCTCGATCGTGGCCTCCGGCATCGCCTACTTCACCCTGGACCTCAGCCTTGAAGCGGTCGGTGCCTCCGTGGCGCTGGTCTACATGGGCATCAACTTCCACCATTACGTGGTGGACGGGCTGATCTGGAAGCTGAGGAGTCCCAAGCTGGCGGCCAACCTGGGCCTCCCCGCCGAGTCGACCGCCGCTGCGGGTCCGACGCCCGGCGTCTGACCTGCGTCGCCCTGGTCGTCAAGCCCGAAACGGGCGACGGCGCGCCGGGCCTTCAGGGTGGTCGGTGGAAGAACGCACGACCGAACGCAAAGACCCCCCGTTGCGGAATCCCGAAGTCGCCGAGGCGGGCCGGTGAACGAAGCGGTCCCGGCGGGCCGAAGTCCGCATCGTCCAACGCCGCCGACGCCGTGCCCACGAACCAGATCCGTTGCGGGTTGGCCACGAAGCGTTGACCGTTCGGGACCTCCCCGGTGAGGCCCACCGGACCCACCCCAAGTGCCCGCCCGGCGATCGGACCCGCCAGGCGAAGCAGGCGAGCCGACCGCCAAGCACGATCGGGCAGCGCCGACCCGAGCCGATTGAAGGACCTCGACCGCCACGTCGACACCATGGTGGAACTCCACCGGAGTCCGGCCTCCGGGATGGTGACTCGCAACTCGTTGGGGGCCGGCCAGTCGATCAGGATCTCCGTGGTGGTGAGCCCGGAGATGCCGGACGAGAAGTATCGCCCGCAGCCCAGTTCGGCGGGCTGGTCCTGCCAGAAGGTCCATCCACCGTTCGGCGTGCGGTGCCACACCGACGTGTAGCCGGGACCGATGGACGATGCCGAAAATCGGCGCATGGCCAGGACGTGACCCGACGAGAACGGCAGTCCCATCACCCCGTAGCCGGCGAATCGTTCCTCGTCGCCGTCGGGAAGCTCCGATGATTCCGCCTGAGCCGCAATCGCTGCGAGATCCATGTTCGAGTCCCCGAGCGGCGATGCTAGCCACCTTGCCGCGGCCGGAGTGTGTGAGCGGTCCCCGGGGATCTCGGCCCTAGTCCTCGATGACGTCAAGCCCCTGTTCTCTCAGGCGGGCGATGCTGTTTGCTAATCCTGCAGTACCTGGGCGGGTGCCCGGTCCAGCTGCGCACCTCGTCGACGACGCATCGGATGGCGTTCGATAGACCTGGTCACGTTGCCCGGAAACTTCTTGTTGGTGACGTTGGGGTCGTCCTCGAAGGGCCCGGCGGCCTGACCACGTAGATGCGGCCCCGCCCCTCGGGGTCGTCAGCAGAGCGATCGCCAGTTCGGCGCTCCAGACGGCGGGCTCCGAGCAGCCCCGCGAAGTAGACGCATTGGTCACCCGCCCTCGTGGTAGTTCGAGCGGTGGCCGGGAACGAGTAGGTGGTGAATTCGCCGATGTTGAAGGCCGTCCGGGTTCCGTGGAAGAAGGGCCCTCGACGTAGGTCGCAGTGTTCGAACGTCACGGGCACGTGGCCGCGGCCCCGAGACTCCGGCGATCGAGTCCGCGATCGACTTCATGCTCTGGTCGTGATCCTGAACCGTCATCGCCTCCTGAACAACCACCCCGGTTAAAGCGGGAGGATTACACCGTTTGCGCCAACCGGAACCATCGACACCGCTCGAAGGCGGTTTGCGAGCCGATGCCCGACGGAAACCGTCGTCGCCTGCTCGATGCGGCGATCGGGTTGATCCTCGAACTGGGTGGCGAGCCGCCCGGTGATGCCATCGCCCAACGAGCCGGTGTCGGCATCGGCACGCTGTATCGGAGTGGCATTTCCTTCGATCGTCAGGCGCTGCTCCACGCCGTGGTGGCCGACGTGCTCGACCGAACGATCGAGCGGCGCGAGCTGGCGCTGGCCGAGGTCGGCTGGCGGCGGGCAGGCGCTGCGCAGCTACATGCACCGTTGGTCGACGTCGGGCTCGGGTGGTCGTAACGTCGTCCACGCACTGCTGGACACCGCCGAATGGCCCGAGCGGCGACGCGCTGCGGAGGGCGTGATCGGCCGTGGTTGCTCGAGGCCGCCAGGAGCGAGGGCGCGATCGCCGGTGACGTCACGGCAACCGACATCGCCCTCGCAACCATTCGGTTCTGCCGACCGCTGGCGATCGGTCTCGACGCCGCCGAGGAACGAGCGGTCGCCCACCGGCAACTCGACCGCTATCTCGACGGGCTGACGGCGTCGATCGATCCGTCGGGCAGCCGAGTGGCGGAATGATCGCCGTGGCGCCGCATGATCGCCCGAAACCGGTGGGCCACTCCGGCGGTGGTCCGTCCGTAGGCCCGGTGGGCGCACCAGCCGACCACCAGGCAGGCCGCCAGTGTGATCCAGTCGGACACGACACCGTCGAGTGGTGCGTACACCTGCCAGTGGGTGAGGTAGATCCACAACGAGGCGCCTGCGGTGGCGCCGATCGCCGGGACCAGCGATCGGGGCAGGCGCAGCCGGGGGATCCACAGCAGGACCAGCAACCCGGCGATGACCACCACGTTGCGCCAGGCGATGTCGAAGAAACCCCAGGTGGCGATGACGACGATGCCTGTGGTCAGCAGGCGGGCGTGCCGGGAAGCGCTGCGGTGGATCAGCCAGTCCTGCGGCGAACAGCCACGCCACCGTGAGCGGGTGATTCGGTCGCAGCGGATCGGCGACGAGGCCGAACGGATCGAATCGCCAGAGCGCCAACACGCCGACCGCCGTCAGCGCCGTTGCGTACCGGTGCCGGGTTTCGAACCGCCGCACCCGTGGAATGGCGAACACGAGGGTGGCCACGATCAGGATCTGCACCAGTGCCTCGACAAACCAATAACGCCAGCCGTCGTCCCAGTGATCGGAGCCCAGCAGGTGGTTCATCAACGCCACGCTCCGGAGGCCGTAGCCGCCGGTGACCAGGCTGACGACGGCCAGGTAGAGGGCCGCCGGAATGGCGACCCGGCCGATCGACCGCCACATCGCACGCGGGCGCGCCCCGCCGTCCAACTGGAATCGGGCGAAGTTGTAGCCACAGATTCCCAGCAGCACGTGGCCGCCTCCGACGACGTCCGACAGGTCGATGTGTCGGGCGACGATCGCCACGATCGCAACAGCCCGCAGCAGCAGGCCGGTCTCCACCGGCACCCAGGCGCTCGCCGACGCTTCCCCCGAGGGGCGCTGCGACCGCGCCAGTTCCTCGACCGTCATCAGGTGCCACCGGTCGGGAAGTGACCCCACGACCGCTTCGAGACGGATCGACGCCTCGACGTAGGACATCGAGTCGCCGCCCAGCGACACGAAGCTGGCGGTGGGCGATGGCCGATCGGACGTGCCGAGCACGGACCGGAACACCTCCCGAACGCCCTCCTCGCGATCGGACTCCCCGGTGAGCTGGGACGGCGTCGGCGTGCTTCCGCCCGTGGTCGGAGGGGCGAGGCGGTCCAGGAGTGTGGCCGTGCCGGCTCGGTCGAGCTTCCCGTTGGGCCGGCGCGGTAGCTCATCAACCGTTTGAATGACGATCGCGCTCCGGGTCACCCCGGCCAGCTCGGACACCAGCAACCCCAGGCGATCGTCCTGAACCTCGGCGGCGACCACGACGCCCAGCCGGCCGTCGTGTTCGACGCAGCAGGCGTCGAACCCGTGGTCGGCCAGGCGATCCTCGAGGTGGTCGAGGTCGAGGCGCAGGCCGAAAAGCTTGGCAAAGCGCGCGCTGCGTCCGACGATGGTCAGCAGGCCGTTCTCGTCGATTCGGCCCAGGTCGCCGGTTCGCAACTCGGTCAGGTCGGCGCCCCGCCGAAGGCAGGCGGCGGTGGTCGCGTAACCCATCATGACGTTGGGGCCCCGATAGATCACCTCGCCGACCTCCGGGTCGGTTCCCGCGGGGGCGGCGTCGTGGTCCAACGCGATCGTGCCGCCCTCGATGGGTCGCCCCACCGACTCGGGCCGGGTCGCCGCCAGCGGCGAAGGAAGCACACACATGCGGGCGGTCGCCTCGGTCTGGCCGTACATGACGACGAACTCCCACCCGCTTCGGGCGCCCGTCTCCGCCCAGCCGAGCACCGAGTCCCGTCGCAGCGCCCCTCCCGCCTGGGTGATCAGGCGAAGGCTCGCCGGAAAGCGGTCCGCTGCTCCGCTTCGGTCCAGCAGGTCGAGGGTGTGTGGGACCGTGGCCAACGAGGTGACCCCGGCCTGCCGGGCGGTGGCCCAGAAGCACTCGTCCACCACCGAGTTGCCGGTGAGCGCCACGGCCCCGCCCACGGCGAGGTGACTGTGCAGCACCGAAAGGCCGTAGCAGTACGACAGGGGAAGCGCGGTGATGCCGCAGTCGTCGGCGCCCAGTGACAGGGACGCTGCGATCGCTGTGGCGTTGGCGTCGACGTTTCGGGTGCTCAACCGAACCCAGCGCGGCGAGCCGGTCGAGCCCGACGTGCCGAGCAACAGGCACAGGTCGGGGTGGAGGTCGGGACGGGCGCCGGAGACCACGTGCTCGACGGCGACCGTGTGGCCGTCCGGGCGGAGCACGTGGGTGGGACCGAACGCCCGATGCAGCATCTCGAGGTCGTTGTTCGGCCCCAGCACCATCACGGCGTGTCCGGCGGTCATCGCCCCCAGGTACGCGGCGATCGACTCGACGGTTGGGACGACCTCGATGGCCACCAGCGAGCGCGGGCCGGTGAGGCGGTCCGCCCAATCCTGAACGCGTCGGGCCAGGGACGCATAGGTGATCTCGCCGTCGTCGGTCCACAACGCAACGGCGGAGCCATGCCGCGCCAAGTCGCTCGCAAACGCCGGTCCGGCGGTCACCCGCGAGGTTGCCAACACGTCGGCCACGTCCGTCACGGGGCAGTTGTTAGGTGAGGCTAATGCCACCTGTCAACTGCGCTGCCGGAGCGCGCGTGGCGCATTGGCCCCGTCGGTACCAGAACGTCAGGCCGGAACCGGGTGGCGTCGAACGACGCTGACCGCCCAACAGCCTCGACTCGCGTTGTGGACGTGGATGCTGCACGATCGGGGGTTCTCGAAGAACGTGGTGATCGTCGCTTCGAGCGACGCTCCATCGATCACGGCCGCGTCGACCATCGTCTCGTACCGATCGAATGACCGCACCGAGAGTTGGCGTCGTGTCAGCTGCACCGGCAGCGCACCCAACTCCAGCCGGGTCGATGGTGTGCAGGGCGTGCGATGCAGAAAAATCGGGCTTGCGGACCGGTACTCCGTTTTGCGGGAGAACGGATCGTGCGAGACGAGGATCAGTTCCTCGCCGATGCGGGCATCGTCGAGACACTGCCGGCACGGATAGCCCGGGAACTCGTCTGCGACATGAACGGGTCCGCCACGCTGCCGCAGCAGTTCGGCGGTGACTTCGTCGATCGGTGCGAGCAGGAATGATGGGTCGTTCATTCGTCGATGATCGGCGAGCCACGACCGGGGCGCCGGCGGAATTCGGACGGGCGGGCCGCCTACACGTGCGAGCCGGCGATGGCGATGCGGTAGCCGCCGTCGAATTCCTGCTGGTGGCGCAGATGTCCCAGGCGCCGGTCCCATTCACCGGACTCCAGGTCGTCCCGGAGGCGCTGGGTGCCCTCCTGTCGCTGGCGCGGAGTCAGCATGGCCAGCCACGACATGCCCGCCTGCACCTCGGGCCTGAGGTACTCCTCCGGACGGGCCCAGAACGCCGTGCCGAACCCGTCGATGCAGTCGCGGGGAATCATCACCGGCCGGACCGCCTCGACCTCCAAATGTTGACGAAGCAACCGCTCGCCGGGCGGGTGTTGCTCGGTGGGAAGGGAGAGCGGCGTGGGAAGTAGTCGATCGCCCAGAATCCGTGGATCCGGTCCTGCTCGAAGAAGAACACGACCTGGCGATCGGCGACCCGGGCCATCTCCGTCAGCCCGGCGGCCGGGTCGGTCCAGTGGTGGATCGTGAGGATCGCCATCGCCGTCCCGAAGGAGTGGTCGCCGAACGGGAGTGACTCGGCAAGCCTGCGGACGACCGGCGCGCTACCAGCCGATCGCTGCCTGATCATCTCGGTCGAGGGTTCGAGTCCCACCACCTGCCGGTTGGCCGGTTCGTAGTTGCCGGAGCCGGCACCGATGTTGAGGATCGGCCCCTCGCCGAGCGCCTCACCGATCTGGGCGGCGATTCGGGGATCCTCCACGCGGGTCGAGGAGTAGGTGCCTCCGATGCGGTCGTAGCGGTGGTCGGTGTCGGGCATGGGCCGAGAATCGCACAGCGGCCCGGCCTCCTCGAACCGCGCGAGCGACGCACGAGCGGCGGCCGTACGACGCTCACGGGAAACGGCGGGCAGGAGTTCGGTCGCGTCAGCCAGACTCGCCCGATGTCGACCGTGTCCGACGAACGCATCCAGCCCGCGCTCCACGCGCTGCTGTCGAACGATGTGGCATCCCTCCGAGCAGCGCTGACCAGCGACGCAGGGTTGGTCGACGCCGTGTGGCACGGCAACACCCTGCTGGAGTGGGCCACGCAGCCGCCACCAGGGATCGACCTCGCCTGCACCGCGGTGTTGATCGAGGCTGGCGCGAGGCTCGACCGCGCGCTGGGGCTCGCCGGCTGTTGGGACCTCGCAGATCTCTGTCGGCAACTCCTCGACGCCGGGGCCGACCCGACCTCTCTCGAGAGTGACGCTTCGCCGATCACGCCGTTGGAGTCGGCGGCACTGCACGGATCCACCGCCGCGGCCGACGTCCTGGTCGAGCACGGCCTTCACCGCCCGACGCTGTGGCTTGCCGCGGCAACCGGGCGCATCGACCTGCTCGTCGACTGGGTCGCCGACGATGGGACGCTCCTCAAGCCCGCCGGGCCCTACCGCCCGGTGTGGGCACACGTCGGTCGCCCGGAGGCGCCGACGCCCACCGACGAGCCCGAGCAGATCCTGGCGGAGGCGCTGACGCTCGCTGCGGCGAATAACCGCATCGCTGCGGTCGACCACCTGCTGAACTGCGGCGTCCCGATCGACGCTGCACCGTACCGAGGAATCACCGGCCTTCACTTCGCCGTTCAGTTCGGCAAGCGGGACATGGTCGAACATCTCCTCGGCCGGGGCGCGTCGCCCGCTGTGATCGACGACGAGTGGAACGCAACACCGGCCACCTGGGCGGACGTCTGTGGCGACGGCTCACCGGAGCGGGCGGCTATCGCTGCGCTCCTTGCCTGAGGTCGGCGCCCCGGGGGTGACCGGAACCCGTCGACATTTCTAGAGTATCGCTCTAGAGTGGTGCTCCAATGACGACGACGACCAGGCAGCGGATTCTGGAGGAGGCGACCCGGCAACTCCTCGACGGTGGCTACGACCGATTCACGGTCGCCTCGGTGCGGGACGCCCTCGGCCTGTCGAGCGGGAGCATGTTCCACGCGTTCCCCTCCAAGGCGGCGCTGGCCGCCGAGGTGTACGTCGCCGGCATGATCCGGTATCAACAGGCCGCCATCGACTCGATGGCGGGTCGTGACCCGCACTCGGCGATCGAGGGGCTGGTCGCAACCCACCTGAGCTGGGTGAGCGATCACCGTCGTCTGGCGAGGCTTCTGTTCTCGACACAACCGAGCGACGTGGCCGAGGCGGCCGCTCCGGCGCTGGCGGAGGCCAACCAGGGGTTCTTCAAGGTGGTCGCCGACCTGATGGCCGAGGCTGCGGCGGCCGGGCTCGCCGCGCCGATGCCGGTTGCGGTGGCCCATTCGCTCGTCATCGGCCCGGCGCAGCAGTACTGCCGTCGATGGACGCGCGGCGACGTGTCGGTCGAGCCCCGAAGCCTGATTGCGCTGTACCAGGCGGCGGCGCTCCAAGCCCTGCGATCAACGACCTGAGGAGTGATGTCGATGCCTGACCCCGTGACCTACCGGCTGGACCGTGGAGTGGCCACGATCTCGATGGACGACGGCAAGGTCAACGTCATGACCTTGACCATGATCGAAGGCCTGGGCGCAGCGTTTGCTCGGGCCGAGACCGACCAGGCGGTGGTGGTGCTGGAGGGCCGCCCGTCGGTGTTCTCCGCCGGCTACGACATGGCGATGTTCGACGAACCGATCGAGGTCATCGCCGCCACCCTGCAGGCGGGTGGCGAGCTCGTCGAACGGATCCTGTCCCACCCGTACCCGGTGGTGGCGGCGTGCACCGGCCACGCCATCGCTCAGGGAGCGTTCACCCTGCTCGCCTGCGACGTCCGCATCGGCTCCTCCGGCGGAGCAAAGACCGGGCTGAACGAGGTGGCGATCGGCCTGACCATCCCGCACTACGGCATCGAGGTGGCCCGCCATCAACTGGCTGCGCCGTGGTTCGACCACGCGACGCTCACCGGCGAACTGCTCGACCCCGAGCGGGCCTTGAGCGCCGGGTTCTTCCACGAACTCGCCGAGCAGACGGAGCTGCAGGGGATCGCCCAGGCGCGCGCTCGAGCGCTCGCCACCATCGACATGACGGCGCATGCCGCCACCAAGCTGCGGGTGAGGCGCCCCGCGCTGGAGGCGATCCGGCAGGGCCTTGCGACCGAGTTCGTCCTCGACGGAGACACCTTGGCGTAGCCGGACGGGGTCGGGACGTGCACGCCCGCGGCGCTACATTGCCGACCGCACAGGTGGGCGCATCGGTTGAGGGGAATGGGTGCCGCATGGGGTTGATCAAGCCGGACGAACCGGACTTCGACGTCGACGAGTGGCGGGCGATGCCCGCTGCTGAACGGCTGCGGATGATGTGCGTCACCTGGAGCACCCAGGGTTTCGGTGCACCCGACGTGGTGTACGTGTTCTACGTGATGAAGATCCTCGTCTACGTCGGGGTGTTCTTCGTGTGTGCGGCGCTCACGCCGTCGCTCGGCGGGCCGCTGTCGTTCGGCGAGTGGTGGGCCAACCCGATCGCGTTCCAGAAGGCCGTGCTGTGGACGATGATGTTCGAGGTGATGGGTCTTGGGTGCGGGGCGGGTCCGCTCACCGGCCACTACAAGCCGCTGTTCCCGGCCGTCCGACACTGGCTCCAGCCCGGCACCACCCGGCTGCGCCCCTTCACCTGGGTGCCGTTCACCGAAGGGCACCGGCGCACCTGGGTGGACGTAGCGCTCTATGCGGGCCTGCTGGCCCTGGTGGTGCGGGCACTGGTGGCCGCCCAGATCGAGCTGTGGCAGCTCATTCCGATCGTCGCCGTCCTGTGCGTGTTGGGCCTGCGCGACAAGACGATCTTCCTCGCCGCCCGCTCCGAGCACTACCTGCTGATGGTCGTGGTCTTCTGCTTTGCCTCCGACCTGTTCGCCGGGGCGAAGGTGGTGCAGCTGATGGTGTGGATCGGCGCCGCCACCTCCAAGCTCACCCGCCATTTCCCGAACGTGATGGCGATCATGCAGTCCAACAACCCCATCCAACGGTCGACCCGCTTTCGCAAGGCGCTGTATCGCAACTACCCCGACGATCTGCGGGGGTCGAGGTTGGCCGCGACGCTGGCCCACACCGCAACGGCGGTGGAGTTCCTCTTTCCGCTCACGCTGGCGTTCACGGTCAGCGGGCCGCTGCACGGCACCGCGCTGGCGGTGATGGTGATCTTCCACCTCGGCATCATCCTGAGCGTGCCCATGGGGGTCCCGCTCGAGTGGAACATCATGTGCATCTACACCGGGCTGGTGCTCTTCGGCGCCCACGGCGACGTTCGCTTCTGGTCGATCGACTCGCCGCTGCTGGTGGCGATCCTGGTGGCCGTGATGCTGCTGGGCCCGGTCCTGGGCAACCTGCGGCCCGACAAGATCTCGTTTCTGCCGTCGATGCGGTACTACGCCGGCAACTGGGCGGCCAGCGTGTGGCTGTTCAAGCCGGGCAAGCTGGAACAGCTCGACCGATCGTTCACCAAGGCCGCCCCGCTGCACAGCGACCAGTTGGAGGGTCAGATCGAGCCGGGTACCTACGACCTGTCGATGGCCCGTGGGTCCGCCATGCGGGCGATGCACCTGCACGGGCGGGCCCTGGCGGTGCTCGAGCCCGAGCTCTACCGCGACCTGGCCGCCGCCGACCCGGACATCGCCGAGCGGGGCACCGATGCGTTTGACAAGTTCGACGGCGAGATGATCGCCGGGCTGGTGCTCGGCTGGAACTTCGGCGACGGCCACCTCCACCACGAGCAGCTGCTGGCGGCGGTTCAGGCCGAGTGCGGCTTCGAGCCGGGCGACCTGCGCTGTCTGTTTCTCGAATCCCAGCCACTCCACCGCCAGCGCATGCACTGGCGGGTGGCCGACGCGGCCGCCGGCCCGATGAACGACGGCTACATCCGGGTGGCCGATCTGCTCGACCTGCAACCCTGGGGTGCACGCACCGGATGAGGTGCGTTGGGCGATCGCTACCAGGTGTCGATGTTGGGGCGGCGTCGGCCGCCACCGTCGGCGCCCGACGGCGCATCGAGCAGCGCCGTCGCAATCCAGCGGCGCGTGTCGGCCGGGTCGATCACGTCGTCGATCTCAAACTGGGCGGCCACGTTGGTGGCCTTGCCGTGGGCGTAGGCCAACTCGACCATCGAGTCGAACAACTCCTGCCGGGCCACCGGGTCGGGCTCGGCCTCGAGCTCGGCCCGGAATCCCAGCCTGACCGCACCCTCCAGGCCCATGCCGCCCAGTTCGCCCGTCGGCCAGGCGACGACGAACGCGGGCGCCTTGAACCCGCCGGCGGCCATCGCCTGTGCACCCAACCCGTACGCCTTCCGCAGGATGACCGTTGCGCAGTTGACCGACAGGTTGGCGCTGGTGACGAAGAGCCGGCTCATGTGTCGAACCGCAGCGGACTCCTCGGACTCGGGGCCGACCATGAACCCCGGGGTGTCGCACAGAAACAGCACCGGCAGATCGTGGGCGTCGCAGAGTTGCAGGAAGCGGGCCGCCTTGTCGGCGCCCTGGGAGTCGATCGCCCCGCCGAGGTGGGCCGGGTCGTTGGCGACGATACCCAGCGGGCGCCCGTCGATCCGGGCCAGCGTGGTGACGATGCCGGGCGCGAAACCACGGCGCAGCTCCAGGCGGTCGGGTTCGGCCGGCGGTTGGCCCGGCTCATCGGTGGGGCCGTCGACCAGCGCGTCGATCACGGCCCAAACGTCGTACACCTTCAGGCGGTCCTCGGGCACCAGGTGACGCAGGAGGCGCTGGTCGGGGGCCTCGGCGGCGGAGCGGTCCCCGGCCGCATCCTGAAAGTACGACAGATACCTCCGGGCCGCGCTGACCGCCGCTGCGTCGTCGTCCACCCGGACGTCGACCACCCCGTTGGCGTGCTGGACGTCGATCGGGCCGATGTCCTCCGGTGAGTAGGCGCCCAGGCCGCCGCCCTCGATCATCGCCGGGCCGCCCATGCCGATGTTGGCATCCTCGGTGGCGATCACCACGTCGCAGCAGCCCAACAGCGCGGCGTTGCCGGCGAAACACCGGCCGGACGCGATGCCCACCAGCGGCACGGTGCCCGACAGTCGGGCGAACAGGTGGAACGCCATGGCATCCAGGCCGGAGACCGTCGTGGTGTCGGTGTCGCCGGGCCGGCCGCCGCCGCCCTCGGCGAAGAGCACGACCGGCAGCCGCTGCTGCTCGGCCAGCTCGAAGAGCCGGTCCTTCTTGCGATGATTCTGGTACCCCTGGGTGCCGGCGAGCACCATGTAGTCGTAGCTGACCACCATCACCCGGGCCCGTCGGGCGCCCAACCGGTCGGCGCCGACGGTGGCGATGCCGCCGATCAGGCCATCGGCCGGCGTGCGCGCGATCAGGTCGTCCTCGCTGCGACGGCGCCGTTGGGCGGCGATCACCATCGGGCCGTACTCCACCAGCGAGCCCTCGTCGATGAGCTCGTCGAGGTTCTCACGAGCGGTGCGTCGGCCCCGTCCGTGCACCTTGGCGACCGCGTCGGGACGAGCGGGGTCGAGGCCGACCCGATGGCGCTCGACCACCTCGGCGAGGTCCGGCCGAATCCGGTCGAGGTCGAATCCGGTCGACCCCTCCTCGCTCGCCCCCTCGACGGCGCCCGGGCGGATGAGAGCCAACTCCTCACCCTTCGACACCTGTGCGTCGGGCGGGGTGGCGACCCGATCGACGATTCCAGCGATCGGGGCCACCACGTCGTGGTGCATCTTCATCGATTCGATCACCGCCAGCACGGCGCCGGGCGCCACCGGGTCGCCGGTGGCCACCCGCACCTCGACGACCCGCCCCTGAAGCGGGGAGGTCACGGCGTGCGGTTCGTCGTCAGTCATTCCCGGAGCCTTCCACCTGCGGGGTGTCGTCGGCCGGGACGGCCCGGACGCTGAACCCGACGGTGGCCCCGCCGCCGGGGTTGTTGCGGGCCCAGGTGGCGCCGCCGGCCTCCCGGGCGATCGACTCGACGATCGCCAGGCCCAAGCCCGAACCGGGGGCCGACCGGGCCGCCTCCGAGCGGTGGAAGCGGTCGAACACCCGTGGGAGGTCGGCCTCGGGGATGCCGGGACCGTGGTCGGTCACCTCGATGGCCAGCGAGTCGGCATCCAACCGACGGATCGTCAGGCTCGGCGGCGGGGCGTCCTCTGCGCTGAACTTCAGCGCGTTGTCGACCAGGTTGGTCATCGCCCGCTCCAGCTGCATCGCCGACCCCATCACCGCGGGCGTGCCGGCCTCGGCGTTGACGGCGACCTCCCGTCCGGTGCGACGGCGTGCCCGCCGCGCCACCCGTTCGGCCAGCCGTGCCGGTTCCAGACGTTCGGGTGCCGATCGATCGCGCTGGTCGGTGGCCAACTCGACGATCTCGTTGGTCAACCGGGACAGTTCGGTCACCTCGGCGTCGAGGTCGGCCAGGAGCGGGGCGCGCTCCGATTCGGGCAGGTTGGGGTACCTGGCCAGCACCTCCAGGTTCAGCCGGAGGCTGGTCAGCGGCGTCCGCAGCTCGTGCCCGGCGTCCTCCACCAGCGCCCGTTGCTGGGCCCGGCTGGCGTCCAGACGGGTGACCATCGTCGAGAAGCTCTCCGCGAGCTGCCCCACCTCGTCGGGCCCCGCCTTGGGCAAGGGTGACGAGATGGTGCCGGTGGCGGCGAGCTCGCCGGTGGCCACCCGCAGCCGATGAAGCGGCCCGGTCGCCCGCCTAGTGAGCCACCAGCCGATGGCGGCGGCGGCGACGACCACCAACCCGCCCAGCAGCGCGGAGCGGCGGCGCAGGTCGGCCGTCACCGAGCGCACCTCGTCCAACGAGCGTTCGACGACGAGGGCGCCGGTGCCGGGGACGGGGACGGTGAGGGTTCTGACGTCGCCAAGCTCGGTGGATCGGGTGGAGAAGACCCCGGTTGACGTCTCGCCGTCCCTCCGGGTCTCCGCGGCCGCCCGGGCCGTCTCACGGTCGGCCTCGGTGATCGAGTCGACGCTCTCGCCCAACGCGGTCTGCACCTCGCCGGTGTCGGACAACAGCACGAGCCCCACCGGCCCCAGCTCCAGCCCCCGCTGCAACTCGGGCCGCCGGGCGATCGGCCGATTGCGGACGCCGACGAGGTTGTCCGCCTGGGAGGCGGTCTCCATCAGCGAGCGGTCCACCTCCTCGTGCAGACGGTCGCCGATCAGCCGGGAGGACGAGAGGGTGACGACGCCCACCGCAACCGCGACGAGGACGGCCGACAGGATCGCCAGCTTCAGTCGCAGGCTCACCGGGGTTCCGTCGACAGGACGTAGCCGATGCCACGCACGGTGTGGATCAGCCGCGGTTCACCCGACTCCTCGGTCTTTCGGCGGAGGTAGCGCACGTACACGGCGAGGTTGTTCGAATCGCCATAGTCGTACCCCCACACCTGCTCGTAGAGCGCGGCGTGGCCCAGGACGATGCCGGCGTTGCGGGCCAACGTCGCCAGCAGGTCGAACTCGGTCTTCGACAGCTCGAGTTCGCGGTCGCCCCGCCAGGCCCGACGCGAGTCCTCGTTGACCCGCAGGTCGCCGACGGTGGTCTCGTCCTCGCCGTCGGCCTGACCGGGCCGGCGCCGCAGCAGGGCGCGGATGCGGGCCAGCAACTCGTCGAGCGCGTAGGGCTTGGGGAGGTAGTCGTCGGCGCCGGCGTCCAGGCCGCGCACCCGGTCGCCCACCCCGTCCCGTGCGGTCAGCATGAGGATCGGGGTCGTGTCGCCGCGTCGGCGGAGCGCCGTGGCCACCCCGACGCCGTCGAGGTGCGGCAGCATCAGGTCGAGGACGACGACGTCGGCGCTCCGCTGGGCCTGGGCATCGAGGGCGGCCCGGCCGTCGGGAACGGTCGACACCTCGTAGCCCTCGAGGCGGAGCGCCCGGTCCAGCGCCTCGCGGGCGGCGCGGTCGTCCTCGACCACCAGCACCGAGGCAAGCGGTTCGGGGTGCGGTTCGTCGACCGGGGTGAGGTGCGGCATGGTCCCATTCTCACCGATCGCCGCCCGGCCCGGGGCAAGCCGGGCAACCTTCCAGACGATTCTCATGCAACTCTCACGTCGCTCTCATGTTTGCTCGGCACACTGCCGACATCACGTCGCAACAAACCCACGAGGAGCAGGCCATGAACGATCACGTCCCCAGCAACGAGCCGGTCGACGGTGCAGATGCACGGCGTCCCGAACCCGGGCGGGGACGCCTCAAGCTGGGCGTCGCCCTCGGCACCGGGGCGTTGGCCGTGGGCGGCCTGGTGGCGGCGGGGCCGCTGGCCGGGGCGCTCCAGGACGACACCTCGTCGACCGCCCCGTCGACGACGGCCTCCTCGACGGCCCCGTCGGCGGACTCCTCGGATGAGCCCGCCGATTCCGCCGACGACCGCGATCCGGGCGAGCGGCGCGACCGCAGCGGTCCGTTCGCCGACCTCGTCGCCGACGGCACCCTGACCGAGGAGAACGTGCAGGCGATCGTCGAGGCCCTCCGTGAGAACCGCGGGGAGCGGCCCGACTTCGAGGTGCCCGACGAGCGGCCCACCGAGGAGGAGCGTGAGGCGAGGCGGGCCGAGCGTGAGGCCCGGCGCGCCGAACTGCTCGACACGGTCTTCGGCTCGCTGGTCACCGACGGCGAGCTGGATCAGGCGCAGGCCGACGCCGCCCGTGCCGCCATCGAGGACGCCCGGCCATCGGCCGTCGCGGTCCCGGTCGACACGGTCCGGGCCGGTCCGGATCCGGCCTGCTGTCGTCGCTGGTCACCGACGGCACGCTGACCGAGGAGCAGGCGGCCTCGCTGCGGGAGCTGTTCGCCGAGCAGCGCCCGGAGCGGCCCGAGTTCGACCCGTCGGGCGAGCGTCCGACCGCCGAGGAACGCGAGGCGGCACGCGAGGCCCGGCGGGACGCACGCGCCGACGCGCTCGACACGGCGCTGGACTCGGCGGTCGAGGACGGAGTGATCGACGACGCCGAGGCCGACGCGATCCGTGCGAAGGCGGACGAGATCCGTGCCGAAGTTCCCGATCGGCCACGACTTCCGGGCGCCGACGAGGACGAGGCGGACACCTCGGGCGACTGACCGTCGACGGGGCCGGCGACGGTTCGTCGGCCCCGAGGGCGGGGCGTATCATGGCGCCATGGCCAACGTCACCATCTATCACAACCCCAATTGAGGCTCCTCCAACAATGCCGTGAGCATTGCCGAGGAACTGGGTGTGGACTACGAAGCCGTCGTATACCGCAAGAACCCGCCCGACGAGGCGACCCTGCGGGACATCATCTCCAAGCTTGAGGACGAGCCGACCGCACTGGTGCGGCGCGACTCGCTGTTCAAGAAGCTGGGGCTGAGCGACGACGACGTTGCCACCGAGGACCAGATCGTGCAGACGATCCTGGACAACAAGATGCTGATGCAGCGGCCGATCGTCGTCGCCGGCGACACCGCCATCATCGGCCGCCCCAAGGAGCGCATCCGCGAGCTGCTCGGCGGCTGATCGGCCTACAGGCCGAAGGGGGAATACCCCGGCGGGTGGAGCGGCCACGGTGCGACCTCCTCGAGCAGCGCCGCAGCGCCGAGCGCCAGGGCGTCGTCGTAGCGGGCCGACACCAGCTGCATGCCGATGGGCACGCCGTGGGCGTCGATGCCCGTCGGCACCGCCACGGCGGGGTGGCCCGCCATGTTGATGTCGGTGGAGTTCGTGGCGATCGCCGGGTCGTCGGTGGTGCCGGCCCGGGTGGGCAACGGCCCCTCGGGCCCCCACGAGCCCACGTTGGCCACCGGTGACATGAGGATCGTGTCGGGTCGATCGGGATCGGCCACGACGCCGTCGAACGCGGCCGCCAGGGTCCAACGTGCCGCGTCGGCGGCCAGGTAGTCGGCGGTGGTGACCGCGGCGCCGATGTCGAGCATGAACGCCAGGCTGCCCTCGGCGTCGTCCCAGCGGTCGCGGTACGGCGCCAACGCGTGCACCATGTCGGCACACGCGATCGTGAACCAGGCGATCGTGGCGTCGGTGGGCACCAGGCCGGAGACGACCTCCACCTCGACGCCGGCCGAGTCGAAGGCGGCGCAGGCCGCATCGAAGGCGGCCCGCACGTCGTCGTCGACGTCGGCGCGAAAGCTGGGGGTGGCCACGACCCGCCTCGGCCGACGCGGCTCGAGGTCGATCGCCCCGGCGGGGATCGACATCGGGTCGCCGGGCGCCGCGCCGAGGATCGCCCGGGCCTCGACCAGCACGTCGGCAACCGTGGTGGCGGTGGCACCGTTGGTCGACAGGTTGGGCCACGCGGGCCGAACGTCGCGGCCGACCGCCCCCGTGGTCGGCTTGTAGCCGACCAGCCCGCAGGCCGAGGCGGGGATCCGCACCGAGCCTCCCCCGTCCGAGGTGGTGGCCAGCGGCACCAGCCCGGCGCTGAGCGCCGCCGCCGAGCCGCCGCTGGACCCGCCGGGCGAACGCTCGACGTTCCACGGGTTGGTCGTGGTGCCAAACACCCGGTTGGTGGTGAACCCGGTGTGGGCGAACGCCGGGGTGTTGGACTTGCCGACCACGATGGCCCCGGCCGTCCGCAGCCGTTGAACGATCAGGTCGTCGGAGGACGCCGGGGCCGCGTCGGCCAACCACGTGCTGCCCTTGGTGGTGCGCATCCCGGCCACGTCGCTCAGGTCTTTCACCAGCACCGGCAGACCGGCCAACGGTCCGGACCGGTCGATCGTCTCGGCGTCGGCCAGGGCCTCCTCGGCGCGCAGGTCCGTCACCGAATTCAGCGGGCCGTCGCCGGCCTCGATGCGCCGCAGCGCCTCGGCCACCAACTCGCGCGGATGGATCTCGCCCCGCTGCACACGCCCGGCCAGCTCGTTCCTCATGGCACCTCCCCTGGTGTCGGGAGCGAGGGTATCGGGCGCGCTCCACCGGAGGCCGCGCTGTGATGGTGGGGTTGGGTGACCGGGTCGGAGTGGGCCAGGATGTGGCCGATTCGACGGCGCCGGAGGGTGTCGATTCCGTGGGGGACACGATGAACAGCAGCGAACGTGGTGGGGGCGGCCGGGCCCGCACGACCGGCCTGATCCTGGCGGTGACGGCGTTGATCGCCGGCTCCTGCAGCGGAGCGGACGGTGGGGCGGGCAGCGGCGGCGACTCCGCCGAGTCAGCCCTGGCGGTCGAGGTGGTCTCCTCGCACCCCGAGGCGGTTTCCGGCGGCGACGCCGTGCTGGCGGTGCCGACGATGGACGGGCCCGCCGAGCTGACGGTGACGCTCGACGGCGAGGAACTGGAGACCCGGCCGGCGCCCTCCCCGGCCGAGGCCCGGGACCTCGGCCCGGCCGTGCTGGTCGGCGGGCTCCCGGAGGGCACCTCGAGCCTTCGGGTGACCGCGCAGACCGACGACGGCGATCGGCTGTCGGGGGAGGTGGAGCTCACCAACCATCCGAAGCAGGGCCCGGTGTTCTCCGGCGAGCAGTTCACGATGACCCGGTGCTCGACCGAGGATTTCGGTCTGGAGGCCTCCACGCCGCCCACCTGCGACGCCCCGACCCGGTACGCCTGGCGCTACATCGACACCGACGGCGGGTACCACGACCTCGACGACCCGACGACGAACCCGGACGACGCCCGCATCGTCGAGACCGCCGACGGATCCGAACGCCCGCTGATCATCCGCGACGAGTTCGGCGTGATCAACCGGTCGCCCTACCAGGTGTCGGTGTTCGACCCGAACCCCTCGGGCGACCCCGACGGGGCGTCCTTCGACGCCTCCGGATGGAACGGGCGCCTGGTCTATCGCTACGGCGGGGGCTGCGGCACCAGCTACACGCAGGGCTTCTCGCTGCTCGGCAACGCCGAGCCCGACCTGTTCGCCAAGGGGTACGCCACGGCCACCGCCACGTTCAACACCTTCCAGGTGATGTGTGACGACGTGCTGTCGGCGGAGACCACCTCGATGGTCAAGGAACACGTCATCGAGACGCTGGGCGCCCCGGTGGTGACCATCGGCGAGGGCGGGTCCGGAGGCGCCATCCAGCAGTACCTGATCGCGCAGAACTACCCGGGCCTGCTCGACGCGATCGGCCCGACCCTGCCGTTCCCCGACGCGATGTCGATCTCCGCCGGCGTGCTCGACTGCTCGCTGCTGGTCCGGTACTTCGAGGGTGCGGGCGGCTCGCTCGACCAGGAGCAGCGGGCGGCGATCGCCGACCAGCTCTCCGCCGACACCTGCGGGTTCTGGGACTCGACGTTCGCGGCGGGAGTGAACCCCGCCAAGTGCGGCCTCGACCTGGTGCCCGACGGCGGCGACGCCGAGTTGCTGCCCGGGCAGCGGGGCGGATTCATCACGCCGCCGAAGGACTCGATCTACGACGCCGCCTCCAACCCCGACGGCGTGCGCTGCACGCTTCAGGACGCCAACGTGGCCAAGGTGGGGGTGGACCCCGACACCGGCTGGGCCCGGCGGCCGTGGGACAACGTCGGGGTGGCCTACGGCCTGTCGGCGCTGAACGACGGCACGATCACGGCGGAGCAGTTCCTCGACCTCAACGACGGCATCGGCAGCTACGACCTGGACGGAGCATTGCAGGACGGGCGGTCCGAGGCCGACGTCGACGGCCTGGAGGCGATGTACCGGGGCGGGCGGCTCAACCTCGGCGAGGGCGATCTCCGTCGCATCCCGATCATCTCGGTCAACGTCTACACCGACCCTCAGGGCGACATCCACGACCGGTTTCGGGTGTTCACCGTCCGGGAGCGCCTGTCGCTCGACGGTGAGGCACCGCCCAACTCGGTGATCTGGACTCGCGGGATCCCCGAGGGCGACGGCCTGGTCGAGGCGCTGACCGGTGGCATCTCGCTGGGCACCGAGCTGATCGAGTTGCTCGACGAGTGGGCCACCGCCATCGCCGAGGAGCCCGACGGCGACCGGGAAGCCGTCGTGGAACGCACCCGTCCGGACGAGGCGGTCGACCGGTGTTGGAGCGCCTCGGGCGACGTCCTCGCCGAGGGCGACGGCGCCAACGAGCAGCCGGACTGCGCCAACGTCTACCCGGTGCGGGGTGACCCGCGCACCGGCGCCGGCGCGCCGCTGTCCGACAACGTAATGAAGTGCCGCACGATGTCGGTTGCCGAGGCGATCGACGGTGAGCTGTTCGAGGTGGAACTCAGCGACGAGCAGCGCACCCGGCTGGAGCAGGTGTTTCCCGACGGCGTGTGCGACTACTCCCAGCCTGCGGTCGGCGAGACGGCGTGGGCCGGAGCCTGGCAGCGCTACTGACCCGGCGGAACGGCCCGGCCCGGAGGGTCAGTCGCCGCCGAAGTCCAACGGAAAGGGGTCGTCGGGGTCCCCGTCCTTCGGTGCCTCGGGCCGGGGTGGGCCGAACGGGGGCTCGGCGTCGTCGCGTGGGGCCGCCCATTGGCGGGCGCCGCGCGGCAGGACCTCGCCGGGCAGCGCCGGCGGCGGGGCCGCAGGCGGCAGCGGCGGTTGGTCGTCGCGGGCCTTGGCCGCCTCCACCGGTGCCGGGCCCTCCACCTGGCCCTGACCGGTGATCGCCCGCATCTCGCCGGTGAGGTGGCGCACCTCGCCGGTGGCCTGTCGTCCGCCGCCGGTGGCCAGCTGCTGGATCTCCGAGGTGTCGTTTCGCTGGTCGACCAGCTTGGGACGGGGGGTCTCCCCGGTGGCCGGGGCGGGCGTGGCGCTCGACGCCGGGGTCTCGCCGGTGCCGCGCTGCGGGGCGGGGGACGCGGCCTCGGCGCCGTCGGAGGCGGGGCCGACCGTGCGGAGCTCGCCGGTCATCGGGTCGGTGCCCGGCTGGGGCTGCTGCGGCTGCGTCGGGGCCGGCGACCAGCTGGGCCTTCTTCTGGTAGGCGGTGAAGCTGTGGTTGCCCATCATCAGCTCGGCGGCGACGGCGGCCAACAGGCCGGGAACGACGAACCCCGGGCGGCCGGTGGTCTCGGCGACGAACATGACCGCTGCGAGGGGGACCCGGTAGCCGGCGCCCAGCACGGCGGCGATGCCGATCACCGGAAACAGCGTCGTGCTGTCGGCGCCGATCAGCTCGCCGGTGAGCCGGCCCAACAGGGCGCCGGCGACGACGAGCGGCACGAACAGTCCGCCGGGCGCCCCGCCCGCCACCGCGGCGGCGGTACCCAGGTTTCGGGCGACGAGGATCACGACCAACGCCCAGATGGCGCGGTTGTCCTCGAGCGCCCAGTTGACCAGCCCGTAGCCGGGCCCCAGCACGCCGGGTGTGTCGGCGGCCAGCCGCACCGCCACGCTGGTGCCCGACACCACCAGGCCGGAGAGCAGCAGACGGCGCCAGTCGGGGCCCCGGGTGGACAGGCGTTTCGCCAGTGCCAGCGCCGAGGCTCCCCAGCGGGCGACCAGCCCCGCCAGTGCGCCGACGAGCAGCGCCACCCCCAGCTGCGGAACCAGCACGTCGGTGGCGCCCTGCACCGGGAACAGCGGCTCGTTGCCGACGATGATCGAGAAGGTGACGTAGCCGGTCGAGGCCCCGATCAGCGCGGGCAGCAGCGAGCTGTGGGCCAGGTCGCCCTGGTAGGGCGACTCGATGGCGAAGATGGCCCCGGTGGCCGGCGCGCGGAACACCGCCGCCACGCCCCCGGCGGCGCCGGCGACCAGCAGCAGTCGGTGGTCGATGCGGCCGAAGAGCCTGGGAAGCCGGCGTTGCACGGTGGAACCGGCCGAGGCCCCCAGGTAGATCGCCGGACCCTCCAGGCCCAACATGTTGCCGGTGCCCAGCGAAACGATGCTGGCCAGGATCCGGCCCCGCAGCGGCTTGCCACCCAGCACACCCCCCTCCTGGTGGAAGCGCTTGAGGTACTCATCGGAGGTGGAGGGCGAGGCGCCGCCGCCGACCGTTCGCAGGATCACATGGGCGGCGACCAGGCCAAGTGGGGGGCCGATCGCTGCCGTCCACACCGGGAACTCGCGGAACAGGTGGAGCATCTCGAAGACGCCCCAGTCGAAGAGGAACGCCGCCAGTCCGGCGAGCGCCCCGACCAGTGCGGACACCAGCAACACCTCGCGGGTGGCGCGTCCGAGTTCCTTGAGCTCCTCAGGATCGGGGGTTGAGGGCAGGAATCTCCACACGTAGTCCAACGGTACTCCGTGGCCGATCGAATGCGGCGGTCGGTGCTGCGCCACCGGCCGGGTGCCTCCGGCGCTGCTTCTAGCCTCTGCCCGTGCACCGCAACTCGGCCCCAGGGACGCCCGACGACGGGGAGGGGTGGGACCTCCTCGTCGATGAGGTGGGCGCCCCCGCGGTGCAGCCCTTCGTCGGGTTGCGCGACCGGCCGCTCCGCGACCAGCCCGGTGTCGATGCGCCCCACGGCCGGTTTCTGGCCGAGGGCGATGCGGTGGTGGCCCGGGCCCTCGCCGCCGGGCACCGCCTGTTGAGCCTGCTCGTCGACGCACGGCGCGAGCGTGCGCTCCCCGACGGCGTCGCCTCGGCGCGGTCGACGGGGGCCACCGTGATCGGCGCGGGCCCGGGGGTGATCCGGGCGATCACGGGGGCCGGGTCCCACGAGGGGAGCCTCGGGCTGTTCGCCCGCCCGTCGCCGATGACGGTGGGGCGGGCCCTTCACGGGTTGCACACGGTCGTGGTGGCCGAGGGCGTCGTCAACCCGATCAATCTCGGCCTGATCGCCCGAAGCGCCGTGGCGATGGGCGCGCAGGCCCTGCTCGTCGACCCGACGAGCGCCGACCCCCTGTATCGCCGCGCCACGCGGGTGTCGATGGGGGAGGCGCTCGCCGTGCCCCATGCCCGGCTGGAGGTCCTGCCCGGCGGACTCGCCCCGCTGCGCGAGGCCGGCTTCGCCGTGTGGGCGCTGACGCCGGCCGACGACGCCGAGGACATCTCCCGGGTTCGGGTGGCCGCGGACGCCAAGGTGGCCCTGATGGTTGGCGCCGAGGGACCCGGCCTCACCCCGGCGTCCCAGCAGGCGGCCGACGTTCGGGTTCGAATCCCGGTGTCCGGGGCGGTCGACTCGCTCAACGTCGGTGCCGCTGCGGCGGTGGCCGCCTATGCCCTCGGCCGGGCCCGCGACCGATGAGCGACGGTGGGGAGCCCCTGGCCACGGTGCCACGCAGGCCCCTGTCGGCGGCGCTTGCCGCCGAGGTCGTCATGGCCGACGGCGGCCTGTCGACGCTGCTGGAGGCCGCCGGCGTGCGTCCGACCGGGCCGATGTGGACCGGCGAGGTGCTGGCCACCCGGCCCGAGGCGGTGGGAGCGGCGCACGAAGCGGCGCTCGCTGCCGGAGCGAGGGTGGTGTTGACCGCCGGCTATCAGATCAGCCGGCGCGGCGCCGTGGCGTCGGGTCGGCCGGAGGGAGTGGCCGACCGGCTGCTCGTGGAGGCCAACCGGGTGGCGCTCGCCGCGCGCTCGCGGCGGCGACGCGACGGGTGGGTGGCCGCCTCGATCGGCCCCTTTGGTGCGGCGTTGGCCGACCGCTCGGAATATCGCGGCGGCTACGCCGCAACCGACGATGAGTTGAGGATCTTTCACCGGGAGCGGTTGAAGGTGCTGGCCGAGGCGCAGCACGACCCGTCGACCCGGGTGGATCTGTGGTGGTGCGAGACGTTCCCCGAGGGGCGGGAGATCGAGGGGCTGGCCGATGAACTGCTGGTGACCGTCGGGACGCTCGATGCCGACTCCGCCCCGGAGCTCGTCGTGACGATGACGGTGGTGGCCGACGGGCGGGTGCCCACCGGTGAGCCGGTGGACGAGGCCCTGGGGCCGATGCTGGCGGCGGATCCGAACACCCCGGGTGGTCCGGTGGCCGTCGGGGTCAACTGCTGCGGGCCGGGGCACGTCGCCCCGGCGCTGCAACGTCTGGCCCGGGCGACCCCGCTGCCGCTGGTGGCCAAACCCAACCTGGCAGGGTCGTTGGGCCCCACCGACGGGCTGGTGGCCACGTGGTTGGACCTGCGCGCCCGCCTGGTGGGCGGATGCTGCGGCACGGGAGCGGCCGAGCTGCGCGCCCTCGCCGACGAACTCGAGCGACATCGACCGAGGTGATTCGAGCGTCACCTGGGCGTGCCACCTCCTACGCTGTGATCCATGGCGGCCAGCGAGACCGAACCGATGCCCAACCCGAACGACGAGGCCGGCGCCGACGGCCCTGCGAAGGCGGCCGCCACGCCCGGCACGGCCGGTTTCCTCGTGTTGGCCAACCGGCTCCCCGTCCGGCGGGTGACCGGCGCCGAGGGCACCAGCTGGGAGACCAGCCCGGGGGGACTGGTCACGGCACTCGCCCCGCTGATGACCAAGCGGGACGACGCGATGTGGCTGGGCTGGTCGGGCACCACCGGCACCAACGAGGAACACCCGCTCGAGGTGGACGACATCTCGCTGGTGCCGGTGCCGCTGTCCCGTGGCGAGGTGGAGTTGTTCTACGAGGGCTTTGCCAACCGCACGCTCTGGCCGCTCTACCACGACTCGATCGTGCGCTCGGAGTATCACCGAACCTGGTGGGACGCCTACCGGTCGGTCAACCGACGCTTCGCCAAGGCGGCGGCCAAATGGGCTGCGCCGGGCGCCGCGGTGTGGGTGCACGACTACCACCTGCAACTGGTGCCCGGCATGTTGCGCGAGTTGCGACCGGACCTGACGATCGGGTTCTTCCTCCACATCCCGTTTCCCCCCGTCGAGCTGTTCCTGCAGATTCCGTGGCGCCGAACGATCACCGAGGGTCTGCTGGGTGCCGATGTCGTCGGGTTCCAAACCGAGGGTGGGGCGTCCAACTTCCGTCGGCTGGCCGAGCTGGTCACCGACTCCACCGTCACCGGCGAGGACGTGTGTTACGTCGACGGCGACGGCGGGGAGCGCACCGTGCAGGTGCGGTGCTTCGGCATCGGGGTGGACACCACCACGCTGGAGGAGATGGCCGCCGCACCCGAGATGGTGGAGCGGGCCCAACGCCTGCGCGAGAGCCTGGGCAACCCGGAGCGGGTGCTGTTGGGCGTCGACCGCCTGGACTACACGAAGGGCCTGGCCCGCAGGCTTCGGGCGTTTCGAGAGCTGCTGGAGGAGGGCCGCCTCGTCGTCGGCCGACACGTGTTCGTGCAGGTGGCCGAGCCGACCCGGGAGAACGTGCGCGACTACGCCGACTTCCGCGACCGAATCGACCGGATGGTGGGCGAGATCAACGGCGACTACGGCGAGGTCGGCGCCGTTCCCATGCACTACCTGCACCGCCATCACGACCTGGAGGAGCTGGTGGCGCTCTACCTGGCCGCCGACGTGATGCTGGTGACCGCGGTACGCGACGGCATGAACCTGGTCTGTAAGGAGTACGTGGCCACCCGACGCGATCTCACCGGGGCGCTGGTGCTGTCCGAGTTCGCCGGCGCGGCCGAGACGATGGGCGACGCGCTGATGGTCAACCCCTACGACATCGACGGGCTGAAGCTGGCGATCGAACAGGCGGTGACCATGCCGGTCGCCGAGCAGCATCGGCGCATGGAGTTGCTGCGCCGGGCGGTGGTGGCCAGCGACGTGCACCGGTGGGCCGACCAGTGGCTGGATGCGCTCGGCGTGGCCCGATGACCGACGCGGGCGCGTTGACGAGCGACGACGCTCCCGCAGGGATCGCACCGGGGCTCCACCGGGCTCTCGCCCGGGCGGCCACGGCCGACACGTTGCTGGTGGCCTGCGACTACGACGGCACCCTGGCGCCGATCGTGGACGATCCGGCCCACGCCCGCCCCACGCCCGGCACGATGGCCACCCTGGCCGAACTGGCGGGGATGTCGGGCACGTGGGCCAGCCTGGTGTCGGGCCGTTCGCTGAGCCAGCTCGTCGAGTTGGCCGGCCCGCCGGTGGCGATCGGCCTCATCGGCAGTCACGGCGCCGAGCACGTGCGGCCCGCCGGCTCCGACGGGCTCGACCGCCCGCACGCACCCAACCTGAGCGCCGACGGCTACCGGGTGTCGAGCGGGGACGAGGCCGCCGCGCTGCTCTCCGAGCTGGTGGCCGAGGTCTCCGAGGAGGTCTCGCGCCTTCCGGGCAGCCGGTTGGAGTCCAAGCCGGTGGGGGTCGCCTTTCACTATCGGCAGGCCGATCCGGTGAAGGCCGCCGCCACGGCGGACGCGCTGGTGCAACGGTTGTCCGCTCGTCCCGGCGTCCACGTGCGGGTGGGCAAGATGGTGGCCGAGTTTGCGGTCGCCGGCAGCGACAAGGGGCAGGCACTGCTTCGCCTGATCGACGAGACCTCACCCGACGCCACGGTGTTCATCGGCGACGACGTCACCGACGAGGACGCCCTCGCCGTGCTGGGGTCCGCCGATGTGGGCATCAAGGTCGGCCCGGGGGCGACGGCCGCCGCCCATCGGGTGGCCTCGACCGACGACGTGTTGGTGGTGTTGGTCGAGTTGGCGCGTCTCCGCTCGCAGCGCCCCCCGGGGTGAGGAGCCGGTGCCGCTGAGCGGGCCGGCGGGCTCGCCCCGTCCGTCCGCATGCTGACCGTCGGGTTGATCCTCGGCCTCGCCGTGGCGGCCGGGCGGTGGCTACGGCCGCCGGACGGGGCGGTCGCCGGCATCGACTGGGTGATCATCAACCTGGCGCTGCCGTCGGTGGTGCTGCGCACCGTGCCCAACCTGGAGCTCGGCGGAGCGGCGCTGGTGCCGGTGGCGGTGGCGTGGTCGATGGTGGCGCTGGGTGCGCTCGCCGTGTTGGCGTTGTCCGCCCGGGCGGGCTGGTCCAGGTCGGTCACCGGCGCGTTGTTGCTGGTCGTGCCGCTGGGCAACACCAGCTTCCTGGGCTTTCCCGCGGTCGAGGCGCTGCTCGGCGCCGAGGCGCTGCCGTCGGCGATCCTCTACGACCAGCTCGGCACGTTCCTGGCGCTGACCACCTACGGCGCGGTGGTGGCGGCGCGGTACGGCACGACGGGGAACGCCGGCACGGAGGGAGGCTCGGCGCTGCGACGTGTCGTGCTCCGGGTGGCGGTGTTTCCGCCGTTCGTGGCCCTGGTGGCCGGGTTTGCGGCACGGGGCGTCGAGATCCCCCCGGTGGTGGACGACGCGCTGCGGCTGTTGGCGATGACGCTGACGCCGCTGGCGATGGTGTCGATCGGGCTCCGCCTGGCCGGTCGCCGCCTTCGGTGGCCGTCGGGCCCGGTGGCGGCGGGCCTCGTGCTTCGCCTGGTGGTGATGCCCGGCGTTGTGCTGGGGGCGGCGGCCGTGCTGGGCGGGTCCGGGGTGGCCTGGGATGCCGCCGTGCTCGAGTCGGCCATGCCGTCGATGGTGACCGCCGGCATCGTGGCCACCTCGGCGGGCCTCGATGAGGACACGGTGACCTCCCTGGTCGGGCTGGGGCTGGTGGCGTCGCTGCTCACCCTGCCGATCTGGTCGCTGGCGCTCGGGGCCTGACCAGGTGTAAACGCGCGGGTTACACCACCTCGCTACACTGGCCCCGTGACCACCTCGACGACGTTGACGGACGGATCCGACCACGCGACCCTCGGCGCCCGACCCACCGGCACCCCGCTCGACCCTGCGGAGGCCGACCTGCTGCTGGGTGCCGCGGTCCGGACCGACGAAGGCCGCCAGGACCCCTACGAGGCCTATCGGCGCCTGCGCGAGGGGGCACCCAGGTACTTCTCGGCGAGCGGTGCGGTGGTGGTCGCCGACTACGCCGGATGTCTCGAGGTGCTTCGCAACCCGGCGCTGGGCCGATCCGAACCCGACATGGACGTGCCGCCGGGGATGAGCGGCCGGGAACGCCGCACCGGGGAACGGCAGCACTCGATGCTGTTCGCCAATCCGCCCGACCACACCCGCCTGCGCAGCCTGGTGAGCCGGACGTTCACCCCGCGCCGCATCGAGGCGATGCGTCCCCGGATCGAGGCGTTGCTCGCCCCGATCCTCGACGAGATGGCCGAGCGCGGCACGGTCGACGTGCTCGAGGTGCTCGGTGCCCGCCTGCCGGCGGCCGTGATCTCGGAGCTGCTGGGCGTGCCGCCGGAACTGCACGACACGCTGGCTCCGCACGTGCGGGCGAGCACCGCCTTCATCGACGCCGCCGCCGACGACGACGCCATCGCGGCGGCCGAGGCCGGTGTGGCCGTGATGGGCGAGGTGTTCGAACAGCTGATCACCGAGAAGCGACGGTCACCCGACGACGGGCTGCTCAGCGCGTTGATCCAGGTCGAGGAGGCCGGGGACCGGCTGAGCCACGAGGAGCTGTTGGCCAACACCGGGCTGATGTACGCCGCGGGATTCGAGACGACCACCAACCTGATCGGCAACGGCCTGCTCGCGCTGCTCCAGCATCCGGACGAACTGGCGCGGCTGCGAGCCGATCGGTCGCTGCTGCCCTCGGCGACCTGGGAGCTGCTGCGCTGGGACTCGCCGGTGCAGCTCAACATGCGGGCGGCGCTCTCCGAGACCGAGGTGTTCGGCGAAACGATGCCCTACGGCCGGTTGTTCACCGTGTTGCAGGGGAGCGCCAACCGGGACGAGGCGACCTACCCCGACGCCGACCGACTCGACGTCGGCCGATTCGTCGACCGGTCGACGCCGCCGCCGTTGAGCTTCGGCTGGGGTCCGCACCACTGCCTCGGTGCGGCGTTGGCCCGGGCGGAGGGCGAGGTGGTCTTCGGCGGGCTGCTCGACCGTTTCGCCTCGATCGAGCTGGTGGAGCACCCGACGTATCGGTCCAGCTTCACCCTTCGGGGGCTGAGGTCGCTGCTGGTCAATGTTACAGAAAGTCATAGTTGAGTGTGATTCATTCGGCAACCCTCAGCGGTCGCGCTACGGTCGTTTTACGCCGTTGAACCGCACCGCGTGGTGAGGCGTTGTGACCAAACGAGGGAACATTGGTCCGGATGTTGCCCGCGCACCGCTGCGCGTGTTGGCCCCGGAGTGTCCACATGGGTCCCGTTTGGTCATGGGGTTCCCCCCCCAGATCGAGCTACATACCGAAAGGACTCGTATATGACTCAGAATCGACGATTCGGAAGGTTCGCCATCGCCGCTGCTGCGCTGGCGGTGCTGCCGATGGCCGCCTGTGGTGACGACGGCGACGGCGGAGGCGGAACGGCCGCCGGCGGCGACAGCGCACTGGCGGACGCCGACCTCAGCGGCGTGTCGATCACCGTCGGCTCCAAGGACTTCGACGAGCAGCTGATCCTGGGCAACATGCTCGCCGACGCCTACGAGGCCGCGGGCGCCGACGTGGAGCGCAAGATCAACGTCGGCGGCACCAACGTGGTGCGCACGGCGCTGCTCTCGGGTGAGATCGACAGCTATGCCGAGTACAACGGCACCGGCTGGACCGAGCACCTGGGCCAGGAGGATCCCTCCGGCGACGGCGAGGAGCTCACCGAGAACGTCCGCGAGATGGACCTGGAACAGAACGACATCGTCTGGGTCGGCCGTGCGCCGTTCAACAACACCTACGGGTTCGCCACCGGTCCCGACGTCACCGAGGAAAACGGCGGTGCCTTCGACTTCGACTCGATGGCCGCCTACCTGAAGGACAACCCCGACGCCACCGTCTGCATGGAGTCGGAGTTCCCCAGCCGCTCGGACGGCCTGCCCCTGTGGGAGGAGGCCACCGGCTACGACATCCCGGATGACCAGCAGGAGATCCTGGACACCGGCATCATCTACACCGAGACCCAGTCCGGTGAGTGCACCTTCGGTGAGGTCTTCACCACCGACGGTCGCATCTCGGCCCTGGACCTCACCGTGGTCGACGACCCCGGCGTGATGATCGTCTACAACATCTCGATGAACGTCCGGAAAGAGGTCTACGACGAGGCTCCGGAGGCGTTTGACGCCGTGGCCGACGCCGTGCTCGGCCCGCTGGACATCCCGACGATGACCGCACTCAACGAGAAGGTCTCCGCCGAGGGCGAGGACCCCGCCGACGTCGCCAAGGAGTACCTGGTCGACCAGGGCCTCATCGAGGGCTAGTACCCATGGGGCCCCTCAGGGGCCCCGCAACCCCACAAGGGAGAGCAGTTTCGGATGGGTGAAAGCCTGAGCAGTTTTTTTGAGTTCTTCTCGAAGAACACCGACGACTTCATGGAGGCGTTGCTTCGTCACGCCACCTACGTCGTCTCCGTCGTCATCGCGGCCACCATCATCTCGGTGGCGGTCGGGGTGGCGGTCAGGCACCGTCCGGTGGCCAGGGAGGTGGCGCTGGGAGTGACCAGCGTCTTCATCACGATCCCCTCCCTGGCCCTGTTCACCCTCTTCATCCCGATCCTCGGCCTGGGGTTCGCCCCCAGCTTCGTGGCGCTGTTGCTCTACGCACTGCTGCCGATCATGCGCAACACGGTGACCGGGCTCAACAGCGTGAGCCCCGACGTGCTCGAATCGGCCAAGGGCATGGGGCTGACGAGCACCGAACGGCTCTTCAAGGTGGAACTGCCGCTGGCCTGGCCGGTGATCATCACCGGCATCCGCGTCTCGGCGCTGCTCACCACCGGCATCGCCGCCATCGCCACCCTGATCGCCGGTGGCGGCTTCGGCGACTTCATCAAGAAGGGCCTCAGCCGCCTGGGCCTGCCCAACTCGCTGGAGGCGATCTGGTTGGGCACCCTCGGCACGATCGGCCTGGCCCTGGTGATCGACCTGATCTTCGTCGCCATCCGGCGTGCCACCACGCCTCGCGGCATCCGCTGACCTCCACGTCCAACCTCGCACCGAACCATCGCCAACGATCGCAAGCACGCACAGGAGACCAACGTGTCCGAAACGCTCATTCAGTTGCAGGGAGTTGGGAAGACCTATCCCGGCAGCGACGTGCCGGCGGTGGCCGACCTCGACCTCGAGATCAAGCGGGGCGAGATCCTCGTGCTGGTCGGCCCGTCGGGCTGCGGCAAGAGCACGACGTTGCGCCTGATCAACCGCATGATCGAGCCGACCACCGGCCGCATCATCTTCGAGGGCAAGGACGTCACCAACGTCAACCCGGATCAACTGCGTCGCCAGATGGGTTACGTCATCCAGCAGATCGGGCTCTTCCCGCACCGCAACATCTACCAGAACATCGCCACGGTGCCGAAGCTGTTGGGCTGGAACAAGACCGACATCGACGAGCGGGCCCGGTACCTGCTGACCATGGTGGGAATGGACCCCGACCAGTACCTGGAGCGCTACCCCAAGGAGCTCTCGGGCGGGCAGGCCCAGCGGGTCGGCGTGGCCAGAGCGCTGGCGGCCGATCCCGACGTGTTGTTGATGGACGAGCCGTTCGGCGCCATCGACCCGATCACCCGCGACCGTTTGCAGAACGAGTTCCTGCGCCTCCAGGAGGAGATGCAGAAGACGATCGTGTTCGTCACCCACGACATCGACGAGGCGGTGAAGATGGGCGACAAGATCGCCATCCTCCGCGAGCAGTCCAAGGTGGCCCAGCTCGACTCGCCCACCAACATCCTGGCCAACCCCGCCAACCAGTTCGTCGAGGAGTTCCTCGGGTCCGGCGCACTGCTCAAGGGCCTGACGCTCGAGCGGGTCAGCGGCATGGCGCTGACCGAGTGGCCGACGGTGCAACCCGGGGCCGATCGTCCCGCCGTCCTCAAGGCCCTCGAGGAGGCCGACTCGGACTGGGTGATGCTGTTGTCCGACACGGGCGAGCCGCTCCGCTGGTTGAACGAGGCCTCGGTCAACCAGGGCGCCAGCTCGCTGGCTCAATCGGGCGAACCGGTTCGGGTGACCGTCGAGACCGACGACACCCTGCGCGATGCCCTCGAGGCGATGATCCGCTCCACCGCCGGCTGTGCCGTGGTGGTCGACAAGAGCGGCGCCTATCAGGGGCGTTGGGCCTGGAGGAACTGGCCGAGATCACCCGCAGCACCGCCGCCGGCGCTCGCGAGGATCAGGCCAACCGACGCGCCGCCGCCAAACGGGTGGCCGCCGAGACCCCGGGAGGCTCGTCGTGAGCGACGTGGCGGCGACGGCCGCAGCCGCATCGGTGCCCGACGTCGAGTCCGACGATCCGGGCCGCAGTTGGAACTTCGACCTGATCATCACGCCGATCGCCATGGCGCTGCTGGCGGTGATGCTGTTCGTCGTCTGGAACTTTGCCGACATGGACAAGACCACCGAGCGGATCCTGGAGTTCAGCAACCTCCGCACGCAGACGATCGAGCACCTGAAGATCACCTTCTGGTCCACCCTTCTCGTGATCGTGATCGCCATCCCGTTGGGCATCTTCGTCACGCGGGACGCGTTCAAGAAGTTCTCGGGGCCGATCCTGGCCGTGGCCAACTCGGGTCAGGCGATCCCGGCCTACGGCCTGCTGGTGCTCATGGCCGCCTGGCTCGGCACCGGGGCCCGCACGGTGATCATCGCCCTGATCGTGTTCGGCATCCTGCCGGTGCTGCGCAACACGATGGTGGGGCTCGAACAGGTCAACCAGTCCTACCTCGAGGCCGGCAAGGGCATGGGGTATTCGAAGATGCAGGTGCTGACCCGCATCGAGATGCCGCTGGCGGTCCCGATCATCCTCGCCGGCGTGCGCACGGCGCTGGTGATCAACGTGGGCACGGCGGCGCTCGCCACCTTCATCGGCGGTGGCGCACTGGGCGAGACGATCAACTCGGGCCTGAAGCTGCAGCGCAACACCGCTGTTCGTCGGCGCGGCGCTGGTCGGTCTGCTGGCGCTCATCATCGACTGGCTGGCGGCGCTGGCCCAGTACAAGCTGAAGCCCAAGGGCATCTAACGCCGAGTCGGGCCGCTACCCCGGCGGGGCGGCGGCCGGGGTGAGCATCAGGTGGCCCATCACGACCGCCCGGCCGGTCAGGATCACGCGATCCTCCGCCACGGTGGCCCGCAGGTCGCCCCCGCGCGTCGACGCCTGGTGGCAAAGCAGCTCCCCCTGGCCGAGTCGTTCCGACCAGAACGGTGCCAGCAGCGCATGGGCCGAGCCGGTCACCGGGTCCTCGGGCACGCCCAGGGTGGGGGCGAAGACCCGGCTGACGACGTCGAGGTGACGATCCCCCTGGCGGTGAGGATCAGGGGACGCGGCTCGGCGGCGGCCAGAAACGCCAGGTCGATGTCGGCCGACCGGACCTCGGAGGCCGCTCCGAGCACGGCCATGAGGAAGCCCTCCTCGGTGGCACCCGACCCGGACAGCACCTCCGCGGGGGTTCGGCCAGGCCCAGGCGCCGCCAGTCGAGGGTGACGGTGGTCGGCTCGGAGGCCAGCGCCGGCACCTCCATGTCGATCTCGCCGGCGGTGGTGCGCCGACAGCGCAGCGGACCGGAGCGGGTCAGGAACTCCGCCGGTTCGTCGCGGTGCAGGTGGCCGTCGGCCCACAGGGCCGCTGCGGCGGCCACGGTGGCGTGTCCACACAGGTCGACCTCCACCCTGGGGGTGAACCAGCGCAGCCGATAGCCACCGCCCTCCGGCCAGCAGAACGCGGTTTCGGACAGCTGGAGCTCGGCGGCGACCGACTGCATCCAGGGGTCGTCGGGCTCCTCGGACAACACGGCGACCGCCGCCTGATTGCCGGTGAAGGGTTGCGCGGCAAACGCGTCGATGAGGGCCAGGGTGGTCGACATGGAGACGATTGTTGCGCCCGTCGGGGCCGTCCGGGTGGATGCGGACGATGACACCGCGGAGGGTGGAGCGCTACTCGCCCACAGCGGTGGTGGCCGACGCCGGGGGGCCCACGGGCTGGGGCGGCCATGGCGGCGGCTGTGATGGGATCGGGGCCCAGGCGACCGGTTGGTGCGGCGGGGGAGTCGGGTGGCGCGCCCTCCAGGTCCGGTAGAGGTTCACCCCTGCAGTGCGGTGGCCGACGCCAGGCCGAGCAGGGCGACCAGGCAGAGGATGGCCAGGCCCGCCAGGCCCTGGGCCAGCTCGCTGGTGGCGTAGCGGGGCATCAGCCCGAACCCGACCGCCACCGCGTTGCTCAACGCGGATGCCAACGGCCATCCACCACGATTGCGCCAGCCGCACGTAGGCCAACACCATGCCGACCAGCAGCTGGGGCACGATGAACGCCGGCAGAAACCAGGTGAACTCGGAGAAGTTGCTGAGGTGGGCGGCGGCGAAGAGCAGCGTGAGCACCACCACCACGCCGTAGCGGACCCTCGGCGAGATCTCCGCCGGGGCGTGCTTCGAGCGCTCGGGGAGCAGGCGGCGCAGCACGAGCCCCAGCCCCAGGGTGATCGCCACGACCAGCCCGAGCTCGAGCAGTCCGGCGACGGCCTGCCGATCGTCCCCGGCGAGCGCGAGGCCGAGCGACACCCCGAACAGGCTGGGCACGAACATGATCGCCAGCACGGCGACCCCACCGGCGACGTGCCAGGGCCGCAGGGACATGGGCAACCGGAAGGCCACCTCCTCGATCAGCGGCGCCAGCACGACCGCGGTGAGCAGCAACCCGAGCACGGAGCCCTGCTCGACCATCTCGCCCACCGCGTTGTCCGGCGGCGTGGCGCCACCGGACACGACGACGATGGTCACCAGCACCGAGCAGGCGTAGGCCACCGCCAGCGACAGTCCCCAGAGGGGCAGGAACCAGGCGGCGCCCGGCCGGTCCACCGGTTGGTACGTCGCCCGGCCGATCCAGAAGCGCAGGTAGTCGCCGGCGACACTGCGCCGGCCGGACGGTTCGACCTGGGTGGGTTGGTGGACGATGGCGTTCACGGGTTCCTCATCGGTCGGTTGGGGCGACCGTCCACCATTCTGGTGCCGTTACAGCCGTTCCTTCGGCTGGTCCTTGAGCGTTCTCCCAGGATCGGTGGTGGTCACCGGTGCCAGGATCTCCTCCACCCTGACCGCCAGGTCGTCGTCGAGCGTGACGTCGATCGCCTTGACGTTGCGGGTCACCTGCGAGGCGTTCGACGCCCCGACGATGGCCGAGGCCACGTTGGGGTTGCGCAGCACCCAGGCCAGCGCCAGGTTGGCGGCGGTCATCCCCGCCTCGTCGGCGAGTGCGACCACCTGCTGCACCGCTTCGAGCACGTCGTCGTTCATCCAGCGCGAGATCATGTTCTTGCCGCCGGCCTCGTCGGTGGCGCGTGACCCGGCGGGCGGCTCCTCGCCGGGCAGGTACTTGCCGGTGAGCGCACCCTGGGCCAGCGGCGACCACACGATCTGGCTGATGCCCAGCTCCTCGCAGGTGGGCACCACCTCCTCCTCGATCACCCGCCACAGCAGCGAGTACTGGGGCTGGTTGGACACGAGCGGCACCTTCAGCTCGGCGGCCAGCGCGTGGGCGTCGCGGATCTGATCGGCGGTCCACTCCGAGACGCCGAGGTAGGCCACCTTGCCCTGATGCACCAGGTCGGCGAAAGCCGACATCGTCACCTCGAGCGGGGTGCGATGGTCGTACCGGTGGGCCTGATAGAGGTCGATGTGGTCGGTGCCCAGGCGCCGTAGCGAACCCTCGACCGACTCCATGATGTGCTTGCGCGACAGGCCCTGCTGGTTCACCCCCGACCCGGTGGGGAAGAACACCTTGGTGAACAGCTCGATCGACTCCCGCTGGACGCCGCGGAGCGCCTCGCCCAGGACGGTTTCGGCCTTGGTGCCCGCATAGACGTCGGCGGTGTCGAAGGTGGTGATGCCGGCGTCGAGGGCGGCGTGCACCGACTCGATCGCGGCCTCGTCGTCCACCTGCGACCCGTGGGTCAGCCAGTTGCCGTAGCTGATGGCCGACACCCGCATGCCGGAGTTGCCGAGATATCGATGCTCCATGGGCGTTCACCCTATGGGGCTCACCCCTCCCGGGGTTGGCGCCAGGAGGCGTCGTCGGCCGGCCAGGCGACGGTCGGCCCGCCCACGTAGGCGACGTCGACCAGGCTGCCGGGGGCCGCCGGCGGGGGGCCCGCCGAGCGGATCGTGAACGACGCCCGGTCGGAGGTCACCCGGGTCAGGGTGGAATGGCCGAGGAACTCGACGTCGCCGATCGGCCACGTCTCGCCGGACCGGATGGCGAGCGCCTCGGGGCGCACCAGCACGGTCACCGCGCCGGAGGGGGCCGGCTCACGCAGGGGCACCGACCCCAGTGCGGTGGTGGCCATCCGAGGCGTCGACGGGTCCACCGTGCCGTCGAGCAGGTTGGCATCGCCGAGGAAGGAGGCCACCCAGCGGGTGGTCGGCGCCTCGTACACCGCCTCGGGCGTGCCCACCTGCGCGATCCGCCCGCCGCCCATGATCGCCACCCGGTCGCCCAGGGTGAACGCCTCGTCCCGATCGTGGGTGACGAAGATCGCGGTGACGCCCACCTCGGTGAGGGTTCGGCGCACCTCGCCGCGCACCTCCGCCCGCAACCCGGTGTCCAGGTTGGAGAAGGGCTCGTCGAGCAGCAGGACCTGCGGCCGGGGGGCCATCGCCCTCGCCAGGGCCACACGCTGCTGCTGGCCGCCCGACAGCGTGTCGGGCCGGCGGTCGCCGAACTCGGCCATGCCCACCTGCGCCAGCGCCTCGTCGATCCTGGGCGACGACCGGCGTTGGCCCCTGGGCAGACCGAACCCGACGTTGGCGGCCACGCTGAGGTGGGGGAAGAGCGCCCAGTCCTGAAACACCATGCCGACGCCGCGTTTCTCGGCGGGAACAAACCCGCCGCCGCCCGCCACCACCCGTTGGCCCAGGGTGATCGTGCCGGTGTCGGGCCGATCCAGCCCGGCGATCAGGCGCAGCAGGGTCGTCTTGCCCGACCCGGACGGCCCGAGCAGCGCCAGCAGCTCGCCGGGTTCGACGGTCAGGTCAATCCCGGCGAGCACCTCGGTGTCGCCGAAGGTGCGGCTGACCGCGTCGACCCCGACGGTGGTGGCGGCCGGACGTTGGGTGGGGGAGGTGTCGGTCATCGTCAGCTGATCGTGCCGGAGATCAGCAGCAGCGCGCCGACTCCGGCGATGCCCAGGCGATACCACCCGAAGATCGCCAGCGAGCGCCGTTCCAGCCATCGGACCATCCAGGTGATCGCGGCCGCCGCGGTCACGAAGGCCACGACCAGGCCCAATGCGATCTCGGCGCCGCCGTAGGCCTCGACCATCAGCGAACCGTTGGTCAGCGCCTCGTAGGCGGTTGCCGCGCCCAGGGTGCCCAGGCCGAGGAGGAAGCTGAACTCGACCGCCGCCGACACGCTGAGACCCACCAGCACGGCGGCGACGATGGTGACCAGCGACCGGCTGGTGCCCGGCCACATCGCCACGGTCTGGGCCACGCCGATGATCAGCGCATGTCGGGGGTGATCGCCTCCAGCGCCAAGCCCACCGGCCGTCGGGGCGCGCCGGGAGTGTCGCCGGACGTCTCGGCCTCCTGGTGGTGGCCGATCCGGTCGCTCAGCAACAGGATGGCGACGCCGCCGGCCGCCCACGCCGCGATGATCGGCCACCCGGCGAACAGGCGCGACTTGATCGGGTCCTCGAAGAGCAGCCCGATGACCGCGGCGGGAACGAACGCGATGATCAGGGCGATCGCCAGGTTCCTCCCCTCCTCGGAGCGACCGACGATGCCCTGCAACACCGAGCCGATGCGTCGGCGGTACAGCACGAGGACCGCCAGGATCGCGCCGGCCTGGATGACGATGGCGAAGCTGTCGGCCGGGGCCTTGGTACTGGGCGTGTCGCCCACCCCCAGCAGCTGCTGGGTGACGTAGAGGTGCCCGGTCGACGAGATCGGCAGGTACTCGGTGACACCTTCGACCACGCCCAGCACCGCAGCCTTGGCCGGGGTCATCTGCGCCCGGGCGGCGCCGGTGTCGGCCGCCGGTTCGCCGTTGGAGTCGCGACCCGCCGCCGAGGCCGGGGCGGCGCTCCACGCGACCACGCCGACGACGAGGGCCAGCAGCGCCGCGGCATGCCTCCACCGAGGCCGCCGCGCGCGGGTCTCCTCGCCTGGTGACTGGGGGGCCATAGCCCGATCACGCTAACCGACGGCTGCGCGATCGAGGATCGGTGTGGACGGTGTCGGGCCGTCCGGACATCGACCGGCGGGCACCGGTACAGTCGGGTGCATGGTGCAGGCGGCTCCCGGCCCACCGGCGTTCGCCGGGTTGTTGGCGGTCACCATCGCCGGTGTGCTCAGCGTCGGAGTGCTGGGCGACCCCGGACCCGACGTCACGGTGACCGCGACCGGCGCCGCCGACGCCCCGCCGACGACCTCGGCCGTCGAGGCCCCCGCCGCGGCCGACGACACCGTTCCGGTGACGCTGCCCGACGACAACAAGACGGCCGACCAGCGCACCCTCGGCGAGGTGGGCACGATCACCGACGACGCGCTGCGGCCGAAGTCGGTGGTGGCGTCGGGCACCGGCCTGTTCTTCGCCCAGAACATGATGTACGCCCACAACGTGGCCGTGTACGACCGCGATCTGCAGCAGGTGAAGGTGATCGACGACAGCGTCGTGCCGTCGTTCTTCGGCCTGTCCGGGTCCGATCCGGTCGAGGGCGCCCCGGTGGAGGCGGTTTTCACCTCGGACGGGTCGGCGGCCTACGTCTCCCAGTACAAGCTCTACGGCCCCGGCCAGGACAACCCGGGCACCGACACCTGCGCCAAGGGCGACTGGGACGACAGCTTCCTCTACCGGATCCCCACCGACACCCTGGCGATCGATCAGGTGATCCCGGTGGGACCCGTGCCCAAGTTCGTGGCGATCACCCACGACGACGCCACGGTGCTCGTGTCCAACTGGTGCGGGTACGACCTGTCGGTGGTCGACACCGCCACGGGCACCGAGACCCGGCGGGTGGACATCGGTCGGTTCCCCCGGGGCATCGCCGTGGCCCCTGACGACTCGGTGGCCTACGTGACCGCGATGGGCACCTCCGACATCGCCGTCGTCGACCTCGAGTCCTTCGAGGTGTCGTGGATCTCCGACGTGGGCCGTGCGCCCCGCAGCGTTGCGCTGTCGCCGGACGGCTCGTCGCTGTACGTCACCCTCAACGGCGAGGCCGAGGTGAAGCGCATCGACACCGCGACGCGTCAGGTCACCGGCGAGGTCGTCACCGGCAACCAGCCCCGGTCGATGGTGCTCTCCGACGACGGCACCGCGTTGTACGTCGTCAACTACGCCGACGACACCGTGTCCAAGGTGCGCACCTCCGACATGACCGAGCTGCAGGAACTGCCAACCAAGCACCACCCGATCGGCATCACCTACGACGCGGGGACCCGCCGGGTGTGGGTGGCCTGCTACGTCGGCGCGCTGATGGTCTTCGACGACACCTGAGCGTCCCGTCCGGTGTGATTCACGCGAGACTCGGCGGAGCCAGCACGGGGAGCGACCATCGATGACCGAGCACAGCCAGTCAGGCAGCATTCTGGGTACCCGCGTCAAGCGGGTGGAGGACGACTCGCTGCTGCGCGGTCGGGGCACCTTCGTCGAGAACCTGGAGCTGCGGGGTGCGGCGCACCTCGCCTTCGTTCGTTCGGTGTGGGCCCACGCCGAGCTTCGGGGTGTCGACGCGACCGATGCTTTGGACGCGCCGGGCGTGGTGGCCGTGATCACCGCCGACGACGTCGACCTCGACCCGCTGCCGGGCGCGATCGGGATGGCGCCCCCGGCGATGGTTCGCCCGCTACTGGCCACCGACCGCCTTCGGTTCGTCGGCGAGCCGGTGGCGGTGGTGGTCGCCGAGACCAGGGCGCAGGCGGTGGACGCGGCCGAGCTGGTGATCGTCGACGCGGAGCCGCTGGAGGCGGTGGTCGACCCCGAGGATGCCATCGACGACGAGGTGCTGCTCTACCCCGAGGCGGGCACCAACACAGCGCTGCTCGTACCCGCCGACGTCGAAGCCGACGAGCAGTTTCGCGACTGCGAGGTGGTCGTGAGACAGCGCATCGTCAACCAGCGGTTGGCGCCGGTGCCCCTCGAGGTCCGCAATGCCGCGTCCCGGTGGGAGGACGGGCGGCTGACCCACTGGTCGACCACCCAGAACCCGCACAACGTTCGCGACAGCCTGGCGGGCATGTTCGGGCTGGAGGCCTCCGAGGTGCGGGTGATCTGCCCGGACGTCGGCGGCGGGTTCGGGCCGAAGAGCGGCCTCTACCCCGAGGAGCGCCTGACCGCGGAGATCGCCCGGCAGCTTGGGCGGCCCATGCGCTGGGTGGAGACCCGGTCCGAGTCGATGCTGGGCATCGGCCATGGCCGGGCACAGGTGCAGCACGTCACCATCGGCGGGCGGCGCGACGGCACGGTCACCGCCTATCGGTTGGAGGTCCTCCAGGACTCGGGCGGCTACCCGTCGGTCGGGGCGGTGCTGCCCTTCATGACCAGGATGATGACCTGCGGCACCTACGACATCGCCTCGGTGGCGTTCTCCGCCCGTTCGGTGGTGACCAACACGGTGCCGACCGAGTCCTACCGGGGAGCCGGCCGCCCGGAGGCCACCGCGGCCGTCGAGCGGATGATCGACCTGTTCGCCGCCGAGATCGGCCGCTCCGCCGTCGACGTGCGCCGCACCAACCTGATCACGGGCCCGTTTCCGTTCGAGACCCCTTCGGGCACCGTCTACGACTCCGGCGACTACGACGGCGCGCTCGACAAGGCCCTGGCCGCTGCCGGGTACGACGAACTGCGGGCCGAGCAGCGCCGCCGCCGGGCCGCCGGCGAGGCGCCGTTGCTGGGCATCGGGGTGTCCACCTACGTCGAGGTGACCAACCCGCTCGGCGCCGGCGAGCACGGGTCGGTCGAGGTGCGCCCCGACGGCACGGCCGTGGTTCGCACCGGATCGTCGGCGCACGGCCAGGGGCACCACACCGCGTTCGCCATGATCGCGTCCTCCCAGACGGGGATCCCTCTCGACCACATCACCGTGCGCCACGGCGACACCGACGACGTCGTGCGCGGCGGCGGGACCGGCGGGTCGAAGTCGCTGCAGCTGGGCGGCACCGCCGTGATGGGCGCCGCCGAGGTGCTCGTCGACCGTGCTCGTGAGGCGGCGGCGGACCTCTTCGAGGCGGCCACCGGCGACGTGGTCTTCGACGTCGGGCGCGCCGCTTTTCACGTGACGGGTACGCCGGCGAAGGTGGTGGGTTGGGCCGAGGTGGCCGCCCACGTCGCCGACCGGGCCGCCGACGCGCCGCCCGACGGCTTGTCGGTGCTGCGGGGCGACACCGACCTTCCCGGCGCCACCCCCACGTTCCCGTTCGGCGCACACGTCGCGGTGGTCGAGATCGACCCGGAGACCGGGGCGGTCGACTACCTGCGCCACGTCGCCTGCGACGACGCCGGGCGCATCCTCAATCCCACGCTGGTCGAGGGCCAGGTCCACGGCGGCATCGCCCAGGGGGCGGCCCAGGTGTTGTTCGAGCACATGGCCTACGACCAAGCCGGCAACCCGGTCACGGTGACGCTCGGCGACTACCTGATGCCGAGTGCCGCCGAGCTGCCCAACTTCGAACGGGTGGTGTCCGAGACCGAGACCCCGATCAACCCGCTGGGCGCCAAGGGCATCGGCGAGTCGGGCACCATCGGCGCCACCCCGGCGCTGCAGAGTGCGGTGATCGACGCGCTCGCCTACCTCGGGGTTCGCCACCTCGACATGCCGATGACCCCCGAGCGGGTCTGGCGGGCCATCGAGGACGCCGCCGGGTGAGGTCGGCTGTCGCCCTCAGACCGACCGGGTGGGCGACCCGTCGGGTGCCAGCGGCAGGGTCAGGATCAACTCGGTCCGGTCGGACCGGTCTCCCCACGTCAGCGTGCCCCCCAGCGCGTTGACCGCCCGGCGCGCCGAGGCCAGCCCGAATCCGCCGGGCGGCAGCACCGCGTCGGGGGTCTCCGCCAGCGGCGACACCGTGGGCGGCTCGTCGCCCTCGGCCTCCTCCTCGGCCATGGCGCCCCGGTAGGGGCTGTCGGACAGATTCGACACGCTCAGGCGGGCGTCGCCATCGCTCAGCGTCAGGTCGATCTCGGGCCTCAGGTCGTCGGAGTGGGCGAGCACGTTGGCCAGGCCCTGGTTGAGCACCTGCACCAGCACCTCCATCGCCGCACCGCCCACCGGCCGGTCGCCCGAGACGGTCACCGACGGGCTGAGGCCCAGCAGTTCGTAGCCGGCGGCACACGACTCGAGGGCGTCCGCCAAGGCCCCGGACTCGTCGGGTTCGTCCCCGGCCAGCTCGCCCTCGAGGTTGTCGATGGTGACGCCGATGATCTCCGACAGGTGGTCCGGGTCGGCGTCGGGGTGGGTCAGGAGGTAGCGCAGCGACTGGCAGGCCGTGTCGTGCACGGCGTCCTGGGCCGCCACCAGCTCGGCCTCGGCGACCCGCTTGGCGACGGTCTCGATCGTGTCGTTGGCGTTTCGCTCCAGCTCGTTGAGCGCGTCCCAGATGACGTTGTGCGATCGCCGGAGCGCCAGGCCCGCCGCCATTCCGTTGATCCAATCGGCCTGCCAGCGGAAGCGGTGGGTGCGTGCCTCCGGCGTGTAGTACCGGTCGGCGAGGAACATCGCCAGACCCATGATCGCCCAGGCCTGGGCCAGCTTGGCCGGCTCGGGGATGCGCGTGGCCGCCACCGCGACGTGCACCTGGCTTTGCCCGGCGGCCCAGGTGCTTGGCATCGACCGGTCGCTGGAGGCGCACTCGAACGCCATGAACAGCACGGCGAACAGCACGTCGGCGCGCGGGCTCCACACGCGGTCGAGGATCGCCGACGGCTCGGAGGCCGCTCCCGGGCGCTCCCGCAGCCCGAACCGGCCGATGGCCACCGCACCGGCGTAGATGACCGAGGAGGTGAGGCCCGCCACCACCCATTCCCGCCGCCGCTGCCGATTGAACCGGGCCGCGGTGACGCTCAGCGCATTGAGGGTGGAGGAGGCCACCACCGCAAGGTCACCGATCGCCAGCGCCCGTTCGGTCCGGCTGACCAGCCGGGTCATCTCGTCGGCGTGGCCGGTGGCCGAGGCGGTCGGCGAGGTTGTCTCGTCGTCCTCGGCGCCGGACAGCCAGGCCCGCAGCGGCTCGTAGGTTGCCGCCGCATGCTCGACGGCCGCGGCGATGTCCCCACCGGCGAGGTCCGCCCGGACCTCGCGCAGCGAGTCCACCGTGGCGTGCAACCGTCGTTCACGCACCTCCCGCCGGGCCTGATCGGCCAGCACCCGACCCTGCTCGGCCACCAGGCGGGCGCTGGCCCGGTCGGCCTGTGCGCCCGTCCGGCGGACCAGCTTGACCGCCAGCCCCGAACCGACCGCCACGCCGACGGCGTTGAGCATGTTGCGTACGGCGGTCTCCTTGGGAAGCCACTTCCTGCGAAACCGGGCCGCGTCCATCTGCGGCAACAGGTGCAGAAACATCGCCCCGCCCGGCCGGTTGGGCAGGGCCAGCGCGATCGCCGAATGACCCCACCAACCCCACAGTCCAAACCAGTCGTCGCCGCGCTCCCGGTCGGCGTCGCGCACGATGTAGGGGGACAGGGCCATCAGGGCCAACGAGGTGGCCACCACCTCGGCGGGGACGGCCGGGTCGTTGATGGTGTGGTCGCGGTCCTTGCCGCGCTGCCATTCCCACCAGGTGGCCGCTCCGGCGATGCCGGTGGCCAGCAGCCCCAGCGGTCTGCTGCGCGGCCCCCGTCTCGGGTCCATCGTGACGGCTGCGGCGTTCGCCACCTGGCTGACGCGCAACAGCAGGTAGCCCTCCCACAGGGCGTTCAGCGCCCGCCGCTCCAGCAGCGGGGGATCCTGGGCCGCCTCGAAGGCGCCGTTGGTGGGGCTTCGCTGACGTACCGGCTGGGTCATCGCCCCGGGGCCGGTCTAGGACTCGCGGGGGCCCAGGCCGTGCTCGACCGCCCACGAGGCCAGGGCCGAGCGCTTCTTGCCCTTCAGGTTCAGCTTGGTGATGATCGAGCTGATCACGTTGTCCACCGTGCCGCCGGCCAGCCCGACGCGTTCGGCGATCTCCTTGCTGGTGGCGCCGCTGGGGATCTCATGCAGCACCCGTCGCTCGAGATCGGTCAGTTCCTCGCCCCCGGGCAGATATTCCACCCCGGCCTCGTAGGTCCGCCCGGCGGCGGCCTCGAGCACGGCGGTCACCAGTTCGCCCCCGGCGGCCGACTTGGAGACGAAACCCAGCGCCCCCGCCTTGAGGGCCTCATCGCGGATGATCGCCGAGCCGTGCATGGTGTACACCACCGACGGGATGCCCCAGCCGGCGACCAACGCAACGCTCTCGACGCCTCGGGTTTCGTGGCGCACCGCCAGGTCGATCACCGCCACCTGCACCTGCGACGGCGTCCGCAACGGCAGGGGAACCGCCCCGAAGGACGGGAACGCACCCAGCACGTCGAGTCGCGCGTCGTCGCCCAATTCCTCGGCCACGCCACGACGGGTCAGCGGGTGGTCGTCGATGGCGATCACCTTCACCGGCGAATTGGGGCCGATTGAACTGCTTGGTCCACCTGCCGTGTTTCCCTGGTTGCTCAAGCTCATCGTTCGCCCTCCCCGCAAAGGGCCAAGGGTAGCGCGATGCCGGAGGGCTCTCACTCAAACCAGGGGCGGTCTCTCATCGCGGCATCGCCCGTCACTTGTCGGCCTGAGTGCGTCGGACCACCTTGATCACCCTGCGGGCGCCCGACACCGGCACCGGGCCGAAGGTGCGCGAGTCGGCCCGGGTCAGCTCCCGTGCGTCGGAGACGACAAACATCGACGTGTCGTCCACGATCCAGCTGCCGTCGGGGCCCGGTGCGCCCCGCGCCCAGGGTTCCTCCAGCGGAGCCCCGTCGATCGTGACCGTCCCGTCGTCGACGGCCACCACCTCGCCGGGCAGCCCGATCAGCCGCTTCACCAGCACGAATCCGGGACGGTCCGGGTGCTCCAGCACGACGATGGCTCCCCGCCGCGGTCGGCGAAGTCGGACCGTGAGTAAGCCGTCTCCCGGGTGCAGCGCCGGGGTCATCGAGTCCTCGGCCACGCGATAGGGGGTGACACCCAGCTTCGCCAGCAGCGGCGCCGGGTTGAATGCGGGGCGGCGGCCCACTCGATCGCGCACCTCGAAAGCATGCCGGCAGCGCTCGACCGCATCGGTTTGGTGGAGGTCCCCACGGGTATAGGTTGGAACTCGTCCGTCCCCGATCGAGGAGTTCAACACGATGTTCACCGACGCACCCCTGGCCCATGCCCACTGCGACCTGTATTGCGGCGTCTACGACCCCGCCCAGGCCAAGATCGAGGCCCTGTCCTGCGTGAAGATCGCCAAGAAGTACGCCGAGTCCGACGACGACGCCTTCCGCACCCGCTGCGTGTTCCTCAAGGAGGAGCGCGCCGAGCTGGCGAAGCACCACATCATGGTGCTGTGGGCCGACTTCTTCACGGCCGATCACCGCAAGGAGTTCGCCAACCTGGACGACCTGGTGTGGCGTGCCATCCACCAGGGCGGCGAGGCCAAGAAGTCGATGGACCCGGCCGAGAGCCAGGCCCTGGTGGATCTCATCGACGAGATCGCCGAGATCTTCTGGAAGACCGAGAAGTCCAAGGCCATGGGCGTCTACCCGCCCAACGCCTGAGCACCTCGCTCCGGGCCGGCCGCTGACGGCCGCCCCGTCGTTTCTGGAATGACCGGCCGGCGGGTCTACGCCATGTCGCCCCGCCGGTCGGCCAGGAACTTGAACCGCTCCCTGGTGGCGGCGGTGGCCTCCGGGTCGATGTCCACCAGCAACAACGCCTCGCGTTCGGCGGCCTGGGCCAACATGTCGCCGTTCGGGCCGATGACGGCCGAGTCGCCGGCGTAGTCCAACCCGGCCCCGTCGGTTCCCACCCGATTCACTCCGACGACGTAGGCCAGGTTCTCCACCGCCCGAGCCCGCAGCAACGCCTGCCAGTGCTCACGCCGCGGTCGCGGCCAGTTGGCCACCACCAGGTAGCCGTCCACCTCGCTGGCCCGGTTCCAGTAGTCATAGCTAAAGCGCAGGTCGTAGCAGACGGTCAGCGCCCACACCATGCCGTCGATCGTGACGGTGGCCGATTCGTCGCCGGCGTCGTACACCTCCGGCTCCCGACCGAAGCTGAACGGGTGGCGCTTGTCGTAGGTGGTCAGCTCCCCCTCGGGCCCCGCCGCCACCAGCCGGTTCACCGGCCTGCCGGTTCCGGTGTCGATCGGCAGCGAGCCGACGATCCACGATTCCAACAGCCGGGCCTGCTCGGCCATCCACGTGACGCTGGGCCCGTCGGGTGCTTCCGACACGGTGTCGCCGTTCAGGCTGAATCCGGTGGCGAACATCTCGGCCAGCACCATCAGCCGGGCGCCCGCCGATGCCGCAGCGGCGAGTCGGGGCTCCAGCGCCGACCGGGTGGCTGCTGCGTCCTCCCAGACGATGTCGTGTTGAACGGCAGCGATCAGCATGCCTCAAGTGTGCCGCCCATCCGCGGCGCTCACCTACTCAGGCCGCGGTGGGGTGTTCGCGTTGGTGGTGGCGTTGGGAGTGGATGAGGCGTCCGGTGGGTGTTCGCCATTGGAAGCGGATTTCTTCGGGTGGGTTGTTGCCGGGTGGATCGGCATCGGGTGGGTCGGTTCCGGGACGTCTTGTCATTTCCCATCCGGGTCGGTGGGTGACTCGGTGGTGGTGTCGGCAGAGGAGGCCGAGGTTTTCGATGTTGGTGGGGCCTTGGTGGTCCCAGTGGTCGACGTGGTGGGCGTCGCACCAGTTGGGTGGCCGGTTGCAGCCGGGGAAGATGCAGCCGCCGTCGCGGACGGTGAGGGCGCGTCGTTGGTGGCGGTTGGCGTAGCGGAGGGTGCGTCCGAGTCGGAGTGGGTCGCCGGTGTTGGTGGTTTCGAGGGGGCGGATGAGTCCGGCGGCGATGACGAAGCGGAGGATGGTGGGGGAGAGGTGGTTGCCTTCGTCGTCGGTGAGGTCGCCGATCCTGTTGTCATTTTGGGTGTCGGGGGTGAGGACGACGACGAGTTCGGGTTCGGGGAGTTTGCCGGTGGCGTCGGGTACGGAGGAGCCGCGGTCGAGGAGTTCGCCGAGGGCTTCGGCGCAGGCTTGGGCTCGGGTGGGGACGGTTGTTTCGCCGTTGGTGGTTTCGGCGTCGTTGCGGTAGCGGGTGAGGACCCGGTCGGTTTCGGTGTCGATGAGGTTTTTGATGGTGAGGGCGAGTTCGCCGACGAGTTGGCCGGAGATGTAGGTGATGTTGTCGGTGGTGGGGATGAGGCGGAGGTGGTTGTTGGTGGGGTCGGTGGCGGGGTCGTAGCCGCCGTCTTGGTCGAGTTGTTGGGCGATGCCTCGGACTTCTTGGGTCCAGCGTTCGAAGGTGGCGATTTGGGCGAGTTCGATGAGTGGTGGAAGGAGGTCCACCATTGCTTGTCGGTTGCGGCTGTTGGTGGCCCGGTCGAAGGTGGTGATGTGTTGCCATCCGACCGTTCCTGCGGCTAGGGCGTCTGCGAGGTCGTGGTAGCGGGTGTGGAGGCGTTGGGCGAGGCGCATGCGGGTCGACGCGGCGTGGCGGGCTTGGTGGGTGCGGTCGGCGTACCAGGCGTTGGGGTGGTGGCCGTGGACCACATCGCACACGTCGGATTGGGCGATGTCTGCGAGCAGGACGCTTTCGCGGTGGTCGAGCCGGGCCCGTTGCGCGGCGATCGAGATCAGTTCGTCCAGCTCCGGGGCACCCTCGGAGGCACCCGTAGGTTCGCCCGGGACCGTTCCCGGACCGCCCCGGTCCCCGCTCTGACCGCCGCCATGGGGGTTGTTCGATTGGTTGTGGCTTGCCCCGCCAAAGGACATGCTGCCATCGTACACCTGTTCGGTGACAATGCCTAGCCGTCAACAGCGACTAAGGCGTGCCGTTCGTCACACGCTCCGGGTTCTGGTGGGCTCTCGGCCGACCGAGACGTGCCAATCTGCACCTCTCGGCGGACACGGATCGCCTAGTGCTGCGCGTCGGCTGAGGTGCCGGGCGTGGGAAGCGGCGAAGCTTCGACACCCACGACCAGTCCAGCCGGAAGGTCCTGCCCGGCGTCGGCTGCGGCAAGCGCGTGACGGACGTGTTGTCCGCGGATCTGGTGCTGTGCGACCAGCAAGTCGACGGCGGCTCGTGAGACGAAGGCGACCTCGGGATGTTTGGCCGTCGTACGAATCTCTCCCCCAAGGACCGTCGACCGAAAGACGAAGTTGATCGCTGAGCCTCCCTCAAGAGTTGATGGGCAGTGATAGATGCCGAGCAACGGACCGACGTCGACGGTCAGGCCAGTTTCCTCGAGCGCTTCGCGGGCGGCACCCTCACGGAGGGACTCGCCGGTCTCGAGCCTTCCCGCAGGGAGCGACCACCGACCGAGCGCGGAGGGCTTTGCCTCGCGAACAAGGAGCAAGCCCTGCTCGTTCAGAACAATGTTCGAGCACACGACCTGGGTCGTCCCCGGGTGGACGTCAATCTCCATGAGGCCAGTCTGGACCGTTCGGAAGCACCGAAGCTGAATTCAGGAGTCGCCTTCAGCCATGTTTGGCCCCAGATCCCCGATCGGTGACCCGCCCAATCGCCGCCTCGTCGGCTCAGAGGGAGCCTGGAGTCAGGTTCGAGAGTCGCTTGCCAGCTTCGGTGATCAGGTCGGGTTGCTTGCAGAAGGCGAAGCGCACCAGGGTGCCGCCCCGTTGGGGATCGAGGTAGAAGGAGCTCAGCGGGATGGCGGCCACGCCGATGGCGGCGGGCAGCAGCTCGCAGAATTCACGACCGGTGGTGACACCGGTCCAAGCGGCATCGGCGGTGATGAAGTAGCCCGCTTCGGGCGGGCGAACCGAGAAGCCGGCCTCGGTCAGCACCTCCACCAGTAGCTGCCGCTGGTGATCGAGGTCGTTGCGGATGGCATCGATCGGCTCGTCGCCCAGGGCCAACCCGGCGACAACTCCGTGCTGGAGGGCTCCGGACGAGGTGTAGGTGAGGAACTGCTTGGCGCGCTTTGCGGCGGCGACCAGGTCGGGCGGACCCGACGCCCACCCAACCTTCCAACCGGTCATGGCAAACGTCTTGGCCGCCGACGACAGCGTGATCGTGCGCTCGAACATGCCGGGCATCGTGGCCAGGGGCACGTGCCGGTGTCCGTCGAAGGTGAGGTGCTCGTAGACCTCGTCGGTGATGACGATGAGGTCGTGCTCGATGGCGACACGTGCAACGGCGTCCCGCTCGTCGGCGTCGAGCACGCGGCCGGTTGGGTTGTGGGGCGAGTTGATCAGCATCGCCCTGGTTCGGTCGGTCACCGCGGCGGCCAGGGCGTCGCCGTCGAGCCGCCACTCGGGCGACTGCAGCGTGACCGGGACGAGCGTGGCCCCGGCGAGCGAGGCGACGGCGCCGTAGCTGTCGTAGCTGGGCTCGAGGACGACCACCTCGTCGCCCGGCACACACACGCCGAGGAGGGAGGCGGCGATGCCCTCGGTGCACCCAACCGTCACCAGCACTCCTTCGTCGGCATCGACGGTAAGGTCGTAGTAGCGGGCCTGATGGTCGGCGATCGCCTGACGGAGCTGGGGGATGCCGGTGCCCGGCGCGTACTGGTTGGGGCCCTTGCGCAAAGCGACGGCGGCGGCCTCGATCATCTCGGCGGGCCCGTCCACGTCGGGTGCGCCCTGGCCGAGGTTGATGGCGTCGTGGGCGGCTGCGAGCGCACCCATCTCGGCGAAGATCGTGGTGCCCACGTCGGCCAACGGGTGGGCGGGGGACAGGCGAGGACGGTGGGACGATGCAGGCGACCGGGAGGGGCCGGGGTGGCTGGAGCTCATGCGGTCAGGTCGCAGGCTGGGTCTCGCGGCGCACCAGGCGTCCGGCCCACTCGGGTTCGACGTGGCCCTCGTCAACCATCCACCGGTAGGTGTCGGCGATGGTGCTCCACCGGTCGCGAAACGCGATGCCCAGCGTCTCGAGGGTGGCCGACGAGTCGGCCGGCACCATGTGGGTGGCGGCCTCCATGGCTTCGCGGGTCAGCTCGAAGTCCACCGGCGGGCTGATCGGCGACGCCTCGGCGAGGCGTCCGAGGCCACGCATGAGCGACCCCGGCACCTTGAGGCGTCGGGGCGCCCGCCCGGTCATCTCGTCGAGGATGTCGGCCAGCTCGGACCATCCCACGAAATGCCCGCCCAGCATGAACCGGCGCGGCCCCCGACCGGGGCGCATCATCGCAGCGTGGGCCGCCGCCACGTCGCGTACGTCGACCAGGTTGAGGCCGCTGGGCACCACCCACCGGTCCCGTATCCAGGCGATGGCCGCCTGTTGCATCGCGGGCAGCGAGTCGCCGGGTGCCTGCGGGCCAAAGACCCCGCCGGGGTAGGTGATGGTCACCGGAGCGCCGCCCACCTGCATGCCCCGGGCGAAGCGTTCGATGTCGCACTTGGCCCGCGCATAGCCGGACGTGGCGCTGCTGAGGGGCGAGGTGACCTCCATGGTCGTTCCCTCGAGTGCGAACACCGACACCGAGGACACCGAGATGATCGGGTCGAGGCGGGCCTCGGCGGCCAGCTCCAGCACGGTCTCGGCGGCCTTGGTGTTGAGGCGGTTCACCCGGTCGGCGTCGCTCGCCTTGAGGGCCACGGTTGCCGCGGCGTGGATCACGGCGTCGCAACCTTGGAGCGCCCGGTGGACGGCGGCCCGATCGGTGGCGTCACCCGCTGTCACCTCGGTGGGTTGCACGCCGAGGGGGTGAAGACGCCGGCGACCCGCTCGGGGCGGCGAGCGAGGAGCCGCACCTCGTGGCCCTCCCGCAGCAACGCCGCCGTCGTGTGCGAGCCGATGAACCCAGTACCGCCAGTGACCAGAACCTTCACGTGAGCCTCCCGAGCGACCATGGTGCCACCCGGCGGCGGTGCCGCCTAACGATGGGGTCTCGTAGCCGGAGCGACCCTGTGCCATCGTGCCCGCAGGCACTCGCGACGACGCCTTGTGCCGAACGAGGGAGGGTCCCTGATGCACCGGCAGGAGCAGGTCGGGGATGGTGGAACGATGACACGACGGACGAGAGCGACCGATCAGACCTCGAGCGGGGAGCGGCGGGGTTTAGCGCAGCCGAGTTGCGGCGCAGGAGCCGTTCGCCGGCCGCGTTGGCTCGTGGCGGTGGTCGGCGTTGCGAGCCTGGCGATGCTCGGGGGTGTGGTGGCGACGACGCCGAAGCCGACGCCACCCCGTCGGACGCAGGTGGATCGACCGAGGAGCAGCCGGTCGAAGCGGCGTCGACGGCGGACCCGGACGCAGTGGCGACCTGCCTCGAGGCTGCGGGTTACGCCACGTCGCCGAGCTCCGAGGTGCTCAGCGACGCCCAGCTGGCCGATCAGCTGGAGTTGTTCGGCCAGACCGAAGCGCTCACCTTCGATGCGGCGAGCGTGGCGTTCGCCGGGGGCGTCTCGTTTTACGAGTCCCCGGAGCAGGCCGAGGAACGGGCCGAGGCCCTCGCCGGCCCGGCCAAGGCTCAGCGGGTGGTGGGCAATGCGCTGATCAACATCGAGGCGGGTAGCGACTTCGAGGAGGCGGTCGACGAGGCCGAGGCCTGCCTGACCGCCTGAGCCCGCAGCGCCGCCAGGACCGCTGAAGGGCGACCGGGGACGCCCTACCATCGGCCGGGTGCCCGCGGCGAGCCCGATCCCACCGCCCGCCAACTGCACACCTGCGGTGAGCCGGCACACGTGGTGGCCGATGCGGTGCTGTCGGAGCGAGACGCCACCGGGTGTGTCGCCGAGTGGGCGGCGCCCGTCCTCCGTCGGGCGGCCCACCGGGCCGCCACCGCCGGGGATCTCGCCCGGGCATCGACGCTGCTGAACGGTGCCCTGTCCGTACGAGCCGTGAGTGTTGATCAAGGCCGGGTGGAGGCGCTCATCGAGCTCGGCCGGGTGGAGGCTTCCGCCGGTGTGCCCGATGCGAAGCAGCGGTGGCACAGCGCGGCGGATCTGGCGGTGGAGTTGCCGCCGTTGCGGCGGATCGCCGCCCTGGTCGCGCTTGGCGAGGCGACCTACGCATCCGGCGCGGTGCCGTTGGCCAGACAACACTTCACCGATGCGTATGACCTGGCGGCGGACGTCGAGGTCGACGACGAGACGATGGCCCGCGTGGTGGTCGGGCTGTCGGCGGCCTCGCTGCTCACCGGGCGCCGTCACGATGGGGTGGCCGCCCGCCTGAGTGCGGCGATCGAGGCGCCGACGGCCTACCCCGGCGTGCCCACCCGGGCGCTGATGGCGGGCGCAGCGGGGGAGGTCGCACTTGGGGTCGACCGTCCGGTCCCGATCGTGCACCGACTCATCGACGGCGCCGTCGGGGATCACCCGCTGCCCGCCGCCGTGCTGCGACCCGTGGTGGAATCGCTGAGCGCCGCGATGTCGCTGACCGGTCGCCCCGACGCGGCGGTTGCCCTCCTCGACGATCGGCTGCGACAGGCGGAGACCGACCACGATCTACCTGCCCACGTCAGCCTGCTGCCGCTGCGGGCACACGCACAACTGCTGGCGGACCGCTTGATGCCGGCACGAACCGACGCAGCCCGGGCGATCGAGCTCATCGCCACCCACGCTGGGGCAAGCGGCCTGGCGGAGGCGCCGGCCCGTCACGTGTTGGCCCGTGCGTCGCTCGAGTTGGACGATCAGGCGGCGGCCGAAGCGGCTTGCGACGTGACCGACCACCGGAACCGGTGGGGAGGCACCCCGATGCACGGGTGGTTTCTTGACGGGGCGGCCCGGGTGCACGCAGCATCGCACGATCACGACCGGGCGGTCGCCGTCTGGCGCGAGGCGGCTCGGGAGTTCACGCTGGTCGGTGGCACCGGCGGAGTCTGTGAATGGCGCGACGGATTGGCACGGTCGTATGCGGCGCTGGGTGATCTGGAGGAGGGCCGGCGCATCAGCGCGGAACAGTCGGCGTTTGCGCAGGCGTTCGGCGACGTTCGCCTGCTGGCGGTTGCCCGTGCGACTGCGGCGGCGCTCACCGACGATCACCTCGAAGCCGCCCACCGGTTGGGTGAGGCGCTGTCGGGGCTTCCCCGCGGCGCCAACGAGCTGACCCGTTGCCGCCTCGGTTGGGAACGCGGTACCCGGCTGCGGAGGGCGGGACGGCGGCGGGCGGCCCGAGACCAGCTCAATGCGAGTCTGGCGATCGCCGCCCGCCTTGGCGCCCGGCGACTGGTCCGACTGATCGGCGACGAACTGGTGGCGGCCGGTGGCGCCCGTCCGGGGAGGTCCGACGGGCGCCTTCCGTTGACCGTCGCCGAGCAGGAGATCGCCGGACTGGCGGCGGACGGGCTGGGCAACGCGGAGATCGCCCGCCGGCGCTCGGTGAGCCGAAAGACCGTTGAGGCCCAACTGAGCAGCGTCTACCGCAAGCTCGGCATCTCCAATCGGAACGCACTGGCCGGTGTGCTCGGTGCGGGTAGGTAGCCCCGACACGCGAACGGGCCCCACCACATCGCCGTGAGGCGACCCGGTGGGGCCCGTTGGTGGGGGACGATGTCCCCGGGTGCTGTGGCGCTTAGCTCAAGCGCTCGATGACCATGGCCATGCCCTGGCCGCCGCCCACGCACATGCTCTCGACACCGAAGGTCTTGTCCTGGGTCTGGAGGTTGTGGATGAGGGTGGTCATGATGCGGGCGCCGGTCATGCCGAACGGGTGGCCCAGGGCGATCGAGCCGCCACGGGTGTTCAGCTTGTCCATCGGGATGCCGAGTTCGTCGGCCGACGGCAGCACCTGGGCGGCGAACGCCTCGTTGATCTCCACGAGGTCGATGTCGCCGATGCTCATGTTGGCCCGACCAAGCGCCTGCTTGATCGCCTCGACCGGACCGAGGCCCATGATCTCGGGGTTCAGGCCGGACACGCCGGAGGACACCGCGGGCCAGCGGGGTCAGGCCCAGCTCCTTGGCCTTGGTGTCCGACATGACCACCGCCGCCGGCGGCGCCGTCGTTGAGGGGCAGGCGTTGCCCGCGGTCACGGTGCCGCCTGGCGGAAGACCGGCTGGAGGCCGGAGAGCTTCTCGAGGGTGGTGCCGCGGCGGATGCCGTCGTCGTCCTTCACCACGGTGCCGTCGGGCAGCGTGATCGGGGTGATCTCGGCCTCCCAGTAGCCCTCGTCGAGGCTCTGCTCGGCCAGGTTCTGGCTGCGCACGGCGAACTCGTCCTGCGACTCGCGGCTGACCTGCTTGTACTCGGCCACGTTCTCGGCGGTCTGGCCCATCTCGATGTACACGTTGGGCAGGCCCTCCTGGGGCGCCCAGTCGTCCATGTTGCCCTCGGCGCGCTCGGCGGTGCGGGCCTCGGCGTCGGCGAAGATCGGGTTGTGGGGGCCGTCGGCCATGCCGTGGATGAAGCGGCTGACCGTCTCGACACCGGCGGCGACGAAGCAGTCGCCCTCGCCTGCCTTGATGGCGTGGGCCGCCATGCGGATCGTCATCAGCGAGGACGAGCAGTAGCGGTTGACCGTGACACCGGGGACCTGGTTCCAGCCCATCAGCACGGCGGTCGCCCGGCCGATGTTGTGGCCCGACTCGCCGGCGGGCTGGCCGCAGCCCATGATCAGATCGTCGATGTGGTCGGGGGTGACCGCCGGGACCTTGCTCATCAGATCGGTCAGGACCTGCGCGGACAGGTCGTCCGGACGGATGTCCTTGAGCGAGCCCTTCATGGCCCGGCCGATGGGGCTGCGGGCGGTGGCGACGATGACTGCTTCGGGCATGTTTCCTCCGGGTGGATTGGTCGGTGAGCGTCGGTGACTCGGATCGACCACAGAGGCGGTCGACGGCCGGATCGAGTGCTCAGCCGATCGTGGTTACCCGATGGTAACAACCGGCCGCCGGTGGACGCGAGCCGGGGCGGCCGGCGGCGGCCAACCTAGAGCGCGCTGGGCTGGGTCGGCTTGGAGGCCGGCGGTAGTGCGCCGATGGACGGCACTCCGCCGTCGGCCGGTCGCGCCTTCGCCGCCGCCGGCCGCGATCGCGTGCGCAACCATTCGGTGGCAGCGTCGGCGGTCAGGGGGCGTGCGAAGTGGTAGCCCTGCAACGAGTGGCAGCCCAGGTCCTGCATCACTTCCGCCTGGGCGGCGGTCTCGACGCCCTCGGCGACGATGTGGGCGCCGATGAAGTGGGCGAATTCGCAGACCAGGTTGACCAGGCGCCGCTCCTTGGGCTGTTCGATCAGGTTGCTGGTCAGCGACCGGTCGATCTTGATCTCGTCGATCGGCATCGATCGGAGGTGCGCGAACCCGGTGAATCCGGTCCCGAAGTCGTCCATCGAGGTCCTCACCCCGAGCTGTTGCAGCTCGAGCAACCGAAGACCCATCTGGTCCAGGTCGGTGACCAGCGCCGTCTCGGTGACCTCCAACGTGAGGCGCCGGGGGTTGACGGCCCACCGTTGGAGGGCGACGGAGACGTCCTCGATGACCTGGGGTTGGATCAGGTGACGACCGGAGACGTTGATCGCCATCGTCAAGTGACTCAGCTCCGGTTCGTGAGACCATGCCGAGAGCTGACGCATGGCGGCGTCGAAGACCCATCGGTCCAGCTCGTCGATCAGCTCGGAGCGCTCAGCGATGGGAATGAACTCGTCGGGCGGCACCAGGCGGGTGTGATCGCGACGCCACCGAAGCAGGGCCTCCACGCCTACCGGTCGACCCTCGCGGCTGTCGACCAACGGTTGGAAGAAGAGCTCCAGCCCGTCGTCGTTGCGGATTGCGTCGCGCAGCGCGGCCTCCGTTTCGGACTGTTCGGTGACGTAGCGGTGGAGCTCGTTGTCGTAGACCGCGACCGACCCGGAGCCGCTCGCCTTGGCGTGATAGGCGGCCAGGTCGGCGCGTCGCAGCAGCTTCCTCGGGTCGTCGCCCGGCCGGCCGACGGCGAATCCCGCACAGGCGGTGACGGTGAGGAAGGGCGGTGCCGGCATCGGGGTTGATCCGATCGCCCGGACCGCATCATGGGTGCAGGTCAGCGCCTCGGCCGAGGTTCCGGTGGTGAACACGAGCAGGAACTCGTCCCCGCCGATCCGTGCGACCCTGCACCTGTTGCCCGAGGCACGCTCGAGGCGGCGGCCCACCTCGAGCAGGGTGTCGTCGCCGGCGGCATGTCCATGGCCGTCGTTGATGCGCTTGAACCCGTCGAGGTCGATGAAGGCCGTCGCCACCGATTCGGCGGGCCCGCACCCGAGGGCCGCATCGAGTTGGGCCAACGCGGCGGCACGGTTGTAGACCCCCGACAACCCATCGTGGGTGGCGTCGTGGGCGAGCCGAAGCTGGAGGGCGTCGCCCGCCGCCACCGATTCGGCCAGCACCCTGACCGACTGGGACATCGCTTCCCCGATCCCGCCTTGGAGCGGGACGTTCAACACGTCGGCATCCAGGTCGGAGGCCGCCAGAGCCTTCGCCTTGCCCTCGATCAACCTCAGCGTCGTCACGGTGTCGTTCAGCGCCAGCGTCGCCTCCACCACCTCGGGCGGCCCGGCCGGGGACGGCACCTCGGCGTGGAGGTCGCCACCGCTGACGCGACGCGACGCCTCGCTGAGCCGCTTGAGCGGTGCCGAGATCGATCGGGCGAAGGCCAGCGAGCCTGCGACCGACAGGGCCATGGCGGCGATCGCAGCCAGGACCGCCTGATTTCGGAGGTCGCGCGCCTCGGCCGCTCGTGCCAGGCTCCTGCTGCGAAGCTCGGCGCCCGCTTCGGAGACCTGCGGCGAGAGCTCCATCGCTCGCATGAATCCATCGCTGAAGGTGTTGATGAGGTCCAGCGTCAGGTTGCCGCCGCGGAGGTCGGTGGCCGTCCCGTCGAGTTGGCCTTGGATCGCTCGGTCGAGCCCGGACCCCTGGCCGACCGTTTGGATGGCCTTGGTGCGAATGGAGGATGGCGGCAAAGCCTTCAGCTCCTCAACCCGGTCGTCGAACCGGGCCGTCTCCTGGGCGAGCGCGCTCAGTGTGGCCACCTGGTCCTCGGGCTCGGCGAACCAGTAGTCGGTCGCGTCGAGAAGCATGGCCTGACTGCTGGTCGACAACCCGACGAGCACCGTGAGTTGCCGCAGGCCGGCCGCGGCGCTCTCGTCGCCGATCTTGACCGTCAACTCCTCGATGTCGGAGATCGCGCCCAACAGCGCCTGCTCGATGAGCTGGTCGAAGGACTCGAATCGAAACTGCGACAGCGGTCCGTCTCCGGTCTTCTCCAGATCCTGTCGGGCGTCGGCGAGCAGCTTCATGGAGAACGGTGCGTCGTCGCCCAGACCTGTCAGCGCGGTGTCGGTGGCGTTGCGTGCGTTGGTGACCGCGTCGCTTGCGTCGGAGTCCTCCAGCGCGCCCTGCTCGGAACCGAGTTGCCCCAGCGTCTGAATTGAGTACTCCTCAAAGAGGGCAACCCGGAGGGCCATCAGGCCCGACACCAGGTCGGTGCCCTCTGCCAGGCGCTCCGTTCGATCCGCCAGACGGTTCTGCCGGATCACCACGCCGGTGAGCAGGGATCCGACCAGGAGCGTCGCAAGCGCGACCGATGCCATCATGCGCGTGGCGACCCTGGTGGCCCGAATCCTCTCCGGAACGCGGAGCAGCTCCATCGCTGTGAGTGCACGCAAGCCCACCCAGAGGGGGCATGGAGCCGGCTTGCGGTGACACCAGGCGGAGGTTTGGTTGCGTGTCGTGACTTCACGCGTCGTTTCACGCCACGGAGCGTAGCGGAGAATTTCGGTGAATGACCTATGTTCGGTGTAGGTATTTCGGCTCTGATGCGCTCAGGCGCCGGAATCTCCGTCCCGGGTCCCGAAGCTGTCCGCCGCGAGTGCGAGGGGTGGTCCCCACTTCGATGTCCGACGGGGCGGTCGGCGCCTCACCGGCGGCGCGCGCGGTCAGGGCGGCGAGTCGCTTCGGCGTTGGGTGGCGGAGATGAAACTCGGACTGCGGTTGCTTCCTGGCGAAACGGGGATGCTTGCACCGACCGGGAGCCGGAGGCCCCGGCGCGTCAGGTGTGGTCCTAGAAGAAGTCCCAGATCTCTCGGGAGGCGTCGACGGTGTTGGACACCGGGCCGAGCAGGCCGGTGTAGGCGTTCATCCCGACGCTGCCCGGCCAAGTGTGCTCGCCCTGGTCGATGACGTAGAGCTCGACGTCGATGCCGGCGTCACAGTCGGTCCAGGTGGTGCGGGACACGCCTCCCCCGCCCGAGGTGTCCGTGGCCAGGTCGACGACCGGCTCCGGATCGCATCCTCCCCGTTCCGCCCACCCGGTTGACGATTCCGGCGCACCCTCACGTTGGGCCATAAACACCAGCCCGGCCGTGGTCGCGTCGCTCAGCCCCAGATTTGCCGCGCCGTCACCGACGCCGCCGTCGAAGGGGATGAACCGGTCTCCGGTTCCGTGAAACGACACCACCGGGAGCGCCGCCGAGGCGTCGCAGGTCTCGGGGTCGTACAGTCCGGAGACCGTGGCAAGCGCTGCGAAGCGCCCGGGCATCTCACACGCAACGATCGAGGCAAACACGGCGCCCACGGCGAATCCGGTCGCCAGGACGCGGTCCTCGTCGATGCAGGCGTCACCGCCGACGTCGTCGAGCAGGTCGGCGACGAACCGCCGATCGTCGGTCCACCCGTCGGTGCCCACGTAGTTCCAGGTGAGCAGGGAGCCGGCGCCGTTGACCGGCTCCGGGGTCACCACGATCGCACCCACCCGGTCGGCCGGCACCGCGCCGTCGGCGTCGGGTTTGGTGAAGCCGCTGAACGACGTCTCCAGCTCGGCCGGGGAGTAGGCCGGGAAATCGATGATCAGCGGCGCCGCTGCGCCGGACTTGAGCCCTTCGGGGATGTAACGGAGGTACGAACGGTCGACCCCTCCGCTGGTGACGGTCACGGCGGACTCGCCGGATTCGGGGACCTCGACCTCACAGCCGGCAGACGAGGCGGACGGGATGGACCCCTCCCCGCCGACGGTGGCCGTGGCGGCGGCTGGGTTGCCGGCGCCATCGGAATCCCGGGCATCCTCGGCGGGATCGCTGCAGCCCGCCACGACGAGCGCCAGCACCACGACGTTCTTCAGCAACAGTGATCGAGGCACCACCCCACCGTACGTGGACCCGTGGCCCGCCGCGCCCGATTCACTCGCGGGCCGTTACCCGGGAGGCGAGGGTGCGTTGACGACGTCGGCGGAGGCTTCGACTGCCCTACGGAAAGAACCGGCTGACCGTGTCGACGACACAGCTGGGCTTGGCGGCGCCGTCGACGGTGACGCTGACCCGCACCACCGCCTGGGTTCCGCCGCCCACCTCGTCGACCGAGACCACCTCGGCGGTGCCACGCACGACCGAGCCAACCGGCACCGGCGAGGGAAAGCGCACCTTGTTGACGCCCACGTTGACGCCCATCGAGGTGCCGGTGACCTCGAGCAGGCGGGGCATCAGGTCGTTGACCAGCGACAGCGTGAGGTAGCCGTGAGCGATTGGGCCACCGAACGGGCTCTCGGCGTTGGCGCGCTCGACGTCGACGTGGATCCACTGGTGGTCGCCGGTGGCGTCGGCGAAGGTGTTGACCCGCTCCTGGGTGATCTCCACGCCCTCGGTCGGCCCCAGGGTGCTACCCACCAGTGTGGCCAGCTCGCCCAAGGCGATCCGGGTGGTCGGGGCGGGGTTGGGGCTTGCGTCGTCGCTCATGGTGCTCCTCGGGTGATGGGGTGGATGTCAGGCGTGCTGGCTGGAGACCGAGAGGACCTCGCCCGTCATGTAGCTGGCCAGGTCGGAGGCGAGGAAGACCATCACGTTGGCCACCTCCCACGGCTCGGCGCCGCGGCCGAACGCCTCCTGGCCGCGCAGCTGGTCGAGTAGCCCGTCGGGGGTCACCTTCTCCAGAAAGGCGTGCATCGCCAGGCTGGGCGCCACGGCGTTGATCCGAACGTTGTGCTCGGCGGCCTCCATGGCGGCCGAGCGGGTCAGGGCCATGACCCCGGCCTTGGCGGCCGCATAGTGCGCCTGCAGCTCCTGGGCCCGCCAGCCCAGCACCGAGGCGTTGTTGACCACGGCGCCGCGTCCTCGCTCGTACATGTGCGGAAGCACCGCCCGAAGGCAGCGGAACGTGCCGGTGAGGGTGACGTCGAGCACCATCGACCACTGCTCGTCGGTCATGTCGACGATTGGGGCGTTGCCACCCAGCCCGGCGTTGTTCATCCACACGTCGATGCCGCCGAGCGCGTCGATCGAACCGGCGACCAGCTGCTGCACCTGGGCCTCGTCGGTGACGTTGCACACGATGGTGGTGGGCCGGGGGCCCAGCTCGGCCAGCCGGTCGGCGGTCTCGTTCAGGCGACGCTCGTGCAGGTCGGAGATCACCAGGCGGGCGCCCTCCAGCTGGCAACGTTCGGCGAGGGCCGAGCCGATGCCGGTGCCCGCTGCGGCGGTGATGACCACACCCTGGTCGGCGAGGAGGTTCCGCCTGGGGGCGGTTCGGGTGCGGAAGGGGCGGGGTTCTCGGTCATGGTGCTGCCTGTCGTCAATCGGGTGGAACGCGAACTGGTTGCTGCGATGCGGTCTGGCGGCGAGGGCTACCTGGCGGGCGGCCGAGGTTCGCGGGAAGCCCGAGCGCCCGCTCGCCGATCACGTTGCGCTGGATCTCGTTGGACCCGCCGTAGAGGGTGTCGGAGCGCGTGAAGAAGAAGAGCCGATGCGCCGCCTCCATCTCGTCGTGCGCTGCGTCGCCGTGGAAGTTGTCGGCGGTTCCGTACGGGGTGAGCGTCGCCTCCGGGCCCAGCGCCGACATCGCCGCCTCGCCCATGTCGCGGTGCAGCGACGCCCAGTACAGCATGGATCATCGCCTCGGGCACCAGTTCGCCCGACTCGCCGACGCTGAGGCTTCGCACCGAGTTCCAGCGCATGATGCGCAGCCGGACCGCAAGGTCGGCCAGTTGTTGGCGCAGCGCCGGGTCGTCCAGACGGCCGGTTCGCTTGGCGTCGGCGACGATTTCGGCGAACTCCCGCTCGAACGCCGCCTGCTGGCCCAACGTCAGCGCACCCCGCTCGAAGGCGAGCGTGCCCATGGCCACCTTCCAGCCCTCACCGGGCTTGCCCACCACCAGGTCGGCGTCGGTGCGGGCGCCGTCGAAGAACACCTCGTTGAACTCGGCGGTGCCGGTGATCTGGCGGATCGGACGGGCGTCCACACCATCGGCGTCCATCGGCACCAGCAGGTAGCTCAGGCCGTGATGACGAGCGCTGTCGGTTCGGTACGGGCCACGACGAAGCACCAGTCGGACCACTGGGCCAGCGAGGTCCACACCTTCTGACCGTCGATCACCCACTGGTCGCCGTCGAGGCGGGCCTTGGTGGACACGTTGGCCAGGTCGGACCCGGCGTTGGGCTCGAGTAGCCCTGGCACCAGTACTGCGTTCCGTCGACGATGCCGGGCAGAAACCGCTGCTGCTGCTCGGGGCTGCCGAAGTGGATCAGGGTGGGGCCCAACAGCCCCTCACCGATCAGCCCCGCCCGGCCCGGCCCGCCGGCACGTGCATACTCCTCGTGGAAGATCACCTCGAGGTGCAACGGCAGGCCGCGGCCGCCGTGCTCGGTGGGCCATCCCACACACGTCCATCCTCCCGAGGCCAGCTCCCGCCCCACGCCATGCGCTCTTCGACGAAGGAGTGTTCGTCGCCGGGGCCGCCCCGGCCGGCAAGCCGGGCGAATTCGCCGACGAGGTGCTCCGCCATCCAGGTGCGTACCTCATCGCGGAAGTCGGCCGCTTCCGTCGACCCTCCGATGTCCATTCAACGCCTCCTCGTCGGCACCGGGAGTGCCGAGCGGGCGATGTTACCGGCCCAGGTGATTCCGTCGGCAGTTCAGTGGTGGGCCTCCGGAGCCGCCACAATGGGCGGGTGCGGCGAACATGGGTGTGGGTGATGTTGGTCCTGGTGGTCGGTGGCGGTGCGGCGGCATGGTGGTGGTACAACCGGCCGACGTCCACCATGGAGCGCAAGAGCATCTCGACCGCCGACGGCAAGCGGGAGTTCGCCTGGTTCACCCCCAAGTCGATCATCGACGACGGCGAGCGCCATCCGTTGGTGATCGTGCTGCACGGCCTGGGCATGGAGGGCGAGGGGATCGCCTTTGTCGGCGCCTGGGGCGCACCGGCCGAGACGGGCGAGTTCCTGGTGGCGTTCCCCGACGGTCTGGACTCCTCGTGGAACGCGGGGAGCTGTTGCGGGCCCTCGATGCGCAACGACGCCAACGATGTCGGGTTCATCAACGACCTGGTGGCCTGGGCTCGCGAGCAGCCCGAGGTGGACCCGGAGCGGATCTCATTGGCCGGATTCTCCAACGGGGGAATGCTGGCGCTGACCCTGGCGTGCAACCCGCCGGCCGGCGTGGAGGCGGTGGTCACCTCGGGGTCGTTGCCCACCGCCGGGTGCACCCCGGAGGTTCCCCCCGACGTGATGCTGATCACGTCGACGTCGGATCCGACGGTGCCGCCCAGCGGCGGTATGGGGACGCTGGCCGCTGACGACGTGTCTGCGCCGTTTCCCTCGCTGGACGACTCGGTTGCAGCGATGACCGAGGCGCACGATTGCGGCGCTCCGGAACCGCTGGAGGCCCCGTTTCCGGGAGTGATGACCACCCGCAGCTGTGCCGACGACTCCCATCTGGACAACGCCTTCTGGCCGGAGTTGGGCCACAGCTACAACGGGGAGGTCACTCAGCTGATGGTGTGGTGGCTGGGACTCGCCCCGGACTCGGCGCCGTCGCGATCCGGTTCGTAGGCGTCAGGAGATTTCGGCGGTCGCTCGTGCTCGCCGGAGCGAGGTGACCGACCCGACGGACGACCGGCCCGCCGGAGTCCTGCCGGGGCCCGCCCCGGTGCGGCCGCCAACCCGGCGCGGCGTCGGGCGACGCTCGGAACGGGCGCGTACCTCGCGTCCGTCGGCGTCCAGGAATCCCACCTCGGAAAGCGCCTCGAACAGGCGCACCGGGTTCGAGGACCGGGGGGCCAGGTCGACGTCGGTCTCGGCATCGGCGAGGAACGCCAGGTAGGTCCACAGCGATTCGGCCAGATGAGGCGGCGCCGTCAGGCCGGTGGACCGGCAGTACTGGGGCACCATCTGGTGCAGAAACACGGGCAGATCGTTGGTGCGAAAGCGCCGCTCGGGGCGCCTGGCTGCCCGGGCGTCGTCACGCGAGGTGCCCAGGATGATCGTGATGGCGGTGCGGTTGAGGGGCCGGCCGTTGGCCAGCGCCCAGCGGGCCACCGCCACCCGGAGGTTGCGAAGGTCTGGGGGGAGCACTGGTGAGGTCATGGGGCCATCTTGATGAGCGGCTGTGAC
>JAWKIE010000015.1:0-92205 GCA_041394485.1 Microthrixaceae bacterium
ACCAACAATCCCATCAGCCTCCTGCTGAGAGTTCCGCATCTCGTTGTCCCAATTCCGCAACCGACGCTTGTCACCCAAATCCTTGTACGGGTTCTTGTACTCACCCCGCCACGCATCAAAATCGTCGACAAACTCGGGGTCGAGATACTCCCGGTAGGCCTTGTGGCTACCACCCGCGTGGCAATCCGCCGAAATGATCGTGTACCGATCCACACCCCCCACCGTCGCCATCTCAGAATCAGTCATCGTCATAGCTCAGAACCTCCAAGTTCACAGAGTCGAAATGGATCGGGCATCGAGTGCGGACCGAGCCCGTGCCTAGTCCTCCCGAACGTCGTAGGCGATGCGTAGTTCCTTGATGCCGTTGATCAGGTTCGAATGGAGGCGCCGCGGGGGCGCCTGCAGCCGGATGTTCTCCACGGTCGCCAGCAGCTCACCGAAGAGCAACCGAAGCGACAGCCGGGCCAGGTTGGCCCCCAAGCAGAAGTGCTCCCCGATCCCGAAGGACAGGTGCGGGTTGGGCGAACGCTCCATGTTGAACGAGTGCGGGTCGTCGAACACCGACGGGTCGCGGTTCGCCCCGGCGTACCACATGAGCACCTTATCACCCTCGGCGATCTGACGCCCACCCAGCTCCAGGTCGGTTGTTGCGGTTCGACGGAAGTGATGAATCGGTGGCTGCCACCGCAAGATCTCCTCGACCGCCGGGGCCACCAGGTCCGGGTTGCGGGCGAGGCGCTCCAGCTGGTCGGGGTGATCGAGCAGGGTGATCAACCCATGGGAGGTCGCCGTGCGCGTGGTCTCGTTGCCGGCGACGATGAGAAAGAGGAAGAACAGCGTGAACTCGACGTCGGTCAGCCGACGGCCTTCCACCTCCGCTTCGAGCAATGCGCTGGTCAGGCTGCCCGACGGGTTGGCCCGCTCCCGCTCCGCCATCTCGCTGGCGTATCCGAACACCTCCGCCGAGGCGTTCATCGACGTCTCCGGCGTGGGCGCCACCTCGGGGTCCTGGTCGTCGATCAGCGCGTGGCTCAATTCGTAGAGCCGCTGCCGGTCGCCTTCCGGAACACCCATCAGCTCGCTGATCGACCACATGGGGATGCGCGCGGCAACATCGGCGACGAACTCGCATTCGTTCTTGTCGCGCAGCTCGCCCACCACCCGTGCGGTCTCGGCCCGCAGCGAGCTCTCCAGCTGCGAGATCATCTTCGGCGTGAACGCCTTGGCAACAATGCTGCGGAACACCCGGTGGTCCGGAGGGTCCATGCCGATGATGACCATGCGAACCTGATCGAGGCTGTCGGGGTCCGGCGTCAAGCGCAGCGGCCCCCCGAGGTAGCTGGAGAACTCGCCGGGCGACGTCGAGACCCGGCGCAGGTCGTCGTGCCGGGTCAGCGCCCAGAAACCCGGGCCGTCCGACTCCGGATGCCAGTGGACCGGGTCGTGGGTCCGCAGCCGGTCGAGCCACTCGTGGGGCGCCCCCCGCTCCCACACGGATGCGTCGGTGAGATCGATGTCGCTCAGGTCGGTGTGGTCCACGTCGGTCCTCCTGGTGTTGTTGCTGTCGTTCCCCATGCTGCTCACGGCTTCGCGAGCTCCCTCGACTCGACGAGTCGCCCAAACTTCCTCAGCATCCGCGCCAGCATGAAGTCCATCACCGGCCCCATCACCTTGGAGCTGACGCTCCCTGGCTTGCGGCCGGTGTCCATGGCCATCGTCCAATCAACCCGGCTTCGGCCACCGCCCAGGTCAGTCACCCGGTAGTCCTCGGCGAACGCCTTGATGCCGTCCTTGGACGCCTCGTTGAAGCGGAACGCCATGCGCTCGCCATGCTCGTAGGCGATGAACTCCTCGTAGCCGACCAGCTTGCCTCTCATGTGGACGGTCCGGGTGGAGCCAACCTCGATGGGGAACCCGGAGGTCCAGTCCACCCCGGTGATGGGCATCGCCCACTTCACCCACGAATCGGCGTCGAGGAGCACGGCGAAGATCTCCTCGGGTGTGGCAGCAATCTCGACGCTGGTGTGGTGGCGGGTCGGGGCGGAGTCGAAGAACTCCAGCCCCACTCTCGTGCACTCGTAGGCCATCAGTGGCTCCTTGGTAGGGACGGTTCAACCGCGATCATCGGGACGAGAAACGACTCGATCATCGCCCGCTCGGCCTCCTCGCTCTCGCCTGGCATGGCGAGGAAGGAGATGATGCAGCGCAGCAACCATCGCCCGCGCCGCTCGATCTCTCCGTGTTCCTGGGAATCCGGATCGAGCTCTCCGGCAATGCCTGCGGTCATGGCGTGGAGCAGTTCCGAGCTCTGGCTCACCGCAATCGGCACCGCCATGTTCTCCGGCTCGAACCAGACCGACAGCAGGGGATCGGAACGGACTGCGGCCAGGCCCCCAACGATGCGATCGGTGATCGTGTCCGGCGCGCCGGCGTTGCGCGCATCGGCCATGCTGGCAGCGATCCGCAGCGTTGCTCGGTGCACGAACCCGAGGTGCAGGGCATCGCGGTTGGGGAAATACCGGTACAGCGTGGCTCGGGAGCAGCCCGCAACGCGGGCGACGTCGATCATCGTTGCGCGAGCCACGCCCACCTCGGCGAACGCCCGGCCTGCGGCATCGAGCAGGTCGTCCACCGCGCGCCGTTGGTCCGAATGCGGATGCCAGCGCTCGTGAGACACAGCCGGTAGTATGCCTCATGGTGAACTCGACGGGCAATGATCTCATCAGACTCGACAAGCCTCGGCCCCACACCACGGTGATCACGCTGAATCGGCCCGAGCGAATGAACTCGATGTCGTTCGACCTCATGGTTCCGCTGCACGATGCGTTCGATGAGGTGGCCCAGGACAACGACACCACATGCGTGGTGCTCACCGGAGCCGGACGCGGATTCTGCTCCGGAGCCGACACCAGCAACGACGGCGGCGCACCCCCCAACATCGACGGCATGGGCCTCAGCCGGATCGCCACCAAGGCCATGTCGGTGCTCGCCGACCTCGTGCCGTCCATGCAGCGCATGCCCCAACCGGTGATCTGTGCCATCAACGGCGCCGCCATCGGCGGGGGCATGTGCCTCACGCTTGGTGCCGACATTCGTCTGGCCGGGGAATCGGCCTATTTCCGGGCAGCGGGCATCAACAACGGTCTCACCGCTACCGAACTGGGGCTCAGCTTCCTGCTCCCCCGTGCCATCGGCTCGTCTCGGGCCTTCGAGATCATGCTGTCGGGCCGCGACATCGACGCACGAGAGGCCGCCGACATCGGGCTCGTCTCGCGGGTCGTGCCCGATGCCGACCTCCTGGCGGAGGCGCTCGACCTGGCGGATCGGATCAACGGTTGGAGCACGCAGGGCACCGCCCTCACCAAACGCACCATGTGGGCCGGCCTGGAGATGGGCAGCCTGCGAGCGGCCATCGAGATGGAGAACCAGACCCAGCTGTTCGTCCGCCTGACGACCAAGAACTTCGAGGAGGCCGTGCGGGCGCGCAAGGAGGGTCGGCCTCCGGTGTTCGAGGACTGACCGTCCCTCGGCCCCCGGGAGACCACCGGGGTAGGTTCAGCTCGGCTGATTGGAGCCCGGCAGCGAGGGAGCGTGGCCGGCGGTTTCGCTCACCCAGGCCCACAGTTGCTGTCGACGCTCGGCCGTGTCCGATCGTTTGGTGGAGCGCAGCTTGTGGGTGCTGCGGGGCCGGCGATCGAGCCAGAAAAGCCCATTGGATTCGAGCGCCGCATCGTCGGACGCGAGCCAGACCAGGGTGTCGGCCCCCTGGTCGGCCGTGCGCAGCAGCGGACCCATGATCTTCGAGAAAGCTGGAAGTGCCGCATCGACGCCGGGCGTGTCGGCCCATCCTGGATGCAGCGAGTGGAAGTGGATTCCGAGGTGGCCGAACCGCTCGGCCCACATCTCATTGAGGGTAACCTGGGCGCGCTTTGCCCGGGCATATTGCTCGGTCCCCTTGTAGTCCTCGGCGGACATCTCGATCGTGGAGACGTTGAGCTCGGCGGCATACATACCCCCCGATGACATGGTCAACACTCGGGATGGGGCCGAATCGGCCAGGCGGTCGAGGAGCAGCCCCGTGAGCAAGAAGGGCCCAACAACCTGGCTCGCGACGGTTGCCTCGGTGCCGTCGGGTGCGTCGTTGCGCCGGCTGGTGAGCGCGCCGGCGTTGTGGATCAACACGTCGATTCGGTCGTGATCGGCCAACACCGCAGCGGCCAAGGCCCGCACCTGTTCGAAGTCGCCAAGGTCGGCCGTAACCTGGGTGATGGCGTCGTTTGCGGTGGCCTCGATCAGCTCGGCGACCACCGTTTCGTTCCGATCTGCGCTCCGTCCAACCAGCACGAGCGTGGCGCCGCGCCGGGCGAGCCGTTCGGCAGCTGCCCGTCCGAGACCCGAGGTGGCTCCGGTGATCACCATGACCCGGCCGTCCAAGTCGTAGTCGCTGAGCGGAGTCCAACGATCGAGGCGTTTACGGGACTCGTAGCCGATCCGGGTGAAGCTGGTGAGGATCGGCGCCTCGATGACCGTGTCGGCGACGTTGCGCAGGTTCATGGGGTTGGCTCCGCCACCCGTTCGCCATCGAGGGCCCGGATGAGACCATCCGCAGCACGATCGCCGATCCTCGTGAATGCCAGGCGAAGCAGCGGGTCGGCCAGACCGAGCAAGCTGTTCAGCGTGAGTTCGGCGTCGTAGGTCACCGTCGAACCACCGCCATGGCCAACCACGGTGATCGTGTCGAGCGATGTCAAGAACCGGCTCTGAGCCCGCGCCACGATCGAGGTCGGGGGGTCGAAAGAATCGGTGTGGTAGCGAAGGGCCAGCGGGCCTCGGACGCTCTTCACGGCCACGTCAAAGACGGCGTCGGGGCCCGGGCCGTCGCCTTCGACCTGTTCGACCCTGACCACACCCGGGTCCCACTCGGCGAAGTTCGACAGGTCGGCCATGTATGCGAAGGCCTCGGCCGGCGGTTTGGGGGAGCGGACATGGACCACGTATCGAGCCATCGCCAACGTTACCGTGGGCTGTCGCCGACCACTCCTCACGGGCATCGGCCAGCCCGGAACGCCCTCGGCGACCGTTAGGGTGGCTTGGTGAGGATGCTCTGGGCCCACCGAGACCTCAACGCACCGGCGGCGACGGTCTGGGAGCTGCTCACCCAGCCGAGCTACTGGCCGGAGTGGGGGCCAAGCGTCCGGGGAGCGCAGCTCGAGGGCGGTCGTCTCCGGCTGGGTGTGCAGGGCGAGGTGACCACCGTGACCGGGCTGTCCCTGCCGTTCGAGATCACCGAGTTCGATGAGGGCGCGCGGTGGGCGTGGAAGGTCGCCGGGGTTCCGGCGACCGATCACACCGTGAAGCCGCTTGGGCCGGCTCGGTGCCGGGTGGCGTTCGGTGTCCCATGGCCTGCGGCGCCCTATCTGGCCGTATGCCGTCTGGCGTTGGGGCGGCTCGAACGGCTGGTTGCCGAATCCGCGTGAGCTCGCCAACACCGCCGCGACCGGAACGGCCCTCCCGGGCTCCGCTCAGGTTGCGAGCACCCACGCCAACACCAGCCCGCGCAGGGTCCATGCCGCTGTGCGAACCCAGTTGCTGGCGACGAGCTGCCGCGCGGCTCGATCGTCGTGGCGTTGTGCCAGCCGACCGTGCAGCGGCACCTGGATCACGACGGTGGACATCAGTGCCACGCCCAAGAGGGCTGCTGCCAACCACGCCGTCAACCCCGACATCGTGTCGGGCCGATCGACCAGCAGGATCAGCGCGGTGACGCCCTCAACGGCCATCAGCGGTCCGACCACCCAACTGATTCGTCGCTGGTGATCAGCAGCGGCAGCCGCCGGTGCCAGCGCAGAGTACGTGGCGAGCATCGGGTAGTGGACCACCTGAACCATCCAGATGAGCCCCACCATGGCCCAGGTGGCCGCCGCACCCATGACCAGCGTGGTCATGGGTGCTCGGCTCCGGTTGTCGGAACTGTCATGGAGCCTCCCCGGACCGCACCGTCTCGAACCATGCCACCTCGACATCGACGCCGGGGGAATACAAGGCCCGGGGCGCACCATCCGGGGTCGGGAGCCCGGCCGCCTCGATCAGGCTCTCGTCGATGTGGACATCGTCGACACGCCGAAGCGGCCACCTGGGGTGGCGGACCTGGCCATACAACAGTCGGTGCCCGCGGCGGGTGAGCAGCGCCCATCGGGCCGTCAGGAAGTGATCGAGGTCGGTCACGTCATGGCCGGCGATCTCGTCCCCGACGACGAAGCTCATCGTCGCACCGGTTGCCGCCCGTCGGGGCCAACGCCGCATCATCTCGTAGCGATGCCGCTCCCCGTCGGCGACGTGGGTGGCCTGGGCCCAGCAGTAGGGCAGGGCGAAGACCGAGCGGGCCACGGCGACGATCGCCGCACGGGGAACGTCGAGGGAGAAGAACCACACCGCTCGCCGCCCCGAGGAATCCACCACGTAGGTCCTGACGTTGATTTCGATGAAGCTGCCGAGCCACGGCACGGGCGGCAACGGCCCGAGCCGCACGTCCCGCATCTCAAACGGAATCAACCCCACCCAGGCGCAACCATCGAACGTATCGACGGTAACGCCGTCCGGAAGCAGCGCCTGCACGACCTCGGGTTCGTAGGCCCAGTGGAAGTAGGCAAGCTCGGCCCACTGCTGACGCATGACCGGCCGACGATCCGGCGCGGGTGGATCTTGGACGACGGGTTCAGTGATGCACACCAGAACCTCTCAACAGTCGGCTTGGGGCGGATGCTGCGTCCTCAGCATCGCGCCGGTCATCCGCGCACGCCACGGCGCGTCACCGGCGCAACCTCGCAGCCGTCCAGCGGCTGGGTCGCCGCAGGTGTCGCCCGAACAGCACTGCACTTACGATCTCGACTGGGGCGGCGTGCGCCCCGAGAACCCAACGGGAGCAGGCCGTGGATGCCAACACAGTCGATCAGGATCACGATGACTTCGAAGCAGAGTGTCGCAACGGCATCGTGGCCTGGGTGGGCCAGCACCTTGGAGGCGAGGTCGAGGACATACAGCGGCTCGAACGCTGGCGTCCTCAGTGGAAGGTGACCTACCGCTCGGGTGCAGACCGCCACGCCGTGCTGTTCCGCGGCAACCGGCCGATTGCCCCGGTCGCAGCGCTGCGCTTCGAGATGGACGTGATGAAGGTGCTGGAGGCCAACGGAATCCGCGTGCCCCATATCCATGGCTGGGTCGACTCCCCGCCTGCGTTCGTGATGGACTGGATCGAGACGGAGGATCGCGCCCCCGGCATGCTGCACACCGCCATCGACAACCCGACAACGATGAGCGATGAGCGCTGGCAGGCCATGTTGAGCTACATGGACCACCTCGCCGCCATGCATGCCGTTCCCGTCAGCGAATTCGCCGACATCAAGTGGCTCGCCAAGCCGCCGACCACGCCGAGCGACATCGCCCTTCACGCAACCGAGCGCATGTACGAACTGGGGCTGGCGGCGGGCAACATCGACCCGACCTTCGAGTTCGTTCAGTCATGGCTTCGGCGCAACGTGCCCGAGCACCGCACCGGGGTGCACTTCGTCGCCGGCGACGCCGGCCAGTTCATGTCGTCGGGCACCGAGGTGTTGGCATTGCTCGACTTCGAGATCGCGAACCTCGGTGACACCCACTGGGACCTCGCCTGTTTCCGTGGTCGCCATCCCTACGAGAACATGGGCGACATACCTGCGCTGTATCGCCGGTATGAGGAGGCCACCGGCACGGAGGTCGACCTGCGCGTGGTCGGCTACTACACGGTCGCCTTTCTGCAGCTCTCCGTCATCGGGGCGACGTTCTTCATGATGCCCGAGGTGCGCGGTGCGAACTGGATCGAGGGGCTGCTGGAGCGGGCGAGCATCACCCGGCGGGCGGTCGAGGCAATCGCCGAGCTCCGAGGCATCGCGCTCGACCATGACCTCCGTCTCCCCGACTCCGGCGCGGCGCCGGTGCCCGAGTCGATCGAGACGTCAGGCCTCCGCAAGCTCCTCTTCGACATCGGGCGCCTGCCAACCTCCACCGCCTTTGAGCCGTGGGAACGCGACCTCATGGCAGCCATCCCGGAGTTCCTCCTCAACAACGCTCGATACCGGGACTGGTTCGAGAGCGAGACCATCGCCGACATCGAGCGGCTGCTCGGGACGACCTGTGACGACCTGGACGCCGCCGATGCCGCGCTTCGCTCCGCCATCGCTGCGGTCGATGACCTCGACGAGGACGAACTGGTCCGCGTGTTGCACCGTCGGGCGCTGCGCCTGTCGATGATCACCGCCGGAACCGACCCCGACGATGCCAACCCGTTCTTCTACATCCTCGAGCCGATCGTTGGCCCAGCCGCCTAGCGGCTCAGCGGGCCGTCGGGTCCGTGGGGACGGCATGGGTCACGACCGCACCGGGCGGAAGTGAGTCGACGGGGACGATGGACCGTCCGAAGGGCCAGAGGGCCAGCAGGCTGAGCTTGAACGCCTGAATGCCAAATGGGATGCCGACCACCGTGAGGCACAGCAACACCCCGGCGCCGAGGTGGGCCAGGAAGATCTCCCAACCGAACAGGATCAACCAGGCGACGTTGAACCCGACCTCCAGGCACCCGCCGTCGGAGGAACGCACCACCGTCTTGCCGAATGGCCACAGCGTGAATCCGGCCAACTTGAAGGCCTGCACGCCGAAGGGGATGCCAACGATCGTGATGCACAGCAGCAGCCCTGCGATCGCGTAGGTCAGGGCCAGCCAGATCCCGGCGAGCAGGAACCACAGGACGTTTCCGATCACGCGCAAGATGTCCACGCAGCTCCTGTCGGTCGGGGCGGAGCCTACCCAACGAGCGCCGCGGGGTTCGCACGTAGCCCCGTTGTCGAAGTGGGTTGCGCTCCTCCGAACGGGAGGCCAGGCAGACCCATCGGGTGGCGGGTTCGCGGTCACGCCGAATCCCCCGCGAGGGGGAGGGCGGTTCATCCGCGCGCGGGATGCCTCATCGCTGCAACCGCGGTCGAGTGGGGAGACACGACACGAGCGAGGGCCTGATGACCGCCACCAATGCCGCCAGGTGCGAGAACACCTCCCAGCCAGATGTCTCACCCGCAGGTGGCTCGCTGCGGCGGACGATCTCGTTGCGAGACTTTCGACTGCTGCTGGCGGGAACCTCGACATCGCTGCTCGGCGATCAGTTCGCTTTGATTGCCACGCCGTGGTTGGCGCTCCAGTTGAGCAACGACCCCTTGGCCTTGGGGATCGTCCTCGCGCTCGAGGGAATCCCCCGGGCCGTCTTCATGCTCGTCGGTGGCGCCGTCACCGACCGAGTCTCACCGCGCACGGTCATGCTCGCAGCCGACGTCACCCGTGGCATCCTCACGGCCGCGATGGCAGCCGTGGTGCTCGCTGGCGCAACCCAGATGTGGATGCTCTACGGGTTCGCGCTGGGATTCGGGCTGGTGGCGGGCTTCGCCGTCCCGGCCGAGAACAGCATCGTGCCGATGCTGGTTGGGCGCGACGACCTGCAGGCCGGCAACGCCATGATCATGGGAGCGACCCAGTTGACCAGCTTCGTCGGCCCGACGCTGGCCGGCGCGGTGATCGCCAGTTTCTCCGCCTCCCTGCTTGGCATCGGGCTGGCCTTCGCCGTGGACACCGTCACCTTCGCAGCCTCGGCGGCGACGTTTGCGCTGATGCGGCCCCAGGCCGCCTCGGCTGAGCCCTCGCCGCCGGCCGGCCTGTGGGCGTCCATTCGGGACGGGTTCGTTCACCTTTGGGAGGACGACGCCATGCGCTTCGTGTTCTGTGTGCTCGCAGCCGTGAACCTCTTCGTCGTCGGGCCCCTGTTGGTGGGGATCCCGCTCCTGGCCCATCAGCGTCTGACTTCGGGGGCCATGGCCTTTGGCGTGCTCATGGGGGCGTTCGCTGCGGGGAACCTCGCCGGCTACATCCTGGCGGGAGGCACCCGACCCCCCTCGAGCACAACGATGCGCATCGTCGTGCTGGGGGTCTTGGCCGGCTACGGCGCAGTCATCGTTTCGCTCAGCTTCGTGACCCACGCCGGTCTCGATGCCACCCTCCTCGCCGGCCTCGGCGCCGGCAACGGCTACCTCGCCCTGACGTTGTTCACCTGGATCCAGGCCCGCACCCCGCTCGAGATGCTCGGGCGCATCATGAGCCTGCTCACCTTCGCCAGCCTGGGGCTGGTGTCGATCTCCCAGGCCGTTGCGGGAGCCGTCGGCAAGTGGGATCTCGATGCCCTGTTTGTGCTGTCGGGCGGGCTCGTCCTGGGCACCACGGCGGTGGTCGCCACCCGCCCGGGCCTGCGGGCCTTCACCGACAGCCTCACCGAATCCACCAGTTCCCACGAGAAGGAGCCACACCAATGACACCCACGTCCGCCAAGCATCCACTCATCGTCGAGGGGCTCACCAAACGCTACGGACGCCGCACCGTCGTCGACGGCCTGACGTTCAGGGTCGAACCGGGCCGGATCACCGGGTTTCTCGGCCCCAACGGATCGGGCAAGTCCACAACCATGAAGGTGCTGCTCGACCTCGCCGCGGCCGACCACGGAACCGCCACCATTGGTGGCTGCCGCTATCGAGACCTCCCCGACCCGGCCGGCACGGTCGGCGTCGTGCTGGAACCAAACGCCTTCCATCCGGGGCGCTCGGGCCGCAACCACCTCCGCATCATCGCCCAGGCAACCGGCCAACCGACGGCCCGCGTCGACGAGACCCTCGCCACGGCCGGCCTGGACCCGGAACCGGCACGCCGGCGAGTCGGCACCTACTCGTTGGGCATGAAGCAGCGGCTGTCGCTGGCCGCTGCGTTGCTGGGCGACCCTCCGGTGCTGGTGCTCGACGAACCCGCCAACGGGCTGGATCCACAGGGCATCCGGGACCTGCGCGACCTCCTCCGTGCCAGGGCGGCCCGAGGCCATACCGTGCTGGTGTCGAGCCACCTGCTCGCCGAGGTGCAACACCTCGTCGACGACGTGGTCGTCATCAACCAGGGCCGCCTGGTCACCTCGGGGACCATCGAGGACCTCACCGGGAGTACGGCCCAGGTCCGAACCCCGTCCCCCGGCCGCCTCGCCGACCTGCTGGGTGCCGCCGGAGCCACGGTTCGGAACTCAGGAGCCGACGCGCTGGTGGTCACCGGGCTCAGGCTCGACCAGATCGGCGACACGGCTCACGCAGCCGGCGTCGCCATCCACGAACTGTCCCCCCACGCCGACTCGCTCGAGGACGTGTTCCTCGCCATCACCACCCCAACCCCACAGGAAGGCACACAGTCATGACTTCGATCAATCACGTGCGAAGCGAGCTCCGCAAGCTCACCACCACCCGCATGCCGCTCGCGTTCCTGGCGGTGCTCGGCGTACTCGCCGTTATCAACGGCGTCGCCGTGGCCGCAGGCACCGACATGGACGGCTCCAAGACCTTCATTTCCACCGCCACCGATCAGCAGTCCCTGATGGCCTTCGCCGCCAACGCGTTGACCATCGCCGGGCTGTTCGGAGCCATCGCTGCCGCCCGCGAGTTCGGCAACAACACCGTCATCGCTACCTACCTCAGCGCCCCGCGCCGGTCGCGGGCGGTCGTGGCGCAGCTGACGGCGATTGGGCTCGGCGGCGCCATCATCGGCCTGGTCGGCACGTCGCTGACCGCCGTCGCGGTCGCCGCATCCCTTCCGTTCACCGCCTACGGTTTCATGGTGTCGGCGGGTGGCGTCGCCCAGATCATCGCGGCCTCCGCCCTGGCCGGCGCCTCTGGCGCAGTCCTCGGCGCCGTGATCGGCCTGCTCGTCCGCAATACGGGCGGAGCGGTCACCGGTACCGTGGTCACCCTGATCATCGCCCCACCGGTCATCGTGCAGCTCTCCAACAGCACTGCGCCGTGGTTCCCGAACGCCCTCGCCAACGTGGTTTCCGGGGTTGCCGATACCAGCAGCGTCCCGGCAGCCATCGCGGCACTTGCCCTCTGGGCACTGCTCCCGACGCTGCTCGCGCTCTGGGCGGTGCAGCGCAGGGACGTCGTGTGAGCCGAGGCATCGTGCCCGTCGACCACGAGGGCCCACTCCCCCGTGCGACGGAGGCCACGGTCCGTCCCCAGAGGGGTGACGCACCACCTCAGCGGGGCTTACCGTGGTCACCAGCCATGAACGACGTTGACCGCAAGCCCAGCCGCACCCCGCCTGCGGATGCCGAGCACGGTCTCACGTGGCGCACCTGGTTCGCCCCGGACGAGCCCCATCCCTCCCGGGGGGTGCTCAGTCGCTGGCCCCGAGCCACCGACGGCGCCCTCGCCGTGATCGTGTTCGGGGTGTCGCTGGTTGCCGTTGCCGCCAGCGCCCTCGAAGACGGCGACGACTTCAGGCTCGCTGCAGTCGCCGATCGCCCGGCCGGAGCCTTCGCCCTCCTGGCCCTCGCCGCCGCTGCCCTGATGTGGCGGCGAAACCGACCCATCGCCACGACGGCCTGCGTGTTGACGATCATGATCGCCTGGGCCCTCGCAGGCTACGGCGACGGCCACGACCTCGCCGCTATCGTCGCCGTCTACAGCGTCGGGCGCTACGCCACCGACCATCGCCACAGCGTTGCCACCGCCGCCATCGTCGGGGCGGTCACGATCCTCAGCACGATCATCGACAGCCACCAACGGGTCGACATCGCCCCAGCGCTCCTCCTGACTGCGCTGGCGTGGTATGTCGGGCGGCGCATTCGTAACCGCGGCGACTACCTCGCCCTGCTCCAAGAGCGCGCCCAGCGCCTCGAAGCCGACCAGCATGCCCAAGCACGCCAGGCCGTCGCCGACGAACGCTCTCGCATCGCCCGCGAGCTCCACGACGTCGTTGCCCATCAGGTGTCCATGATGACCATCCAGGCGGGCGCGGCGAGGACCATCGCGCGGGACGACCCCGACGCCGCTGTCAACGCGATGGGCGACATCGAAACAGCGGGCCGTCAAGCCCTCGGCGAGCTGCGCCACCTCCTCGGCGTGCTCCGCCGCGACGCCGACGACCCCGACGAACTCGGCCCTCAGCCCGGGCTGACCGACATCCCCGCGCTGATCGAGCAGCTCGAGCACACCGGCGCCGACGTCACCTTCGCCGGGGCCTCCCTGCCCGCTTCGCTCCCGGCAAGCGTCGGCCTCTCCGCCTACCGCATCGTCCAGGAATCATTCACCAACATCATCAAGCACGCCGGGGACAACCCCACCGTCGAGCTCACCCTCGGTCTCGACGACCTCGGGCTGACGCTCGCCATCACCAACACCGCCAGCACCGCCAGCAGCTCGCCCGCCCTCCTGCCAGGAGCGGGGTACGGCATCGCCGGCATGCGCGAACGGGCCATCCTCCTGGGCGGCACCCTCGCCGCAGCGCCGCTGGAACCGGATCGCTTTCGCGTCTGCGCCCACCTGCCCTTCAACGTTGAGGAGCCGACATGACCATTCGCGTCGCCGTCGTTGACGACCAGGCGCTCGTGCGCCGCGGCTTCGCCATGGTCCTCGGCCACCAACCCGACATGGAGGTCGTCGCCGAAGCCGGCACGGGCCTGGAGGCCATCGAGGCGACCCAACAACACCGGCCCGACGTGGTCCTCATGGACATCCGCATGCCCGAGATGGATGGCCTCACCGCAACCGCAGCCATCCTCGACGCGGCCGACTGGCCCCTGAGGGTCATCATCTTGACCACGTTCGACCCCGACGAATACGTCTACCGAGCCCTCCAAGCCGGCGCCAGCGGCTTCGTGCTCAAGGACATCCCACCGGAGCAGCTCGCCCCAGCCGTACGAACCGTCGCCGAGGGTGGAGCGCTGCTCGACCCCGCCATCACCCGCCGGCTCATCGGCCGCTTCGCCCAAACCCTCGCAAGCGACACCGCAGTCGCCCGACGGCTTTCCACGCTCACCGATCGCGAACGCGACGTTCTCAGGGAACTCGCCAAGGGCTGCACCAACGGCGAGATCTCCGAAGCCCTCTTCATTGGCGCCGCGACCGTCAAGAGCCACGTCTCCCACATCCTCACCAAGCTGGGCCTGCGCGACCGGGCCCAAGCCGTCGTGTTCGCCTACGAAAGCGGCCTCATCACCCCGGGCCAACACGACATCGGCCACTGACCGCGGGCCGCCTCCGCGGGCCTCGGGGCGTCCGGAGACCGGGCGGTTCATCGCGTTGCCCGCCAATGGGGCATCCTGGCGACATGGGCAACGAATGGGACGACTACGCCGGCGGGTGGGACGACGACCCCGCAGCCAGGGCCTACGCCACGGCGGCACACCGCTCACTCATCGCGGCGCTCAGCGCGCACCGCCTGAGGCTTGACGGTCTCCAGGTGCTCGACTTCGGGTGCGGAACGGGGTTGCTCACCGAACGCCTGGCCCGGGATTGTGGATCGGTACACGCCGTCGACACCTCCGAGGCGATGCTCGGCGTGCTCAACGACAAGATCGACCGTAATGGCTGGCCGCACGTCTGCACCGGTCGGTCGCTGCCCACGGACGTCGGCGGCCACGACCTGATCGTGTGTTCGTCAGTGTGCTCGTTCCTCGACGACTATCCCGCCACCGTCGCTCAACTCGTTCGCCTGCTGCGTCCGGGCGGGCTGTTCGTCCAGTGGGACTGGGAGCGCGAAGGCGAGGCCGACGACTCCGACGGGCTGACGAGATCGGAGATCTCCTCAGCCCTCACGGCCGCCGGCCTTGAGGCGGTCGAGGTCAGGGTGGGCTTCGAGTTGCCGATGGGTGAGCACACCATGCGGCCCCTCATGGGCACCGGACGACGAGGCACCGAACCACCCGAGGAAGGGACCTCGGACCCTGGCGACGGGACCCAACCCGATGGTTTCGTGCTCCGGTGACCCGCAACATCGTGATCCTCGGCGCCGGAACCGGCGGCACATTGACCGCCAACAGACTGCGGAAGGAGCTGGGACGCCACGTCAACATCACCGTCGTTGACCAGGACCGCGATCACGTCTACCAGCCGGGCCTGCTGTTCGTGCCCTTCGGCCTGTCGCACTCCGAGGACCTGATCCGGCCGCGCGATCGGCAGCTTCGTCGAGGCGTCACCTTCGTCGAGAGCGGCATCGACAGCGTCGCCATCGCCGACAAGGTGGTGAAGCTCGAAGATGGGACGTCGCTCAACTACGACGTGCTCGTCATCGCCAGCGGCGCGCGGTTGGTCCCCGAGGAGACCGAGGGACTCACCGGGCCGGGCTGGATGGAACGCGTCCATACCTTCTACGACATCCCGGGCGCGAACGCGCTCGAGAAGGCGCTGGCCGAGTTCGACGGCGGCAAGGTGGTCATCAACGTCGTCGACATGCCCATCAAGTGCCCCGTCGCGCCGCTCGAATTCAGTTTCCTCGCGGATTGGTACTTCCAGGAACGGGGCATCCGCGACAAGGTCGAGCTCACCTACGTCACTCCGCTCGACGGCGCGTTCACCAAGCCCCGGTCGGCGGAACTGCTGGGCGGCATGCTCGCCGAGAAGGGGATCGAGCTCATCACCGAGTTCAACACCGGTGAGGTCGACGGGGCCGGCGGCACGCTCACCGGGTTCGACGGACAGGAGATCGACTTCGATCTCGCCGTCGTCATCCCGGTGCACTCGGGCGCCGAGTACGTCGGGCGATCCCCAGGCCTCGGCGACGGCCTCGACTTCGTCGAGACCGACCCGCACACGCTCCAGGCGAAGGCTGCCCCCGAGATCTTCGCCATCGGCGACGCCGCCAACCTGCCGGCCTCCAAGGCAGGCTCGGTCAGCCACTTCGAGGGCGAGGTGCTCGTCGAGAACATCAAGCGGTTCCTCGACGGCGACGAGCTCGATGCCAGCTTCGACGGCCACGCCAACTGCTTCATCGAGACCGGCTTCGACAAGGCGATGCTCATCGACTTCAACTACGACCAGGAGCCCGTGGACGGCCACTTCCCCACCGCAGTCGGGCTGCCGCTGCTCAAGGAGTCCAGGCTGAATCACCTCGGTAAACTCATGTTCCAGTGGTTCTACTGGCACAGCCTCCTTCCCGGACGCGACATACCGGGCATTCACGCCGACATGCCCACCGCCGGCAAGCACCTCGACTAGTCACCCGACCGACCTTTCACCAAGGAGACCCGCCCATGCCCACCACCACCATCTGCGACCGCGAGGTCGAACTGAACGACGACGGATTCTTCGTCGATGCCGAGCAGTGGACCGAGGACATGGCACCCGTGCTCGCCGCCGAGTCCGACATCGATGAACTGACCGACCGCCACTGGCAGGTGCTGCGCTTCATGCGCGACGAGTACTTCGAGAAGGGCACCGGCCCGACCGTGCGCATGCTCGGCAAGACCTCCGGCGTCTCGGTCAAGGAGCTCTACCAGCTGTTTCCCACGGGTCCGGCGAAGACCGCCGCCCGCATCGCCGGCATCCCCAAGCCCCGCGGCTGCATCTGATTGTCGCACCCCCACCCCTTTCGCACCCCCCACACAGAAACGGACACAGCATGGATCTCACCAAGGAGAAGGTCTCGATCGTCATCTCGCAGGGTTCCCTCGAGGGGATCTACCCCGGGCTGATCATGGCGAACGGAGCGAGGGCCGAGGGCATGGCGGCAAACCTGTTCTTCACCTTCTTTGGCCTCGACGCCATACATCGCAAGCGCCACGACCACATCAAGGTGGCTGCGGTCGGCAACCCCGGCCTCCATTTCGCCACGTGGGCCGGCGGCCTTCCCGGAATGTCGTCGGTCATGACCCACATGATGGAAAAGAAGATGGAGAACTTCGACATCCCCTCGATTCCCGAGTTCGTCGAGCTCATCTCCGACTCCGGAGGGGGCCTGTACGCCTGCCAGGCGTCAGTGGACCTGTTCGGCCTCGAAAAGAGCGACTTCATCGAGCAGGTTGACGACATCATCACCGTCGGGGACTTCTACGAGATGGCCCACGGCGGCCACATCATCTTCACCTGACGCCACAAGCCGATGGTTCAGGCCTTCTCGGTTCGGACCGCCGGCATCCATCGAGGGCCCGCGGTGGCATCGATGCGGGCCACGATGTCCTCGTGGTGGGGTTCGATGGCGTCGCAGAACGCACTCGTCGTCGCCTCCCCCACCTCCCGCCACGCCGGCGCGGTCAGCTCGTCGGTGCGCCGTTCGAGTTCGCGTCGAAACCGCCGACCCTCGTCGTTGACGGCCCCGTTGGTGGCGAGCCCCTTGGCCTCGAGGCGGGCCCAGCCGCGGGCGATCGCTTCGTCGTCGTTGCCGCGGCTGCGAGCGATCCACTCCTCGCTGCCGTACTCGTCGACGTCGACCATCACCGAGTGCAGCAGCCCAACCTCGACGTCGTCCAGGTTGGCCGAGGCACACAACGCCCAGTGATTGTCGCCCCGCAGCTCCCGGAGGCAGTTCGCCGCCAGCCATGCCGAGAGGACGGGTTGGTCCGAGCCCGGCCGGGGTTCGCCGCGATGTGCTGCGAACATGGGCCGCGCACCGAGGTGCACCGCGTCGACGCCTCGCCACAGATCCGCGCCCAGCGGGGCGATCGCATCGCCCAGCCCCGGCGCAACATCGGCCAGACCGGGCTCGACCGACGCGTTGCGCACGGCCGAGATCGCCGCCTCATCGGTGACATCGCGATAGAGGCCCATCAGCATGGCGACGACGTCGGGCCGGATCGAGTACGTCGCTGCAGCAGCGGCCGTCGGGCTGATGCCGCCAAGCGGTGCGAGCCGCCAGGCAACCAGCCAGCCGGCGCCGTTGGGCACTCCCAGCGCCTCGTAGCGGGCAATGGCCCCCGCATCCCACATCAGCCAGCCGACAAGGTCGTGCCCGGCCCTGCCGGCACGGGCGGTGAGCGCAAGCCAGTCCTCGTCGTTCATGCGTGTCACCCCCTCTGCCGGGAGACTACGCCGTCAGGGCTTGGCCAACCTCGGAGCACCGGCTCCCGAATACCTCGTCGAGTCCCAGCAGCATCGCTGCGGCAGCCGGGCCTGGCCATGCTTGTCACGGCCTCACACGGCCGGTCGATACTCTGGCCGTCCCCGCTACCGACACGATGAATCGGACGATGCCTGAGGCTGAAGCTGCCAACCGAGTTGCGCCGGTCACGCGGTGACCCGACTCGACACCATCTGGATCCTCGGAGACCAGCTCAACCGAGACGTCGGCGCGCTCGCCGACCGCAAGCCCGGGGACTGTCGAGTCCTGATGGTGACGAGCGAGGCCAAGGCCGGCTCGAAGCGATGGCATCGCCAGCGGCTTCACCTCGTGCTCTCCGCCATGGCGCACTTCGCGGCCGGGCTACGGGCCGAGGGCTTCGAGGTCGACCACCGCCGGGCCCCAACGCTGGCGTCGGGGTTGCAGGCCCACCTCGCCGACTACGAGGCGGGCAGGGTCGTCGCCATGGAGCCCATGAGTTGGGAAGGGCGGGCCATGCTGGCCGACGCGGGGGTCGAGCTCGTCCCCAACGACCAGTTTCTGTGCCGCTACGACGACTTTGCCCGCTGGGTGGAGGGCAGGAAGTCCTTCAAGATGGAGGACTTCTACCGCTGGCAGCGCCTCAGGCTCGGCGTTCTCATCGAGCCCGACGGCCAACCAACCGGTGGTCGCTGGAACTTCGATCACGACAACCGTGAACCGCCACCCAAGGACGGCAGAGACTGGCCGCCCATCACCCGATTCGAGCTCGACGAGATCGACCGGGCCGTCATCGCCGGCCTCGGCGCCAATGTCTGGGGCGCGCCGCCCGACGGTACCTGGCCGATCAGCCGCCAGCAGGCCCTGCTCCGGCTTCGGGAGTTCGTCGCGACCGGCTTGGCCCAGTTCGGCACACACGAGGACGCCATGCTCGGCAGCGAATGGAAGATGGCTCACTCGGCCCTGGCATCGTCGATGAACCTCGGGCTGCTGCACCCGACGGAGGTCGTCGACGCAGTCCTCTCCGCCCACCACGCGGGCGCGGCGCCACTGAACTCGGTGGAGGGGTTCGTTCGTCAAGTGATCGGCTGGCGGGAGTACGTGTGGGGGCTCTACTGGCTGTGGATGCCCTCGTATCGAGCCGCCAACGAGCTGGACGCCGCTCGACCGGTTCCCCCTGCATTCACGGGTGAGTCATCAACCTCGATGGCGTGCGTCGCCACTGCGATCGGCCACGTCGAGCGTCACGGCTACGCACACCACATCGAGCGGCTGATGGTGCTCGGCAACCTTGCCCTCACCGCGGGTGTCGACCCCCAGGCGATGACGGACTGGATGTGGGCGAGTTTCGTCGACGGCGCCGAATGGGTCATGGTGCCGAATGTCATCGGCATGGCACTCCACGCCGACGGTGGGCGGATGGCGACCAAGCCGTACGCCTCCGGTGGGGCGTACCTCAACAAGATGAGCGATTCCTGCCCACGTTGCGCCTACGACCCGAAGAAGCGGGTCGGTGACGACGCGTGTCCGTTCACCACGTTGTATTGGGACTTCCTCGCCCGCAACGAGGACCGATTCGCTGGCAACCACCGCATGGCCAGACAACTCGGCGGCATGCGGCGCCTCAGCGACCTCTCGGCTGTCCGTCAGCGCGCGGTCGATGTGCTGGCGGCGCTTGACGCAGGGCAGATCTAGGCGGCCGCGGTTCGGCGGCCGACTCGGTGACCGGCTCGCCGCCGGAGCGGCCCCGAGGCGAGCCACCGGCTGGAGCACCCGGCGCCCACCAAGCTGGTGGCGAGAGGCGCGTTAGAAACATGGGATGGGAACCAACCCGGTACTGGACGCCGTGAGGGAGATCGGCCCGGCGGTTGCGGGCCGGTCGGCCGAGATCGAGCAGGCGCGAGGACTGCCGCTCGATGTCGTCGAGCTGATCAAAACGACGGGCGCGTTCAGGATGTACGTCCCGGAGGACCTCGATGGTCCCGGCATCACGGCGTGGGAGAGCCTAGAGGTGATCGAGGAGCTGGCCTACCACGACGGCGCTGCCGGTTGGTGCTCGATGATCGGCTCGACGACCTCGCTGACGGCATCGATGCTTCCGGATCCGTTTGCGAGCGAGATCTTCGGCGACAGCGAGGGCATCGCCGGCGGGTTTGCCATGCCGGCCGGTCGTGCGACCCCGGTTGACGGCGGCCTGCGGGTCAGCGGCCGGTGGCAATGGGGTTCGGGCACCCGCCACTGCACCTGGATTGCGGGCGGCTGCCTGCTGGTCGGCGACGACGGCACGCCCCGGGCCCGAGCCGACGGCCTGCTGGCCCCCTTCGTCTTCTTCCGGCCCGAGGACGTTGAGTTCATCGACAACTGGGAGGTCTCGGGATTGTCCGGAACCGGCTCGGGCGACTACCAGGTGACCGACGTGTTCGTGCCGGAGGGCCGCTGGGTGCAGCTGGGCATCGACACGCCGGTGCGGCACAGCAGCCTGTCGCGGTTCTCATTCCTCGGGCTGCTCGCCTGCGGTGTGGCCTCCTGCGCGATGGGTATCGGACGACGGGCCATCGACGAGTTCGTCGAACTCGCCGCGACGAAGAACCCCCAGGGAAGCTCAAAGTCGCTGAGCCGACGTCCCCGCGTTCAGGCCGACGTTGCGATCGCCGAGGCCAAGCTCGCCTCGGCCTGGGCCTACCTGGGTTCCGCCATCTCCGACGCTTGGGCGTCGGCCGAGTCGGGCAGCACACCGTCGGTGGAGCAGAAGCGCCAGCTTCGGTTGAGCGCCACCCACGCAACGCAGACCGCCGCCGAGGTCGCCGAGCTGATGTACAAGGCCGCAGGGGGTGCAGCCGTCTACACGACGTGTCCGTTGCAGCGCACGTTTCGCGATGCGTTCGTGGCCACCCAGCATGCGATGGTCGCACCCCGCACGTTCGAAACCTACGGGCGGCTCCGGCTCGGCCTGGAGACGGATACCGGACTTCTATGAATGGCCTGACCAGCGACCTTGACCCCGTCGAACAGCGGCGGCTGCTCGACGATTGGCTGGCCGCCAACCCGTCCCCCACCGCCCGCCAACTGGCCGAGGCCGGCCTGGTGGCGCCCCACTGGCCACGGCCGTGGGGGCTCGACGCCGACCCGCGCCTGCAGCTGGTCATCGGCGAAGCGTTGGCGGCGGCCGACGTGGCGGTTCCGGCGAACACGATCGGCATCGGCTGGGCCGGCCCGACGATCCTGGCGGGTGGCACCCAGGCCCAGCAACGGCGCTGGCTTCCGGGCGTGATGCTGGCGGGAAGCGAGACGTGGACCCAGCTGTTCGCCCAGCCAGGCGGACGTAAGCCGGCGACCTGGCGTCGCTTCGCACCAGCGCCGAGCGCGACGGCGACCACTACGTCATCAACGGTCAGAAAATCTTCTCGACCTGGGCGAACCGGGCCCAGTGGGGCATCCTGCTGGCCCGCACCGACTCTTCGGCGCCCAAGCACCGCGGCATCTCCTACTTCGTCGTGGACATGGCAAGCCCCAGGTCGAGGTCCACCCGACCATCGAGATGACCGGCGGCAACCACTTCAACGAAACGTTCCTCACCGACGTTCGGCTCCCCCGTCGGCCACCGCATCGGTGCCGAGGGTGACGGGTGGCGCCTGGCGACGGTCACGCTGGGCAACAGGCGCATCGCGCTGAGCGAAAGGAGGCGTGCTGTGGGGCATGGGGCCGTCATTCCAGAGGTCATGGACGAGATACGGCGAAGGTCGGCTGCCAAGCAGCCCTGGTGAATCGTCAGCGGGCGGCCAGGGTCTATAGCGACGCCTTCCGTGACCGACCTGCTCACCCGGAAGATCGTCGACGCTCTGGTTCGGGGGACGATCCGTCGCCGTCGCCTCGATACGCAAGGCGAACCGATACCAACGCCCAGGCGGTGCTCGACCTCATCCTGCGACCTCCTTTCGGCCCCGCCAGGAATGCTCGGCATCAGAACGAGAGGCCGAAGCGGTCGATCCTGGCATTGGGCCCTATCTCTTCAGCCGAGCGCTCACCATCGGCGGCGGCGTCCGGAGATCCAGCGCAACATCATCGGCGAACCTCCTGGGCCCTTCCTCGTAGACCGCCTCCCGCACCCCCAACTGGCTGCGCCCAGGCGGCCGACTCGCTGATCGCTGGCAAGGCGAACCGGCGGCCCCTGCGCCTACGTTGTTCCGTGCAGGACGAACGCAGCGGGTCGACGTGGTGGTGGTCGGAGCGGGCACCGCAGGCGCCAACGCCGCTGGTCGGTGGCGGCTTGAGGGCGTTCGGTCGCGCTAATTGGATCGCCGGCCCGCCGAGGCGGCCAGGGCGCAGTGGCCACAACGGCGTGCTGCCGTGGCAGTTCGCCGCGGCGCGGGTCAGGCCGCCGGTTCCGGTCGATGGGTCGGCGGCCGCTCCGAAAACCGCGCAGCCTACTTCGGGCCCGACGGCCGCCACTCGGCAACGGTGCGACTCGCCCGTGGTTCGGGCGGGCATGGCCGGACTCGGTCGGCGCCTGCCTCGCGCGGTCGAGGCGGGTGTCGAGATGCTCGGAAACTCGAGTGACGTCCTCGACGTTGAGACCGACCGGGCCGGACGCCTCTGCACCATCGAGATCGGTCGCAGCCACGGCGACGGGCCGGGTCGCCGGCTGCGGCTGGAGGCCGCCCTGTTCGTCGGCGTCCGGCGACACGGCGCACTTCGTGAAGCGGCGTAGCCGGCGCTGACGCCGTGGTGCCCCGATGTCCGCCACGACGAGGAACTGTGCTCCGCGGGGACCCGAGTTCGCGTCGACGACCGCGACCGACCCGGCGGTTCCTCCACCCGGCACGGGGCCGAGGCGGGGCAGGCGGTGACGATCCTCGGCCCGGCCGGTGGCTGGTGCGCCGGGCGGTCACCGTGGCCAACAACTTGCGGTCGGCCGCCGTGCTGGTGATGGGTTGTCGCGTCCGGCCCACGCGCCGCACCGCCCCGCACCTTCAGGCCAGCGCCGCGCCGATCTGCCGTGGCTTGGGGAGGTGCTCTCTGGCGCGTTCGGGGGTGATTCCGTTGCGCCGGCCCTTCGCCCGCTTCACCGCGCCCGGCCTGGCGCTGGTGGGCGATGCCGCCTGCCAGCATCTTCCCCGCCCACGGATCGGGCGTCGGCCTCGGCCTGATGGCCGGCACCATGTTGGCCGAGGCGTGGCCGACGCAGATGACTGCGGCGACGAGTCCATCTTGTGGGGCTACCGGTACGGGTATCAGCGCTCCTGGCGGAACGCTGGCCGCCTTCGAGCCTCCGACGCATGAGCACCGAGCTGGGCACCAGCGGGGTGCCCGACGCATGATCCGCCAGCTCTGGACACCGAAGCCATGCGGGCCGGCTTGGAGCAGCGCTGGCGCCCTCCAGCCCGGCGTCCGCACCCGCCGCCGCCCTTCGCCTGGCCAGCGTTCCCTCGGCGGCCGCCACGATGGTGCCCGGATCGTTCGGAAGCAGGCGCTCAGCGCAGTCGGCGCCAAGTATCACCGGTCGACCTGGCGGCTCTCCAGCGGTGGGACGCCAAGGTCCGACGCCTCCTCCAGGCCCTCGCGCCCCTCGGCTCGGTCAGGGCAGCCCTCACGGAGGCTACGTTGAAACCGTGGCCGACTGGAACAACTGACGGCGCGTGTGAGCGATGCCACCTACGAGGCGTGGAACGCACGACCCGACACCCAGTGGCCGCATGGTTCACCGACGACGCCAGAGTGCGTGACGCTTCGTCAAGCGATTGGGAATCGGGCCCGGTCCGGTGCGCGATGCGCCGCCATGATGTCCGTCGCCCTCCCCGACCTCACCCTGACCCGCCAGGTGGTCGTCGACGGGCCTCGTCACGCCGACCGCTGGGTCATGGCGGGCACGCACACCGGCGAACTCGTGGGCGTGGCCCCCACCGGCGCTCAGGTCCGCTTCGGGGGCCACCTTCACGATGATCGACGAGGACGGCATGGTCATCGAAGGCATCCATCACGTCGACCACGCCACGCTGTTCGGCCAGATCGGCGTCTCGGGCTGAGCTGGCACGACATCGGGTGCGACGGGCTCGGATGAGCAACATGGAATCGACCTGGCCCACCGAGCAGCCGCTGCTCAGCATCCCGGGCAGAAAGGAGCACCTGCGTGCATAGCGCCGCCGCTGATGCCGACGCCCTGCTCACCGCAGGACCCCGAGATCCCTCGCTGGACGACCGTCCCCAGCCCATATGAGTCGGGCCGACGCCAGTCATTCTCATGAAAGCGGCCGAATGGTGGAGCACACAAGAAGAAGCGGCCTTCTGTATCTCCGACGAGCAGCATCGGGTGCTCCCGGCTCCATCACCTGGTTCGCGGCACAGGGGGAACTCGGCTACTGGCTGGCCCGCTCCGGCCCGTGGGAGGGTTGCTGACCGCAGCGGCAGAATCCCTCTGGACTGGGCGAGCGGCGAAACGCTCGATCGATCCGGGATCGCCGTGTTGGTGGGCAACCTGCCCTCCATCAAGGTGGCCACCACACCGGGGTGCGCCTGGCGCCGTGCTGACCTCGGCGATGCGTTGCAGCATCGGTTCCAGCTCAACCTGCTTGGCTGAAACCGGCGGCGTCGCCCGCTCGGCCGACTGCAACATGCGACATGGACCCTGGGTGTCCACCATGGGTGTTGAACCGACCGACGTCTCGTTCACGAGCGACGGACTGACGCTGGCAGGTCACCTCCGGCTTCCCACCGTGGAGTCCGCCGATGGTCACCCGGCGATCGTTGTCACGGGCCGTTCACCGGGGTGAAAGAGCAGGTGGCTGGCCGGTATGCGGATCGACTCGCCCGGCGTGGTTTTGCCACGTTGGCGTTCGATCATCTTCAGCGCCAGCGACGGGTATCGCCCCAGCACGAGGACCCGGCCGGAAAGCTGAACGACCTGATGGCGGCCACCAGCCTCCTCGCCCACCATCCCTCGGTCGATGCCGAGCGCATCGGATGTCTCGGCATCTGCATGGGTGTGGCGGGTACGCCCTGAAACACTCGGCGTTCGACCGGCGGATCAAGGCGTTGGCCCGTGGTCGCCGCCGCCTTCAACGACCCCGGGTGATGCGCACCGGCATCGGCGGCTGAGGACTTTCGCCGGATGATGGCCGAATTCTCCGAGGTCGCCGGGCAGGAACACGCAACCGGCAACATCGACTACATCAAGGCGGTCTCCGACGTCGACGGCGAGGACGCCGCCATGCGCCGAACCATTCGAGTACTACGGCACGGCCCGATCGGCTGCGGAGGATGGTCGAATCGGATGACCCGGCTGTCCGACCGCGAGCTGCTGACCACCGACCTGGCCATCGGCGCCGACTTCATCGGGCCCACCCCACCCTCATCGTGCGCGGCACCGCGACGAGTTCTGCGCCCCCGGTGCCCCAGGGCATACGACCGAGTCGACGGCCCCAAGGGCTGATGTGGCTCGAGACCAACCACATCGACCTGCCGACAATCCAACCTTTGTCGATCCCGCCGTCGAGCGGGTGGCCGGCTGGATGACCGAGTACCTCCTGACCGAACGATCTCGGTTCCAGGACCGCTCGACATGCGCCTCGGAGTTGCCCATCACCTCGGTTGGGCGGTCGTCGTTGCCCGTAGAAGCAGGACCACGAGGTCGTCGGCCGGAGGAGGATCGAACTGGTGTCCGGGGGTGGCCACCGCGCCGATTCATCACGACGGCGGCCCTTGCGACTTCATCGTCGGGTCCGCCGCTGGGCGATACCGCCCTGGCCAAGCTGATGGCCGAGGTGCGGGCGTCGGCCAGGGCGCGCTTCCTCGGCGTCCCTGGATAAACTCAAGCTCGTTGGTCGGGCCGATCATGTCGCTGTCCGTCCGGGACTGGCCCCAGGACCATCCTCCGACCTCGCCACCCTCCGGCGCGCCCCCTACGAGAGCCGGGCCGACTCGGTGATGTACTGCCAGGTGCTCGCCGAGCTTGCCCGGGACCGCGGGTGGGACGTCCACCGGTTTGATGCGAAGACGGTGGGCGGCCGCCACCGAACGCCTGGGCGACCGGGCCGAGGCGGTGCTGTTCGGCCCGCGATCGATCCTGGGCCCGCCGTGGGCCAAGGACCATCGGATTGCGCTGGCGGCGACGGTGATGGCGGCCGGCCCGGCGGCGACGGACTGACCGATGAGGGGCCGGCGCCTACCCACCGGCCCTGGCTTGCCGAGGTCGCGGAACGGGGCGGGCGCCACAGGTACCCGTCCGGGGTCAGCGACGACGAACTGACGGTTGCCGGCCTCGGTGGGCCTCGACCATCAGCTCCATGCCGTCGCGTTCGAGGGTACGTGAACCGTTCGGCCCGCCGTTGGAACGACCTCGAAGCCGAGCACGTCGGTATAGAACCCCCAACGCCGGCGTCGAGGTCGGTCACATCCGAGTTCCGGGACGAGCACCATGACCGGACCGTATCGGTGCGGCAGCAGATCGTCCGGGCTTTCCCCGGTTGGCGGGTTCGCCCGAGATCGCACCGCCCGGCGGCGTGCGACACTCTGGTGATGAGCGCAGCGCCGTCTTCACCAGTCGCGCGCCGTCGAACGTTTCTGGCCGCCGCCGGACTTGGAGCGGGCGCGGCGGTCGTGGCGGCGTGCAGCGGCGACACCGAGGAGAGCGTCGATGGGTGCGGGGCCCGTCACCACCGCAGCGGACCCCGCCGGGGAGGCGGCACGGAGGCCCTGACGCCCGCGATGTTCGAGGCGCTGGCGATCTGTGCGTTGACGCCAGGCTCCTCCAGCGGGCCGTTCCCGTCACGGGAGGGCAACTCGAACGCCGCGACGTCACCGACGGCTACCCGAACATCCACCGACTTGGGGTGCGGGTGGTCGACGAGGTTGCCGGCAGTTGCCGGATCCCAGGTGGAGATCTGGCACACCGACGCCACCGGCGACGCTACTCCTCCTACGTCGACGACAGCAGCGGGAAGGACGAGGGCGAGGCACCGCCTTCATGCCCAGCTTCCAGACCTCCGACGCCGACGGTCTCCTCGAGTTTCAGACGATCTATCCGGGCTGGTACGGCGGGCGGGCCGTGCATCCATGTGCAGGCGCGCGTCGACGGTGCCGAGGTGTTGTGCCGGTTGTACCCCGACGAGGGCCACCGAGTCGGTGTTCCCACCGGCGATGCCACGAGCCGGTTCGGCCCGCCCGATACCGGCTGGGCCGATGATGGGCTGATCGGCGACCCGACGGTGGACAACGGCATCACCCTGACGGAAGCGCCGACGAGCAAGGGGCGGGCACCCTGGGACTGGTCAGCCTCGGCGTGCCGGTCGCTCGATAGCGCGTCGGTACGGGTGGGTCAGGACTTGGCCTGGCGGAGCGACCGCTTCACGAGGGCGGACGGTCCTCGTGGGTCTTGTAGAAATACGTCCGGGTAACAGCCCGACACCAGCCCGGCGGGGTGCGGTGGTGCGGTGCTGAAGGTTCGGCAGATCAACCGGCGCTCGGTGGGGTTCAGCGGCGAACGTCGGCGGCCAGCTGCGGGTACGAGAGCACCATGCAGCCGAAGGCCGACCATGCCGACTTCCCCGGCGCCCACCACGGCCCTGACCGACGTTGGCCAGCCAGTCCTGGAGGCAGGGTGGCCGGAGCCGATGAAGGTGACGTCCCGGAGGCCCGGACGAGCTCGGCGGTGGCGTGGATCTGGCGAGCCACCCCCGACCAACGGATCCTCGGGGGCTGGTAGCCGTCGAGGGCGGGAAGTAAACGGGCCGCTGAACGTGCAGGTTGTAGCCACGGAGCTCGGCGGTCGTGCACCACCAGGCCGACGCCGAGGCTGCGCAACAGGTCGACAGCGAATCGGTGCGCTCTCGCTGAGGTCGATGTCGAGTCCGGATCTCGGTGGCGCCGAGCGAGCGGCCAGGCCGTCGCGCTCCACCGGCACGCCGGTGCTCCGGGCCGGTCTCATGCGGCAGGAAGTCGAAGATCGACAGCCGGACCGCAACGGCGATGTCGGGCACCCGCTCGCGGATGCCGCCGACCCGCCGCACGAAGGCGGTGCGTCGGCCTCGTCGCCGCCGTAGCGGCCGTCCCGGTCTCGGCCGGAGAGGAGCTCGTGGAGGAAGTGGCGTAGCGGCGCACGTCGACGAAGTCCAGGCCCGGCGTCTCGCGCCAGGCCGGCCCGCCACGATGAACGACTCGGCCAGCTCGTCGAGCTCGTCGTCGGTCAGCGAGGCCTCGTCGGCGTCGACCCGACGGTCGAGTTCGGCGTGGGGTTGCCGGTTCTGGTGCGGTGCGCCCTGGGGACAGGAGGAGGAGGCGACCAGGTGGGTCAGCTGCAACCCCGGCCACCTGGTTCGGGGCGAGCAGGCCGAAGCTCGGCCAGGCCCGCGACAGTGTCGGGGTTGATCATCAACTGGTGGGGGTTGGCCCGCCCCTCGGGTACCACCGCGGTCGCTTCGGCCCAGACCAGCCCGCAGCCGCTCTCGGCAAGCGTCCCACCGGCGGCGGACCAGATCGGTGGGTTGGCCGTCGGTCGGCGCGTCAGCCCTCCATCGGCAGCACGGCGAACCGGTTCGGGATCGTGTGCTCGCCGGTGGAGCCGTCGGTGATCGGTTGGGCGAGCGCACCTTGCGGGTCCACCGTCTCGTCCACCGGCAGGTCGACGCCGATCCCGGCGAGGTGGTCCGGCTCCTGGGGGGTTCCGGCTTCTTCACCTGGGTGTGGCGTCGCCAGGAGCTCCCTCGACCTTGGCGTTGATCCGGTTGGCGATGTCGGCAACGGCCCAGTCAGGGTCAGGGCGTTGCAGGTGCCCCGGGCAGGATGGCGTCGGAGGTGATCCAGCCACGCAGTTGCAGGACGGTGGCGGCGTTGTGGCCGACAGCCGGGCACCGGAGTCGCGGAGGTGAAGAACCCGAGGTACTGAAGCAGGTCGTTGACCTCCCCAGAACCCGGGCGTCCTCCTCGGCCCACAGCCGGTCCGGATGGCGAGGTCGGGCGCCATCGTCGACAGGCCCAGGAGGTAGTCGGAGCCGTACACGATCATGTCGATCGCCAGGTCGTTGCCGGTGAACACCGAGGAAATCGGGGACAGGTTCGGTCGCGCGCAGGGCGAGGCGGTCCCACTCGGCCGCTGCGCGACAACGACGGTGTTTGGCCCCGATACAGGGAGTCGATCGCCATCAGTGCGGCGTACGCATCAGGTAGTCAGCCGTAGGGGACAAACATCGCACCCAGTTCGAACCCGATGAACCGGTCGACGGTGGCGCCCCACCTGCTGGAGGGCGGCCACCCTTCGTCCTCGTCGGCCCGTTCAGGCCGTGCGACGGGAAGATCACCGGCGTTCCCCCGGCGTCGGCCACCCGGAGCGCCGCCCGGTTCAGCGCCGCCTGATCGAAGGCGTCCCCGGCGGCGTCCGGCACGAACGCGCCCGCCACGAAGTTGGAACCGGCGAGTTCGTGGGTGGTGTCGAGCACCCGCTGATGGGTCTCGTCGTCGATCAGCTGCACGTACCCGGTGTCCATGTTGACCGCCGGGGCGAGGCCCGCCTCGGTCGTGCGTCGGACGTGGGCCTCGAAGCCGGCCCAGTCGACGTCGCCGTCGTCGGTGAAGGGCAACAGGATGGCGGACATGCCGGTGGGAGCGCGCCCGGGGAGCTGCGTCGGAATCGTTGTCACTGGGCAAGTATCGCCGGTCGGCTCCGACTTGGCAAGCGCTTGCCATCCTCGCCGGTACGCCATAGGGTCGGCGGCGTGACCAACCGGGACACCGCCACCCTCGACGACGTCGCACGGCGCGCCGGCGTCCATCCCGGCACGGTGTCACGAGTGCTCACCCGCCCCGGTCGGGTGAACGAAAAGACCGCCGCCCGGGTACAGGCGGCCGTGGCTGCGGTGGGGTATCGCCCCAACCTGGCGGCCAGGCAGCTGGCCGGGGGCAAGACGTCGCGGGTGGCCGTCATCGTCCCCGACATCACCAACCCGTACTTCGCCGAGATCGTGCAGGAGGTGCAGCTGGGGGCCCGGGACCGATCGGAGGCGGTGCTCGTCGCCGACAGCCGTCAGGCAGCACCCGACGAACTCTCGGCGGTCGAGTCCCTTTCCCCCAACGTCGATGGCCTCATCGTGTGTTCGCCGGTGGCTGCGCTTGCGATGGTCCGAGACGCCGCCGACGGCAAGCCGGTCGTGTACGTAAACCGCCGCGGTCGCAACGTGGCCGCGGTGCACGTCGACCAGGGCGCCGTCGTCACCGTGGCCGTCGCTCACCTTCGCTCGCTGGGCCACGACCGGATCGCGATCGTGCGGGGACCTTCCGCGTTCTGGTCGGCGGAACAACGCTCCCGCCTCGCCGGGAAACTCGGCGTGGCCCAACTGGGTCCAGTGAGCCCCACCTACGAGGGTGGGCTGGCGCTGATCGACGAGATCGTCGACGGAGCCTTCACCGCCGTGGCGACCTTCAACGACGTCACCGCCTTTGGCGTGCTCGGCGGGGCCACGGCTCGCGGCATCCGGGTGCCCGACGAGCTCAGCGTGATCGGTTCGGACAACATCCCCTTCTCGGCCATGACCAATCCCCCGCTGACCACGGTCGACGGGCGCGCCCGCCAGGTGGGTCGGGCGGCGCTCGACCTGCTCGGGTCGCTGCTCGCCGGCGACTCCCCCCGGGTGGTGGTCGTCGACCCCGCCATGGTGACCAGGTCGAGCACCGGCGTTGCATCATGACCAGGGTGCTGCTTGCCAACCGATCGATTCTCGACAAGGACCTCACATGAACCGACCCGCCATCGTGCTCGCCCACCTCGACGGGATGGAGTGCTTCAACGCCGACGACCACGCCGCGCTCGGCGCAGTCGGTGAGCTCTTGGACACCGACGCCCTCAGCCGATGGGACGATCCTCGCGCCGACGAGTTGCTGGCCCGGGCCGAGGTGATCGTCGGCCACTGGGGCTGCCCGCCGATCGATGGTGCGCTGCTCGACCGGGCGCCCGACCTGGGGCTCGTCGCCTACGCCGCCGGCACGGTAAAGGGCACGATCGCCCCCGAGGTGATGGACCGGGTGCGGGTCACCTCCGGCGCCAACGCCAATGCGGCTCCCGTTGCGGAGTTCACGCTGGCCATGATCCTGCTCGCCAACAAGAACGCCTTCATGGCCCGCGACCTCATCCGGTCGCCCGAGCACTTCGACGCCGTCCAGGATCCGGCGCACCCGGTGGGCAACTTCAACAAGACCATCGGCATCATCGGCGCCTCGCTGATCGGCCGACGCGTCATCGAGCTGCTCCGTGCCTTTCCCGCGTTGAGCGTCGCGGTCTACGACCCGTTCCTCTCCGCCGACGAGGCGGCCAGGCTTGGCGTGACGAAGATGGAACTGGACGAACTCTGCGCCTCCTCCCAGATCGTGTCGATCCACGCCCCCGACCTGCCTTCGACAGGGCACATGGTCGGGGCGGAGCAGCTGGCGGCCATGCCCACCGGGGCGACGCTGATCAACACCGCCCGCGGCAGGCTGCTCGACCACGACGCGTTGACCGCCGAGATCGCGGCGGGACGGCTGTACGCCATCCTGGACGTGACCGACCCCGAGCCGTTGCCCGACGGCCACCTGCTGCGCTCGTCAAGCAACGTGTTCCTGACGCCGCACATCGCCGGGTCCCAGGGCACCGAGCTTCGCCGGATGAGCCAGTACGCCGCCGAGGAGATCCGCCGCTACGTGGCCGGCGAGCCCGGCATCAACGTCATCACCCGCGCCCAACTCGACCGATTGGCGTGAGCCCACACGGGGCCGAACTCAGGCCCACGGGCGGCGCCGGCGGGTGACCCACCGGAGCGGCGATCGGCGCTTCAGGCGCCGCCCGGCCTGATGCCTGACGGTCGCGGGCGGCCGAGATCAGCGACGCGGCGCCCAGCGCCCCAACAAGCACCCAGGGGTTGGTCACCGCCCAGGTCTCCAGCGGGGTGAAGGGGCTCCCCCACAGACCGACCCGTTCGACGACCCATCCCAGGGAGATGGCGAGCGCCGCAACGCCGGCGCCGACTCTGAACCGTCGGTAGCCACGACCCCGGCTGAGGACGTACAGGGAGGGGAACGCGAGGGCGATGGTGACCAGTTGGGCCAGCTCGACGCCGACGTTGAATCCCAGCAGTGACGTTGCAGTCTCGCCGGAGCCGAGGCCGTAGTTGTCGAGGATGCCGGAGAAAGCCAGGCCGTGGATCAGCCCGAATCCGCCGGCGATCAGGGCCTCGCCGTGGGCCACGGTCGGGCGGAGGGCGTGCACGGCACCGACTCCGATGGAGACGGCCACCAGCACCTCCACCGGTCCCGACGGCACCGAGATCCAGCCGACGGCCGAGGCCACCAGGGTGAGCGAATGGCCCACCGTGAAGGCGGTGGCCACCTGCACCACCCGGGCGAACGACGCCCCGGGCGACCCGGCTCCTCCCCATCGCCGCCCCTCGCCCAGCAGCAGCGGCGCCGGAATGAGTAGCACGATGAGGAAGACGAGGTGGTCGGCACCGTCGAGCACGTGGTCGAACCCGAGGGTCACCATCGACGGAAAGGACCCGGACGGAACGGATCCGGACGGCGCCGTGGCCTCGATGTCGATGTTGCTCGCCGCGTGGCTCAGGGTGCCGACGACGACCCGGTCGCCGCCCTCGGGCTGGGTGGCCACCACGATCTCGTGCGACAGCAGGAACTCCAGGATGACGTCGTAGTCGAGCGTGAAGTCACCGACCACGCCGCTTGGCGGCGTCAACGTGGCCGGGGCGACGAGGTGGTCGACCCCGTCGATCGTCGACAGTGACACTGTGCCGATGCTGACGTCCCAGGGCTCACCGTCGTCGCCGGAGGCCGCCACGTGATCGCCGATGTAGGCGGTGAGCATGGCGCCGTAGGTGTCGACCACCTCGCCGGGAGCGTCGGTCAGCGGCTGATCGACCGCGATCTCCAGGCGGTCGAGCGGCAGTTGCAGTTCGGCGGTCACCTCGGTGTCGCCGACGTCGAGCAGCACCGCGGACATACCCGGTTCGTGCGCTCCGGCCGGCGAGGCGCCCAGACACAGGCCCACCGCCGCCACCAAGGCGACGATGAGCCGACGGGTCCGCTGCATCACCCGGCGTTGCCGTAGTCGTTGGTCTTGTTGCGGTAGATCGAGTGGTAGTGCACGTCGGCGCCGCCGACGCCCGACTGGATCGCCACCTCGATCCAGGCGCTCGGTCCGTCGATCCGGGCGTAGGCGCCTTGGACGGAGGGGTCGGTGGAGACGGCCCAGGCGAAGGAGGTCTCGTCCAGCTCGGCCTCGACGGTCGCCATGGCGTCGTCGGCGATCGACGCATCGAAGTCGTCGATCCAGGTGCGGACCGAGGTCAGCACCAGCTCCTTCTGGTCGTCGCTCAGCTCGCTGCCGAGCACGCCCTCGCTGTCGGGGAACGTGTCCTCCCCGGGGCCGAGCAGCACGTCGTCGAACGCCCCGTCGATCTCAGCGGAGGACAACTGGTCGTCGTCGAGCGACGTGAAGATGGAGAAGATGCCATCGACCTCGTCGTTCAGCGGCTCCACGGTCTCGCCGTCCACCTCGAAGCTGGTGGGCTCAACCCCGGTGAACGCCGGGGTGATCGTGGCGACCTCACCGGTGTAGGTCATGATGCGGGCGTAGTGGTGGCCGCCGAACATGATCGCCCACTCGTCGGTCTCCGACGGCGTGCCGTAGAAGGCCAGGTAGTAGCAGTCGGAGTCCCAAGTGGTCTCGCCGCCCCGGCCACCGCCGCTGGCGCCGAGCACGTCGTCTGCGGCGATGATCTGGGTGTATTCCAGGTAGCCCTCGTCGCTGAGCGTGGCCTCTGACACCGCCAGCGCGGCCGCCAGCTGGTCATCGGTCAGGTCGCCGTAGGCGATTCCGGGCCGGGCGGAGTCGCCGCAGGCCGGCAGGTTCGACCAGGTCGATGCCAGCGACGCATCGCCGAACTCGAACTGGAGGGCGGCCATCTCGTCGTCGGAGAGCGTGGCCATCAGGGCCTCGGCTGCGGCGACCACCTCATCGGTATTCGCCGTTCCCGATGCGGTGGTGCCGGCATCGGAATCCGTCTCCGTCGTCTCGGCCGTCTCGGCGGTGTCGCTCGTCTCGTCCACCGTGGTGGCCGTGTCGCGGGACACGGCGGTGGTGGTCGACCCGGCGCCTTCGTCGGTGGTGTCGGAGCCGCAGGCTCCGAGCGTCAGCGCGACGGCCAGCGCCAGGGCAAGACCTTGGGTTCGGGTGGTGGGCATGTGTTGTCCTTCTCGTGGAAACGGCCGGATGGCCTGGAGGGTGGGGAGGGGGCGGGGTTGTGAGGTTGATCGCCGGCGGGATGGGGCGGCGTTGGGGCTATCGGATCAGCAGCAGCTGCAGCTCGAGCGTGCCGAAGTCGTCGACCGACACCACGATGCGGCTCTCGGGCACCTCAACCCCGTAGTCGCTGAAGGTGATGTCGGTGGAGCCGACGATCACGATGGTGCCGTCCACCAGCTGGGCCTCAAGGTTCATCTCGATCGGCTGGGTGGTGCCATGAATGGTCAACTCGCCGATCGCCGCGGCTGCGAACGCGTCGCCGGCGAGCGCCTCGTCGCTGAGCTCGATGGGTTCGGTCAGCTCGAAGGTGGCCGATGGAAACTGGGTCGTCTCGAGTGCGTCCTGCACGTTGTCGTCGCGCCGGGACTCGTTGGTGGTGATCGTGGTGGCGTCGATGTCGAAGTTGGCCTCGGTGACCGAGGTGCCTTCGATGGTGATGCCGCCCTCGATGTCGCCCGTGCGGCCCACCGCCGTGGTGGATCCGATGCTGGCGAGCTCCTCCTCGATGCGGAAGCCCACGAACGATCCCGTGGCCGACTCGTAGTCGAACTCCCCGGAGGTCGTGTCCACGTTCCAGACCCCGCTGAGATCGGCGTCGTCGGTCGTGTCGGCGACAGTGGTTTCCACCGATTCGGTAGCCGCATCGAGGCTGACCTCGTCCACCGGGTCGCCGCCGAGGAACCACCAGATTCCTACTCCGGCGGCCAGCAGCAGAACGGCGACGATGACGGCGATGGGCTTCCAGCTCTTCAAGTTCATGTCGGCACCGTACGCATGGCACCTGTGACAGGGCTGTGAGCGCCGCTGGCGGCGGCGGCTGCCGAGCCGATCAGCCGCCTATCACCCCGACGCGGTCGAAACCACCAGCCGGAACTCGAGCGACATGCGGACAACGCTCCGGCGAGCGGCCCGCGAGGCCTCCACCCAGGTCGCAGCCGTCGGGCCGCACACCGCATCGGGGTTGGAGCGCGCCTCGTCGGCCAACTTCAACATCGCATCGACCGCTCGGCGCAATGCCGGGGTCAGCTCGTCCGTGGTTTCCATCCCGTCGACATCGGTCAGCGCGTCAACCAGCCCGGGGGCGTCGCCGCGCTCTGCTGACGCCTCCCCATCCTCCAACGCCCGGTAGCACCGTTGGGCAAGGTCCTCGCCCGGCAGCACACCGGCGCCGTGGGGAGTGCTCAACGTGTTGAACACCAAGGCGGAGCGGTGGTCCATCTCGGAACGGAAATACCAGCGCTGGTCGGGATCGTGCAGGAACACCCAGATGTCGTTGATGGCGGAATCGTCCTCGCGCTCCAGGAATGAGTCGGTGGCGAGCCCGTAGCGAAGCTGATGGCTCCTCCGGTCGATGCTGCGCCCGTCGGCCAACACCAGCGGTTGGGTGATCTGTTGCAGCGGAATCCACAGGTTGACGAGCATGAGCGAGGCCTCGTGGTTGTGTACGCCTGGTGAATCGTGACGAAACAGCCGGGGGGCCTCACCTTCCATCAACTGTCGCACCGGCGTCCCGAACACGTCCTGGTCGGCGTGGACCGAGGTGGCGGGGCCGTGGTCGTTCATGCCGGTCGGCTGGGGCGGCACCATCGACAGCCGGCGTGGCCCGGCCGTGCGCATGAAGCGACCCTCGTCGGCCACGTACAGCACCGTCAGCGTGAGTCCGCTCGCGCATTGCAGTTCCGCCCCTTCAAGCGCTGCGCTGACCGCTGCGGCGTCAGCCTGCGTCACGTCGCCGGAGGCGTGGACACGTGCCAGGAGCGACTGGAGGTCGACAAACGGCGACAAATCGACGGTGTCAAAACCGGCGACCAGCAGGTCCGCGTCAACGTCCTGGGCCTGATCGCAATCCGTTGCCGGGCACTCGTGGAACTCGACGCTCTCGCCCCCATATGGCGCCGACGCACGTTCACCTGCACGCAGCAGCCCGGGGTGTTCGACGTCGGGAATCGCGAAGGTAGCGGGGAGGAACCCCACCTCGACGGGGTACGTGCCACTTCCTGTGGCCATCGACGCCGATGGTAGCCCCACCAACAAAACGCGTGGCCGCCCGGCAGCCGTCCATCAGGGAGTTGCCGCGTCAGGATTCACCGGAGTCAGGTTCGCGTCGGAGCAGCGGGCGTCGACCATGCGCGTACCAACTCGCCTCGATCCTCCCAACTGACCCGCTCCGAGCCCCGGACCCTCGATGTCGACGACATCGACGAGTTCGACAACCCCGCGCGCCTCCGCCGCGGTCCGTGCCAGCGCACCCCCGCCGAAGCAGACGCAGACGCAGAAGAGGCCACGTGATGGTGCCGTTCCGGGTTCGCTCAGCGCTCGTCCCGGCGTCCTCCGGTCTCAATGTGCCGAGGGTCGGGTGTACGGCGTCATGACGGGGATAAGCCACCGGCACCTCAGCGATGCCGGCCGGGCCGTCGGCGGCCTCGGGGGGCTGCTCGGCGGTCCGGCACGGGAAGCCACCGATCGGCAGCGCCCCCTGGACGTCGGGACCCCCGGTCTCGATAGCGCCGCCACAGTGGTGGCAGTGGCGTCGGCGCCGATGCACCATTGGGTCGAGGTGCTCCGTTCTCCTCCGCGTACCGCACTACGTGACCAAGGTCGAGAAGAAGCCTTCCTCCCTTACCCTCACCTTCGCCCTCGGCTTCCGGATCTGAAGAATCAAACCTTGGCATGATGTCAGAGTTTGATACTCTCGATCGGATGGCGGCCGAGACGATCACCCCGTCCAACCTTCCAGATTGGTTACTCGGGCGCGGACGACACTTCGTCACCACAGCTGAGATCAGCGAACTACTCGGCGTTCCCCAGCAGACGGTAGCCACCAGCCTTCACCGCCCGCGTCGAGCCAACAAGATCGTTTCGGTGACCAAAGGAGGTTGGGTCCCGGTCCCACCAACCCACCGTAGCGCTGGAGCGCCACCACCCATCGACTACATCGACCAAATGATGCGGTTCCTGGACCACGCCTACTACGTCGGATTCCTCTCCGCCGCTCGCATGCACGGAGCATCCCACCAGGTACCGATGGTGTTACAGATCGTCACCCCAGCACGACTTCGCGATCGACGCATAGGCCGTCACCGTATCCAGTACATCCGCCGAGCTAACGCAGCCACCCGCCCCGTCGAACTCCGCGACACCGAAACCGGCCGAATCACCGTCGCCACAACCGAGACCACAGTGCTCGACGTTGTCAACGCGCCCCAGCACGCAGCCGGCCTGGGCAACGTCGGAAACGTGCTCGGGGAACTCCTCCTCGAAAACCGCCTCGACACCACCCGCCTGGCTGAAGACGCTGTCGACTATCCAACCGTCGTTACCCAACGCGTCGGCTGGCTACTCGAATACATGGCGGCTGAGGTCGGCACGACGGTCGACCTCAGCCCTCTTCAAGAGCTCGTGGGTTCCCTTGACTACACCCTCCTCGACCCGCGGCTGGCCGACGCAGGTCCACGAAACGACCACTGGCGGGTCATCCTCAACACCGACGTGGAACACGACCTGTGATCAATCAAGCCACCCTCAACCACTGGCGCCACATCGTCCCCTGGGACACCGATGACACCGTCGAGCAGGACCTCGTGCTCTCCCGGCTCATCATTGAGATCGCCAACCACGACCTTCTCGGCAAGGAACTGGTCTTTCGTGGCGGAACATGCCTGCACAAGCTGTGGATGGCACAGCCATGGCGTTACAGCGAAGACTTGGACTACGTCCGCCGAAGCGCCGGCGGCGTCGGGGAAATCCTTGACGCACTGCGAGAAATTGCCGACGCCGTCGGCTTCGCGCGAGTCCGAACAGACGTACGCCGCCACCCAAAGCACGGCTCGAGGCGACCCTGAACAGCGGCAGCCCCCTGCGCATCAAAGTCGAGATGAACACCTACGAACGATCACCAGCACGTCCGGTCACCAGGGTTCCCTACACCGTCGAGTCGCCATGGTTCAGTGGAACCTCCACGGTTCGGTCCTTCGTCGCCGACGAGCTCGTCGCCACAAAGATCCGCGCCCTCTATCAACGCCGAAAGGGCCGCGACCTATTCGACATGTGGCTCGCAGCCGAACGCTTGGGTCTCACCCCCGAGACGATCGCTTCATGCTTCGAGCCATACCGACCCCAGAAATGGACCCCGGCCCTCGCGCTCAAGAACCTTGACGCCAAACTCGAAGACCCCGACTTCCGAAACGATCTCAACGCCCTCGTCGCCAGCTGGCCCCAGGAGTACACACTCGACGCTGGCGCCCAGGTCGCTCGGGCTGTCATCGAAGCGGTAGTCGACGGACAATGACCTGGCGGTGTGCTGCGCCGGAGCGCCGTGGCCGAACTGACATCCCGCATCCAGGAGGCACCTCGGGCGGCTGAGGCAGTGCGGGGAAGTCGCCGAGTCCGCACCTCAAGCCTTCCGGCGCCCGGAGCGACGCTGGTCTCGAGCATCCTCGCTCGAGCAGCTACCAGTGACGACTTCGCCGATGCCACCGGTGGTTGGTTCGACAACAACTCCGGCCGGTTCGCCGATCCCCACCACGACGCCCTCGCCCCAGCCAAGAACCCGCGATGTTCAATCTCAACCAACCGGTCGAGGCGATCGAGCGCTACGCCGGCACCGATACCAAGCAGCCCGATGATCGGGGCGTAGTGGCTCGACCCGGTGCGGTCGCGGCTGGAACGGGTTGCACCGCCGCAGACCCCGCTCTACCTTCATACCTATGCAGGTATCAGAGGAGGTCGATATCGAGCGTTGCGTCGAGTCGCGTGTTGACCCGAGGCGGGTCGAGTCGGTCACAGCAGCACTCCTCGACATTGACGAGGCGGTCGATCTGGCGGAGATGTTCCGGTTGTTGGGTGACCCGACTCGGGTACGAATCCTGTTTGCGCTTCTCGACGCCGGCGAGTTGTGCGTGTGCGACATCGCAACGGTGGTTGAGACGACCGAGACGAAGGTGTCTCAGGCGATGAGGCTCTTGCGCAGTGCCGGGGTGGTGAGGAACCGGCGCGATGGTCGCAACATCTACTACCGGCTGGACGACACGCACGTGCGGACGTTGCTCAATCTGTCCCGTGACCACCTCACCCACGGCGAGAGGGACGTCTGATGGGAGGCGATCACGACCACGGGGCTGCTCCGGCTCGCGCGGGTGAACGTCATGGTGGCCGCCTGCTGGGGGCGTTCGCGAGCATCTTCACGTTCTTTGTGGTCGAGGCGGTCGCCGGGTTCGTCACCAAGTCGTTGGCGTTGTCGTCAGACACCCACGAGGTCAGCTGATGAGCGTGCTCGAAGGGTCGGACCGGACTCGGCTGAGTCGTTGGGCGGTCGGTTTGGCATGGGCGACGGTTGCCTGGAACCTGGTTGAAGCGGTCGTCGCCATCATCGCAGGCAGCGTGGCCGGCTCGGTCGCGCTCGTCAGCTTCGGGCTCGACTCCACGATCGAGGTCGCCTCCGCTCTGGTCATCATCTGGCAGTTCGCCGGTGTCGACGACCAACGCGAGCGACGCGCGCTACGCCTCATCGGGATGAGCTTCTTCGCGCTCGCCCTGTACGTCGGGTTGCGGGCGGTGGTCGATCTCGTTGCGGGAAACGAGCCCGAATCGAGCACGGCGGGGATCATTCTGGCGATTGTGTCGTTGATTGTCATGCCGACGCTCGCGTATGCGAAACGCCGAGTTGGACGAAGCCTGGGGTCGGTCAGTGTGACAGCAGACAGCAAGCAAACGTTGCTGTGCACCTACCTGTCGGCGATTCTCCTCGCCGGCCTCCTGCTGAACGCCACCGTGGGCTGGTGGTGGGCCGACCCGGTCGCCGCGCTCGCGATCGCTGGCCTCGCCGCACGAGAAGGACGCGAAGCCTGGAACGGAGACGCCTGCTGTGACTGACACCCATGACCGCGCTCGCCGCGCCCGTAGCCGAGGTCGGACTGCGCTGATGGTCCCCATGCGATCTCGGCTGTCGGGGTCGTGCTGTTGATCCTCGCGATCAAGATGCAGGTCAGTTCGGTGGCGATACCACACCTCCGACGTCTTTGCGGCAACCACTACGCCAACTCCGAAGCCCGCGTCGGACGCCGCATGCCCCCCCTCAGGCGGCCCGGATCGAACGCCGGAGATTCGCCAACAGACAGCGGGCCAACTCCTCAGAGAGCTCACCTCGTGCACTGCGACCAGTCGAGCTCACGTACGTCGGATCGCTTCAGGCCGACCCGAAGCGGCTCCTGCGCACCGCGACGATCGGCCCGGCAGCCAGCAACCGGGCCTGTCGAGCGTCAGCCACCGGCCAGCGGACCGCCGCCATCGGGGGGACCGCCGCCATCGGGGGGACCGCCGCCATCGGGGGGACCGCCACCGCCGGGTCCGTCGGCGGCCTCGACGGTTGTGCCGTGGAAACAGGTGAGCACGGCGTTCTCCTGGGCAGGGTTGGCGTGATAGTGGTAGCCGAGGTCCTCGGTCTCGTGACCGTTGCACTCATCCAGCGCCGTATCGGGCTCGGTGCCCTCGGCATAGGGGGCGTGGATGGCGTAGCCGTCCAGGGCATAACCGAACATCGCCGTCTCACCCTCGGCCACCTCGGCGGCGGCATCCGAACAGCCCGTGGTGGCGTGCATGTGGTAGCCCTCCTGCGGGTTGACGTGACCGCCACACGGGTCGAAGGCGCCGATGCTGTAGCTACCCAGAATCAAGTCGATCGGTGCGCTGCTAGCAATCACCACGCCATCGAGGGTGACCCCGAGGTTGCCGTTCCCGTCGGCGGGGCTGTCCGCTTCGACTGGCGTGACGGGGATCTCGACGGTCGAGGCGATGGGCTCTCCGCCCTCGACCCACTCCATCTCGCCATACACGCACTGGTTCACGACGCCACCGGGGTCGCCACCGGTCACGAGCTCGTTGAACGCCTCGGACGTGTCGGTCGACAACACGTCGCCGTCCTCGTCGTAGAGCTTCCACGTCGGATCGTCGTAGATGTCGGCCAGATCCAGGATGAACTGGCCGTCGATGTCGTACACGGAGTCGCCGTCGAACCAGATCCCCGCCGCATCGTCCGAGGTGGTCTCAGGACACCAGGGTCCGATGGAGTCGCGGTTGGCCGGGAATCCTGCGACGGTCAGCTGAAAGCACGACGTTTCGGTGCCGTCAGACAGCGTGCAGTCCGCCGTCACCGGATCCTCCGTCAAGGCGCCATCGAGAAACGACGCCACGTCGACACCCGCGGTTGCGCCGGTCCCCTCGGGCGCGCTGGTTGCGCGACCGGCAGAATCGGCGGTGCTGGCGTCGTCGCCGCCGCAGGCCGTCACGACCAAGGCGGTGCCAAGAACAAGAACGATCAGTTGGCGCTTGAGCGCAGATGAGATCATCGGCACATCGTCCTCCACCGACCTGTGCGCCAGCTGTGAGCGGTGACATCGGAGTCCGTCGCCGGTACCGGACTCCCGAGTCGGCCGACCCGGCACGACGCCCTTCGGACCTTGGGTGACCCGGCCGGGCTCGGGCGCATGTTTGCCCGGTCTCACAGGGAAATCACAGCCTCATTCGGCACACTCACGCCATGAACGGTTCACCACTTCTTCAGAAACTCTCCGGTCGGCCACTCCTCCGAGATGCACGCCGCGTCGCCGGGTCCGTCCTCGTCGCACTTCTGCTGGTGTCGTGCGGCTCGTCGGACAGCGGCGACGAAGCCGCTACCGAGGATGGCGCAACCTCCGCCGCGTCAACCGACAGCACCGCAAACGGCAGCCCCGCAAGCACCTCGGCGATCGTCGACTCCGACCAGGCGACCTGCTACGACAACAGTGAGGCCATCGACTGCCCCGATTCAGGCGCCTTCGCCGGGCAGGACGCGCAGTTCGACGGCAACGCCCAGGACTACGTCACCAGCGAGACCGACGACGGTGACCAGACGGTTACGGACAACGTCACCGGCATCACCTGGACCAAGAGCCCCGACCTCGAGGGCATCGGCAACGGAGACGGCGAGATCACCTCCGACGACAAGCTCAGTTCGAGCGCCGCCGCAACCGCGTGCGACGAGCTGGACCACGCCGGGTCCTCCGATTGGCAGCTCCCCGACGTCAAGCAGCTCTACTCGCTGATGAACTTCCAGGGGACGGACCCGACGTCGGACGACACCTCCACGCTCACGCCCTTCATCGACGCCGAGGCCTTCGACTTCGCCTACGGAAGCACCCAGGGTGAACGGATCATCGACTCCCAGTACGCAACCACCTCGCTTTTTGTCAACGACGAGGGCACCGAGATGATGTTCGGGGTGAACTTCGCCGACGGTCGAATCAAGGGCTACGAGGAGGTGTTCGCCGGCGGCGACAAGACCTACTTCGTCATGTGCATGCGCGGTAACACCGACTACGGCCAGAACGACTTCGTGGACAACGGCGACGGCACGATCACCGACAACGCCAGCGATCTGATGTGGTCCCAGGACGACAGCGGTGCGGAGTCCAGCGAGGGCTTCGACTACACCGAGCTGGACTTCCTCGACGAGGACGGTGACGGGCTTCTGGTTCCAGCCGAGAGCGATCTCGATGGCGCCATGACCTGGGAGGCGGCATTCGACTGGGTGCAGGCGATGAACGAGGACAACCACCTCGGTTTTAGTGATTGGCGCCTGCCGAACGTGAAGGAGCTCCACAGCCTGGTGGACTACAGCAAGACCCCGGCAGCCGACGGCGTCGCCACCATGGACTCGCTGTTCAACAGCACCCCCATCACCAACGAGAACGGCGACACCGACTTCCCGTTCTATTGGAGTGGGACCACCCACGCCACCGATGGCGAAAGCGACTACGGCGTTGCTGGCGCCTACGTCGCCTTCGGTCGTGCGATGGGCTACAGCGACGACCTGAATTCCTGGGTCGACGTGCACGGTGCGGGAGCACAGCGCAGCGATGAGAAGACGTGGGACGGCGGCGACTACTCCACCGGTGATGGGCCACAGAACGACGCGGTCCGTATCTACCACTACGTCCGACCGGTCCGCGACGCCTCGTAGCCTCCGGATGTGCGTACCTTCTGGCTTCGAGGTCCACCCGTAGGCTCCGTGGTGGTGCCGGGTCTCCGCTGGTCCACCGTTGCAGGATCTCGGGAGACAGACCGTCGGTGAGGCGGGAGAGGTGGCCGTGTCAGCGATCCGTCAGGGCCGACCACCGTCATCCCGATTGCGTTCGACGGTTCTTGCGACGAGATCATCGAATTGGGCGTGGAGCTCGGGGGCGGCCCTGGAGAGCACCTTGACCAGGAGGTCGCCCAGCAACTCGACCTCGCCGGGATCGAGCGGGTCGAGCAGCAGGTGCCGAACATTCAGGGCGTGGGCGGGGGCTGCGGCCTGTACCGCGGCGACCCCGTCGCTGCTGAGCGAGACCACGTTGTGTCGCCGACCGCCCACCCCGGCACTGCGTTCGAGCCATCCCCGCTTCTCGAGTCGGGAGACGGCGTGGGAGAGGCGCGACAGTGAACCGAACGCAATGGCCGCAAGGTCGGTCATCGGCATCGAGTGCTCGGGCTGCTCCGAGAGCATGGCGAGCACCGTGTACTCGAACAGGTTCAGGTCGCTGTCGTCCCTCAGCTGCCGATCGATCGCTCCCGGCAGCGTCTCCAGCACGGCGACCACGCTGATCCAGGTACGAAGTTCGACAGGGTCGAGCCAGGTCTGGTCGGTGGGCATCGGCGACATCGTAGCGGGCGACGTGCGCGACTTGAAGGTTCAAGTTAGAATGTTGAACATTCAAGTCTCACCCGTTTAACGACGTGGAGCCGCCGTGACCAACACCACTTCCGCACGATTCCCCACCTCTGCGTTCTCCCACGGTGGCGGCCCCTGGCCGTGGCTTCGCGACACGTCCCCAGGTGGTTGGGAGCCACTTGAGACTGCGCTCGCCGCAATTCCCGCTGAGCTACCCCACCCACCTCGGGCGGTCCTGATGGTCACCGCCCATTGGGAGGAAGCGGCGTTCACCGTGGGAGCCCACCCCTCCCCTCCAATGATCTACGACTACGGGGGTTTTCCGCCCGAGACCTACGAGGTGGTGTACCCAGCCCCGGGGGAACCGCAGGTCGCCGCCCGCGCAGCCGAGGCCGACCCCGCCGTTCGGAACTACCACGAGGACTCGATGTTCGGACGAATCACGTCGTCGGGCTATCGCCTCCACGCCGACCCACCCACCCCACCAACAACCTCAACCACAAGGAGTTCAACCTGATGAACACCGCACTCTGGATCATCGCCGTCATCCTCGCCGCCGCTTTCACCGCAGCCGGAGCGATGAAGCTCGCGAGGACCCGGCAGGAAATGGCTGCCGCCGGCATGGATTGGGCCGACGATCTCTCCGACGGTCAGGTCAAGGCCATCGGGCTCGTTGAAGTGCTCGGCGGGATCGGCGTCGTGCTTCCGGCCCTCGTGGACATCGCACCCGTCCTCGTCCCGCTCGCCGCCACCGGATTGGCGGTCACCATGGTCGGAGCCGCCGTGTTCCACATCCGCCGAAACGATCCACTCGCCGGCCTGGCGCCCAGCCTCCTCCTCGGAGCGCTGGCCATTGTGGTCGCGGTCGGACGATTCGGCCCCGAGGCGTTCTGACTCCACGCCCGTCGGAGAACAGGACACCGTCTCGCCGATCTACTCCTACCACCCGACGTTCCCCACCGAGGAGACCCACCCACATGTCCACGATCCTGATCACCGGTGCGACCGACGGAATCGGCCTTGAAACCGCCAAACACCTCGCCTCGCTCGACCACCAGCTCGTGGACGTGGAAGCCGACCATGCGCCGACCTGAGTGACCAGCCTCAGCCTTCCTCGCTCGCCACGAAACGTTCGACCGCCTCTGATCAGAGGCGGTCGGCTCGGTGTTGGTCGGGGATGATGAAAAGCAGGTTCGGCCGGCGCTCGAAGTTGCTCATCGTGGTTCCTTCAGCCGCGTGGTCGGGCGGCGAGCATGTCGTGGGCGTGTTCGGCGAGTGGCAGTACGTGTTGGCCAAGCCGGCCGAGGCGGTCGTCCTCCGTATGGCCGGCGACGAACCGATTGAACAGCTGTTGCAGGACGACGGCGAGTTTCCAGGTGGCGAATGCCTCGTACCAGTCGATGTGATCGACGCAGTGGCCGGCGGCGGCGTAGCGCTCGATCACCTCCGCCCGGGTCGCAAAACCCGTCATGTCGAGATCGACGGTCGGAGACCGCTCGATCTCGTCGTCCGGGTCCTTCCAGTAGCTGAGTACGGTCCCGAGATCGATGAGCGGGTCACCCAGTGTGGCCATGTCCCAGTCGAAGATCGACGTGACGCGATCGGGGTCGCCCGGCGCAAACATGCAGTTGTCGAACTTGAAGTCGTTGTGGACGAGCGACGTCCGTGACCGACCGGGCCGAGCCGCGACCAAACGAGCGTGTACCGCGTCGAAAACCGGCATCGGCTCCGGAGCCGCCTGCTGCCAACGGTCGTGCCATCCGGCGAGCTGTCGATCCAGGAAGCCCTCCGGCCGTCCCAGCCGATCGAGCCCCGCTTCGCCCGGCTCCACCCCGTGAAACTCCGCCAAGGCATCGACGAGCGCTGCGGAGAGCCGTTGCTCGACATCGGGGAGATGTCCAAGCGAGTCGGGGATCGCACCCCTGATCACCACACCCGTTCGACGTTCGACGACGAGAAACGGGGCGCCGATGATGGACTCGTCGTCGCAGAAGCCGAGTGCTTTCGGGGCTCGATCGAACACGGGGTTGAGGCCACTGAGGACCCGGTGTTCCCGCGCCATGTCGTGGGCGCCGCGCGGGATCTCGCCGAACGGCGGCCGCCGGACGACGAGGTCCTGATCACCGAACGAGACACAGTAGGTGAGGTTGGCGTGTCCACCGGTGAACTGGGCCACCTCCATGTCGCCGTCGAGTTCGGGGATGTGGCCACGCAACCAGGCCTCGAGGTTCGGCCAGTCGAGCTGGTCGGTCGCCTGCGCCGTGTCGTCTCGGGGGTTCATGCTCGAGTCCACCTCACATCAACGTGATGCCACCGTCGACCAGCAACATCTGCCCGGTGATGTAGGACGCCATCGACGAGGCGAGGAAGAGCGCGGCATCCCCCATCTCCTCGGGCCGACCCCATCGACGCATGGGGATCCGACGGATCGTCGCTTCGTAGACGTCGCTGTCGTCGTGGCTCCTCGCAGTGAGCTTGGTGTTGACGAACCCGGGTGCGATGCCGTTGACCCGGATGCCGTGTTTGGCCCACGCCGTGGCGAGCGACTTGGTGAGCGTGACGAGCGCTCCCTTGCTCGCCGAGTACGCGGGCTGGCCGGGAGTGGCGATGAAACTCGATGTCGAGCCGATGATCACGACGCTCCCCTGCTTCGACCCGGCGAGCTGCGATCGGAACGCGGTGCAGAGCGCCATGACGCCGTTGAGGTTGACGTCGATGACGTGGCGGAAGGTGTCCATGTCGTATTCGGCGCCGCCGTAGGCGACGGTGCCGACGCTGGGGACGAGGACATCGACCTCACCCAGCCCGGCGCTGAAACGCTCGGCGGCGCCGGCATCGGCCACGTCGAGCTGGTGGAACACCAGCCCGTCGAGGTCGGAGTCCGGATAGTCGTCGGCGCGGGCGCGGGTCCCGGTGATGTGGACGACTGCCCCCGCAGCCTCGAACCGCCGAGCGACACCCAGACCGATCCCACTGCTCCCACCCGAGACGAGCACGGTCTGCCCGCTGAAGTCGATCACGTGGAGCCGCGCTCAGTTTTCGACGAGGACGGGTGGGACGTTGTCGCTCATCTCGGCGAGGACGACTCCATCCGGGGTGGAGATCATCGCCTGGTAGACCTCCTCGGGGACGTCGCGGGGCCAGGGCTTGGCGGCGTCGAACGCCGGTTGGGGGACCGGACCGTCCTCCGATGCGAACGTGGCGGGATTCTTGAAGCGGTCAAGCTCGTCGGCTGAGATCCCGGCGAGGTCGACAACCTCCGGATCGATCCAGGCGCGTCCGTCGATGGCCACCTCCGAGGTCGCTACCTCCAGGCTCAGATCCTCGGGGCCGGCGAAGTAGATCGAGTGGCACATCCCATGATCGATCGGTCCGAGGACCGTGACCCCCCGCGACCGAATGCGGTCCCGCATGACCATCAGATCGTCGAGCGTGTCGACGTTGAGGGCGAGATGCTGCATGGTGCCGCCGGCACACGGGCTGGCGGGACTGCCGGCATGGGTGACCCCGATCGTGCGGTCGACGTTCTTGACGTCGGGAGTCTCCACGAAGGCGACGTAGCAGGTGTCGGCGAGCTTCATGAAGCCGTGCCAAGCGCCTTCCACTCCGTGCATCCAGTACAGCGCCACCAGCTCGCAGCCCAGCACGTCGTTGAAGAACTCGATCTGGGTCTTGATGTCCTTGGTGGCGATGGCCAGGTGGTGGATTCCGTTGTTTTCACTCATGTTGGTCTCCAGTTTGGGGATGGTCGGTCGTCCGCAGGCTTGGGGTGACGGGGTCGTCGAGATCGAGTCCGGCGAGTTCGCAGCCCCGCTTGAAGTCGACGAAGTGCTTGACCATCCACTCCTGTGCGGTTTCGGCGTCGCCGGCTTCGAGCGCCTCGAAGACGCGGCGATGGGCTTCGAACAATCGGCGTCCGGGGCCGATGCGCCGGATCACCGCGCCGTAGGCGGGGAAGAGCAACGCCCCCAGCGGCTCACGGGCGAGCAGCAACGCGTGGTTGTCGGAGGCCTGGGCGACGAGATCGTGGAACTCGACATCCACCTCGGCGAGCGCGATCGGATCGTCCAGGCAGTCGGCCGTGGTGTCGAGGTTGGCCCGCAGTCGCTCGACGAGCGCAGGGGTGATGTTCACCGCGGCCAATCGGGCGGCAAGGGGCTCGACCGCCGTCTGGACCTCCCACAGCTCTCGATAGGAGACGCCGTGGAGAACGATCGCCTCGTGCATCGCGGTCGTCACCACGCTCTTTGCCGGGGCGGTGACCGCCATCCGGCGCCGAGCACCCCGCTCGATCAGTCCTGCACTCTCGAGTCCCCGCAGCGCCTCGCGCACCGTGGGGCGGGTGACGCCGAGCTGATCGGCCAGGTCGTACTCGGGCGGAAGCAGGGTGCCGGGAGCGAGCGTGCCGTCGAGGATCCTGGCACGAATCGACTTCTCGGCGACCCGATACGCGGGCATCCGCTCCAAGGTCTCGAACACTGCATCCTTCATGCCCGCTCCCCTCAGCCCCACTCGCGCATGACGTTGCGACGGAGCTTGCCGGTGACGGTTTTGGGGAGTTCGTCGGCGAAGGCGATCGAGCGCGGGTACTTGTAGGGAGCCGTGGTCTCCTTGGCGTGGTTCTGCAGCTCGGCGACGAGGTCGTCTCCGGCAAGGCTGCCCTCGGCGACCACGACCCACGCCTTGACGATCTCGCCCCGATCGACATCGGGAATCCCAATGACCGCGCACTCCTGAACCGCGGGATGTCGGAGCAGCGCGTTCTCGACCTCCTGGGGCCCGATGCGGTAGCCGGCGGAGTTGATGATGTCGTCGGCACGGCCGGTGTAGAAGACGTAGCCCTCGTCGTCGATCTCGACGTTGTCCCCGGTGGCGAACCAGTCGTGCCCGTCCATGTTGATCCGGGAGGCGGCGGTGCGGTGCGGATCGTCCCAGTAGCCGAGCATCACCTGAGGATTCGGCAGGCGAATCAGGAGCTCGCCGAGGCCGTTGGGCTCGGCCGTCTCGTCGGCGCTGCGGACGGCGACATCCACCCCCGGCAGCGGCCGACCCATCGAACCGGCCTTGACCGTCCAACCGGGCCGGTTGGTCACCGTCATCAAGGTCTCGGTCTGTCCGTAGCCGTCGAGCACCGTGGTGCCGGTGACCTCACGCCAACGGTCGATGATCTCCGGGTTGACCGACTCACCTGCGGAAACGGTGGATCGCAGGTTGGAGAGGTCGTAACCCGATGCGTCTTCGAGGATGAGCCGACGCAGCTCGGTGGCGGCGGCGCAGAAGCATGTGACCTCGTAGCGTTCGAGCAGTTCGAAGCGCTCGGATGGCACGAACGGACCGTCGTAGAAGAGCACCGAGGCACCCTGGCTCCACGGGCCGAACAGGATGCTGGTGCCGGCCTTGGACCAGCCGGTGTCGGCGGTGCACCAGATGCGCTCGTCGGGGTCCAGCCCGAGCCAGTGGATGGCCGAGCTCGACCAGGCCCACAGGGCCCGAGCTGCGTGCGTCACGCCCTTTGGCGGCCCGGTGGACCCGGACGTGTAGTAGAGGATCGCCGGATCCTCGGCCGCCACCTCCGCCGGTTCGTAGTTCGGCGGGTGCTGCCCGGAATCCGAGAAGGACACCCAGCCCTCCGGGGCGTCGCCGACGGCCACCCTGAGGTGCAGCGAGTCGAGCCCGTCGAACTTTGCGCTCTCCTCGGCGGGGCAGATGACGCCGACCGCCCCGCTGTGCTCGACCCGGTAGGCGAGGTCCGACCGGGTGAGCATGGTGATGCACGGGATCGGCACTGCGCCCATTCGGGTGGCGGCAACCATGGCGATCTGCCACTCGGCGATCCTGGGCAACATCACCACGATCCGGTCGCCCTGACCCAACCCGTTGGCGGCCAACAGATTGGCGAGCCGGGCGGCGGCGTCGGCGATCTCGGCGTAGGTGTAGCGCGCTTCGGTCCTATCGGAGTCGACCGTGATCAGCGCCTGGCGCGTGGGGTCGTCCGCCCACCGGTCGACGACGTCCGCGGAGAAGTTGAAGGTGGAAGGGACCTCCCACCGAAAGGACTCATCGATCTGCTCTTCGGGCAGCGGGCTCACCGTGGGCGCTTCCTTCGGCTTGGTACTTGTGGAATCGGGTGCCATATTGTATGACAATAGGACCGACGTCAACCAGAGCTCGCACGAGCAAGGAGCACAGCGGCCAGTGATCGACTTCGAATTGACCGCTCACCAAGTGGAACTCCGGGCTCGCACCGAGGCGTTCGTCCGCGACAGGATCATCCCGCTCGAACGGCCGGGCGAACCGGCACGAGTCGATGACGACCTCCGCCGGGAGCTGAACCGGCTGGCCGCCGACGCCGGCCTGCTCGCCCCCCACGTCCCCACCGAATGGGGCGGGCTCGGGCTGGACCACGTCACGATGTCCGAGGTGTTCATCGCTGCGGGGTACTCCCTGCTCGGCCCCTTGGCGCTCAACTGCTTCGCACCCGACGAGGGCAACATGAACCTCCTGTCCAAGGTGGCCACGCCCGCTCAGAAGGAGCGCTGGCTGCGGCCCCTGGCGGCCGGCGAGATCCGGTCCTGCTTCGCCATGACCGAGCCGATGCCCGGTGCCGGTTCCGACCCCCGCTCGATGCAGACCACCGTCGAACGCGACGGTGACGAGTTCGTCGTCAACGGCACCAAGTGGCTGATCACCGGCGCCAACGGCGCAGGATTCACCATCGTCATGGCCAGGAACATCACCGGCGACAGGGCCGAGGACGAGTCCGGCCGGCAGGCCACCATGCTCCTCGCCGACATGGACACCCCCGGAATCTCGATCGAACGCCAGGTCGCCACCGTCGACCGCACGTACCCCGGCGGCCATCCCGTTGTCCGCTTCGACAACGTCCGCATCCCGGCCGAGCATGTCCTCGGGGAGGCCGGCCAGGGCTTCCAGTACGCCCAGGTGCGGCTTGCTCCGGCCCGCCTCACCCACTGCATGCGCTGGCACGGGGCGGCTCAACGGGCCCACGACATCGCCACCGAGTACGCCACAGAGCGACAAGCGTTCGGCAAGGCGTTGGTCGATCACGAAGGCGTCGGCTTCATGCTCGCCGACAACGAGATCGACCTGCACCAGAGCCGTCTCGCCATCTGGCACACCGCCTGGTTGCTCGACCGGGGCGACGACGCCGGCACAGCGTCGAGTATGACGAAGGTCCTGTGCTCCGAAGCCCAGGACCGGATCGTCGACCGCTCCCAGCAGATTCTCGGCGGGATGGGCTTCACCCACGAGACCGTGGTGGCGCAGATCGCCAGCGAGATCCGGGGGTTCCGGATCTACGACGGTCCATCCGAGGTCCACCGCTGGTCCATCGCCCGTCGCCTGAAGCGTCGCGGAGCGAGGGGCACCGACCGCCGATGATCACCCCCCGCACCTTCGAGTACCTCCGCCTCGATCGAACCCACATCGGGGTTCAGCTCGCCGAAGCCGTGCGGTCCGAGGCCGACCGTCGCGGCGCCGAGCGGATCGCGATGGTTGCTTCCGGCACCCTGTCTCGCACGACGTCGGTCATCGACGACCTGGAGGGCGTGCTGGGCCACCGCTCCGTCGGCCGGTTCGACACCCTCGTCGAACACGCCCCGCGCAGCAGCGTCTTCGAGGTCGTCGAGTTTCTTCGCAACAAGGACGCGGATCTTGTCGTCACCGTCGGTGGAGGGACGGCGCTCGACTCCGTCAAGACCTCGCTGCTCGCCCTCGCCGAAGACCTCACCGAACCCAACCAGCTCGAAGCGTTCGCGATCACCACCGCTCCCAACGGCGAACGCATCACTCCCCCGGTGGCATCACCGCCGTTCCGCCAGATCGCCGCCCCCACCACCCTGACCGGCGCCGACTTCAGCGACCTCGCCGGCTGCGTCGACACCGACACCCAACGCAAGCAGCTCTTCAGCGGTGCCGAGATCGGCCCAGCCTCGGTGATCCTCGACCCCGCCATCACCGTCCACACGCCAATGGACCTCTGGCTCGCCACCGGCATCCGCGCCCTCGACCACGCCGTCGAGACCCTCTGCTCCAGCGCTCCCGAACCACTCGCAGACGCGGGCGCCCTGCACGCGATCCGATTGCTCGGGCGCGGACTCCAGGCCACCAAGGCCGACCCGGAGGATCTGGACGCCCGACTCGAATGCCAGCTTGCCGTGGGGCTCGCCTGCGCCGGGCTCAACCGGGTCCCCTACGGCGCCAGCCATGGACTCGGGCATCAGCTCGGTGCCGTGTCGGGCATGTCACACGGCCACACCAGCTGCGTGATGATGCCCCACGTCATGGCCCACAACGAACCCGCAACGGCGGAGCCCCAGCGCCTGATCGCCGACGCGCTGGGCAGGCCCGGCGTCCCGGCGAGCGTGGCCGTCGCCGACGTCATCGCCTCGCTCGGGCTCCCCACCCGGCTCCGCGACGCCGGCGCCAAGCCCGAACATCTGCCCGTGATCGCCGAGGGCAGCATCGCCCACCCGTGGATCACCGGGAATGCAGTGCCCTTTGCATCCGCCGGCGAGTTGCTCGAGTTGCTCGAGCTCGCCTACTAGCCCCTCGACCGGTCCCACCCAAGGAGATCCCCATGCACGTCGAAACCCACCTCCTCAACGAGCTGCATTGCAAGCGCTTCGTCGCCTCCGACCCGTCCTACGCGCTCGTCGTGTCGCACGGTTTCGGCGGCCACGGGGGCATCTACGACAAGTTCTGCGAACACCACGCACCCAAGGGCGCAGAGCTGTGGTGCTACGACGCTCCGGGTCATGGACAATCCACGACCAATCGCCCGCGGGGCACGTGGACCATGGATGAATGGGTGGAAGCGAGCCGCGACTGGGCCGCCCACGTTGCCGAGCAGACCGGGCTGCCGGTCTTCACGCTCGGGTCCAGCCTCGGGGTCGCCGCCGCCATCTCGGCGATCGACTCGCCGGCGGTCTCCGGCGCCATCCTGATGGGGTCGGGTGCGGTGCCGGGAAGCTCGCTGTTCGAGATGGCGGGAGCCCCATGGAGGAGCGACGACGTCAGCGCCGTCATCGAACAACTCGGCCGTGGCGCCCGACTCGACATCGGCACCTACTTCAACTTCGACGAGGACTACGGCTACAACGGTGCCGAGCAACAGAAGCGTCTCGATCCCTATAACACGTGGTCGTACGATCTCGCCTCGTGGCAGTCGTTCCTGTCCTACGACCCGCCGCAACCGCTGGCCGACAACACCAAGCCCGTCCTCTACGCCGCCGGCGAGAACGACCCGTTGCTCCCAGGAGAGATCCTCAAGGCGATCGCCGCCGAGATCGGCGGCCTGGTCCGGACCGAGATCGTCGCCGACGCGGGTCATCAGCTCATGTTGTTCGAGACCGAGAAGTTCTCCGCGCTCGTCCACGACTTCTGCACGGCGAACGCCTGAGATTCGTCGAGCGGGCGCCCGTTGACGGGGGCGTGTCCGCTGTGCTGTTCCAAGCCAGGAGCACTGCCTGACACCTCGGGTCTCCCCCCGAGGTAGGCGGCTACGGTCGTTGGGACACGACGAAAGGCCTTGCGCAGCCTTCAAACCTCTGATGGAGGCCGAAGTGCGGCATCTGCGTCGCACGTATGCGACCCGAGGACATTGCGGAGCCGATCGCGTGGCTGTGTTCGCCGCTCGCCCGCTTTGCGCACGGCTCGACGATCAACGCCGACGGGGGGTCGATCTTCGCCATGTGCGGTCGTTGGATGGACGAAAGCACCCGCGCCACCCTCGCCGAGGGCGGCCTCAGCTCCCCCGATGCTGCGGGACCCAGCGCTCGGGCCTGACCGGCGTCCGCCCGTCGTTGGGCGTGGGCGCGGGGCGGGTGACGGTGGGTGGCGTCGCCGCCGTGCTCGGCCCGGGCCGTGTCCCAACGCTCTTCTTCGCAGCATCGAGAAACGCTGTGAAGGTCGTGGCCAACTCGGCACCCTGCAACGGCGTCAGAGCTGCCGTCGACTTCAGGCGATCGGTGCGCCCGTCGCCCGGTCGGTGTGGGCGACCATGGCGTCGGCGAGGCGACCGGTGAGCTCGCACGTGAGGTCGCGGTCGACGGGCGCGAGGTTGGTCCGTTCATCGTCATCGGAGTGGAGTTCGAACAGCTCCTCCTCGCCGCTGTCGTAGCGGGAGTAGCGATGCGACTCGGTGACGAGCGTTCGGATCGACGTCGGGAACGGTGGCATCGGGGACATGTCGACGTCGTCCTCGATCAACACCGCGTCTCGCACCCGGGCCTGCTTGTCGGTGAGCATCGGGGCCAGGCTGACTCCCTGGAGCCCGTGGTAGCCGTCGATGCCGCACAGGTCGAGCAGGGTCGTCGGCAGGTCGATGCTGCTCGCCAACGACGTCGTCCGTCCGGCGGGCCGGCGAGGGTCGACGACGAGCAACGGCACCTGCGTGCAGCCCCGGTAGTGCATGAACCCCTTCAGCAGCAGATGATGGTCGCCCATCATGTCGCCGTGATCCGCGGTGAACACGACGATCGTGTCGTCGGTCTGGCCGAGTCGTTCGATCGTGGCCAGGATCTGCCCGATGCGGTCGTCGATCATCTCGATGCTTCCGTAGTTCGCCGCCATCGCCGCCCGGGTGACCTCTGGGCTGGTGGCTCCGGTGAGCATCACCCATTGGGGCATGTCGTGCACCGACATCTGCTGCACGATGCGCAGATACTCGGGTGAGCCGGTCATCGGGTCGTCGAACGTGGCCGGCAGCTCCATCTCGGCCGGATCGTGGCGATCGAACCACTGCCCGGGCGGCGTGAACGGATGGTGCGGATCGGGGAACGAGGCCCAGGCGAGCCAGGGGGAACCGGCTGCCGATGCCTCCTCGATGAACGCGCTCGTCCGGTCGGCGACGAACGAGCTGGAGTGGAGCTCTTCGCCGTAGGGCGGGTCGTAGACCTGCCACCACACGTCGCCGCCACGACGCTTCGGATTCTCCGAGGTCTGGGGAACGACGAGGTCCTCGTGCCTCGCGCCGCGCTCCATCGCCCAGCGGTAGTGGTGCCCTTCGACCGCTGCGCCGTGGTTGAGCGACAGCTCGACCGTGTCGAACCCGTAGAAGTCGTCGGGGAACCAGTCGGGCTCGCCCTCGTGGTATCGCTCGGCGAACTCGGCCTCGTCCCAACCATCGGGCCACGGGTCGGCGGCCACTGGCGACGTCGCCTTGCCGACCGTGCTGAGCCGGCTCACCCCGTTCTGCAGGTGCGACTTGCCGAGCAGGGCGGTCCGGTAGCCGTCGGCCCGGAACCGACGGACGTAGGTGTTCGCACCCCAGTCGAGCGAGCGATCGTTGAAGATCACGCCATGGTTCGACGGCATGCGTCCGGTCATCAGCGTGCTGCGATTCGGCATGCACACGGGATTGGAGACCCACGCGTTCTCGAACACCGTCCCCCGAGCGGCCAGCGCGTCGAGGTGCGGCGTTCGGACCACCTCGTTGCCCATGAACCCGACGTGATCAGCACGGTGTTGGTCCGTGATCACGAAGAGGACGTTGGGCCGCCTCTCGCCCTGTTGGCGGAGCGTTGGCATTGGAGGTCCCCCTTCGCTGGTCTGGGCCGGGCTGCCGGTCCGTTCGGCCAACGCGCCCTTCGTCACATTACGCCCTCGTCCCCGACCCCGAGGGCTACGCCTCCGTGGCATCGATGCCCGACGAGTTGATCTGGGAGCAGGCCGGCGACACCACGCCACCGGTCCAGGTCACCGACTGAAACCAGCGGTCGCTCGATCCGACGCGCCGTGCCGGCCGGGTGTCACATCGGCTCGGCGGCCGACCAGCTTCCGCTCGCGAGGTTCATCGTCTCCTCCGGTGTCGCCTGGTCGGGGTGAAGGTACAGACGGACCCACTGGATGACTCCGTCGGTGGCGTCGTGCAGCGTGAACGTGATCGTCAACACCGGTTCGGCGATCGTGATGCCGAGGGCGGCCGTCGCCGACGGAGGAGCCTGGCCGACGGCCATCCGACGACGCATCGTTGCGACCGTGTGACCCTGCTTGGCGAGCAGCCTCGTCATCGGCCGACTGGACAGATCGCGGAGATCGTGGAGCTCGCCGACCTCGGGCCGTTGGGCGTTGTGCGTGACGCTGTGGGGCCGCCCGTCGAATGAGCGGACCCGGCTGCATTGCCAGAGGCTCGAGCCGGGATCGAGGTCGAAGGCGGCGCATGCCTCGCTGGGAGCGATGCGAACCTCGGCAAAGAGCACCTCGTAGGAGTAGGGGCGGAATCGGCCGACCGGCATGAGGTCGGGTCGCGGCATGGCACTGCCGGCGCTCGGTTGGTGGATGACGCTGGGACGCTTGCCGCGCTGACGCCGAATCCAACCTTCGGTGCTGAGCCGGTCGAGCGCAGAGCGGGAGGTGATGACGCTGGCGCTGAAGCGTTCGGCGACCTCGCGCTCGCCGGGAAAGTCGGTGCGGCCACTCCAGAGTCCGTCGGCGATCTCTCGGCGGAGCTGAAGGTAGATCTGATGGTGAAGCGGGACCGACGGATTGAACGCCGGGGCCTGGACGGCGTCGGTTGGGGTGGTGGTTGCGAGGTCCGCGCTCATCGCTCCTACCCGATCACTCGACATGTCATAAACATATGTGATTAAGGTAGCCTCGCTCGAGACGAAGGGGAGAAACGTGGAGGGGAGCATGCTGGAGGGGAGCAAGGTGGAGGGGAGCATGGTGGAGGCGCGATGAGGAATTCCTGGATCCACATCCACGAGGGCCAAACGGCTCGGCAGGCGCGCGTCGGCGTGGCCGACCTCAACGAGGAGCACTACAGCCGTGGTGGGTTCTTCGGGCCGGTCTCGATGCTCTACCACGGTCGCAAACCGGCCGACCCGGTGCGCGTGGAAGGCCCGATCTCGGTCGCCGTGGCGCTGCTCGGCGCGATGACGTTCGACGACGAGAACAGCCCGTCGGGCCTGCCGACCGAGATGCTCGCCAACGACGAGCTGTCGGTTGCACTCAGCCACCGAGCCGTCGCCACACCGCACCTGGTCCGCAACGTCGATGCCGACACCCTCTACTTCATCCACGAGGGCGAGGGCGTCGTCGCCACCGAGTTCGGCCCGATCGAGTACGAACCCGAGGATCTCATTCTGATTCCGAAGGGCACGACCTATCGCCACATGCCGTCGACGCCCACCACGGCCCAGGTCGTCGAGTCGAGTGCGCCGATCGGGTTCACCGAGCACCGCCAGATCGGTCGACACTCACCGATCGACTTCGGGGTCCTCGGCATCCCGAAGATCACCGAGTACGACTGGCCCGACCAGGACGAGTGGGAGCTCAAGCTCAAGCACGGGACGGAGGTCACCTCGGCCTTCTATGCCGAGTTGCCGTTCGACCTCGTCGGGTGGAAGGGCGATCTGTTCCCATTCAAGCTCAACCTTCGCGACATTCGTCCGCTGACCTCCGAACGCATCCACCTGGCGCCGTCCTCCTGGTCGATCTTGGAATCGGCGAGCTTCATGTGCGTTCCGTTCCTGCCGATGTCGGTGGTCAGCGACCCCGAAGCGGAGGAACTCCCCACCCGGCATCGCAACGTCGATGCCGACGAGGTGATCCTCATCCGCCGCGTGAACGGCAACCCGGTCAACGCCCTCGGTCACTTCCCCCAGGGCATGACCCACGGCCCGGCCGCCACTGAGCGAGAGGCATATGCCGCGGTGTACGAACCTGGAATGCAACGGATGCTCGAAGGGCTCAGCATCGATTCGTATCGGCGACTGCACCGAACAGCGGCCTTTGAAGCCGCCCTGCCAACCGCGACGACACGTAAGGATCAGGCATGAGTGCGCAACCATCACCCGACATCGGGCCGGTGCTCCACCTCGAGAGTCGCTCGTTCCTCCTGATCGGCGAGCGCGGGTACCCCCACGAGCTCTATCCGCCAAGCGTCAACCAGGCGAGGGTGGTTCGTGTCGATCTGAGCGAACCCGACAACGAGGTGCCATCGCACAAGACGGCGGCGATCTTCACCCACCCGGTCGTCCCGACCGCCGGGTTCTACATCGTGGACCCGCTCGTGAAACTGGGGCTCTCGACCATGACGGTGCAGACGCGCTTCGTCGGAAGCGACGCGACGCTGCTCATGGAGCGCTGCGCACAGGACGTGGGAACCGCCATCCGCTTCCTCAAGGAGCGGGGCTACGAGCGCATCATCCTGCTTGGCTTCTCCGGTGGAGCATCGTTGTTGTGCTTCTACCAGGCCCAGGCCGAGGACTTCACGATCACGCACCTCCCGGACGGACGACCGAGCCTGGTCACGCCGGAGCAGCTGCCGCCGGCGGACAAGCTGGTGTTGTTCGGCCACCATCTCGGTCGGTCGCAGACGCTGCGGAACGTGCTCGACGCCGCGATCGTCGACGAGGGCGACCCGCTCCGACGAGACCCCGACCTCGACGTGTTCGACCCCCGCCACGGCCCGCCGTTCAGCGACGAGTTCATCGCCCGCATCCGTGCCGGGCAGGCCGCCCGCATGGAGCGCATCACCGGTTGGGTGCGCGATCGGCTCGCCACGTTGGAGGGTCTGCACGGACCGAACGCGGATGAGGCCTTCGTCGTGCATCGCACCAATGCCGATCCCTTCATGTTCGCCGAGACGAGCGACTTCGGAGGTGACGTCGACAAGATCCGCGAGGTCAACGAGGCGGGCAACGGCCTCGGCCGGTTCTCGAGCCTGCGGTCCTGGCTCAGTCAGTGGGCCACCGATGTCAGCCAGGCCAACGGCCCGACCGATGTGGCCCGCACCACGATTCCCGTTCTCAGCATCCGCCAGGCAGGCGACCACCGGGCCCACCCCGACTACCTCCGTCAGTGGGAGGACGCGCTCGGCGACCGGTTCACCGGACACCACACCTTCGACGCCACGCACTACATGGACCCCAAGGCCCAGGCCCAGATGGTGACCGAGCTCGCGCAGCTCATCCACGACTTCGCGATGGACTAGCGCGCCCCGGCGTCGGTCCTCGAGCACCACCTGGGCGGTGGCGCTACATCAGCAACGCGGCGAACTGAGCGAGCTGTTGTTGGCTGAGTCCGCTGATTCCCGCCGTCCCGTCGTGGGTCAGTCCTCCGTCGGGATAGAAGTTCGTGCCGGTCACCCAGGCCGAATCGTCGGAGGCGAAGAAGGCCACCACCGGTGCGATGTCCTCCGGAGTGCCCATGCGTCCCAGCGGGAAGATCTCGTCGCGCACGACCTTCGTCAACTCGACCAGCTGTTCCGCCTCGTCGTAGGTGATGCCCTGACGCATCGCGTTGGACGCAATGATGTGTCGCCCTTCGACCGACCCGATGGCGAGGCTGTTGAAACGGATGTTGTCCCGGCCGTGCTCGATGGCCAGGGTCTTCATCAGTGCCTGCAGGGCACCTTTCGCCGCGCTGTAGGCGGCGATGTGCTTGATGCCGACGTTGGCCGTCATCGACGAGCTGACGAGCACCGACCCTGACTGCTGCTCGATCATCGTCGGCAGCGCCGCTCGGATGGGGAGCCACTGGCCGGTCAGTTCCAGCTCGAGGCAGTCGGTCCAGAACGCCTTGTCCTGTTCCAGCGCCTCCTTCACCCAGACCTCACCCGCGTTGGCCCAGACCATGTCGATCCGGCCGAACTTCTCGACGGTCTTCGCCGCCAGCTCTGCGCATGCATCCTCGTTGCGCGAGTCCGAGACCAGCGCGAGGACGTCGGCGCCGGCTTCGCCGGCGGCGTCAGCGGCACGGTTCAGTTCGTCTTCGCGGATGTCGGTCAGGACGAGGTTTGCGCCTTCCTGCGCACAGCGCAGCGCGGCTGCAGAGCCGATGGAGCCTCCGCCCCCCGTCATGATCAAGGTCTTGCCTTCGAGTCGCTTCATGGGTTGCTCCTGCTTGGTGATCACTGGTGCTGGATGACGGAGTCGATCATCGCCGGCTACGCCGTGGCGGGCAGGTGGGCGGACGCTTTGCGGCGGCTTTCCTCGACCTGGGCGAACGGTGTCGAGTGGGTGTTCTTCGTCTCGACGGCCCTGAGTGTGGGGAGCACCTCTTCGGAGAACAGCGTCATGCTGTCCGTTGCCCAGTCGAGCGGCATCATTCCGTAGCTCATCTGGCAGATCAACTCGCCGAACCCCGTGGCCTCCTGGGCACCGAGCAGTGTCTCGAGCACCTCCTCGGGTGTCCCGAACGCCCCGACGTTGAGCGAGGCGGAACGGATGGCCTCGACGGTCGCTTCGAGTTCGGCGCCCTCCTTCCCTTCGAGCAGGGCTCGAATGGACGGCTGGTTGAAGAGGCCGTAGTGCCAGATGCTGGTGTCGTAGGTCATCTTGACCCACTCGCGGGCCTGCTCGACCTTCGCTTTGTCGCGTGAGACGAAGATCGGCCCGGCGACGGTGCCGGCCACCTCGTCCCAACCGTGCGACCGGCGAACGGAGTTGAACTCCTCGGTTGATGTCTTGACGCCGTCCCAGTTGCTGAAGTTGTTGAACAGGGGCGCACAGCCCGATTGGGCGGCCAGGTCGCGGGTCTCGGGACTGCTCCACGCCATCAACATGTTGCGGGTGAGGTCGGCGGTGTGGGGCTGCGGCCGGATCGACGTCTCGGGGATCTGGTAGTGGTGCCCGTCGTAGGAGAAGAACTCGCGGCTGAGCGCCAGACGCAGGATCTCGAGGACCTCGAGCATGCGTTCGCGAGACTCCGCGTAGTCGCTTCGGAACGCGGCGAACTCCTGTGGCGCTGCGCCCCGGCCCACCCCGATCGACAACTCGCGGCCGGCCAGCATGTTGTCGAGCAGCGAGATCTCACCGGCGAGTCGGATGGGGTCGTTCCAGGGAAGCACCATCACCATCGAGCCGAATCCGATCCGGCTGGTGCGCCCGGCCATGTAGGAGAAGATCTGGGCGGGCGTGACCGTCATCCCGTACGGGCTGCAGTGGTGCTCGATCGTCCAGAGTTTGTCGAAGCCGAGCGGTTCAACCAGGTCGCACAGTGCGAACTCGTCCTGGAGGCAGTCGAAGTCCGAGCGCGGCATCGGCCGGTCCTTGATGCCCTCCATCGCGCGCTCCTGCATGTCGGCCATGTTCTGAAACCAGATCGTCGCTCCGACCTTCATCGGTGTCCCCTTCGTCGAGTGCGGTGGAGGAAGCTTGCACGAGGGTGGCACTCGTGTCAAGATGGCACCCATGACACACGAGGTGAAAGTTCACGGGGGCGTCCCTCGATGAGTGACCTGATGACTCGTATCGCCGACCACCGAGCAGCCGACGCCCCGGGTCCGGCGAAGCGCCGCAGAAACGCGCAACGCCGCCGCATCTTCGCCGCCGCCGTCGAGCTGTACGAGGAGAACGGTGGGGAGGAGGGTGGCGGCCTCGACAAGACCACGGTGGAGGCCATCGCCGAACGCTCCGACATCTCGGTGCGCACCTTCTTCCGCTACTTCGAAACGAAGGCCGATGCCATCTACGTCGACCTCCCGGCAGCCATGGAGGACAACGTCGCCCTCACCAAGCTGTTGCTCGACGACCTCGCACCGGCTGATGCGATCCTCGCTTCGTCGATCGTCCAGATGACCGACATGGTCAACGATCCCGACGACGTCGCTCGCATGCGACGCTCCATGAGGTCGAAGCACTTCGTCGAACGCAGCGGCGCCTTCCAGAATCGGTGGCGCAACGAACTGACCCGCACGATTCTCCCCCACGTCGCCGACCATCCCGACCGGTTCGTTGTCGCTCGCGCCATCGTGACCTCCTGCCTCGACGTCCGCGACTCGGCGCTGATCGCCTGGGCGGCGAGCGGGGGCGGGACCGACCTTGTCGAGACGCTCGACCGAACGATCGACGTCTGGAAACGCGTGTGGTCGGAGGAGGTGCCCTCGCATGTGGCCGAGGGCCACGACCGGAGCGAGCCATGACCGACGCGCCCGTGCACACCGAGACGGCACTCGTCGTCGGCGGGGCCACCGGCATCGGAGCCGAGGCCGTTCGGCAGCTGGCGTCCTCCGGTCGCCGAGTGGTGATCGTCGACATCAACGATCGAGCCGGCCGTCCGCTGGCCGACGAGGTCGGCGGGACCTTCTACCACGGGGACGTCTCCGACGACGCAAGCCTCGGCAGCGCGATCGCTCGGTGTGCCGACGAGGTCGCGGTCCCCGACTATGCGCTGCTGAACTCGGGTGTGATGACCGCGCCACCCGACGCGCCCTTCCTGGCGGTCCACGAAGCGCCGCTCGAGGCGTACCGCCGGGTCATGGCGGTCAACATCGACGGCGTCTTCCACGGCCTCCGGCATCTGATTCCGCTGATGCTGGACCGAGGCGGCGCGATCACGGTCACCGCCTCACGGGCCGGGCTGGTGCCAACTGCACCCGATGCGATCTACGCCGCCAGCAAGGCCGCGGCCATTCACCTCGTCCGAAGCACGGCGGAGTGCGTTCGAGGGAACCTTCGCATCAACGCGCTCTGTCCGGCAACGGTCGACACGGGCCTGATCGCCGACGTCGTCCGAGAGGTGGGCATCCCGCTGATCACTGCTGCGGACATGGCCGAAGTTGCGGTCGACCTGATGCTGGCCGGCGACAACGGCGAGATCAGAGTCAAGCTCCACGACAGGCCTGCATTCGCCGTCGGGGTGTTCGATGCCAACGTCGACTATCAGGCAGCCGACGAGGGGACGTGACTCGCATGGCCTTCGAGTTCGACCCAACGCAGCGCTACGACATGCCGGTGGTCTTCGGGCCGTCCCTCCTCCCCGAGGTCACCGTCATGGAGGACCTGCGCAACATCGCCGTGCCGTTCCTCACCGAACAGGCGGCGATCGAACGGTTCCTCCCCCGGTTCTTCGAGGTCGAGGGCGAACCGGTGGTGACCGTCTCGAGTTCCCACAACGGCGGCGTCGATTGGCTCGGCGGCCGCCAGTACAACGTGGTGCGCGTCCAGGTGAACGTTCGGTTCCGGTCGTCGAACGGCGGCGACGAGGTGGTGGGGCCGTACAGCCTGGTGATCTGGGAGTCCGACCCGAAGCCGGTGATCGCCGGCCGCGAACTTCAGGGCTACGCCAAGATCGTCGGCGACATCCCCGACCACGAACGAGACGAGGGACGCGCCGCCTTCGAGGTCGGCGAGTACGGGACCCGGCTGTTGCGAGGCGAGGCCCACGGTCTCGAACCGCTCGACCCGTCGGTGCTGTCCGAGCTCGGCGGCGAGCGCGAACAGGTGGCGCTCGGCTGGAAGTACATCCCGAACCCCGAAGGCGGCGCCGATGTCGACTACCCGACCAAGCTGCTGTCGACCGTTTCGGTCTCCGAGGCATGGACGGGAACGGGAACGGTCGGCTTCGACTCCCCCACCTGGCAGCAGGCACCGGGCTCCGCCCACATCATCGACGCGCTCAGGACGCTCCCCGTGCTCGAGTACCGCACCGCCACCGTCGTCCATTCGCGAGTGACGCTGCCGCGAAACGCCGTGATCCGACTGGACCCGCCAACATGAGTGAGGCCACCCCGATCGACTTCGAGCAGCTCGGCCTGTCGGCACCCACGCCGCTCGTCGCCGCGATCCTCGATGCGATCCGCTCGGCCCCGACGATGAACCGGGTCGGCGTCGAGGCCTCCCGACAAGCCGCATCGAGCCGGATCACCGTGCCTGGGCGGGAAGAGGTGTGGAGCGCCACGGACCACGTCGTTGGCGCACCCGACGCCGAGATTGGCGTTCGCGTCTACCGCGCCGGCAACGAGCCCGGTCAGCCGATCGTCGTGTACTGCCACGCGGGCGGCTGGATTCTCGGCGACCTCGAACACTCCGATCACCTCTGCCGCCGCATGGCCAATCAGACGGGCGCCGTGGTCGTCAACGTCGACTACCGGCTCGCCCCCGAAGCAGTGTTCCCGGCCGCCTTTGAGGACTGCGTCGCCGCCGTTCGATGGGCCCGAGCCCACGCACACGACATCGGGGGCGACCCCGGTCGGATCGCGCTCGCCGGTGAGAGTTCGGGTGGTGGTCTCGCGGCGGCAGCAGCACTGGAGCTGAGTCGACGTGACGACGAGGCCCCGAGCTTCCTGCTCCTCCTGGAACCCGCGCTGGACGTCGGGATGTCGACTCCGTCCTGGCGGTCGCTCGGCGAGCTGCTGCCCCCGGTTCGTGAGCAGATGGAGTGGATGTGGCATGAGTATGCGCCCGATGAGGCAACGCACACCGACTGGCGCCTGACGCCCGCAGCGGTCGACCCGGTCCCGCCCGCTCACCCGGCCACGCTGGTGCTGGCCGCCGAGTACGACCCGCTGCATGACGAGGCGATGCACTATGCGGAGACGCTCGAACGGTCGGGCGTGGCGGTCGAGTCTCGGGTCGAGCAGGGACTTCCGCACGCGTTCTGCAACATGGGCGGCGTCCTGCCCGAGGGGCTCGAGGCGTTCGATCGCGCCGTCGCCGAGATGGGTCGGCACCTTCGGGCTCAGCCCTCGCCGAGCCCCTGAGCGAACCCTCGTGAACGACCACCAACGCATCTCGAACCTCATCGGACGCTACGGCCAGACCGTCGACGAGTGGCCCCGGCAACCCGACGCGTACGCGGACCTCTTCACCGAGGACGCCGAGTTCACCGACAACGGCGTGACGATCCGCTCGCGGGAGAAGCTGCGCCGGTTGATGTCGCTCGCCGCGGAGCACACCGGCGACCAACCGCTGCTCGCCGGCACACGCCATCTCATGCTCAACACCGTGATCGAGGTCGACGGCGAACAGGGAACCGGGTCGGTCGACCTGCTGGTGATCGAGCTGTCGGACCAGCACGGCTGGCGCATCCGGGGAAGCGGCCGCTATCACGACCAGTACGTGCGAGACCCCGACGGTGCGTGGCGATTTCGATCGCGCCGTCTCGAATGGTTCAAGGACGGCGGCCCCGACCCGCGTTCTCCGCAGCTGGGCGACGCCTTCGCAGCGGTCTTCCAGTCGGTCATGGACGAGGCGGAGTCGACATGACGGTGACCGCGCCCATCTACGACTTCAGCGACCGCGTCGCGGGCGACGGGCCTGCGATCGCCCGCCCCCCACCACACCCCTTCACGGAGACGAACATGACGAGCCCACCCGAACCGCCGCCCCGAGCGGACGAGACCTACACGATCGAGGACGTGTACGCACTGGGCCGGGAGCTCTCCAACTGGGGCCGCTGGGGGCCCGAGGACGAGCGTGGCACGCTCAACCATCTGGGACCCAACCAACGACTTGCCGCTGCCACCGCCATGCGCAGCGGACGGACGTTCTCGCTCGCCCTGCCCCTGAAGACGGGCGTGGGCCCCCAGACCGGAGCCATGGGCAGGACCAACTGCCTGCACGTGGTGACCCAGACCGGAGACACCACCGGTCCGCTCGACATGGGCGGCGACGCCGACTTCACCGACGACATGGTCGTGCTGTCGTGCCAAGGCTCCACCCAGTGGGACGCCCTGAGCCACATCTACTACTCGGGCGAGATGTACAACGGCGTGCCCGCCACCGAGGTCAGCGCCGCGGGCAGCGGCCGCAACGGGATCGACCAGGTGCACGACGGTTTCGTCGGGCGGGGGGTGCTGCTCGACCTGGCCCGACACGCCGGTGAAGCGTGCTGGGACCCGCTGAATCCAATCCGCTCCGAGGACCTCGATGCCTGCGCCGACGCGCAGGGCGTCACGATCGAGGCCGGCGACATCGTCATCGTGCGGACCGGCGCCATGACGGCGGTCGACGGCGATGATTGGTCGGGTTTTGAGAGCACCTGCATCTCCGGGCTTCACTTCACCACGGTGAGGTGGCTGGCGGAACACGAGGTGGCGGCCGTTGCGGCCGACAATGTGATGGTCGAGGGCCTGTCGCCGGTCGCCGGAGTCATGTCACCGTTGCACATGGTCGCCATCCGCGACATGGGCCTCCTGCTTGGCGAACTCTGGTTCCTCGAGGATCTTGCGGCCGACTGCGCCAACGACGGCCAGTACGATTTCTTTCTCGCCGCGCAGGCACTTCCCATCGCCGGTGGGTGCGGATCACCGGTCAATCCAATCGCGGTGAAGTGACGCCGGCCTGCTCACTGCTCACGACCCAAGTGTGAGGATATGACTATGACCATGACCAGCGATTCAGGAGGGCATCGATGAACCCGAGCATCATCGGCTGGTCGCACCTGCCCTTCGGCCGGCGTGACGACACCCTCGAGGAGATGATCATCGACGTCTCGCGCGGTGCCATCGCCGACGCCGGCATCTCCTCCACCGAGGTCGACGCCATGTGGCTCGGGCACTTCAACAGCGGGCTCGTCCCTGACGGCTTCCCCGCCTCGTTGACGATCCAGGCCGATGAGGGGCTGCGTTGGAAGCCGGCCACACGCGTCGAGAACGCATGCGCATCGGGATCGGCTGCGATCTACAGCGCGCTCAACGCCATCAAGGCCGGCGAGGCGGAGATCGCTCTCGTCGTCGGCGCCGAGAAGATGACGAACAACTCCACCGAGAAGGTCGGCATCGCCCTCGGCGGGGCGTCGTACCAGACCGAAGAGGCCGGGCGGTCGTTCCCGCAGATCTTCGCCCAGTACGCGCAGGCCTACTTCGCCGAGTTCGGCGACCATTCTTCGACGCTGGCGGCCATCGCTGCGAAGAACCACGCCAACGGCGCCAAGAACCCACTGGCGCACATGCGCAAGGACGTCGGCTTTGAGTTCTGCAACACGGTCTCGGACAAGAACCCGATGGTCGCCGAACCGCTGCGGGTGACCGACTGCTCGCTCATCTCCGACGGCGCCGCGGCGGTCGTCATTGCTTCCGACGACGTCGCCAAGAACTACGACCGGGCGATCCGCTTCCGCTCCACCGCCCACGTCCAGGACATCCTGCCGATGTCGCGACGCAAGCTGACCGACTTCGAGGGCCCGGCGCGCTCCTTCGCGGCAGCGTTCGACCAGGCGGGCATCTCGGTGCACGACCTCGACTTCGCCGAGATCCACGACTGCTTCACCATCGCCGAGTTGTTGGTCTACGAAGCCATGGGCCTCGCGCCCAAGGGCAACGGCGCCTCCGTGCTCGACGACGGCACCGTCCGCCCCGGCGGCGCACTGCCCGTCAACCTGTCCGGCGGCCTCAAGGCCAAGGGGCATCCGGTCGGAGCGACGGGCGTCTCGATGCACGTGATGACCGCCATGCAGCTCGCCGGCGAGGCGGGCGAGTTGCAGACGCCGGACGCGGAGGTCGGCTGCGTCTTCAACATGGGCGGATCGGGCGTCGCCAACTACTGCTCCGTGCTCGAACGCCGCGCCTAAGCAACTCCGGCGGCCTCGCGGAGCGCGTCGAACGACCGCTCGATGCAGGCGGTGAAAACGTCGTCGTCGGGGAGGAGCTCGGGCGTCGAACTGCAACCCATCACCACACAACCGACGCACCGGGGTGCCGTGCGTTCGTAGGCTGAGCTGAACATGGCGACAGACGACGAGAAGCACCGACCGCAACCGAACGTCTTGGTGATCATCACCGACCAGCAGCGAGCCGACCACCTGGGGTTCGCCGGGAACGCGGTCGTCCGCACACCGAACCTCGACCGGCTTGCCGGCCGCTCCCGGGTGTTCGATCGCGCCTACGTGGCCAACCCGGTGTGCAGCCCCAATCGGTCGACGCTGATCACCGGACGCATGCCGAGCAGCCACGGCGTGATCTTCAACGACCGTGCGCTGGAGTGGGGGTCGAACACGTTCGTCCGATCGCTCCGAGATGCCGGCTACCGGACCGGCTTGATCGGCAAGTCACACCTGCAGCTCTCGGTCGACCGATGGGCGGTGCCAACGCTCAGCGCCGATGCCCGCACCGACGGCTACCCGGACCAGGTGTACTCCTGGGAGTTCGTCGAGCGCTACGACGGCGACTCGGAGCCCGAAGCACCGGACGACTACTACGGCTTCGACCATGTCGAGTTCTCGACCGACCACGGCGCCCGCATGGCCGGCCACCACCTCCGCTGGGCGCTCGCGAAGGGAGCGAGCCGCGAAGATGTCGTCCCTCCCATGAGCGCGGAGGCGCCCGGTGACCGCCGATCCGAGCACTGGTGGCAGATCTACCGGCCGCCCTATGCGCCCGAACTGCACTCGACCGCTTTCGTCGGCGAGCGCACCGTCGCCTTCATCGACGACGCCCACTCCCAGGCGAAACCCTGGATGGCGTGGATGGCCTTCCCCGATCCTCACCACCCCCTCACCCCTCCCGGCGAGTGGTTCGACCGTCATGACCCCGCCGACATCGAGGTCCCACCCACCTTCGGCGACCCGCTCCTCGACGCACCCCCTCATCTCCGGGCGATCCGGGCCAGACGAGAGGCACCGTTGTGGCCGCTCCCCTTCGGGACCGACGAACCGCGACTCGTCCAGGAGGCGATCGCCGCCACCTACGGAATGATCGAGTTCATCGACGACGAGGTCGGTCGCGTCCTCGCCCACCTCGAATCGATCGGCGTCGCTGACGACACCATCGTCGTCTTCACCTCGGACCACGGCGACATCATGGGCGACCACTCCCTCATTGTGAAGGGCAACATCCACTACCAGGGCGTGGTCCGGGTCCCCCTGACCGTCGCCGGACCGGGGGTCGTGCCCGGACGGTCGAATGCGCTGGCCTCCAGCATCGACCTCGCTCCCACCATTCTCGAACGTTGCGGCGTCGCCTCCTATCGCGGAATCCAGGGCGAAACACTCACCCCGCTTCTCGATGCCGCGACCGACTCCGTGCGGGATCACCTCCTCATCGAAGACGACCTCGACCCGGCGATCGCCGATCTGCTCGGCAACCCGACCCGGATGCGAACCCTCATCACCGACGACCTCCGATACACCCGGGACAGCCTCGGATTCGAACAACTCTTCGATCTCAACAGCGATCCGCATGAAACCGAGGACCGTTCGACCACCGACACCCGCCGAAGTGACGTCGTCAGCGCGATGGTCGACGCCATGATGCACGTCGACGACACCGGGGGCGGCGTCGGCCGGCAACGAACGGGCTGACCCAACCTCGGACGCCAGACCGCCCAGGTCCGAGGTAGCCCGGTCAAGTCCGATTCAACGATCGTCCGGCTGCCGGTTTCACACCTGCTGCCCGTACGCCACCGACGAGGGCGACATCGGACGGCTCCGGTCGAGGTTGGATTGCCTTCGCATCCTCTGAATCGGGACCCTCCGTTGGCACCAGGCGAGACAGCGGCGACAATAGGTAGATATGGCTGCACCCTCGTCGTCGCGTCGAACCCAAACGGAGCGTCGCGCCGATGCTGAAGCCAAGCTGCTGGCGTCCGCTGCGGAGTTGATCGCAGAGCAGGGGGTGGGGAGGACCTCGCTGGCCCAGATCGGCACGAGGGCGGGTTTCAGCCGAGGCATCGTCAATCACCACTTCGGCACCAAGGCGCGCCTCGTCGAGGAGCTGGTCCGACACTCACAACGTGAGTTCGCGTCCGCACTTCCCGCGTCCGACCACCTCACCGGGCTCGACGCGCTGGTGGCGTTCGCCGACAAATACCTGCGGATTCTGCACCGATCCGATCCGCGCAGTCAGGCGTTCCTCATCATCTGGTCGGAGGCTGCCGGGGCCGGCCGAGACCTTCGAGCGACGATCGCGAAGCGGGACAGGCGAACGATCGACGCCCTCGAGGCGATGATCCGCCGTGGAATCGATGATGGATCGATCCGTGCCGACGCGCATCCGACCGCAGTCGCAGTCTCACTCCTGGCCGAGCTCCGGGGCCTGGGCCTCGAAGCCACCATCGCTCCGGAGTTGTGTTCGTTGTCATCGCTCCGCGAACCCATCGTCGCTCGAGTGCGAGCCGGTCTCGAGACTGGCTGAGCTCACAGGGGCCGTCGGCGAGCGCTCTTTTACTCGCCGTTGACAAAACTTGCTAGGCGTATAGCATCTTGGCGGGGAGAATTCGCATACGGGGGACCGCGATGACAACTGGATTCGGATTCGAGAGCACGACAGATGAGGTGCTCGACGGCGTCGACCTGACGGGTCGAACCGTCGTCGTCACGGGAGCGACGTCGGGACTCGGGCTCGAGACCGCCCGGGCGCTGGCCAGTCGGGGCGCGGACGTGACCATTACGGGCCGATCTCAGGAGAAACTCGATGATGCCGCGGCGCAACTGCGGGACATGGGCCTTCCCGGTGCCATCACCACGACCGTGCTGGAACTCGGGGATCTCGAGAGCGTTCGCTCCTGCGCCAAGGAGCTGCTGTCAACGCTCGATCGGATCGACGTGCTCGTGAACAATGCCGGGGTGATGGTGTGCCCGCTCGGCCGCACGGCCCAGGGTTTCGAGACGCAGTTCGGGACCAATTACCTCGGGCACTTCCTCCTCACCGGGCTCCTCGCTCCCCTGTTGGTCGCCGCCGCGCCGAGTCGGGTCGTCAATCTGGCCTCGTCCGGGCACCGACTCGCCGACCTCGACCTCGACGATCCCAACTGGGAGTCTCGTGACTACGACCGGTGGGGTGCCTATGGCGGCTCCAAGACCGCCAACGTCCTGTTCTCCGTCGGGCTCGACGCTCGGTTGAAGGACAAGGGCGTCCGCTCCTACGCCGTTCACCCGGGCATGATCATGACGCCGTTGGCCCGGCACATGGTGCCCGAGGACATGGAGATCCTCGGGGGCGGAACCGAGGAGTTCAAGGAGGTGCCGCAGGGAGCGGCAACGACGGTGCTGGCGGCGACCTCTCCGGCCCTGGCCGACACCGGTGGGGTGTACCTGGCTGACTGCCAGGTGGCCGATGTCGACGACTCCGACGCGGTGAGCCGGGGCGTGAGGTCCTATGCCATCGACCGCACCCGCGCCGACCGTCTCTGGACCGAATCCGAGGCCCTCGTTGGCCAGACCTTCTCCTTCTGATGAGCACCGACCCAATGAGCACCGACCCGAACACCAACGAGATGCGCATTGCCGATCCGATGGAGCGGTTCATGGCGATGGCCGCCAGCGATGCACAAATCGCCGGCATGTTTCCCGATGCCCAAGTGGCCGCTGCGGCGACGACCGCGTTCGACGACGGCCTCGAGCACATGATCGACACGATCCTCGAGGGCTACGCCGAGCGCGAGGCGATCGCGGAACGCGCCTACGACGTCGAGACCGACACCGAGACGGGCAGAACGCACCGGTCCTACCGGTCGGCGTTCGAGGCGATCACCTACGTGAACCTCCAAGAGCGTTGCCGCAACATCGCCAGCGCGTGGCGCCACGAACCCGACCTCGCGGTGGCTCCCGACGACAACGTCGCAGTCATCGGCTTTGCGGGAGCGGACTACGCCACGCTCCACCTCGCCGCCATCTACGCCCAGGCCGTGTTCGTACCGCTGGCCAGCTCGACCGCAGGCGCCGACTTGGGTCAGATCTTCGAGCGCACCAACCCGGCAGCCATCGGCGCGACGATCTCGGACCTCCTGTTGGCCGCCGAGTGTTGTGTTGCCCACGGGAACGTGCGATCGCTCATCGCGTTCGACTACGACGCTCGAGTCTCCGAAGACGTCGAGGCGTTCGCCGAGGCTGAGCGGACGCTGCGCACCGGCGGCGTCGAGACCCGGCTGGTGACGTTGGACGACGTCGTCGAGCGGGGTGCTCGGCACGAGTTCAGCTTCCTGCCCGAGCACCCCGAAGGGCCGGAGAAGCTCTGCATCATCATGCATTCCTCCGGGGCCACGGGCGTTCCGAAGGGGGCGATGATCACGACCTTCGGATGGTCGAGCCTCTGGAAGGGAGACGACCAGGCGCCTCAGATCACGGTCGGCTTCGCACCCTTCAACCACGGCATGGGCCTCGGCGGGCTCGCCGCCCAGCTCCGCAAGGGCTCGTTGACGTACATGACCCTGCGACCGGACATGTCCACCCTGTTCGAGGACATCCGGATCGCTCGACCAACGTTCCTCGCCTTCTTCCCTCGCGTCTTCGAGCTCATCCACCAGCACTTCCTCAACGAGGTCGCCCAGCGCGTCCGAGCCGGCGCCGACCAAGGCGACGCCGAGCAGGCAGTCATGGCGGAGATGCGTTCCACGTTCCTCGGTGACCGGTTGACCATGAGCCTGGTCGGATCGGCTCCGACGTCGGAGGAGGTGCAGACCTTCATTCGTGAGTGCTTCCAGATCCTGCTCGTCGAGGCCTACTCCAACACCGAGTCCGGCGGTACTGGGATCGCCATCGACGGAAAGATCGATCGACGGGGCGTCGAGGACTACTACCTGAGAGACGTCCCGGAACTGGGCTACTACAGCAGCGACAAGCCGAACCCCCGCGGCGAGCTCTGCTACAAGACACGCACCCAGATCAAGGGGTACTACAAGGATCCGGAGGCGACTGCCGACCTTCTCACCGACGACGGCTACATCGCGACCGGCGACATCGTCGAGCTGATCGGACCGGACACGATCGCGATCATCGATCGACGCAAGGACGTCATCAAGCTCTCCCAGGCCGAGTACGTGGCGGTGGGTCCGCTGGCCGCCACCTTCGAGGGGGCGAGTCCGGCGATCCACCAGATGTATCTGTACGGCAACTCGCACCGGTCCTACCTGCTCGCGGTCATCGTTCCCGACTCCGACATCCTGCAGGGCGAGCTCGGTCCCGAGGCCACCGACGCAGCGATCGACGCGCATCTCCGGGCCGAACTGGCACGGGTCGGTGCGGCACACGATCTCAAGAGCTTCGAGATCCCTCGTGACTTCATCCTCGAGTCCGAACCGTTCAGTCAGGAGAACGGGCTCTTGTCTGCCGTCCGCAAGCGGCTTCGCCCGGCGCTGAACGCGAAGTACGCCGAGCGCCTCGAAGCCATCTATCAGGCGCACGACGAGGAGCTGAACGCCGAACTCGTGGCGCTCAAGGACCCGAGCAACACCGCACCGACGATCGACAAGCTCGCCACACTGGTCAAGATCCACCTCGGACTCGACCACGTGTCACTCGACACCGCCGAGACCTACCACGAGCTCGGAGGCGACTCGCTCGGCGCCGTCGAACTCTCGATGGCGATCGAGGAGATCTTCGGAGTGGACATGCCCGCCGACGGCATCCTCGGCCCGACGGGCACCCTGGCTCGCATCGCGCGAGACATCGACAGCGCCCGCACGGGCGTCGACCGCCCCACTTTTGACCGCGTGCACGGCACCGAGCCGTCGGAGTTCCACGCCGCCGACCTCGCGCTCGCGACGTTCCTCGATCAGGCGACGATCGACTCGGCGCGGTCGCTGCCCGAGGCCACGAGTCCCGCCGAGGTCGTGCTCCTCACCGGTGCCAACGGATTTCTCGGTCGGGAGACCTGCTTGCAGTGGATGACGAGGGTTGCGCCGGCGGGCGGCAAGGTCCTCTGCATCGTCCGTGCCGACGATGACGAGGGTGCGGCCGCGCGGCTCCGCAGCGCCTTCGCCGACGCCTCGCCGGCGTACCTCGCCCGATTCGACCAGCTCGCTGGATCCCACCTCGAGGTACTCGCCGGCGACCTCGGCCAAACCGGCCTCGGGCTCGACGCCGACACCTTCGAGCGACTGGCGTCGCAGGTCCACCGGATCTGCCATGTCGGTGCCCTCGTCAACCATCGGCTCGCCTACAAGCACCTCTTCGGACCCAACGTTGCAGGCACCGCCGAACTGATCCGCCTCGCGGCCACCCAAACCCGCAAGCCCATCGACTTCGTCTCGACCATGGGAACCGCCATGCTCCAAGCACCGGGCGTCGACGACTTCGAGACAGCTCTGCCGCAGCCCACCGTCCCCCACCTCGAGGACATCTACGGCGCCGGGTATGCGACCAGCAAGTGGGCGTGCGAACACCTCCTCGTCAACGCTGCGAACGAGCTCGGTCTCACCGTCACCACGCTGCGGGGCCCCATGATGCTCCCCCACCGGGAGATCCCCGGTGTGATCAACACCGGCGACATGTTCACGCGGCTGTTGTACAGCATCGTCGTGACGGGCATCGCGCCCAGCACCTTCCACACCCGCAACGACGACGGCTCGCCCGTGGTGGGGCACTACCAGGGCATGCCGGTCGACACGGTGGCTGCGTCGGTCGTGGCCGCCTCGGACATCGACCCGACCACCGCTCCCGGATACCGCGCGGTCAACGTGACGAACTACCACCACGACGACGGCGCATCGCTCGATGCCTTCATGGACTGGACCGAGACCGCAGGCGTCGCACTCCAACGGATCGACGACTATCAGGACTGGCTGGCCGCCTTCGCGGCCAAGCTCGAAACGCTTGCCGGCGAACAGCGCTCCCACTCTGCGATCGATGTGCTCGGCGCGTACGCGAGGCCCACCAATCCAGCCGCCGACCGTGGCGTCCTGTGCGAACGTTACCGAGCCCTGATCGTCCCCCACCTCCCCGCCGGCGTTCCGAGCCTCGACGAGAAGTACCTCCACAAGTGCATCGACGACCTCAGCGTCACCGGCATGCTCACCGGCTCACGACCGAGTGTCACGGCATGACCATGACCGGCGATCTCGTCCTGCGAACCGACCGAGACGGTCTCGCAACGCTCACCCTCAACCGCCCGGACAAGCTCAATGCCCTGAACCCGGCAGTTTTCATCGAGCTGCGCCGCCATCTCGACGCCATTGCCGATGACGAGACCATCGGATGCGTCGTTCTGACCGGTGCCGGACGCGCGTTCTGCGCCGGCCACGACCTCGAGGCCATCGCGAGTCACGACGCTGCGCCGTCGAAGCATTTCGAGCCGGAGACGGTCGACGCCCTCGAAAACCTCCCGCAGCCGACGATCGCCCGGATCCACGGCCACTGCTACACCGGCGGACTCGAACTCGCGCTCGCCTGCGATCTCCTCGTCGCGTCCGAGTCGGCCAAGTTCGGCGACACCCACGGCCAGTGGGGCCTCGTGCCCATCTGGGGCATGTCGATCCGCCTTCCCGAACGAGTTGGGCGGTCGAGGGCCAAGGAACTCATGTTCACGAGCCGGCGCATCATCGGGTCGGAGGCGGCCGAGATCGGGCTGGTCGACCGGTGCGTCGCCGACGACGATCTGGACACCGCCGTCGACGAACTTGTCGCCGAGATCCTCAGAAACTCCTCCGGCACCAATCGGATCGTCAAGCGCCTGCTCGCCGACCGCGCCGAGCGGACACGCACCGACTCACTGGTCCACGAACGTCAGCTCCCCCACGGCTTTCCCGCCGACATGGCCGAGCGGATGCGCGGCGGCGGGCGCTGAACCCGGGCCCCTGTCACTCGACGATGTCGGTCTCGGCCAGTGGGTTGTGGACCAATCCGGGTGCGTACCGTTCGATGTCGCCGTCGTGGTCGCTGGCCAGGAGCTGGGCCATCGAGCGCCGCCCTCCGGTGAGGCGGAACATCTCCCACAGCCCCCCGCGGACCTCGAGTTCCACCTCGCCTGTTCCGTAGTCGAAGGTGTGGTCTCCGCCGATCACCCGGATCGCTTGGAGGCCGTTGGCTTCGAGGTCCTTCTCGACGAAACCCGTCTTGGCCCACATCACCAGCTCGATTCCCGATGAGGACCGGTCGGACCGTGTGCCGAGCGCTCCCGCGAAGTCGTGTTCGTGGGTCACCAGGTCGATGACCAGCTGGCCGAGCTGGGGCACATTGCGCAGCAGCGCCTCGAACGCAGGCCCGGTCGTGGCGTACTGCTCGAGCTGGTCGGCGACGCTGACGTCGGCCCGATCCGTCACGATCTGGTCGACCCACTCCTGGGGATCACCGGCCGGGCCGCGCCCCGCGGCCAACTCTTCGGCGAGTCCGGTGACATGGCTCAACAGGTCGCGCACGCTCCATGCAGGGCACGTCGGGACGATCTTCTGTTCGTCCGCCTCGGAGATGCCGTCGAGGAGCGCAACGGTCCGCAGGCGCGCTGCCTGGTATTCCTCCGCCCATCGCTCACCGCTCGGACGGGTCAGGTTCTCGCTACTCATGGGTATGCCTCCGATGGTCTTCGGTTGTCGTCCCCGACCGCCCTGCTAGGGGCGATGCGGCGCCTGTCGTAACAAGACGTCCAGGAGCCGGTCGATGTGGGTCTCGTCGACGGGCCACGGTGGGGTGACTCTGGCGACGCCGGTGGCGATCACCGCGTGGGCGCAGATGCGAGCGTCCGCCTCGTCGTAGCCCAGGTCGGCGAATACCTCGGCGCAGAACGTGAGGAGGGCCTCGTCCACCCGTTTCACGGCGTCGGCGGCCCGCCGATCCGAACCGGCCCAGTCGCGCATCGCCCGATCCAAGCGCTGGAGATCCTCGCGAGGTGCGATCGCCAGAAACTCGGCCAGGCGGGTTCGGGCGTCGGTCTGTTGGACTCCTGCGATGTGTCCGGGCGTGTCGAGGCCCCAGTAGGCGGCCAGTTCGTCGAGGTACTCCTTCATGCCCGCGAAGTGGTGGTAGAAGCTGCCGGTCGTGAGGCCGGTCTGCTCCTGGAGCGCCTTGATCTTCACGGCGGCGACCCCACCTCGGCGCAGGAGTTGTTGCCCGGCCCTGAGCCAAACGTCCCTCCCGCCGGCCGCTTCAGGTGCTTCGGGCACTTGGGGCGCCTGGGGAGCCTGGGGAGCCTGGGGCGCCTCGACGGTCACACTCGCTCCGTGAACGAGAACCGTCGTCCTGCGGCCTCTGCGTCGGCGACGGCGTCGTTCCGCAGCGCCTCGCGTTCGGGCGCCGTCCACCGAGTGGTCGGCTCGACCACGAACGACGGGTGGAGCGCATAGCCGAGCATTCCGCCGAAGAGGTACTCGAGATAGGACTGTTGGTGGTCGACCATTTCGGGCGAGCGGCCGTCGTACGCGCTGCTGCGGGTGAGGATCAGCTGCGCCTGCTTGCCGACGCCGATGACTCCGACGTGTTCACCCTGGTCGTTCACGGTGAACGAGATGAGCGGTTGGACCACGATGTCGAGCCAGTGCTTCAGGCGATAGGGAATCGACCAGTTCCACATGGGCGCGGACACGACCACGAGGTCGGCCGATCGGAGCCGCTCGATCGCGCCCAGCACCTCGGCCCAGATCCGATCCTGTTCCGGGGTCGTCTCCTCGCCGAACAGCGGGGCGAACTTGGCGTGCGCGGCATCCCCGCCGAACTCGGGCAGGTCCTCGCTCCAGACGTCGAGATGCTCGACCGATGCACCGGGTGAGTCGTGTCGGACTCCTGCGAGGAAGGCGTTTGCGCACGCAGTGGACAGGGACCGTTCACCCTTGGGGCTTCCCTCCACCCAGAGAATCCGCGGTGCATCCTCACGAGGTGCATTGTCAACGGTGTCCTTGGCCATGAACCCCACCCTAACAGAAGTTTTGTTATGGTCTGGGCTCATGGCCAACTCCCCGATGGAACCCGCCCAACTGATCGAGGCCGCCGAGCAGCTGGCGCCCCTGCTACGTGAGACCGCACGCGAGTGCGAACGGGCCCGCCGACCGCTCGACGAAGTGATCGACGCCGCAAAGCTGAGCGGCCTGTTCGCGCTCATGACGCCGAGGGTCCACGGCGGCCACGAGGCCGATCTCGACACGCTCTTCGAGGTGTCGCTCATCCTCTCTCGCGCGGACGCCTCGATGGGATGGCTGCTGACCTTCTACATCGAACACAACTTCTGGCTCTGCGGCTTCGGTGAACGATTCCAGCAGGAGTTGTACGCCGACAAGAACCATGTCCTCGCTCCGGCTGCGCTGAACGTCGGGGCAGGCGGCGCAACCAGAGTCGAGGGCGGTTATCGCCTCGCCGGTCGATGGCAATGGGGCACCGGTATCGTCCACGCCGACTGGGTCCTGGCCGGTGCGCTGGTGCACGACGACGACGGATCCGTCGCGCCGCTGTTCTTCGCGCTGCCCCGTGACGAGGTCAAAGCGATCGATACCTGGCATGTCCTCGGGATGTGCGGCACCGGGTCCTGGGACTTCGCGATCGACGACGTGTTCGTGCCCGAGGACCGGGTGGTTTCGATGATCGACCTGGTCGGAGCCACCGGTGAGTCAGGCCGACTGCATGAGGGCGACCTCTACCAAACCCCACTCATCCCCGTTCTCGGCTTCGCTGCAGGTCTTCCAATGCTCGGCGCCGCCCAAATGGCGCTCGCGGAATACCAGACCCAGGCCAAGGCGAAGATCGCGGCGAGTGAGGATGCGGTCGGAGGACCAGAGCGCAACATCGGCAAGCCGTCGGTGGTGGCGAGCGCCGCTCTCTCCATCGAGGCAGCCGAGCTCATGTTCCGTGACGTGCTCGCCGAGGTGATGGCTCAGCGGAACCGCGCGTCACTCGAGACACGAAGCGCGTGGTTGTCGCGAATGGCGCACGCGGTTTTCATGTGCCGTGACGCCGTCCAGGACATCTCCTCGGTCACCGGCGCCGGCGGGGCTCGCCTCGAGAGCCCGATCCAGCGGGCACTGCGCGACATCACCACCGGGTCCAATCACGTCATCTTCGACCGAGAAATGAGATACGCCGACTACGGCCGCATCCTGCTCGACCAGCCCATCAAGAACCTGCTCGTCTGAACCCGCCCGAGGTGCGGCGCCGACGATCGCGGCGTCGCGTGCGTACCAGTGGGGCCTCGTACCCCTATCCGCCCCGGCCCGCGCTCGGCCCGCTCGCGACGTCGTCGAGCACGTCGACGAAGGGGTCAGGCGTGGACATGAACGGAGAGTGATCGGTGTCGAACGCCACGACCGTTCCGGCACGGGTACACATCCAATGTTGCAGGTCTGGATGGATCGCGAGATCACGCTCGCACAACACATAGGTCGAAGGGATCGTCCGCCAGGGTTCGGCTGCGGTCGCCGCCCCCAAGCATGCGAAGGCCGTCGGACGCATTCGCTCCGCCGCCTCTCTCGCTTCGCTCGCCTCACACTCGTTGTAGAAGCACGCGACGGCGGCCTCGGGCCTCACGATGAGGTAGCCATCCTCGGTCAGTTCCACCAGCTCGGCTATGGGCGCGTCGGGGAACTCCGCCATCCGTGTGGCAAACACGTCACCCTCGTCCAGCATGACGGCCGCCACGTACACGAGGTGCTCGACGTCGTCACGGCCCGCCGCCGTTGAGATCACCAGACCGCCGTAGGAATGCCCCACCAGCACGGCAGGCCCGTCCACCTGGTCCAGCGCCTGCTGGACAACTCCTGCGTCGGCGTCGAGACCGGTCAGAGGAAGGTCGACAGCGATCACGTCGTGCCCGCGTCGACGGAGCTCCTCGGCCGTGGCGTCCCAGCACCACGCCCCATGGCAGATCCCGTGAACCAGTACGAAAGCGCTCATCCAGCCTCTACTCGCGTCCCTCCGGCGAAGGCACTGTATCGGTCAGCCCATCGACAAGTCCGTGCCGAGGCTGGATTTGTCGGGCTGGTCCACTCGAACAGCCGTCGCCCGGGCCCGCCCGGTGGACTATCGCCCGCCGCCGTCGACGCGCATGAGCGTGCCGGTGGTGAACGAGCTCGTGCGGCTGGCGAGGTACAGCGCCGCCCCGACGATCTCGTCGGGTTGGCCACCCCGCTGCAGGGCCAGGTTGACCTTCGCGTCCTTCTCGAAGGCCTCCATGTTCCAGTGATCCGAGATGTCGGTCAGGAACGGCCCGGCGATGATGCAGTTCACCCGCACCGCCGGGCCGAACGCGAACGCGAAGGAACGGGTGAGGGCGTTCAGTCCGGCCTTGGCGGCACCGTACGGTTCGGCCCCCGGCATGGGACGCTCGGAAGCGACGCTGCTGACATTGATGATCGAGCCGCCACCGTCGGCGACCATCCGTTCGCCGACGACGGCCATCAACCGGAACGGCCCCTTGAGGTTGACCCCGACCACCTTGTCGAAGAGCTCTGAGGAGAGATCGCTGATCTTGTCGTACAGCGGCGACATGCCGGCGTTGTTGATCAGGATGTCGATCCTGCCGAAGCGCTCGTAGGCCGCTTCGACAAGTCCGTCGATCTGATCCCAGTCCGCAACGTGGCACCCGTACGGGAGGGCCTGGCGCCCCATCGCCTCGATCTCGCCGGCGACCTCGACGCATGCGTCGACCTTGCGACTGGTCACGACGACGTCGGCGCCTCGGGCGGCGAGGGCGAGGGCCATCTGGCGGCCGAGGCCCCGGCTGCCGCCGGTGATCAGTGCGACCTGGCCCGTGAAGTCCAGGAGTTCGTCGGTCAAGTTGCTGCCTTTTGGGTGGGAGTGTGGAGCTGCTTCTTCATGCGTTGTCGCTCTCGCTCGTCGAGCAGATGCTGACCGCCGCGTACACGAGATTCGCGATGCAGTCACGGCCCGCTGCCGCCTTGAGATCACCACCCGTCGGTGGAGTGCCCCACCGTAACGGCAGACTCATCCACCTGATCCCCCGGGCCTGTTGGACAACTCCTGCGTCGGCGTCGAAGCCGGTCAGGGAAGGTCCGTATTGGTCAGACGATTGCGAGTAGCCGGCCGGCGACGAGTGCACCGGCCGAGTCGACGTCGTATCCAGTGGAAGCTTCGCCGACGAGCGCCGCCAGGTCGGCTCGGAACCGCGGGTCTGCGAGGTGTTCCGCAAGTCCTTCGATGGCTCGCTCCGAGGTGTAACCCGCCGGGCGGTAGGGGCCGAAGCAGGCGACAATCTCGGCGGGATCGAGCGACAGCACCGTGAGTGCTAGCCACAGATCGAAAAGGTCCCGTCCCTTCTTCCGTTGGAACATGGCGCGCAGCTTCGTCGCCACCAGCTCCTCGGTCTGGAAGGTCAGCACGTCGGCCTGCCCGGACCACCATGACGAGTCCACCCGGTACGGGACTCGGCGTCGAGGGCGGGCCGGCGATGTCTCGTACGTGTTGACCTCGACCTTGACCCGCATCGGACCGGACCCTGATTCGAAGGGCGCCCGCAATTTCGCCTTCGGGAACGAGCGAACGTCCGTGGCCATGTCCATCCCCAAGCGCCCTGCGATCCGACGAAGCGCGTCGAGGATCGGCCCGATCGGACCGTGCGAGACGCGGACGTAGTCGAGGTCTTCGCTGTAACGGAACGGTTTGGGAAGGACGAGCTTGTGCAGGCAGGTGCCCCCGCGGAACACCAGCTCCTCGCCGAGAACTGGATCGTTGGCGATCTCGGTGATCAGCCTCGACAACACCAAGTCCTGTTCGACTTGGTCGACCGAGGGCCATGGCGCCAGCCGATTCCATTCGGTGATCGCCGCACGTGAGATCACAGGTCTGGCTCTGGAATCGAGTTGACGGTCACTCGCCAGCGGCGGTCGCGTTCGCCTTGCTTAGCGCCGCTCGGCTCAAGCAGGACCACCCTCGGCTGGTCGAGTGACTCGGCGAGCGGTGAGGTGTCGAGCCTGACGTCTACAACTTCAGCCACGTGGTCGAGCAACCATCCGCACCGCTGTCCAACCGACGAGGGATACGTGGCAACTGCTTCGGCGAGCCGGCCGACATCGATCCGCTGTTCTTCGACCATCTCCCCGAGGATCGTCGCCACGTTCGAGAGCCCACCGCTCAGGTTGGGGTGAGCGACCAAGTCGAGCACAGTGGTCTCGACCGACGACACCCGCATCGTTCCCGTCGGCGTGTTGACGGCGTCAACGCCGCGTGCCTCCATCGACGTGTTGGTGATGAATTGGATCCGCACCCGGCCGAATTCGCGGTCGCGCAGTCGAGCCGGCGTCATCACCTGGAAGAGCTGAGGGCGTTGATGTGCGAACCCGTGCACCTCGGCCGCCGAGAGCAGGGCTACGTAGTAGGGGTGTCCAAGATGGTTCATCAACGCGTCGATGAAGTGCGTCGCGGGAACGGCCCGCCACGAGCGAAACTCCGACGGGACCATGACGTAGAGGCCCTTAGTCGGACAGAACAGATGCCCGCGGTGCCTCCACCGGGCGAGAGTCGGCGCGACGTGGGCCTCGGGGATGCCGAGCAGCTCGGCAGCGTCAGCGGTGGTGACCCAACTCCGACCGCGCGACAGGAGCCAATCGGCCAGCCCTCGAGCCTCGACGACTCCCCCGGATTGCGCACTCACGCAGCAATACTAACCCATACGTTTAGTTACGATGCGTCTGTCGTGAAGAATCGTCGCCGATCCGAGCTCGGCGACCCACGGCGAGTCCACTCCGGACACGCCGACCTGGTATGCAGTTGCTTCCGTCGGGCGCGTCACGGGGACTTGAACAAACCTCCCAACGGCGGTATCTGGCGTCGCCCTGCGGTAAACAGCGCCCTACAACGGCATCTGGCGACCACCGAATCCGCCAGCGAACGAAGCGACGTCTCCAGTCCTCGGCCTGGGGCAAACTCCCGGTCATCGAGTTCGACCGCGGATACGGCGACACCTGGAAGCTCCCGAGCCTCGAAGAATTCGTTGACCATCAGCCGATGGCGTGGCTCGATGACGACCTCTACATCGATGCCATCAGCTGGGCGCGAGAACGGGAAGCGCCAACTCTTCTCCTCCGAACGAACGCAGCGGTCGGAATGACCGCGGGCCACTTCAACAACTTCTGGCATTCGCCACCGATCTGGACAGCTAATCAAGAGCCGGTTGCTGCGGGGTGCGCTGGTTCGCATGCGAACGGCTCCTATCGGACGCGTTGGCCCTCAATCGCCTCCATCTGCTTGGCGACGGCTTCGTCGGCGTATTCGCGTAGAACGCCAGCGGCGAGGTCTTGGAGCTGCTTCTTCATGCTTTGTTCTGCGGGGCAATCTCGAGGTGTGCTGCAATCGTTGCGGCATTGAGTACCGGCTGGCGCAGCACGAGGGCGAGCACCCGCCACGCAACTGCGTCGCTTCGAGCCACGATCCGACCCTGCCACTCGGTTCGGATCTCCCTGAGTTCCTCGACCAAGCGACCGCCGTTGTCGATGGCAGCGAAGGCAGCGCGTACGAACTGGCCGACGATTGGAGCGGCATCGCCGGCCCTGTAAGCCGTGAGGGCTTCAAAGTAGGCGTTGGTGTCGGTCAGCAACCCAGCGGAGACCGGCACGGTGACCGTGCGTGTGAGACCTGCGTGCCTCAATTGTGCGTGGACAAGCGCCCTCCCCGTCCGCCCGTTTCCGTCGGGGAATGGATGGATCGTCTCGAAGTGGGCGTGGGCGATGGCGGTTTGTACGAGGACGGGGATGTCAGATCGGTCTGCAAATCGAACGAGGTCGTCAACGAGAGTGGCGACACGGCGATCGTGCGGAGGGACGAACAGAGCCTCGTGGGGACCAAGATCACCACCCCCGATCCAGACCGGCTCGGTGCGCCACCGGCCCGCTATCGACGGTTCGAAATCCCCGAGAAGGGCCTGATGCATCTCCAAGATCGATGTCGGTGTGCGCTTCCGGCACCGGTGACGATGGCGGTTCGGCCCGTCGGCACGGCGCGGGCGGGGTCTTCCGCTGTGCCGTCGATGGTGTTGCTCCCGTTGTTCGCTTTCTAGTTGACATATCAAGTACCTGAGGTGAACCTACCGGAGGTTGCTTGACTCATCAACCACTATGCTGGGAAATGTGACGGACGTGAGATGGCTCGACGAAACCCAGCAACAGGCGTGGCAAGCGCTCCTCGTGTTCGTCAACCGGGGACTTCCCGAGATCGAGCGGACGTTCAAGGAGCACGATCTGTTGGCGGTACACTACGGGCTCCTCGTCGCGCTGTCGTCGGCTCCCGACGACACACTCCGGCTTTCGGAACTCGCCGACGCCGCGAACCTCTCGCAGAGTCGCCTGACGCATCGGATGCGCACGTTGATCGACCGGGGCATCGTCGAGGTCGCGCCCTCGCCCGCGGACGGCCGTGGCAAGAACGCCACCCTCACGAAGGCGGGCCGTCGACTCCTGGAGAAGGTGGCGCCGCTCCACGCCGAAGACGTGCAACGCCTCGTCTTCGATCACCTCTCGTCGAAGGACACGAAACACCTGGCGACGGCTCTCTCGAAGCTGGCCGCGACCTTGTGCGACCACGACGCCTTCCTCCCATCGCGCCGCTGATCTCCGACTCCGGGTCAGTTCGGCCGGCCGGTGAGCGCCGACCGTCGCTCGATGGTTTCGAGACGACCGTCAGGATGCCGAGCGAAGGAGACGGGGCTGGTGCCGTGGGTGGGGCCGGCCTCGTCGAAGGGCCACCCTCCGAACGATGTCCTGCGGTAGTCGGCGTACGCATCGGCGATCTCTTGGTCGGAGTTCATCACGAACGGTCCGCCGACCACCACCGGTTCCCCGATCGGTCGACCCTGCAGAACGAAGCACGACACCGCCTGGCCCTCGCCGGCCACGATCCGGGTGTCACCATCGGGGCGCAACCTCGTCGCGGTCGAGTTGGACACGGGCGTTCCGTCGACCTGGAGGGGGCCGCCGTCGAACGCGTAGAGCATGCGATTGCTGGTGGCCTGGGCTCGTGGGAGCGTGCAGGTTGCGCCCGGCTGCAGTTCGATGTGCCAGATGGCGACGTCGTTGCCGGCGGCGTGCGCCCACGAGTCCGTTGGAGGCGACGGCGGTTGGTGCCCGCCGAAGTCGCCTGCGATGACCGTGACCACGCACCCGTTGCCCTCGTCGACCAGAGGGATGTCGCGCTGCCAGAGCATCTGGTAGCCGGGATCGACGAACTTGGACCGGGCCGGCAGGTTGATCCAGATCTGGAACAAGTCGAGCGGGTTCGGTGCTGCGTCGTCGAGGAGTGGGAACATCTCGGAGTGGTTGATCCCGCTCCCGGCGGTCATCCACTGGACGTCGCCATGTCCGTAGCGGCCTGTGGCTCCGAGTGAGTCAGCGTGGTCGCACCACCCGCGGCGGGCGAAGGTGACGGTCTCGAAACCGCGGTGGGGGTGCCGGGGAAAGCCGGGGACGTCCTGTCCGAAGTACATGTTCCAGCCGTCGGTCGACGTGAAGTCGTTGCCGCTCGTTCGCTGGGAGAGGTCGGCTCTCGGCCCGAGTTCGCCGTTGGCGACGGGGTAGGCATCCGGGTGGTGGGCGGCGATGATGAACGGGTCGAGCGCCTGCCAAGGTCGTTGCAGCGGCTCGACGGCGATGATGGTTGACATCTCACGTTCTCCTCGTGGTGTTGCGGTCGGGTGTGGTGGCTTCCGGTTGTCGTGGTGGCGTGTTGCTAGATCGGATAGGTCGTGGTCGCCCGGTGCAGCACTGCATCGACATCGCGCAGCAGCATTGCATCGACCGGGCCGACGATCGGCACGAGATGCAGCGGGCTGAGATCGGAGGCGCCAGTGAGGGTCAGCGAGCCGGTGCCGCCCCATACCTCGGCTGTGCGGAACTCCATCTGGGACGGCACGAGCTCGCGGACCACTGGCGGGCGGCCCGGGACCGCTCCGCCGAAGACTCGCAGGCCGAGCATCGGCGATGACGGCGGCAGAGGGTGTTCCGGCGACACGGTGGCGACCAGCTCTGCGGGCTGGAAGACTCCCTGGGCGAGCAGCACCGGAGCTGGTCGGTGTAACTCAGCCGAGATCAGACTCTCCGGTGACGGTGTGTGGATGTCGAAGTCGATGGCCGCGGTGAGCTTGGGCAGCCCTTCTCGCTCGCGTCCGGCGAGCATTGCCCGCTCGTTCGGCACGAAGATGTGCGGCACGTACGAGAACGGCTGTCCTTCGAACCGAACCTGAACGGACTGCACGACCTCACGAAAGGCTCCGGCGGTGCTGAATCGATACGAAGCGAACACGAAGTTGGCGATCGGCTCGTCGTCGATCTCGAGTTCGGCGGGCAGGATCTGTGCGACCGTCTCGGCGTCGGTGGTGTACGTGAAACGCAACAGATCGAGGCCCCGGAACGAGGCCGAGTCGAATCCGAGCGGATCTGCGTGGGCTGGCATCGCGTCGCCGAGTTGATCGGCGGTGAGATTTCCCCGTCGCGACATCGTCGTCAGAGCTCCTTGTCTGGGTCATGCACGGTGTTACTTGATGCATCAAGATATCCCCGGGATAGTTGATGCGACAACCAAATGGGACGTGACCGTTGCCCCACGAGCTCTCGTTGCGGAACCGCCGCCCTCAGGGTAACTTGACTCATCAACCATCTACTTGACAAGTCAACCATTGAGGAAGATCGTGGCCCACGCAACCGACATCGACACCACCGCTCGCAAGGTCGCCCGAATCGTTCCCGCGGCCAGCGTCGTGGAGGGAGGTGGTTTCACGGCCAACCGTCCGTTCCCCAGCACGGCAGCCGATTGGTTCGACCCGTTCCTGCTGCTCGACGACGTGGGACCACGCGAGATCACCCCGGGCAAGGCCGTCGGCGTCCCGCCACACCCGCATCGCGGGTTCGAGACGGTGACGTACGTGGTGAGTGGCGAGGTCGAACACCGCGACTCGACCGGCAACCACGGCGTCATCGGTTCGGGTGAGGTCCAGTGGATGACTGCCGGCGACGGCATCGTCCACTCCGAGATGCCGAGCACCCGGGTCCAGACCGAAGGAGGCGTCGGTCACGGCCTACAACTCTGGGTCAATCTTCCCGCCGCCATGAAGCGAACCACACCGAATTACCAGGCGCTTCGGGCGTCCGACATCGCTTCGACGGGCGGTGCGGGTTGGGCCGCCGAGGTGGTCGCCGGCGAGATGCTCGGCGCCGCCGGCCCCGCTCACACGCACACACCGATCGGCTACGCACGGGTCACCGTGCTGCCCGGAACGAAGCTGAACATTCCCGCCGCCGAGGGCCACACCGCACTGGTCTACGCCATCGCCGGAACGGCGTCGATCGGCGCCGAGGGCGACCGGCTCGGAGCGCACCACCTCGCCGTGCTCGATCGGTCGACCGGCGACATCGTGCTCGACGTGTCCGCCGACGCAACCGACGCGTTCGACTGTCTCGTGCTCACCGGCGAGCCCATCGACGAACCGATGGTGCGTCGGGGCCCGTTCGTGATGAACACCCCAGCAGAGATCGACGAAGCGTACGCTGACTTCCGCGCCGGCCGGATGGGTTCCATCCCCGCCACTGGCTCAGCCTGATGCTGTCAGCATCGACCCGGCAGCACCACCGCAACGACGACGTGGGAACCCTCATGGAAATCGAGCACCCGACGCCTCCATCGGCTGTCGACCGCACGTCGTCAGGCGTCTGACCCGACGGTCACGATCGGCGCCGGCCGTTGCGGCGGAGTTCAGCTCGGGACGACTGCTGTGTGGCCCTCGAACGATCGAGCGGTCATGGCTGCATTCCCTTGAGCCATTGGTCGAGCAGGGCCTCGGAAAGTTCGTCGATGTCGACGTCTTGTCCTGCGAGCGAGTGGGCGATCGCAGCCGAAAGGTGAACAACGGCGAGAGTGCCAGCAAGGCCGGGTGGGATGGCGTTCGTGAGTTCGCCGCGGTCGATTGCGTCGCTGACGATGCCGGTGACGAGGTCGAGCAGCTCGGGGTGCGCTGTGTGCATCTCGCCCGATGGGGTCAAGCGCCGGTACTCCACGGCCATGCCGACGTGGCCTTCTCCTGCATCACGCCAGGCGTCGGTGATCGCCCGACGCACGGTGTCGAGCTGCGCCGCAACGTCGCTGCCGTCGATAGCGGCCAGGCGCGACTCAGCATCTGCGGTGAGGCGCCGGTTGAACTCTCGAAGCAGTCCGGCCTTGGTCTCGAAGATCCGGAAGAACGTGGCGCGGCCGACCCCGGCGCGCTCGCAGATCTCTTCGACGCTCAGGTTGTCGTAGGCGCGTTCGGCGAGCAGTTGGGTGGCCGCGTCGTAGAGGCGTCGGGCATTGTTCTCGCGGCGCAGTCGGCGACCATCGATCGGCACCGACATGGGCGCAGCGGGCTCGGGAGCGGAAGTCACAGCGGAATGTTGTCGTAGTACGGGATGACGATCTCGTTCTCAGCGCTGAGATCGCCGAGCATGCGCGGTGTGATCGGGTTCACGACGCTCGCGGCGATCGTTGCGTTGATGACCGCGGGCCGGCCGGCGTCGAGCGCTCGGATCATGGCCGGCGCCAGCTCTTCGGTGGTGGTGACGTGTTGACCGAAGGCGCCGAGTCCTTCGGCGACCTGGTCATAGCGCGTGGGAGCGAGGCGGGAGATCACGTCACCTTCTGGGCCGTAGACGAGGTGTTGTCCGTGGATGGACATTCCCCAGCAGGCGTTGTTGAACACGATCGTGACGATGGGCAGGTCGTGGCGGACCATCGTGTCCCACTCCTGGAGGTGGAATCCGATGGCGCCGTCGCCGGTGACCTGGATGACGCGTCGATCGGGGTGGGCGTACTGGGCGCCGATGGCGTAGCCCTGTCCGATGCCGAGGTGCCCTTGGTAGCCGAGCGCCAGGCTCTGGTAGAGGTCGAGGTGCGCGGTTGCCGAGTCGATCCAGACCGGCGCCTCGCCACCGTCACGGACCAGAATCGAGCCGGCAGGGATGTGTGATGCGATCTCTTTGGCGGCCCGGTACGGATGGATCCCGTCCGGTTCCATGTCGGCACCTTCGTACATCACGTCGGCGACGCGCTTCATGCCAACCGCCTGGGCGGCCCACTCGCTCCGGTCACGGGCGACTGCTCGTTCGGTGAGGGCGTCGAGGCCGGCGGCCAGATCGCCGAGTACCCCGATGTCGACAGGACCGAGTCGACCGATCTCGGCCGGATCGAGGTGGAGCTGGATCACCTTGGCTCCGCCGACGAGCGAGGTGAAGTCACGCCCGCCGAGGAGCAACCCACCGGCTGCGCCCACCAGGATCACGGCATCAGGTGTTTCGCCACCCAGCGCCTGCAGCGCGCCGAGCGATGTGAGCCCGCCACCGTTGAGCGGATGGCCGCCCGGCAGCATTCCTCGGGTGAGCGTGGTGGAGAACGCCGGTGTGCCGGTGGCCGTGACGAACCGCTCGAGGGCGGCTTCAATGTCGACGGCGAGGCTGCCGTCGCCGACGATGACCGCCGGGCGTTCTGCCTGGTTGAACAACTCGGCCGCGACCTCGACGCTCGCCGGTGACGGCACCGGTCGAGCGGCGCTGCTCGGCGCTCCAAAGGGTGGCACCCGCTCGGGGGCGACCGGTGTGAACGCGACATCGATCGGTATGTCGAGGACGACGGGTCCGGGCACGCCACCGGTGGCGTGCCGCACTGCGAGCCCCACGAGATCGGGGACTCGGGCCGGCGCGTAGGCCCGCTGCACCCACTTCGTGATCGGCTCGACGACACCCAACTGGTCGAGCCGGCCCTGCATCTCGCCGGTCTCGGACTCGCCGAGAGGAGGAGAGCTCGTCACCACCATGATCCCGACCGAGTCGGCCGCGGCGTTGGAGATGCCGGCAACGGCGTTGAACAGGCCGGGCCCTGCCGTGACGGCGGCGACGCCGATCCTTCCGGTGGTGCGTGCGTAGCCGTCGGCGGCATTCACCGCTGCAGCCTCGTGGCGGCAATCGACCAGGTCGATCCCGAACCGCCGGCAACCGGTCAAGAAGGAGTCGAGATGGCCGCCGTGGAGGGCGAACACGACCTCAACCCCAGCCTCGCGTAGTGCCCAGGCCGCCAGCTCGCCGCCGTTCATCGTTTCGCCAACCATCGAGACTCCCCTTGTTCGCTCAATCCAGGTTGTGAGACTTGACTCTCAGAACAAGGATAGTGATACTTGAGTCTCACGTCAATGACGAACATGGAGGAGCGATCGTGCGCGCAGTGGTGATGCAAGCCGGAGAAATCACCGTCGAGGAGATCGACGAGCCGCAACTCGACCCCGGGCAGGTCCTCCTTGCGCCGCACTACAGCGGAATTTGCGGCAGCGACCTACATGCCCGCGACATGCTGCGAGGCCTCGCCGAGTTGGATCCCGAAGCCCCTCCGGTGTCGATCGTGCCCGGCCACGAGTTCGCCGGCGAGGTCGTCGCGATTGGGCCCGACACCGACACAAGTGGAAACGCTGGCCTTAGTGTCGGCGACCTGGTCACGGCCATCCCGTTCACGCACGGGGAGGCAGCCCCGGAGACAATCGGCCTGTCACCCTCACACAGCGGTGGCCTTGCCGAACTCGTCGTGGCGGACGCCGCACGCACGTTCCGCCTGCCAGACGGCGTCGACACTCGACTCGGTGCACTCACCGAGCCCATCGCAGTGGCCGTCCGCGCCTACGAGCGCGGCGCTGGGGCCGGCCCCATCGTCGTCGTCGGCGCAGGACCAATCGGACTCGGCATCATCGCAGTGGCCGCAGCCGCGGACCGCCACCCGCTGATCGCTGTCGAGCCATCATCTGAACGCCGTGCCGCCGCGCTGCGCATGGGCGCAGACGTAGCCCACGAACCCGGCACGACGCTTTCGGATCTCCTGGCCAAGGTTGGTCATGAAACGTCGACCATCTCACCTCTCCTCACCAGTGAGCCCCCGATCGCCACCGTCTTCGAGTGCGTCGGCCGTCCCGCCGTGGTCCAATCAATCCTGGCCGAGGCGCCACCGCACAGCCGCGTCGTCTTGGCCGGCGCGTGCCACGAACCGGTCGAGGTGAACCCACTGCCTCTCACCACCGCCGAGGTCACGGTGACCACAAGCTTCGCCTACCGACCGGCCGACTTCGCCACCGCCATGAGCCACCTCCAGCACCAGCCCGAGCGTTTCGGGGCGTTCATCACCAGCGAACGCCCGCTCGAGGAGGCTGCCGACGCGTTCGACGACCTGGCCAACGACCCGACCGAGGTCAAGATCCTCATCCGCCCGAATGACACCATCGGGAGCAAGGCATGAAGGCAGACGCCGACACTCCCGTCGGGGTGTCGTACCGGGTGTACCAGACCCCCAACGGACCCGCCAGCTCCCCTACGCTCAACCAGCTTCGCGACGTACTCATCGGCCGGTGATCCACCGCTGCGGATGCCCCCGGGGGGCCCGCAGCAGACTGCTCTCAGATCCCTTAGATCGAACACTTGTTGGTGTCGGAGGGGGACTTGAACTCCCGCTGGGGTCGTGACGCTCGGTGCCGCTGAGACGCCATTCGTGCTGCAATTGCAAGGGATTCGGACGTATCGGGTGCTGCTCCGTGTCTCCCGGTATCGGGCAGTTTCGGGCGCTCGTGATGACAAATTGATGACAAGCCGACCCAACCGATAGAGGATCTGACGACCCCTCCCGCTCCAGCTCGGCGAGGGTGTCGCGCGGATCCAACCTGCGATGTCCCAGCGAGCGAATGAACGTTGGACTTCTCGGTATGAAGGCCGGTCACAGTATCCTCGATTTCATGGAACGAGTCACGCCGCCGAGCCAGTCCGACGAATCCTCGAAGGAACAGGGCCCACAAGCGAAGTCGCCGACTCTTCAGCCAACGAGCGGTGTAAGTGGGATCATGGGATGGCTCAAGTGGTTGAATAGAAATGTCTGGTTCGTCGTTGCGGTAGTGCTCGTCTTCTTTGGATTGGCTCAACTGTTGCTGCCTGTCAGCGTCACCGATGTCTATGAAGGTTCCGATTGTGGCTCGCCGCTATTCCCGAGTAGCGACTTTGGCCGCTGTACCGAAGTCCAGAGGTTTCATCTGCAGATCGGCATGTTTTCACTCGTTCCAGGGTTAGCAGCTGCTGCCTACTGGTATTTCAAACAGCGCCCTCAACTCAATGAGTTGGCCGCGGCGGACTCGATCGGCTGGCACCCTGACCCCCTTGAAACCAATACCTGGCGATGGTGGGACGGCAAACGATGGACCGATCACACCGAGGGCACTCCAGAGAAGCCAGGTGCCAACCCGATCGGCTGGCACGCCGACCCGCTGGGGACTCACGCCTGGCGGTGGTGGGACGGAAGTAGTTGGACCGACCACTTCTCGGATGCGCCGGCTCCGCCTAGCACTGATCCTCGAGGGTGATCCCAGCTGTCTCACCGTCAACCGGACTGGTGTCCTCGGCTCCGGTTTACGAGACGAAGCAGCTTGGCGACACCTCTGAGGTCAAGCGATTCTTGGCGCTCCAACGATGCGGCGCCATGGCCATCTAGGACCTCACCAACCGAAAAGGCAGGATCGAGTCCCGTCTGGTGGTGTAGTTCGGTGTGCGATCTCCGGTGTGTTCAGGTTCGGGGTGCTGCTGGGAGTGAGGCTATCGATTCCTTCTGGTTGGTGGTGACGTCGGTGAGGGATCCGGCGGCGATGTAGCGCCGTCCGGAGGAGATCATTTCGTCGTTGACCTCGACGAGGAGCGCGCCGACGAGCCGGATAACGGATTCGGCGTTGGGGAAGATCTGGACGACGTCGGTGCGTCGTTTCAGTTCCCGGTTGAGTCGCTCGATGGGGTTGTTCGACCAGATCTTGGTCCAGTGGGCTTGAGGGAACGCGGTGTAGGCGAGAAGGTCGCCTTCGGCGGCTTCGAGCTTGGCGGCGACCTCTGGTGCGACCGGCTCGAGCTGGTCGACGACTGCCCGGAGTTGGGCTCGGGCGCCGTCGGGGTCGGGTTGAGCGAAGATGGTGCGGATCAACGCGGCGATCATGAGCCGGTGCTGGTGTTTGGCGACGGCGAGCAGGTTTCCATGGCGTGAACGCGGC